>CAZLFA010000014.1:0-64693 GCA_964558665.1 uncultured Syntrophaceae bacterium
TAACTAGCTGATATTACCTCTTTCACATTTTCCAACTGCGGAAGATGGGTTAGGGATTACTCCGGGGCGCTATCGTGATCATTTCGGCATTTCTTGAACCTGTTTAAGGGGGATCAGGCAGTGGCGGGAACCTCTGCCGGTTTTCCGGTTTTTTAACTGCATCGCGCGGACGGCGTTTACAAAGCGCAGAAATTACAACAATCGCAAAGGTCGGATAACAGAAGGGCAGGAGAAAGCTATTCTTCTTTTAGACCAAGCCACTCCGCAAGAGTCTTGCGGATATATTCCGCAGCATTGTAATCATCCCTGGCAAAAGCGGAGATCATCCTGATATCTTCTCCGCTTCGATTCTTTGCGATAAGGCGGTAAGTCAGCCGCTGACCCGTTTCAGTCTGCACGTAATGCTCCACAACCTCAAATTTGCGGATGGTTCTGACATGCAGAGAACGATTGCCGGGCCAGGGAAGAGGGCCATGCTTAACCGTCAGTTGTTCTCCTTCGAGAGTAACGGTTGAAGAATTGAACCAGCCGGCAAATGCAACATACAGAAAAGACGAAGCGAGAACGGCAAGAAGAGATTGTGCATAACGCGAAGTCAACAGTTCATGCCATCCTATCTCCATTACTATCGGGGCACAGATTACAGCAAGAACCAGCCACTTCGATTGAGGTGAGTGCCAGCGAAAGCGCAAAATTTTTCCTGCAGATCCGGAATCGGTAAAAACCCTTTCGGGAATCATCATTGATGCCTCTTGCGATAAATATCATTTGTTAAAGTATAAGACAGGAATATAGCCGTGTCAAAAAGTTTTCAGGCATACTCAAGGTGAAATCAAAAATATAGCTCATTCGAAAAAGAAGAACAGTGCAATAAAAATAAAAATTGCCTGCGTGGCATAAATGCTGAATTTGTGTCGGTGGTAAAATTCAAATGCCTTCTGGATGCGCTTAAGCCCGCCCAGCAAGCGTCTAATCAGCACAAGTTTCGGGTATTTATGATTGTCCGAGGTGAATTTTTTTTGAAATGCACACATGGGATAGATGGCATATACATCATCGACAAGCGGCCGGAAGAGGGTATCGTTAACAATTCCCTTCCATGGCTCATAGGCTAAAGTTTCTGCATAATGCCGATTCAAAACATAGGCATGGGTAAGACTCTGATAACGAACCTTCTGTACATGCGGATTGGTAGTTTTCCGGCTGGAGCGGATCAAGGCGCCTAAAAGCAGGACCTTCCATTCCGGGTGCTGCTTTAAAAACTCAATACAACTTCTCAAATTGTCCGGATCGAAGCGGTCGAACTCCACGTCGTCTTCGAAAATGACGATATTCTTTGCGCCCTTTTCCAGACCTTTACGCAGGCATATCATGTGCGAATCATACACGCCCTCTTCCATGTCGTACGGATGGCGATCGCCGAGTACGAATTCGACTTTATCCGCCAGACCGACTTTCGCGAACTCTGCGATTGCGGACTTGCGGCGATCATTGCGCTCCCGCAGGGAAACGCAATAGAAGCAATCAAAATAACCCCAGACATCTGCTTCCGTTTTCACATGCCCCCCGGTTTTTCCGTGTGCTTCCCGTTTATCTCTGCAGTATCTTCATTTGACATGGGTTTCATACATTTTCCGTGCCGAAAGCAATCTCCTTTATAAACTAGACAGTGTGAGGTCCTGTATCCGTTTTTTAGGATGGGACCAGGCCGGATGCGCTTGTTATCATCAATATTCGCGGAACATCCGCTGTATTTCCTTCAAATCATTCGTTTTAGCCAGGGCGAGCATCAGCAGTATCCTGGATTTCTGCGGATTTAAAGAGCCGGAGGCGATGAATCCCAGTTTGTCGTAGTCGGCATAAGGGGTGACGATTCCACTGCCTGTCCTGGTGGAGCGCACAATCACCGCGCCTTTTCCCGCTGCATCCTTAAGTGCGTTCTTCACGGGAGAAAAAATGCCTCCATTGCCGACGCCCGCATAAACGATGCCTCTTGCACCGGCTTTCACCGAAGCGTCGGCAATATCCCTGTTTACATCGGCATGGCCGTATAGAATATCTACACGGGGCAGGGATGTGAGTCCCCGCACGCTGAATTCCGACCGTACTGTATGCCTTTTATCCGGCTGCTGAACGAAGTAAACCCTTTTGTCAAGTATATAACCCAGGCAACCGAATTCCCTGGAGGAAAAAGTATCCACGGATGTTGTGTTCGTTTTTGTGACATTTCGCGCGCCGTTTATTTTTTCGTTCAGCGCCACCAGAACCCCTTTGCCTCTCGATTCCCTGCTGGAAGCAAGAACGACAGCATTGAGGAGGTTCAGAGGACCGTCAGCGCTGATTGCCGTGGAGGGACGCATGGAGCCGACAATAACAACGGGCTTTTCACTTTTTATCACAAGGTTCAGGAAAAAGGCCGTCTCCTCCATTGTGTCCGTTCCATGTGTCATGACAACGCCGTCAATCCTTTTGTCCGACAGCAGGTCATTTATGCGGTTTGCCAGTTTCAGCCATATCTCATTGGTCATCTGGGAACTGTCGATATTGACAATCTGCTCGCCGCTTATATTGGCAACACTGCCGAGTTCCGGCACAGAACCGACAAGGTTTTCCACATTTATTACTCCTGCCTTGTAGTCCGTTGTCGCCGTGGCTGATGAAGCGACGCCGGCAATGGTGCCGCCTGTAGCCAGAATGACGATATTAGGCAGTTTGCGATCATTGCCGTAAACATGGCTTGCGGGAAAAGCCAGAACGGCGATCAGGATGCAGGTGTATAAAAAGTTTCTCATACCGGTCATGATAACCTCCAGTCTAAAGCTACGCTTATTACGGCAGGAATGATACGCGGTAATTTTGCAGAAACTAACTTGTTTCCGCCTGGAAACTGAAAGTTTCAGCATCCGGAGTTTCCGGATGGAAACTATTTGTTGTCCCGGCCGCTTTCACGGTGACATATATAAAACACGGGATAAAGGAAAATCAAGGAGAGCTTTAAATCTTGAGTAAAAAAGCTGGGCAGGCTAAAGTCAGCGAAACAGACTTCAGGCACATTGGATGCGGGGCTTTTTGATATGCAATATGAACCGGTCGAGGTTGAATGTTACAGCGGATACATGGTCAATGAACGCCCGACGGCTTTTACCTGTCAGGGACGCCGCCGGGAAGTGGCCGAGATCATTGACCGGTGGTATGAAGGAGGACTTGATGCAACGAGGCCGGCCGTGAACTATTACAAGGTTAAAACTGCCGGAGGAAGTACATTTATATTGAGATACCTCTCACTTTTCAACGCCTGGTCGGGATGTTCAATTGAAGATGCCGGCAAAGGCGGCGATTAGTTCTTTTTAAATGCATCACAGCAGATTGTTATTATTAAGGCCGGCATCGATCATTGACGTCCCCCTCTGCAGTCCACGTCAAGCGGATGATCAGATGCTGGCCTTGTTTTCCTTTGTGATATGCGGATATATCAGCTTATGCTTAAACAGCGCTGCTGCGAACCATGCCCGTTTTAACTGGTTTTTCCAAGAATTCCTTTTTTGATGAAAACATTGCATGGATTGTCCTGATGGCAATATTTGTCATATGTACATTCCATCTTCCATTCATCCATGATCTTTCTCGGTTCTCCTGCGGTGTTCTTTACATAGAAGGCGCATTTGACGCATTGAGCCTCGTATCTGCTGAAAGTCAGTTGTTCCATGCCGATCATTTCCTGTAATTTTCTGAACAGCCGTACAAGCCCCTCAGGTATGCATCCTAATGGGAAACCGTTATTCTGTTGAGATTCAGCCAGTAGGAGCAAAGATCTTTTATGGACCTGGTGAACTCGTCAAAATCGACCGGCTTCACGACATAACTGTTGGCGCCAAGGCAGTAGGAAGTTGTGATGTCTCTTGGCTCGCTTGACGTTGAAAGAATAACGACGGGAATATGTTTCGTTTCCCGGCTCGATTTTACCTGATCCAGCACTTCCAGCCCGTTTACTTTCGGGATATTCAGATCCAGGAAAATCACTTTGGGCTCCTTTTCTGTTTGCCGCGTCTCGTAAAAGCCGGTGCAGAAAATGTATTCGAGGGCTTCCTGCCCATCCCGTACGATTTTTATGGAGTTTGTCACTTTGTGCTTGTTTAATGCAAAAAGCATCAACTCTTCGTCGCTGGGGTTATCTTCTACGATAAGTACATCTGCCATGTTAAATAATCTCTAGGATAGATTCATGTCTGCTGGATATTGAGCCCTCGTGCCTCATTTTTATTGCTGTACTGCATTATGCATGTCCATAGGGAGCAAGTTCTTTGAGCAGCATCATCTTGCTCCGTTCATTCAGATTGTGTGCGTGGAACTTGTTGCGAAAGCTCTCGATTATGTAAATTATCTTAGTGATTATCATGTTTCTGACGATATATCTGACAGCAAAGGAATGGTCATCCATCGTGTCGTATATTTCCAGTTTTCTAAAAATCTCCTGAAGATTCGGCGTTATCTGGTTGTGAATCTCTTCCTGCAGCGGGGTCAGTTCACCGCTCTTTTCGGCACCGCAAACGGCAGGAACTATGTAGGTTATATCTTCCGCCAGCAGTTCATTTCTGTATTTTAGAAAGATTTCCCAGGTTGATTTTTCTATCAGTGCTCCTATTGCATCGGTGACGGCGGTATCTTTTTTTTCCTGTTTTTTGCACTCCGGATCAGAAGAAGACTTGATGCTGTAATCCATGTTCTTGTGTCCTTGCGAGCTTTTTGTTGCCTGTGTACCGGGTAAAAGAATGTCTTTGTTGTGTTTGTCGGCATACCACCGCTTTGCTGCATAATTATGTTAATGCCGGTGTTAAGTCAATATTGAAAGGAATCCTAGATAATATGTATCGAAAATACTTATTGGGAATGTGGACAAGAATAATAGTTTGAATATATTAAAGTAATCATTGCCAGGAAGGATCTGCGGTTATTTATGGAAGACCCGGCCGGGTGCAGGTTTCACACTTAGAATCCGGCCGTCACTTTGCCTTCTTCTTGCCTTTTGTTTTGGCCTTGGTCTTACTCTTAGGCTTTGTTTTTGCGGTCTTCCTGTTTCCCTTGCAGACAATTTCAAACACCGACTCATTTGTTGAACCGGGGATTATTTCCGTATCCCGCGATTTCGGAAAATCTATCTGATGTGAATCCCCGTCTTTTCTGAATGTAATGAGCGAAAGGATACGGCATGTCGCATTGAGGCAATCATAACTTTCCAGATATTCGGCATGGGAAATATCATTTGCTATCTCTTTGTCCATTTCCCGAAGCTCTTCGGTTATGATCTTGCGGGTCCATACATGAACTCTGTTTTTAGCGTGCTTGACTTTTTCGTTATAAAAGACTGAACAGTTTTCATTCTTTTCCCATGAAACACAGACCCATTCATCGCCCCGGGCCGGAGAACCTGCAATTAAAGCAAGTGTGATGGCGAACATGACGCAGAAAAGGAGTCCTTGCCGTCCTCGTTTGCATGAAGTGTATGTGGTGGGCTTTCTTTTGTTAAGCAGACTCATAAGGCATTATAATTTCAGCAGGCCGGGATTTTTTAATGGTTTCTGAAGATATGCCTGCCGATGAAATATGGATCGTGAAATTGAAATAATAGTAGACTTTATGAAAAATATGTCAAGGGTTATTGCTTTATCAGTCTTGTTTTCACAAAACTTTCAATGTCGGCTGCGTCCTGCGGGCCGACCATGACTCTCCAGCCGGGAAGATTTTCTTCCAGTTCGCCGCTGATAACTGAGACATGGCCGGGGATGGTCAGGGTGCGGGTTGCTGTTTTATCCTCCAAATCGGTTTGTTTGATGAATTTGGCAATTGAAGCGCCGGAGAACTTGCCGGCAGCCCAGGCGGTCAGAACGCTCATGCCTTCGCACTCCGGGACGACCAGCCAGGCGCTGGTGCCGCTGTTCTCGATCTCGCCGGAGACGATGAAATATGTCAGGGAGAAATTGGTCGTGACGAAGACCGGCGATTCTTTTCCCGGTTCGCCGATGGGGTAAATATCAGGTTCCACCTGGATGGGTTTTTGCGGATCGGTGTATACGTTGAGGCGCAGCGTCATCAATGTGGCGAGCAATGCCGCATCGAAGAACGGAAGGACACAAACTCCGCCGTACTTGAGTATCTCTGTTGCCGCCTCAATAGCTGTCGTCGTGACGTCGGTATCTTCGGGAAGGAATCGCAGCAGGGGATACCCTGCGGACTTTATGCGATCCTTGAGAGCGGCGCGGCGCATGACGGCGTTGGTTTGAAAATGTTCAGCAGTCGAGTCGGTTTGCGGCTGAAGCAGAATATCCTTGAAACCGGCATTCCGGAGTTCCGTTGCGCAGGCAGTAAGCCCGTTTACATCGGGAGCCGTCACTGCAAGGACATGGCCGTTTTCTGATGATGTGCCGCCAAGTCTCTTTATTGTATCGGGAGTCGCCGATGCGAGAACAAAAGCGGCCCCTTTGAATTCAATAGCCGCTGCTTCCAGCGAATCGGGGCTGCTGCTGTGCAGGACAAGCGGGCGATTTGTCATGCCGAAGGCTTTTTTCGCGAGGGCGATGAAGGCGTCACGGTCGGCGCCCTTTTGCGTCACGGCTACCATTTCGATATGCAGTTTCTCTCCGACGCGTTCCAGTTCGTAATCGCGAACGGCAATAAGCGTACGCTCAATAAAATCCGGTTCGTCCGTATCGTTGATATTGACGGCAATGATTGTCGGATGAACGAATGTTTTTTCATGGCGGTAGAGGACGGTATCGCCCCCTGTCTTCAATTGATTCTCTCCCACGGCAATTTCACGGACGGGAGGCTCGGCCGCCGCGCCAAGAATGGCTATGGCTTCATCCGAAGCATATGGGCAGAGGGCAAGATCGGCTTTGCCGGCCGCCAGCTTCATTGCGAAGGCCATACAGGTGTTGGCGCCGCATTCCTTGCAGTTGGTTTTGGGAAGCAGCTTCTGTATCTGCAATCCTGTTAATGCCATTGCTGTTATTTCTCCATTAAGCGCAGAATAGCGCGCTTGAGAGCCATTGCCGATTCAGGATTGTACATGATCAGTATATCGGCTCCAGCATAAAGCAGGCTCAACGCCGTGGTCAATTCCCACAACGCCGATCTCCTGGTCTCATCTCCCCATGCCGGAAAAGCGGCCTGCAGCGCTCTCGCTTCCTTCAGTTTGGCGCATTCCTGCCCGGGAGAGGCGATCATAGGCAAGGCAAGCATTTTGTCTCCTCCGAGAGCCGTCATGCGTATCCTCTCCATTACGGAGTAGGTGTACTCCAGACCGTAGCCGACAGCGCCGGTCAGGGGATCCATGATGATCCTTCCGGGCTGAACGTCCATGCCGGTAAGAAGGATATTCATCTGCTTGCCGATATTAACATCAATGGGGCTCTGCGATACGATACTGTGACCGTAGGCGATGGCTGCTCCGGCAATGGTGCGGTAATTCTCCTGCTCAACCCAGTTGAGCAGGAGATTCTCGCCGGCAAATGTCTGGGCGACAGCTTTCATAACATCGTTGTTGGAATCATAGTGACTCTGTCCGGTGATGATGAGCGGGACATCAACCGCCTCCAGAACAGACTTAATCAGGGCAACAGCGTCATCCGGCGAATGGTTCCCCCTTTCCGGGTGTGTGCCGTCGAGGCGCACGCTGATGAGATCGGCGCCGTAATTTTCAACGCACTGTTTCGCCATGGCGGGAGGATCGTGGAGCATGTCGCCGTAGATACCTCTCAGTACAGGCGGATATTTCTCATTCAGACTGTCGAATACCTCCATCGCAATAACCGGCCGATGGGGCATCTCTCCTTCCCAGAGATGAAAAGGCATACAGGTGGCGCCGCCCACGGTTATGGTTTGCCTTCGGGTGCCGCCTTCTTCTTTTGTAGCTCCCAGCGTCACTTCCTGGATCGCCGTTTCACAGTTTTCCCGCCGCACTTCAAAGGAAGTGATGGCAGAGATCCTTGCCTTTGCCGAAGTCCTTGATGCTGCAACTGATGCGGCTGTATGCTTTTCCTCGACGGCGGCATCCGGAGCACTCTGCCCTGATATCGTCAGCGCCCTGTTTATGGCAGCGACGGATTCACTGCTGAAAAGGCCGGGCAGCGCGGCCTGGAGCCTTTTTATCACTTCCGCTGTAACATCTTCCTTGAGACGGGCGATGATATCGGGCGCCGGCTCAACAGGGGCGGCCATTTCCAATTTTTCATCTGCTTCCGGCTCCGGTTTCTTCTCCGCCGCGGGAGATTCTTTGCGGATGCCGCTGTCGGCAAAGGAGTGCATGTCCTGCATGGAGACCGCCGGATGTCCGATCTTCTCAAGAAACTCCCGAAGTTCATGGGCATCGGTTGTTACTGTTTCGTCGGCGATCTTATCTAAAAGATCGGGACAGCCCTGTTCGCTGAATCTTTTGTTCAGGTCTTCAGCAAGCGCCTCCTTGAGTCCTCTGGGCATCCATACCAGCCGGCGATGGCCGCCTTCGGCGTACAGAAATTTTCTGGATGTGAGAAACACCTTGCCGATGCCCATGAATCCCGGTGTCTGCTGACCGCCGCCGACACTTCCCGCCAGGGTGGAAAAAGTCATGCCGACCGGCGTCTCGCCTGTGAATTCACGGCTTACCGCCATGACGCCGTTACACTCGGGAAGATAGGCACAGATGACTTCAAAACAGCCGCAGCTTGTCATCGGCATGTCCATGATCGAATAGGCCGAGAAGGCGTTTACGGTCTTGTGGCTGTTTGCATAGACGAATTCATTGATACCCTGCCAGACGCCTTTGACGGGATCGAGGCAATCACCCTTCCGGACCGGCTGGTTGGGGCCGCTTTCGTTGATTTCATAGGCCGCTTTGCCGTCCAGCCAATTGTAAGCGCCGCACAGCCCCAGCCTTTCCGGTGTTATGATGCAGACGTGGTTGGGCGCAAACGACTGGCAGAGGAGGCATGAATAGAAGGTATCGACAGCTTCATCCGTCATGGACTCCAGGCGTCGGTTGCGTTCGTCATAGACGCTGCGGGCAACGGCGACGCGCCTTTCCACCTCTTCGGCGTCGGTGATCAGCGTTACCTTGACCTTGTCGACTATGGTCGGGTATTCGGAAATGAACTTGGCATGGATGATGGAACCGTAGTGTCGCAGACGCAGACCGCGGGCGTAGGCGCTTTTGGAGACGCGCGTCCATACGATGTCCCGCTGTCCCATGTGCCATATGCCTTCAGCGCCGTTTATGAGGTGGTGAATCTGCCTTTCCAGGATCGGTTCGAAATCCGGCTGCATCTTGCGTCCGGCCACTTCCACCCAGATTGCCAGAGGCAGGATCGTTCCCGGCTCCACCTCATCGATGTCCGGTCCGATCAGGTTTATCTCTCCGTCGTTGATCTGGTCGAGCTCGGCGCTTGTTACAAACTCGAAGGCCGTAGCAAGGTTGCCGCCGAATTCTGCTTGCGCATCAGACTTGCGGATGCGCTCGCCTTCGAAGGCCGGCCCGAAGGGGACAGGTATGGGCACTTTGGTTATCTTGATCTTGCATCCCCGCACTTCAAGGGCCTTTTCGACCATGCTCTCATACGGCACCTGCGAGACGACATGCTCATAGGTGCACACTCCTGTGGGCAGAATCTGGGGTATGTCGGTGTCGGCGATTACGGGGAATCCGTAATTAATTGCTCCTGCGGCAACGGCATACTTGTCGGGTGTGACTTCTCCGAAGGTAAGCACGAAAGCGAAGATGCGGTTCTTGTTGTATTTAAGGTTGCGCTCGAAATCTCCGGCCTGCACACCGCCAAAGGACAGGGCGACACGGTTTGCAAAACCCAGCGCGTAGATGAGCGCTGAAACATCGCTTCCAAAAGGAACGAGGCGGGTCTCCCAGCCGAGCTGTACGCCTTCCTCCTCCAGTTGCTCGGCGAACTGCTTTCCGTCCGTCGTTCCCGCCATGAATACATAGAGATTTTTTTCCTGAAGTTGTCTGGCGATGGTAACGGCGATCTCGTTTGTGGGTGCCGCTCCGGTTATTGCGGCAAATCCCGGTGCGGTGCCGTCAACGAACTCTATCCCTCGCTCCCTCATGATAATGTCGCTGGCTGCACCCAACCAGATTCCGGAAATAGGACTGGGGCCGAGGATGTATTTGCAGGCTTCGATAATCTCGCAGGCAAACAATGCCGCAATGCCCGCATCGAGGGTGTTGCCCAGGTAGGGAAGCCAGACATGTTCGGCCGGCCTGGGCGGCAGAAGGGTCTTGGCGTGTTTCAAAACTCGCTTAAGATCGGCAAGCGACTTTGCCTTTTCACCCGTCAGGGCGTAGATGACCGGCAGGTAATATGCCGTGTCGGGGAAGGAGACGGGAAAATTGTCGCCTTTCTGCCGGACGGCCTCGCCAAGAACGGCATCGGCACGAGCAACCCAGGATACAGCCCCGTCTATAGCGCTGGCGCAGATTATCTTAGACATCGAGCCGCCTCCGGTCTTCCATGTCGTAAAGCTTGCGCTCCGCCATCCTGTTGATCCCCAGTTTTTCTCTTGCACTGTCCAGGATGCGGATGGTTTCCGCCAGAGCCTGTTCATGGTCTGTGCAGACGTGGAATGACGCCCCGAATAGATTTGCCGCTTCAGCGTTCAGGAAACGGTTGACGCGTTCCGAACCTTCGATGTGAAACGGGTGCCCCAGAATTACATCTATGCCTGAAGCCACAAAGTAGCATCCGATTGCCACTGCTTTTTCGCTCATCCATTCGGGGGCGATGCCTACCGCCGGAACCTGCGACAGGTCGTCGCCCAGCCCGCCTTCACGGACGATTTCCGTTGCCGCTTCGAGGATGCGGGAGTTGTCGACACAGCTTCCCATGTGCAACACGGGGGGCATGCCGACGGCCTCGCATACCTCGCGCAGTCCGTCTCCTGCGAGCTCAAGGGCGGCCTCCGGTGTGAGCATTCCCTCCTTGGCGGAAGCGATAGCGGCGCAGCCCGTTTTCAGGACGAGCACGTTTTGCTTGATCAGTTCGCGGGTAAGGCTGTTGATGTAGGCGTCCACCTTTGTCCTGGGGTTGTTGCATCCGACAATGGCGGCAATGCCCTTGATTCTGCCCTGAATGACGGCGTCGTTGAGGGGACGGAAGGATGCGCGGTAGCTTCCGCCCATCATGTATTTTATCGCGTCAACGCTGAAGCCGGCGACCAGGGGCTTTTGTGCCGCCGGAATGGCGACTTTGCCGGGATCACGTTTTTTATACAGATCGACAGCCCGTTTTACAATGTCTTTAGCCCAGTTCAGAGGGTCTTTGTCGTCGAGCAGCATGTGCGTTGCCCCGACGGTTTTCGCAATCTCCGTGGTAGAAACGATTTCCGTATGGTATGCCGCCGCCACCTCCGGCAGGCTGGGCATGCAGCACTGGACGTCGATCAGCATCATTTCTACTGCGCCGGTAACAATGGCCAGCTCCTGCTGGAGGAAACTGCCGGCGACGGGAATGCCGTGCCGCATCAGCATTTCGTTGGCTGTGCAGCAGATTCCGGCCAGGGTGATCCCCTCGGCGCCGGCCTTTTTTGCATATCCGGCGATTTCCGGGTCGCGCACGGCCAGAGCCAGCATTTCCGCAAGTTCAGGCTCATGCCCGTGGACAAGAATGTTGACCGTCTTCTTTCCCAAAACTCCGAGGTTCGCGCTGCTGCGGACAGGTGACGGTGTGCCGAAGAGAATGTCCGAACAGATTGTTGCTATCCTGGAACCTCCCCAGCCGTCGGACAGCGCCGTCCGGAAAACCTGCAGGAGAATATTGTGCCAGTCGTGATCGACACCAATATGGGTGCGGTGAAGGGATTCAACGACAGTGCGGTCAATGCCGGAAGGCATAACGGAGGTATTCCTCCATATCGACTGCTGACGAAGGGGCGCCAGGTTAGCAGTGACCGGTGAGTCTTCCTGCTTAGTAAATTCGTCGAGAAACAGGCCGGCCAGATCGAGGGCAACATCCCCGCTGCTGCGCCCTGTTTCAGGTATTCCGTAAAGAACTGCGGCCGACCGGAGCGCCTGTTCGTCCCTGATAGTGTAGTCTTTGCTCTCGCCCCTTGCCGCCTTTTTAAGCAAAAGACAGAGATGGCGTCCATGATCGGAGTGTGCGGCCGTCCCTCCGGCCACCTCCCGCAGCAGGTTGCGCGCCACAACCGTGTCGGCATTGGCGCCGCAGACCCCGCGGGGGCTCTTTTTCGTGATGCGGCAGGGACCCATGTAGCAGATGCGGCAGCACAATCCCTCCCTGCCGATTGCGCAGGGCGTTCCCTGTGTGTCGAGACGCGCGAAGCAGGTCTCTACGCCTTCACGCTCCGCCTTGACAAGCGCTTCGACCGATGCAGGATCATAAAGTCTTTCCTGCGGATTTTTAATATTTGTGGCCATGGGATTCGATATCGCTTTATAGTGTAAAGAGGGATATCTGATATATGATGGATAAAGTTCCGTCAAGAGAATATGCAGAATTGTTAAAGCATAAAAAACGTTTTCAACCGTACTGCAAAAGAGGTGATAATGTATATAAATTCAAGAGAATGGCTGTCATATTGGTGCAGCCGGAAGGTTTAATGGGCTTGATTTTTAAACTGTGACGTTGTATCCGTCAAACAGGAATTATTTGAGAAAAACGCCTTTGGGGGAAGGAGTTAAATATGTTGAAAAAAAAGACATTGATGGCGATAATTATCACAACGGTAATGCTGATTTGTCCCTTGGCGGGATTTACTGAGGATCTTAAGCCGATAAAGCTTGTAAAGCCTCAGATGGACAGCGGCCGCATGCTGATGCACGTGTTAAAGGACAGAAAATCCACACGGCAGTTCAGTCCCAGGAAACTCCCTATTCGCGTACTTTCGACTCTGCTCTGGTCGGCCTGCGGCGTCAACAGACCGTTGTCGGGAGGGCGCACCGTCCCTTCACCGCATAAATGGTATGTCATTGACATATATGTGGCCACAGCCGATGGCGTTTACCTGTATGATCCTCTTCAGCACCTTTTAAAGCAGATCACGAAACAGGATGTCCGGGGTTTGACGGGATCGCAAACCTTCGTCAGGGATGCTCCGGTTAATCTTATCTATGTATCTGATTTATTGAAAATGCCTGAAACAAATCATGAGCAAAAAAACTTCTATTCAGCTGTAAGTACTGGATTCATCAGTCAGAATGTATATCTGTATTGCGCTTCTGAGGGACTGGCCACGGTAGTGCGGGCAACAGTCGACAGAGCACCTTTGGCAAAGGCCATGAAGCTGAGGGATGACCAGATGATCGTTTTGACGCAAACTGTCGGTTATCCGAAAAAATAATACTATCTAATGCTGCCTGATGGCAAGCAGGGCAAGATTGCGCAGGATCTTCATTTGGTTGATTTCGTTTTCCGATAAAATGTTTTCCTGTGTTTTCTTGTCGGCATAAAAAATGCCGATCGGTTTACCTTTAACAACAATAGGATAGATTACAAAAGAGGACATACCGATGAGATTGCGATACCATTTCGGTATTCTGTCCTTTATTGCGGGATCGTCGGCATTGTTAATGATCATGTCCTGATTCCCTGTGACGGCTTTACTGAAAACATCGGAGGACTGTCCGACATCGAACCAGAAATTATCCATAATGTGCTGGCTTACAGAACCGAGAGTAAATCTGGCACCCATTTTTCTGGTCTTGTTGTCCATAATGCAGAGGATGACGCGATGAAAACTGAATCCCCTGTACATTGTTTCCAGAATCATGAATAGAATGTCATTCAGCAGCGCCTTGCCGAGAAGAACATTGGTAATGTCATGAAGCCCTGCGATCACTGCCTCTTCGCCGCTCAGCAATCCCAGGAAAGATTTGTCGGTTTCCAGTTCCCCGGAACCGGCCTGCATTTCGGAATGCTGGTCAGGCAATGTTGTCCTGATTTCCCGTGACAGACGGTTCAGAAAATCACTCTTGCGTACGTCTATGTTGAGGATAGAGGCAGTTTTTTCCACCTGCGATCTGGCTTCGGTCAGCATCCCTGTCAACTGGTCGTTACTGAGACTGATAAAACCGCTGTAGCGATCCGCTATGGAATTGATGAAAACCAGCCGCTGTTCCTTCTCCTCCTGATTTATTACGTTGCAAAGCTCATCCGAAAAGTTGGCGATGACGCGCATTATATCTTCTTCAGATTCCGGCGTCTCTATCGGCCCTGCCGGGAGGCGCGTCAGGCTGTTGATAATCTTTCCCGGGAAGTTCCACAACCTCAGGACTTCCATGGCCAGATCTTCATAGGTGTGCTCCAGAACGGCGGAAGATGCATTCTGCTCAGTCATGTCGTCCCGCTCCATTTTTTCCTGATGACATCATAGATTTCGGGAAAGCAAAAAATAATCAGATGACGCCCGAGATTATGCAGCATGGCGCTGATGAAACATTCTTCAACCCTTTTGGGTGCAGTCAGCTCGGCTATCTTGCCGCCTATCAGCCCCCGCATGAAGGAGCTGATGGCCGAGTCTTTCAGTTCGTCAATGTAGCTGTGTTTATGAAGCTGTTCGAAAAGGATGAGGCTGAGAGCGGTAAGCCGCACCTTTTCTATGCCAAGGACCATTATCGCCCTGGTAACAGTGGCGATGGCGCCCGCCTGCTGACCGTAATAAGCGGAATTGACCAGTTTGAGGAGTGTACAGGTCAGAGAATAGTCCTTCAGGATAATGTTTGCCAGGTCCGATGCAGAGGCGGATGTGGTTTTATTGGAAGAGGTTTTGCGATTGATCTCAATAATGTTTTTAGAAAAGGTCGGCAGGTTGTTGATGCCCTGTATATGGCGAATCAACTTATCCATCTTTGTGCCCGGCCTTCTACCGATTAATTCTCCGTTGCCGGTATTGATGCCGCTTTCTGAAGGAGGTTTTTGCTCTTGCATAATTTGCCCCCCGGAAAAAATGAAAGAGTCTTCAATCAGATAACATTGGGAAAAATTTTTATAAAGAACCTGTCCGGAATGAGGGGATAATTTTCATGTAATCTTTTAAGGAAGTCAATCTTTATTATTGATTTTCATCCAGTCAATAAAAGCATCGATGCGCGACACAATTGTGTTGCCGGCGCTCAGCTGCATCAGGTTTCTGCCGGCTTCCGAGTATTCACTGACTTCATCGTCATCGGGAAATGTCATAATGGTGTCGGCACCGGTCGATTTGGCAAGAGCATCCAGCCGGTGCGGCGGCATTTCACGGCGCGTCCTGTTGACGGCAACGGCCAGGCGCTTGCAGATGATGCCCATTTCCTGTGAAAGTTTGTGCAGGCGGGATACAGTATCAAAACCTCCGGCAGATGGGTCTGTAACAATGATCATCAGGTCAACTTCGGGAGCAATGCGCCTGGAAAGATTTTCCAGCCCGGCTTCATTGTCGATCACGACGTAGGGATACTGCGAGGCCATCTTAGATATTGCCTCTTTGAGAATATTGTTTGCGTAGCAATAGCATCCAGGGCCTTCCGGACGCCCCATGGCTATCAGGTCAAAGTCTTCACCCTCCAGGAGACTTTCATTGATTTTCAGTTGCAGCAGCCGCTGCTTGTCGATTCCCTCCGACATGCCCTTTTGGGCGAAAGCCTTTGCATCTTCGCGGACGCTGCCGATGGTTGCATTAACCCTGACGCCCATGCTGAAGTCAAGACAGGAATTGGGATCGGCGTCAATGGCAAGAACCGGCCGATATCCCCCGGCAATCATCCTGCTGATGAGTATTGCCGCAATTGTTGTCTTGCCTACTCCGCCCTTGCCTGTAATGGCTGTTATAAAGCTCATTCCTGCTTTCCCTTTAAGAGTTTATCCAGTATAGTTTCGAAACATCTGCTTGTCTCTACGTCGGCACCGTCGAGCACCGACAAGCTTTTCCTGTCGGAGAGTCTTAGTGAATCGGCATAGGGAATAACACCCAGCAAATCGTGTCCCGGAAAAACCGACAGGACATAGTCCTCATCGCGCTGTCCGTGAGATTTGTTGATGACCAGTTGCATGAGAGGAATGCCGATATCCGAAGCCAGCTTCAGTATGCGCTGAGTACTTTCGATGGAACGCTGACCGGGTTCGACGACAATGATCAGCCTGTCGACGCCGCGTGCGGTCGCCCTTCCGAGGTGTTCAACCCCTGCCTCCATGTCCATGACCAGGGCGTCGTCCTTGTGGAGTATAATGTCCGCGACAAGGGCTCGTATCAGCGTGTTCTCCGGGCAGGCGCAACCGCTGCCCCCGGTTTTTATGCCGCCGAGCACCAGCAAATCGACACCGCGGTGGTGGAATGCGTATCTACCGGCAATGTCCGATACCTCCGGATTGAGCTTGAACATCTGGCCGTACTGTTTCACCTTGGCTCCGGTTCGCTCCTCAATCAGCGCCGCCTGCTCGGAAACGGGGATGATCCGTTTCTGGTCTTCCGGGTCAATTCCCAGCGCTGCGGCCAGATTTGCGTCGGGATCGGCGTCAAGGGCAAGCACCTTCTTTCCTCGCCTTGCCATGAGGAGTGCCAGCGCCGCGGCAAGCGTTGTTTTGCCGACGCCGCCTTTGCCTGAGATGGCAACTTTCATATTAATAACCTCCCATGGAAATTCACTGGTAGCGCGATCTCATCAAACGGGAAATGGCGGCTGCTGCGGAGAAAACCTTTTCTGCATCCTCCGGGTCAAGTGAACCGGTGCCGCAGGAAGGCGTGATAAGCGACTTTTCGACAATCATCTGACGGCTTATGCCTTTCGATGCCAGGTGATCAATCCTTTTTTCCAGAAGTTCTGCCAGGCTCTGTGCGGTTTGCTCCCTGATGGCCTTCGATGTCGGAACAATGCCCCACGCGAGCATACCGCCTCTTTCCAGATGGGATTTCACGGCTTCCGGGTACATGGCGATTGTCTCCCCGTATTGAAATGCGTCGAAATTAATCATGTCCAATCCGGCATCAATTGGTATGCTCCACTCCGTGTTGCCGCAGCAGTGAATTCCTGCGATCCCCCCGTCGCTGTGCACGGCATCCACCATCTCCGAAAGCAGTGCGACAACGTCCTCTCGCTTTACCGAAACGTAGGTGGAGCTTCCGAATGCAGAGAGAATCGGCTCATCGATAAAGCATATAATCTCATCCGCATACGGCCGGAACTTCTGTATCTGCCAGCGGCACTTCATGGCAAGAGCCTTGACGATCATGTCGCGGAATTCCTCATTGTAGAAGAGGGACCGCTTGCTTTCATCGACACAGGTCAGGCAGAATGTACAGGGGCCTGTTGTCTGCACCTTCACAACGGGCAGTCTTTTTCCTGATTCTGCGAGTTTTGATTCCAGCATGTAGATGCCGGCGGCAAAATCCCGGCTGATAGCCAAAGATGAACAGTCGCCGGTCCCTTCGTCGGGATCCATTGCTGCTGCGTAGTTTTCATAAAACTCCGCAAACTCGTCGCTGTAGTCGCCTCCTGTATCGAAGTAGAGGCGGTTTTTCTCGCGGTCTATGACGGCGCGCGGCATCCCTTCCGTAAACTGGATTTCCATCTGCTCATTAATGCCGAGTTTAGGCAACTGAGGCCAGAAAGGCGCTTCCGGCATATTTGTAAGGGCAATATCCACGGCGTACGCCGGGTCGTCAAAGGGCATGCTGCCGACGCCTGTTACAAGAAATTTTGGTTTGTAGATCATTTTTCTTATCCTTTACTTTATCAATCCAAGAATAGTGCGGGCTTCCGCCGGGGTGGCGATATCCCTGCCGTATGCCTTCACTATCCCGGCTACTCTTTCGACCAGTTCGGCGTTGGTTTTTGCCATCACGCCGCGGTCCAGGTAAATGTTGTCTTCCATGCCGACTCGGATGTGTCCTCCCATTATCAATGCCATGACGGCCATGGGCAGATGTCCGCGCCCGATTCCTATATTTGACCACGTAGCATTATCCGGGATGTGCTCGTAGAGGTGAAGGAAGGATTTCGGCGTGGCAGGGGCGCCCCAGGGCGTGCCCAGAACAAATTGAAAATGGAGCGGATCGTCCAGCTTTCCTTCATCACGCATACGCAGTGAGGTGATGATCATTCCCAGATCGAATATCTCGATTTCCGGCTTGACCCCCGCCTCTCTCATCATCTCTGCCGCCCTGTCGAGAAATGAAGGATCGTTGATAAAGGCTTTCCCTCCCAGGTTGATGGAACCGGCGTCGAACGAGGCAAGCTCCGGTTTCAGAACCAGCGGCGACAGGCGCTCTTCCGGGGGAAGATTGCGCCCCGGGATGCCGCTCGTCGTAAGGCTTAATATGAGGTCTGTTTCTTTCCTTATCGGCTCCACAACCCTGCGAAAAAGGTCTATGTCCTGGCTGCCGAGACCCGTCTCCGGATCGCGGACGTGCAGGTGCACTATGGAAGCGCCTGCTCTCCATGCTTCAATAGCGGATTGCGTTATCTCCTCAGGCGTTATCGGGATGTAGGGCGCAACATCGCGCATCATCCGGCTTCCCGTAATTGCCGCCGTGATAATGACCTTTTCCATGTTCAGAATCCCTGTTCCTTTTCTACTTCCGCTATGGATTCATCCAGAATGCCGACGATCTTGTCGATTTGATCTTCCTTAATGACAAAAGGAGGAGCAAGCAGGATGTGGTCGCCGCTGATTCCGTCAGCTCCGCCGCCGCCGGGATAGGTAATCAACCCCTTTGCGAAGGCGCGGTTGGCTATCAGCGCGTTGATTTTCAATTTGGGATCGAAGGTTTCTTTCGTCTTTTTATCCCTGACGATTTCCACCCCGGCAAATAGTCCCAGGCCGCGGACATCGCCGACCACGGCATGTCCGGCGAGAATTTTCAGCTTCTCCAGCATGTACCTGCCCAGGGATGCGCTTTTGGCAACCAGATAGTGTTTCTCCACATAGTCGAGTACCGCTGCACCGGTGGCGCAGGCGAGAGGATTCTGGCTGTAGGTGTGTCCGTGCACGAAATTGCCGTTCCCTTCACGGATCGCCTTGTGTACCTTGTCTGTAGTGATCACGCAGAATACCGGGTAGTAGCCTGCCCCGAGACCCTTGGCGCATAAAATCATATCCGGTATGACACTCCAGTGATCGACCGCAAAGTTCCGACCGGTCCTCCCGATGCCCGTCATCACCTCATCAACGATAAGCAGAACATCATAGCGGTCGCATATCTCTCTTACCTTCTGGAAGTACCCGTCTTTCGGCACAAGAGCTCCGGCGGTCGCGCCCACGACAGGCTCAGCCATGAAGGCGGAAACAGAGTCCGGCCCTTCATAGAGAATAGCCTTCTCCAATTCGTCGGCGCACTCGATCCCGCAGCTTTCCGGCCTGAGTTCAAAGGGACAACGGTAGCAGTAAGCCGGCGCTATATGCGGCGTATGCTGGATGAGCGGCTGGTAATAGCGTCTCCTGCCGGTATGTCCGCCCAGCGCCAGCGCCCCCAGGGTGTTTCCGTGATAGCTTGTCCAGCGGGAGATGACTTTGTACTTCAACGGCATGCCGCGGTCCACCTGGTACTGTCTTGCCATCTTGACTGCCGTCTCCACGGCCTCCGATCCTCCGGACAGAAAATAGACGCGCTCCAGCGACGGCGGTGACATCCTGACGAGCTTTTCCGCAAGTTGTATGGTAGATTCGCAGGTAAAGTGTGTGCCGTGCGTGAAGGCAATTTTTGAAAGCTGTTCGCGCATGGCATCCTCAATCTCTTTCACTCCGTGGCCGATTGCCGCCACTACCGCCCCGCCCGAACCGTCGATGTATTGCTTTCCTTCCGCGTCATAGATGTATATACCCTCGCCGCGAAAGGCCGTCGGGTAGAACTTGGTCGGGTTTCTGTAAAAAACATGATCTTCGTTTGTCTTCTGAGCCATAATAAATCTACCTTCTAAATCAGGCAAACTTCCAATGTCTGACGTCTGCCTCACTCGTTACTTAGACAGCTTTTGTTTGAGGTTTGTCAGAATCATAAAGTGTTTTCTCTCCTCGGCAATAATCGCATCTACCGGTGCATGCTGGGAAGCCGGGACGATCACCTTGATCTCATTGTAATAGGATATGGAGTCCAACTCGCGCTGAATGGCGAAATTGATCGCGGAGACGGTGTCCTTTACCTTTGATGCCTCGGCCTCCAGAGCCTCTTTTTTGAAAATGATATTGTTGTCCACGTAATTGTGGAGGTATGCGGCATATTCTCCTGTATAGCTTTCAGGCGGCGTCGCTTTTTCTATTTCGGCGAAGATTTTCTCGAAGGTCCTTTTGTGCTTCAACTCTTCATCCGCCAATTTTGTGAAGATATTTTTGCCATCTTCATCCTTGATCAATTGTACTGCGTAGCGGTAGAAGTTGGCGCCGTTTTCCTCAATCCTGACTGCGAACTCAACGATGTCGCTTGCTGAAAATGTACTCATATGAAACCTCCTTGCGTTTATTTTTTAATTTTCTGTATGGCCCTCGTTTTTATCCTACAGCCATTTTCTTTTTCTGAAATAATGAAGCATGAACAAGGTGATGCCGATGCATAACAGCCAGAAGAACAGATACCCGTAAGTCCATTCGATCTCAGGAAAGTGCTTGAAGTTCATCCCGTAAACGCCGGCGAGGAACGTCAGCGGCATGAAGAGGGTGGCGATGATCGTCAGCACCTTCATGACCTCGTTCATTCTGTTGCTGATGCTGGAAAGATAGATGTCCAGCATGGATGAAAGCATGTCCCTGTATGTCTCCACCGTGTCCATGACCTGGATTGTGTGGTCGTAGACATCGCGGAAATAAATATTCATGGAGTCGCTTATCAGTGAAGATTCCGTATGCTCCAGGTAATTGATGATTTCCCGGAGCGGCCAGATGAACTTCCGGAAGTAGATCATCTCTCTCTTCAGGAGCTGTATCGCATGCAGCGTGTGTTTGGAAGGGTTGGCCACGAGTTCATCTTCCGCCGTCTCTATTTTTTCACCAAGATTCTCAAGGAAAATGAAGTATCCGTCCACAATATTATCGATAAGCGCATACGCCAGGTAATCGGGGCCTTCCTTGCTGATGCGGCCCTGACAGCTTTTTATCCTGTCGCGAAGGGGGGTAAAAAGAGTGCCCTCCTTTTCCTTGAACGAAATGAGGTAGTTCGATCCGATGATGATGCTTACCTGCTCTGCGAGAAGCTCGTCCGGTTGTCCTGTTTCGGAGTAGAGCTTCTTGAGAACGATGTAAAGATAGTCGCCGTTGTCTTCTATCTTGGGTCGTTGATCGGTATTGAGGATATCTTCTATGACCAAAGGATGAATGCCGAACTTGCGTCCCAGTTTCTCCAGCACCTCGACGTCGTGGATACCGTCCACGTGAATCCAGGTAACGCCCGCCCGTTCCCGGGGAGGAGGCGTCAGGTCATCAACGGATATGCTCCTTTCTTCGGTGCGGCATTCGTTGTAGTCGAGAACAGTGATCTTGGTTGTCTCGGCCAGTTGTTCCCCGATGTGAACAAAAGCGCCGGGGGGCATCCCTGCTTTCTTTGACCGTTTTTTTATTCGTCTCGCCATTATGGGTTATCCGCTAAGAAAATATACGGGGAAACCTTAGCTAATTAGCTCAATAATTACAAATGAAAAATAAAGCTGCAGCGACAGGCCAAAAAGCAATGATATATGCACCCTTGTCTTTCTTGACATCCGATGTCAGATGAGCGTTTGAGGCGCGGAAATGTCAGCCAAATCACGCAGAGTCGATAAATTGGCAAGAATATTTATTATCCTGCTGTCGTTTTTTGCAGAGGCTGCATCACCGTATTTCTCATGTATTTTAAGTTGCGACTCCCACTGTGCAATAAAATCTCGTGGCGTGTCGGCCTTGCCATAAGTTTCCGGGGATATATTATCGAATTGCGGACCGAGTTCCGGCTGGAATGACAGCAGTGCGTGATCTTGAAAAGAGATTGCGCCGCTTTGATAAAGCCCCAGGCTCATCGATGCCATTTCCCGCGGCGACATGTTTCGCACATTATATTTTTGTGCAATTTTACTGAGAAGTGCGGATTGGGAAAAGTCTGTTGATGTCGAGCCGTTGATAGTTTTCCCGGATTCAGTGCGGGATGACGGCAAAAAAATGCCGCCTTGAGTTGCCTTGGCGGCATAATTTGCCTCCATCTTTACGGCAAAAGTGCCTTGCAGTATAGCAACAGCGGTCATTACAGGCCTCCTTAATGCTTTTGGGTTAATCCCAATAACAATTAGCGTGCCATTATTGTAATGCACCCAATGACTGTTCTTTCAATGCAGCCCCTTCAAGTTTTCAGGGAGAATGATGACGCAACGTCTTGATGCTTCTTACTGAAATACCATGGATATTATGAATATACTAAAAAGTGTGCAGCATAGGAAAGGTGTCGTTCACGACTTGATCGGGAACTCCTGGTATTGCTGGATTGCCGGGTCAAGCCCGACAATGACTGTAGAGGAATGAATCGTCCGGTTAGCAGACCGTTATCTCGTTTTCAATACACCACTGCCTGAGTGCCTGCTCCTCTCGCTGCTCCGAGAACTCATTCCATGCTTTCAACAATTGCCTTGATTCAAGTAAGTTCTTGAACCTTCCATATGCGCCGCGTTTATGAAAAATCTGACGTACTCGATCATACTCGCCGGGAAGATGGATTTCCACAAACTCAAAGACTCGTTATAATAACCAGAAATATCGGGATGCATTTAGTCCTTTTCATTTCAGCGTTTTTATTTTACATAATACATGGCAAATCCCACGGGGGTCTTATGGCGAAAGACGATGTGAGCGATAAACTGGCGGCGGTTGCGGAGCTGATTGCCGAAGCCGGAAAAGTGGTCGTTTTTACAGGCGCCGGTATAAGCACCGAATCGGGGATACCGGATTTTCGCAGTCCCGGCGGCATCTGGTCGAAGTTCAATCCCGACGATTTTACAATCGACAAGTTTTTGTATGATCCCGAAACGAGAAGAAAACAGTGGCGCTTTCTCCTGGAAAGCGGGATATTCGTCAATGCGCAGCCGAACAAGGCGCACATTGCCGTTGCGGAACTTGAGAGAATGGGGAAACTGGTGTGTGTCATCACCCAGAATGTGGACAATCTCCACCAGAAGGCGGGCAACTCTCCGGAAAAAGTATATGAGCTGCACGGCAATATGAACTGGCTGAGATGTCTCGGTTGTCATGAACGCTACTCAGTTCCCGATGCTATAGAGAAGTTTAAGGCTTTGGATGATGCGCCGGTATGTGAACGCTGTCAGGGCATTCTCAAACCGGATGTCATATTCTTCGGAGAGAGCCTCCCCCATCAGGTGCTCAGCGATGCATCCAAGCATGCAAGCGGTTGCGATCTTTTCATTGTCATCGGCTCTTCGCTGGTTGTCTATCCGGCTGCCTACATGCCCATCTATGCCAAGGGGGGCGGTGCAAAGCTGGTCATATTGAATATCGGCGATACTCCCTATGACAGCAATGCGGACGTCCTGATAAAATCGGCGGCAGGCGAAGCAATGGAGACTATTGTCGAACTATTGAAGGCGAAACTTTCCAAGACACATTGATTGACTGAAACCAATACCCGACGGTCGGACAGTAGAAAATGTGCCTGATACTCTTTTCATACAAACAGAACCCGGATTACCCTTTTATTTTTGCCGCCAACCGCGACGAGTTTTACGACCGTCCGTCGGCACCGGTTGCCCTATGGGAAGAACATCCTGACGTACTGGGAGGACGCGACCTCAAGGAAGGCGGGACATGGCTGGGAGTTACCAGAAAAGGGCGGATGGCGGCGCTGACCAACTATCGCGATCCTCTGCATCTGAAACCCAATGCGCCCTCACGCGGGTGGCTGGTGAGAGATTTCCTGACCGGAGAAACGGATGCATCCGCCTATGTTGAGTCGCTGAAGAAGAAGGGGGCAGAATACAACGGTTTCAACATGATCCTTGGCTGCTGGCCGCGCCTGTTTTACTGCTCAAACATGGATGGAGCCAGAGAGCTTGAACCGGGGTTATACGGGCTCAGCAACCATCTTCTCGACACGCCCTGGCCGAAGGTGGAAAGAGGGAAGAAAAAGCTTGCCACACTTCTGAAAGACAATGAAAAGCCTTCCGCAGAAAGAATCTTCACAATGCTTGCCGATATGCATCATCCCGAGGACAGCCGACTCCCTGATACGGGAATAGGGCTGGAGTGGGAGAGAATCTTGTCATCAATGTTTATAACGTGTCCCGTTTATGGAACCAGGTCGTCTAGCGTAATCATAATTGATCGAGCAGGGCATGTCACGTTCACCGAACGAGCGTTTAACGGGCATGCCGACCACTGGATGAGCGCCGCGTTTGAATTCGGAATACCGGCTTGAACAGGCATGCGGGCGGAGTATAAAGCAACCGGGGAAACATATGGCATCCAAGAGAGAATATCCGGAACGGCCGGTCGTCGGCGTTGGCGCAATAGTAATCAAAGACGGCAGGGTTCTGCTGGTCAAACGGGGAATTCAGCCGAGCAAAGGTTTATGGGCGATACCAGGGGGATCTCTCAAACTGGGTGAAACGCTCCAGCAGGGGGCAGAGCGGGAGATCATGGAAGAAACCGGCGTGACGATCAAAGCGGGCGATCCGGTATACAGCTTCGATTTTTTTGACTATGACGGGAACAACCGTCTTCGCTATCACTATGTGATTGTGGATATGATGGGAGAGTACATCAGCGGTGAACCGCAGGGAGCCGATGACGCTCAGGAGGCGCGCTGGATTTCGCCGGAAGAATTGGCGGGTCTGGATGTTTCGGTGAATACTGTCCGGATTTTAAAGGCCATGAGTTTTCTTTAAACAATATAAGGAGGTATATTCATGATGAAGGTAGTCTTCCACAAGGATTTCCACCATTCTTACACTTCAGATCCTGCCGCTGCCACTGGAAGGATCGAGGCCGTGCTTAAAGTAATCAAGGACCGGGTTGAGTTTGTTCAGGCAGTGCCGGCTGCAGAAGAAGACATCGCCGCCGTGCATACCAAGTATCATATCGCCGAAGTGACAAGGGAGGGACTTTACGACATTTCTGCTCTGGCAGCGGGCGGGGCAATCCAGGCCGCGGAGATAGGTCTTAAAGAACCGTGCTTTGCTCTCATCAGGCCGCCCGGACATCACGCCTCGGCTAACAGCGCCTGGGGCTTCTGCTTTTTCAGTAACATGGCCATTGCCATGGAAAAACTGAAAAGAGAAAACAGAATTAAAAGCGCTATGGTGCTGGACATCGATCTGCACTTCGGAGACGGCACGGTCAATACATTGGGAGGCAAGGACTATGTGTCCATATTCAACCCCGGATCATCAAGCAGAGAAAGATATATCGACGAGGTAAAGAAGTTCCTGGATTCAAAACAGGCGGATATTATCGGCATATCCGCCGGATTCGACCATCACAAGGAAGACTGGGGCGGTCTTCTCGCCACTTCAGACTACACGGAGATCGGCCATCTGGTGAAGGAAGCCGCCGCGAAAAACAAGGGAGGGTATTTTGCCATACTGGAAGGGGGATACAACCACAGAGTCCTGGGGCAGAACGTAATGGCACTCATTGAGGGAATGGAATAATCTTGAAGGAGAGGGAATGAGCAGACTGTTTGAAACTACTGTGATCAACGGCATGAAGATTGACAACCGTTTTGTCCGTTCCGCTACCTGGGAAGGAATGGCGGCGGATGACGGGGGCGTTACGCCGAAGCTGGAGGAAACATATGCCGCGCTGGCAGCGGGCGGGGCAGGGATGATCATTACGAGCCATGCATACATCAGGAAGGATGGACAGGCGACTCCGAAGCAAATCGGGATTTACAAAAATGAATTGATACCCGGTTTGTATAGTCTGACTTATGCTGTCCACGAAAGAGGAGGCAGGGTTGTGGCGCAACTGGCGCATGCAGGAACGTTTGCCGCCGAACAATTGCTTGAGCAGCCGCCGCTTGCGGTTTCAAATTATGAGGGGTTATCGAAGATGCCGCGCAGGGAGATTACAGGACAAGATATAGACGGCATCGTATCGGATTACGGCCGCGCTGCCGCGAGGGCCAGGGCGGCAGGGTTTGACGGCGTCCAGTTGCATGCCGCCCACGGCTATCTGCTGAGTCAGTTTCTTTCACCGGCGTTTAACAGAAGAAAAGACGGCTATGGAGGCGCCATAGACAACCGCGTGCGCGTCTGTCTTGAGGCAATACGGGCGGTGAGGGCGTCAGTCGGCAAAGACTATCCGGTGCTGATAAAACTGAACTGCAGCGATTTTATTGAAGGCGGCATGGAACTGGAAGATTCATTGCGGACGGCTGAAATGCTTGCCGGTGCCGGTGCAGATGCCATCGAACTCAGCGGTGGCACGATTGTAAGCGGCAAACTGTCGCCGAGCCGCACAAAGATAGATACCGAGGAAAAAGAGGCCTATTTCCGGCAAGAGGCTGCAGTTATAAAAAAGCGAATCAGCATTCCTCTCATATTGGTCGGAGGTATGCGATCCTTTGCTGTTGCAGATCGTCTTGTCAATGAAGATGCAGCCGATTATATATCAATGAGCCGTCCGTTTATCAGGGAGCCCGGCCTTGTGAATCGCTGGAAGGCGGGGGACCTCCGCAGGGCGGCCTGTGTTTCGGACAACCTCTGTTTCAAACCGGCATTAGAAGGGAAAGGTATTTATTGCGTGACGGAAGAAAGAGAGAAGAAATAATCCCGGATTACGCGACAAAAAAAGTAATACTCTTTGGTATCCGGGTCAAAGAAGCTTTCCGCGGCTCAGAATATTTTTCACAAAAAAAATATTTGATTCGCCGCTTGAAAACCTCTTTGACCAGGATTATCCAGTGCCTACACGTTCTTGCGTAATCAGGGATAATTATTTCTGGTAGATGTGATCGGCAATATCACGAGCAATATTCTGACAGACATGGCTCATTCGTCCCATAAAGACGACGCTGCCGAAGGAGGCAATGCCGGAAGGTTTGCTGATAAAGGATGAAATTACACGTTTGCTGTCGGTGTCGATTATCTTCACCCCGACAGTCAACGCGGTGCCTGCCTGATCAAATTCGATGACGTTGAATTTTACGTAATAGGCATTGGCGGGAGGCTTATCCGGTTTGCCGGATGCGCCGATAACTTTGAATGTGCTGCAGTAGTCGGCAACGCTCTTTTGAAGAAAATAGATGTTTATCCTTTCAATGATGATTTTCCATTCGGCGCGCGAGTTGTAGCCGACTTTTTTATAATCGCCTTCTTTCAGGTCAAGCCATCCGCAATAAAGCAGGGGATGAGCGTTGTATTCAGGTTTTACTCCGCGGCCGCAGCCGAAAAAAATCACAGCGGCCAATAATATGATTGCAGTTTTAATAAACCTTGATCTCATCATCACTGTGCCGGTTTTACCTCCACCAACTGTCCCGGTTTGACCCTCTTAACCTGCTCCGTGTTGCCTTCAATCAGCACCCATGACCTGTCCGCCTGGAGCTGATCGGTCATGACCAGCGTTACAGGAAGCCGGGATTGGTCACAGATTCTTTTTCCGGTAATGGGGTCTTCCAATTCGCTGAAGGTATATACCGAGAGTTGAGTCCCTTCATTTATACCGTTGTTTTTTCCCAGATTGATCAGGGCAATTCTCTGCCTGCCGTCGGGACTGGTTTTGGTCTGGAAGATATATCCCTTAGCGATGAAATGCCTGGACAGAGAGACTTTCAGTTTATCCATTTTCTTCGATGCCGCTTTTTTCACGGCGCCCACCACCTCGGCAAAGCCGGGGTAGGGCATTCTTCCGATACTCTCCCGTCCGTCAATCTTTTCAGAAAAAAGGACCTCGCCCGTTTCCGCATCAATAATGCGGACAATAACCTCGGCGTCGATCTTCCATCCCTCAGCGGCCTCTGCGGCTACAGCGCCTGCCGCTCCCAGAACAATTGCGGCAACTCCCGCCCATCCTTCCAGCTGTTCTCCAGTCTTCCGGCCTACGTCACGCGAAGCCCGGCGCAGCTCCTGCAGGCTGGTGTACGAGATGGCTATATTATTGAAGGACCCTGTTACTATGTAGCGTGCGCCGACCAGCTTTCCCAGTTTAACGGCTGTCTTTTCATCAACCATACCCGACTGCTGCAATTTCATTTCATCGAAGATCCTCGGCATATCTTTCCTGGTATAGACTTTCACGCCGCCCAGGGCTTTAAATTGATCCATTACCCCTTCTTCGACTGATTCACTCAGCCTGGAGTTCATCTCATTCTGTGACATTCTGATGTCGGTCTGGAACTGCCTTCTCTCGTCAATCCCCCAGACGGCGCCCACTCCTCCCGGCGTTATGCCCGCCGCCCCCGCGCCTCGTTGATTGCTGTGTGAAGAGCCGGATACGTTGGCTTCGATTTCCCTTGCATAGTCGAAAGGTGTATTATTCGAAAAAGGTGCAATGGCCACGCTGGGTATGGATGACTCGTAAAGACTCCTGCATGCCACAGGGATGTCCTCCTTCGGTCCCTTGTCGACGATGAAGGCTGCTGCATCGATTTTCACCGCCGTTGCCATCAGTTCAGGGATGCAGCCCGACAAGAGAAAAGGCACGATAACGCAGAATAAAAAGCGTATGTTCATTTTTCAAGATCCTCAACCGGGGATATGGCCGATGATGTCTCCCGGCATCCTTATCGCCTGTAATTCAGGGTTAACGAATACGGCGTGAAATTGACAAGGTCGAAATTTGCTTTTTGTTTGAGGCTGTTTGCCAGATACAGAGAGTTTTCCGGATAGCCGACCGTAAATTCCCCCATCTGCTGCTCCTGAACGTCTGTTACCCAGACTGTATTCTTCAGGAATCCCTTGACCTCGATATTGGTGTCAAGGTCCGCTACACCGTTCACCTTGATGCGGACCCGCTTGGTATTGCCCAGGATGAATTTATGCGCCGTATCCAGCACCTTCGGGGTAAGCTGTTCCAACAGGTCTTCCATGCCCCTCGCAGCGGCGTCCTCCACATTGTTGGCAAGCCCCTTGCCGGAAACCGCGTCGGCGGTCAGTACCTCCATGTTTCCTGTACGGGTATTTTTGGCCAGCATGCGGTAAGTCAGTCCCACTGTGACGTTGTTGAAGGGCATGGCCAGGCCGTATCCGATATCCTCATTTTTCTTGGTGGAAATAGTGTAATCTATTTTACCGACGATCATCACATTGGAAAGGTATCTGTAAAGCATGCTGCGGACAACCATTGTGTTTCCGCCTTTCGCGGCCGACTCGATTGCCATGGCGTCTTTGGGATTTGCCGGCGCGACGTCTATCACCTTGAAGTTCTGCTCAGTCAGCTTCCCGATGAGTTTTTCCGACAGAATATTGGTCTCTTCAAAGCTGGAACCGCCCGTGTCCCTCGGTTTTCTTGCCGGTATGAAGACGGTGATACCGCTGTTCAGGGAAAGGTCGGAAACCGCCTCTTTAGCTTTATTGGGCTCTACGCAGGCATTAATTAAAACATTCAGCGTCCCGTTTTTTTTGTTCTGGCTTAACACCTTGAAACTTTTCACTGATCCGCCGGCCTTGGTCTTCATGACATCTTCGACTACGGCGAAGTTGGATACGAAGGTTCCCGCCTTGACGTCAACGCCCACCGTCTGTTCGATTGCCGCCCATTTTGCCCTGGCAATGGCTTCAAGCCTGGCAGAAGGAACGTCGTCGTTGTTGATCACCGCTTCGCCTTCGGCGTTGACGCATTTCTGCTGACAGAACCCTTCAGGAACGAAGACCGCTGCAACGATAAACAATACAAAGATTATAAAAGCCTTTCTCATTCTTGTTACCTCCGGTTGTTCGTTAATCGTCGGAAGCCGATAGTTTCAAATCCGGGGATTCGGAATGAAAACCTGTCAGCGGTATATAAGCCAGATGTTATCGAAACCTAGCCGATCCTGAAGCGGGAAAACGTTTGCCGTCTATTTGCTTCTCAACTGTTCCTCAAGTTTCTTTCTGTTTTTAATAGCTGCGTTTACCCTTGTCAGTGCAAGCGTTATATCATCGTCAGGCTTGCCCAGCATTTTATCGGCCTGCTTGTAGAGTGTCAGTGCCGCTTCCGAGTCGCCCCGGCTCTCGGCGCAAACCCCGAGGTCGTAAAGGATGGCAAAAGACTGAGGGGCAAGAATCCTCGCAGCCCCCCACAGTTCGCACGCGCTGTCGATTCTCCCCTTGTCTGCGTATTCAATGCCGGCCTTGAATTTTTCCTTGGCTTCCTTTGATTCTATGCCGTCCGTCGAATCCATGATAGTGATTTCAGTCGTCACATAATAAGGGGCAACATCCTTGCGAAACTTTTTTTTGACGTCATTTTTGGCTTTTGTAAGCAATTCCTGCTCTTCAGCGGGAAGTGTCCTGTCTTCGCAGCCTGATGAGTTTGCTCCGCCCGCCAGATTTCTTGAATAGAGAATTCGTCCTGTGCTGACCTCTATCAATTTGGGAGTTACCTCAAAATTGGCGGTTCTTTTTGTGCAGCGCACCTGATAGTTTCTCCAACTGATGCAAGAGCCTTCATAGGGCTTTCCGTCTTTGTCATACTTTATCTCCCGCTGACGGCATTCCCGGCGTTCCTCTTTGTAACGCGTTGATTTGCTGTTCGATAAGGTTACCACTCCTGTATATATGCCCTGCGCTCCGACCATCTTGCCGATGCGGGCGGCTGTACTCTGGTCTATCAGTCCGCTTTGCGAGAATTTCATTTCATCAATGATTTTATCAAGCGATGCACGATCCACCAGGGTGAAATACTGCTTGTCGTCGATATTGACACTGCTTAGGACGCCTTCAATCTCGGCGGCAAACTCCCGTCCTCCCGTTCCGCTGAAGGGAAGTACGGCAACAGCTTTCGTAAGTGATGCTTGATGAAAGGCCGCCGGTTGCAGCATGTTTACCCTTACCTTGGTCGCACAGCCGGTAAGAATCATGAAGAATGAAAGGAGTAAAAACCCCGAGAGTATGAGTTTCTTGCGCATGGCCCTACCTCGCTACTTTTTGCCCATAATTTTCCATAACTGCCGGATGAATGCAAGGATATTTTTGTGCAGCCGGGATTCCTGGATGCCTGCGTGCAGATGGATGCTGCTTTGGCAGGGAACAGGCAACGCAGTTGAAATGAAGCGCCTGCGATGCAGTCATAGCCTGCAGGAGATCCGTCTTCGGGAAATCTTGGTGATGTCTCTGTAAAGAGAAGATTGGTCGGCAAAAACGATGTGATTCAGCGGTGCGAGAGCATCTGCCTGGCAGTGGTTTCTATGTTGCCGGCGTTGAGGCCGTACTGCTTAAAAAGATCGCCGGCAACGCCGGAGGAGCAGAAGCAGTCCTGTATGCCAATTATCTTAACCGGAGTGGGGACTGTTTCGGAGAGAACCTCGCAGACGGCGCTGCCCAGGCCGCCTATGATCGAATGCTCTTCTGCGGTGATGATTGCCCCGGTTTCCTTTGCGCAGGTTACAATAAGTTCACGGTCAACAGGTTTGATGGTGGACATGTTTACCACGCGGATCGAAATACCTTCTTTAGCCAGGGTATCGGCTGCCTTCAGCGCTTCATGCACCATGTACCCAATGGCGATAACGGTAAGGTCGGTTCCGTTTTTAACAATGCTGCCTTTCCCGATTTCAAAAGAAGCCCCGTCTTTATAAATAACCGGGAATTTCATCCTTGATGTGCGCACGTAGAACGGCCCCTGCGTCGCAACTATAACCTTCATGATTTCCCGCATCTCCATACCATCGGCGGGGACTATTACGGTCATGTTGGGAAGCACCCTCATCAGCGCTATGTCTTCCGTCATCTGGTGGCTGGCACCGTCTTCGCCAACTGATATTCCTCCGTGGCTGGCAACGATCTTGACGTTTAGTCTTGGGTAGGCGATGGCCTGCCGCACCTGCTCCCATGCTCTACCGGCGGCGAAAACGGCAAAGGTGCTGGCGAAGGGTATTTTGCCTGAAAGAGCCAGTCCCGCGGCTGTTCCCATCATGTCCTGCTCTGAAACCCCCATGTCGAAGAAACGGTCGGGGAACTCCTTGGCAAAGAATTTGGTCATGGTCGAGGCGGAGAGATCGGCGTCAAGGACAACAATATCCCGGTTCTGATGCCCCATCTCTGCAAGCACCTCACCGTAGGTTTCCCTTGTTCCCATGACATCCGCCATCTGTTATTCCCCCAGCTCCTTCAATGTTGCCGCCAGTTCCTCGTCGGAAGGCGGCACCCCATGATACTTGGCTTTGTTCTCGAACAGCGATCCGCCTTTTCCTTTGACTGTTTTGGCAATAATTGCCGATGGTCTGTCGGTGGCGCTTTTTTCGCGAACCTTAGTCAAAGCCGGAATTATTTGTGAAAAATCATGGCCGTCAATGACGGAAACATCCCAGCCGAAGGCGCGCCATTTGTCCGCAAGCGGCTCTATTCCTTTGACATCCTTTACAAAGCCGTCAATCTGCAGGCCGTTGTTGTCGATGATTGCCGTAATTTTGCCAAGCTTGTAATGGGCGGCTGTCATGGCAGCTTCCCATATCTGTCCTTCCTGTTGTTCTCCGTCGCCCATCATTACATAGACTTGGGCTGCCACACCATCAAGTCTCAAACCCAGGGCAATGCCATTTGCAACGGATAATCCCTGTCCCAGAGATCCCGATGTGGCGTCAACTCCCCTGGTTATTCTGGCGCTGGGGTGCCCCTGGAGGCAACTGTTCATTTTTCTCAGCGTGCATAGCTCCTGCTGATCGAAATATCCGCACATGGCCAGCGCTGCGTATAGCGCCGGCGCTGCATGGCCCTTCGAGAGGACAAAGCGATCGCGTTCATGCCATCCGGGGTTTTCCGGTTTATGTCTGAGTACATGGAAGTAGAGTGCGGTGATAATGTCGGTGGCGGATAGAGAGCCCCCCGTGTGCCCTGATTTGGCCGCATGCAGCATCTTGAGGATGTTGATCCTCATTAAGCGTGCAGTTTCTTTTAATTTCCGGATTTGTTCTTCGGAGTCCATGTTTTGCCGTTAAGCCGTTAATAATATGACATCAGCGGTTGGAATTTTGTTTTGCGCGGCGAACCTAACACACACATCATGAGGTTGCAAGACCATAATTGAAAAAAATTATTTACCGATGCAGAAGGTTGCGAATATGTTGGTGAGAATGTCTTCTGTGGTCGTCTTGCCGGATATCTGCTCCAGGCTGTCAAGTGCATCCCTCAGATCAAACGCGACCGTTTCCGGATAGCGATTGGTTACAATGCCGTATGAGGCCTGTCCCATGAAGTAGGCTGTGGATTCCAGCGCCAGCTTATGCCGCAGATTGGTCACAAGCAGGTCCTGCTGATCTTTTATGTTTTCACTTAGGAGACTGGCGTGAACGGCCTTCTTCAGTTCATTAATCCCTTCACCGAACTTGGCCGATATCCAGAGGGGCTTGTAATCCGGAAGCAGGGACAGGACCTCGCCTTCTTCCATTTTGTGTTTAAGGTCTGTTTTGTTGATGACGGGGATGATCTTTTTGCCTTCGATTTTATCCAGTATTTCCCTGTCTTCAGGGGTGATCTCTTCGCTGCCGTCGAAGACAAGCACTACGGCGTCCGCCTGCGACACCCTTTCCCAAACGAGGTCGATCCCCTTCTTTTCTATTGCATCATTGGTGGCTCTTATCCCTGCTGTATCCGTGATTTTTACCGGTATGCCTTCGATGCTGATATACTCTTCGATGAAATCCCTGGTAGTGCCGGGGATGGCGGTAACGATAGCCCTCTTTTCCCCCAGCAGCCTGTTGAGAAGGCTCGATTTGCCTACGTTTGTCCGGCCGGCGATAACAAGATTAACTCCCTGGCGGTAAGCCTTTCCCTCTGTATATGTTGACAGCAGGTTGTTTATATCATGTGTGACCGCCTGTATTCTTCCCAGCAGGTTTGTGCTTTTCGGTCCACCTTCGACCTCGTCCGAAAAATCAAGAGAGACTTCTATCTCAGACAGTATTCCGGTGATTGCTTCGCGGAATGAGTCCACTTTTCTTTTAAATGCCCCGCCCAGGTGAGACATGGCAAGCGCTGCGCTTTCTTCAGTCCTGGCGTTTATGATATCGATGACCGCCTCTGCCTGGCTCAGGTCCATGCGGTTATTTAAAAATGCCCTTTTGGTAAACTCACCCGGTTCAGCCGGTCTGGCGCCGGCTTTTAATACTTCCGAGAATATTGCCTGAACAATTACCGGGTTGCCGTGGCAATGTATTTCAACGACGTCTTCCCCGGTGTATGAGGACGGCTTTCTCATAATAACGGCAAGCACCTCGTCCAGCACACGGCCGCTATCCGCAGCCAGGATTTGTCCGTGATGAAGTTTGTGTGATTTGAGTCTGGATGTGCGGGAACGGGGTTTGAAAATTTTGTCGGCAATGGCTTCAGAGTCCGGACCGCTGATCCGGATGATGCCTATGGCTCCAAAGCCGGCGGGAGTTGCTGCTGCCGCTATTGTGTCCTCATGAAGCACGTTAATATCTCATTGACTTTTCTTGCTTGTCCTTGCCGGTCTGGAAGGTTTGGAGAGCATAATGACTATCTTTCGATACTCACCCTCGCCGCGGCTTTTGGTAACGAGCGTTGTGTCGTTCTGCAGCGCCATGTGGATAATGCGCCGGTCATGAGCATTCATATTGCTTACCGTAACGGATTTTTTTGTTCTTTTTACCTTATCGCCAAGCTTTGCAGCCAGAGACAGGAGCGATTCCTCCCTTCTCTTCCTGTATGTGCCGGAATCGATAATGATGGGTTTGCGCCCGTTTTCTGATCTGTTTGTTGCCTTGTTTACTATGTATTGAATGGCGTCAAGATTCTGCCCCCTCTTGCCGATGAGCAGCCCGTCTCCATCGCCTTCAATATTCAGAGTTATTGATTCGTCTTTTTCTTTATAAGAAACCGAACCCGGTATATCCATTCTTTGCAGAATGCCCTCGAGAAGTTCCCTGGCTCTGATAGCTGTCTGCTCACAGGATGTGCCTGTGTCCTGCTTTTCATGAGCAGTTACAGGTTCCGCCGGCTTTTCCTGCAACGGCTTTTCCTGTAACGGCTTTTCCTGTAACGGCTTTGGCGTAAACTGCTTTTTTACGGCCGTCTGTTTCTCTGCCGGCTTATTTGCCGTGCGGCTCTGTTTCTCATGGTCATCGAATGCCATATCAAAGTTCATCATGCTTGCCTTGATTACGGCTTTTTTAGAACCTATACCAAGGAACCCCGTGGTTCCTTCGGAGATGATTTCTATATTGAGTTTTTCTCTCGGTACATTAAATTCGTGGCAGGCATTTTCGATAGCTTCGTCAATAGTTTTTCCTTCTACTTCAATTGTCTTCATTATTAAGGAACCTCATCTAGGTCGTTTTGTTAACGTAATACTGCTGGCCGATGCTCAGGATATTGTTGAAAAGCCAGTAAATGACCAACCCCGAGGGGAAGGTAAGAAACATGAAAGTGAAGATAACCGGCATCCAGAGCATTATCTTGGCCTGCATGGGGTCGCCGGGCATCGGCGTCATCTTCTGCTGAATGAACATCGTAGCCCCCATGATGATAGGCGTGATGTAGTATGGATCTTTTGCAGACAAATCCTGAATCCACCAGAAGAACGGGGCGTGACGGAGTTCAATGGCGTAAAGAAGCGTCTTGTACAGGCCGAAAAAGACCGGTATCTGAATGAGCATGGGGAGACATCCCCCGAAAGGGTTTACTTTGTTGGCCTTGTATAGGGCCATCGTCTCCTGGCTCAGCTTCTGTTTGTCATTCTTGTATTTTTCCTGCAGCTCCTTTAACTGGGGCTGGAGCTTCTGCATTTCCTTCATTGACTTGTAGCTCATGTTCCCCAGAGGCCAGAAAATGACCTTGATCAGGATGGTAAGGATGATTATGGAGATTCCGTAATTGCCGATATACTGGTTTGTTGTATTGAGTATCCAGAGCAGGGGGATGGCGAGCCACTTCAGCCAGGAGCCGAAGTCAATGGCGTTCTCAAGACCTAAATTTTGCCCTTTCAGTATTGTATAATCCTTGGGGCCCAGGTAAAGACTGTAGTTGAAGACTCCAACCTGTCCCTGTGGTATCAGGCTTTTGGGCCCTCTCATGCTGACGGCGACGGTGCTTGTCAGGTCTTTGGACATGGAAATAGTGGTCAAAGCGGGGTTCTGTGAAATCATTGAGGCGATAAAATACTTGCTTTCGTATCCAACCCAGGAGACGTCCGGCCCCAGAACCTTGGGGGTTTCCAGTTTCTTTACATCCTGCTGGTCCATTGTTTTGGATATGTAATATACAGGCCCGTCATGACCGTAGCTGTCCACTTCTGCCTTGGGATCGACATATTCGTACCAGGTCAGGGCGGCATTCTGATTTATGGGAGTCGCCGAGAGGTTTGTCACCTTGACTTCAAGCCCCATGCTGTACTTATCCGGGAAAAAAGTGAATGTTTTCTCGACGCGAACCTGATCTTTCATAATCAGAGTAAAAGTGAGCTGGCGGTTTTCCTTGCCGCCCGTCATGTCAATGGGAGTGGTTAATGCTTCGTATATAACTCCTGCCGGTATATCAACATTCGATTCCGGAAAGTTCAGCGTAAGCGGCTTCGGCGAGACGTCACCAACCTTGACGAGTTCTGTCAGTTCGCCTGGCTTGTCAAGCGTCTTTCGGTATCCTTTGAGCTTCAGGGATTTCAATGCCCCGTCTTTAGTTGTAAAGATGGCTGAGTACAAAGGCGTTTCGACGCGAATATCCTTTCCGGCTCCGGTTGCAACGGCAGGAGGCTGTGCCTGAGTCTGAATCTGAGGCTGATGTTTGCTTGAGATTACGGGAGGAGCCGTTGTTGAGGCAGGTTTTGCGGTAGTTTGTGATTCCTTTTGAGTGGCTGCCTGTTGCTGTGCCGCCGGTTTCATAAAGAAATACTGATAAATAAAAACAACAATAATAGAAAGGACGATAGCAAGCAGGGTCCTTTTTTCCATTAGCAACCTCCGATTTTGGTCATCAGTTTTATCTGATCTGCCTTGTTTGTGTCACTGGGTCATATCCGCCGGGATGCCATGGATTGCATCTGGCGATGCGTTTTAATCCCATGAAGAGGCCTTTGAATGGGCCGTGGCATCTGATGGACTGTATTGCGTATTCAGAGCAAGACGGGTAAAAACGGCATTGGGAGATGAAAACAGGGGATAGAAATACCTGGTAAATCCGTATTGAAAATACCATGCAGTTTTCCAGGAATTTTACTAAATTCAACTTAAACATCTGTTTCTCTGATGAGGATTGCCTTCAGTTCACGGTCAACATCCTGGTATGACAGAGGTGGTATCGGTCTATTTGCTACGATGACGATATCGCGAGAAGCTGAAAGCCTTGCTTTGTTCAGTCTGAAGAATTCTCTTAACAGACGTTTAATTCTATTCCTTTTTACTGAGTTCCCTACCTTTTTGCTGACAGCAATACCCAGCCGGTTTACTCCTGTCTGACTAAAGTTTGTGATTACGGTAAAATGCTCTGAATAGCTCCTTTTCCCTTGCCGGTAGACGTTTGCGTAATCTTTTTTTCTGCGAATTTTCTCATGTTTGCCGAAGGATTGATTGCTCATGTTTTGCAGGTTTCGGTGATGCATCCAGGTGCACCGGCGCCCGGATTTAAAAACCTTCGGAATTTATACCGCAAGACGTTTTCTGCCCTTCGCGCGTCTCCTGCTCAAAACCAACCTGCCGCCCTTGGTCGACATCCGGACAAGAAAACCGTGAGTTCTCTTTCTTTTTTTATTTGTTACACAAGTCAAATTCTTTTTCATTATACGACCCCATAGATGAAGTTTAAGAGGCGTCATAAAACATAATCGTAAATGTTTGTCAAGGTTAAAGATATATACGGAGTTATTATGATTTATGGATGTGGGGTTATTTTGAATGCTTATGTATAAAGAAAGAGGGCATGATTTGAATTTCACGCCCTCTTTTCGTAAAAAATCGATGAATTAATCTGTGTACTGTTTGTTGGACTATTTTTTCATCTTGTCAACCTGGTCGGAAGGCATCGTCTGCTCCTGCTGGGTCTTGGCAGATCTTTGTTTCTTGGGTTTCAGACCCTGCTTTTTCACCGGCCTGTCATACTTGGCCTTGTCTTCCTGGTCAGACGGGGTTGTCATCTCCTGCTGGGTCTTTGCGGATCTTTGTTTCTTGGGTTTCAGTCCCTTCTTTTTCACCGGCCTGTCATACTTGGCCTTGTCTTCCTGATCAGACGGGGTTGTCTGCTCCTGGAAGGTCTTTACATCTTTTGTCTTCTTGGGGGCTATCTTCTCCTGTGCAAATGCCGATGCCGTGAAGAGGAACATAAATGCTACTGCCCAAACTACTAAACGCTTCATCTCACTACCTCCTTTTAAATTTAGTTTTTTTTAATTCATCCGGCTATCTTTTACCGTATAGCCAGCTTTCATCATGCCAACTTCGCCATATTGTTAATCAATACCCGAAATACGGTTTCACAAGTCGGTGAATAATAGCGAATATCAGATTAAATAGCAAGTGCTTCGTCGTGAACGTATCATCATTTTAAAAAATCTGTACGCAACAGGCATGCCAGGCGGTTTAACGGCATGCTAATCTAATCTAATGTGTTGTAATAAAAAAGGTTGTTTAAAAAAATAAATTATACCTGTATTACTGAATCTCTGTCGTGGATGTGGAATAACTCCCCAGATCATTGAGGAATAATTCATCAGCGTTGCTTTCTTTGTCTTATATTAAGGTTTCCTGAATCAGGAGGAACAACTCTATCTTGAATTAGCTCACAGTGGTTCCCGGTCAATAGCTTTGCAGCGAAATAATATCTTCTTTGATAATGATCTCCAAAGACACATATATGTCAGGGGACCGGTTGTAGTGAATTACGAAAGCTCCAGCCTCTTCATTTTTTTCCGCAGGCCTTCCCGGCTGATGCCTAGTATCCGTGCTGTCTCCGACTTATTGCCCCCCGCTGATATCAGTGCATTTTGTATTATGGCCGCCGCTCCTTCTTTTATGGTAGTCTGCCTGATGCCTGCAAGCTCCGGCTTAGGCCCGCTTATTATATGTTCCGATATATCACTTGCGCCGATCACATTGGACGTTGAAAGAACGACAGCTCTCTCCACCTCGTTTTTCAATTCCCTTACATTGCCCGGCCATGTGTAGGTGTTAAACAGGCGAATAACTTCGGAGCTGAATTTCCTTGGCATAACGCCAAATTTTTTAGTGTATTGATCAAGAAAAAAGTTGGCAAGAAGGATGATATCGCTTTTTCTATCCCGCAAGGGTGGTATGTCCAGGTTTACGACGCTCAGGCGATAGTAAAGATCTTCCCGAAACACCGCTTCTTTTACGGCCTTTTTCAGATTTTTGTTAGTCGCGGCAATTATTCTGATATCGACAGGAATGGGTGTTCTTCCTCCCACGCGGTCAAGAATGTGGTCTTCGATCACGCGGAGCATCTTGGTCTGGCTTGTCAAAGGCATGTCGCCAATTTCATCCAGAAAAATGGTTCCATGGTCGGCCTGTTCAATCTTGCCGATTCTCTTGTTTACTCCTGTTGCAATGCCTTTTTCTATGCCGAACATTTCGCTCTCGAACAGGGTTTCCGGAATGGCTGAGCAGTTCAATACAATAAATGGTTTATCGCTTCTGCTGCTGTTGTAATGCATTGTCTTTGCCGCCAGTTCCTTGCCGGTTCCCGTTTCACCGGTAATAAGGACATTAGTTGACGAAAGGGACAGTTTATCTATCTTCTGAGCAACGTCGATCATTTGTTTACTTGTGCCCAGCAGTGTCGACGTTGAAAAGCTTCTGCGAAATGTCTGCTTGAGGCTGCGGTTCTCCTTGACGAGATTATCTTTCGCTGCTTTAAGATCCGCTTCTGTCTTTTTTAAACTTCCTATTGTCTGCTCAAGATGAAATTCCCGTGCCTCCAGTTTAACCATCATCATGCCGAATACTTCCGCCAGTTCCGCAACCGGTCTGGGATAATCACCGGTCTTGGTCAGCTCAAATAACTGTTTGGCCTTTGTATAGCGTCCCCTCGATATTTCATGGCATATGTCTGTCAGGTGTCTCAGAAGTACATCGGCATCAGTTTTTTTCATCGTCTGCAAAGCCCCCCTCATTTAGATCTTTCGCAACAAACTGAATTGGTGGAAAAGCATAAAATTATAAGTCAAAGGCTGTGGTCTGTCAACCTTCAGTTGGCTAAATGTTCGTGCGAAAAAGATTTTTTTTCCAGACAGGGCTTGTGCTGCCTTTGTAGAAGAGATCATTGATTGAGCCTGCCGGATCGCCCGCCATTGATGTATAAAACTTCCAGGCGGTTTCCCTGTATCGCGGATTGCTTGACCAGATCATTTCGGTGGCTCCTGAAATCCTGGCTTTGTCGAACAGCGATGAGAGAAGAAGCCTGCCGACTCCTTTCCCGCGTGCAGAGGGAGAGAGAAATGCTGTTAAAAGCCCTACGGAACAGGCATCGGGGCTCGACTCGAATACCTTCATGCGGGGATTGACGGTTCCGTATCCCATGAATCCAAGAACTTTTCCATGGTCGTCCTTAGCGACAAGATAATGGGTTTTTGATATATACGAGAAACTCTCACGTATAACTTCCACGGTTTCTTCCACCTCGTCTTCCAGAACTTCACTGCCGTTGCTGATCCAATGTCTCATAATAGGCATAAGAACCGGCATGTCTTCTATACGGAGGTCGAGGATGATGACTTTGCTATTTGCAATTTCGGACTGTACCGTCATCCTTCATTTATACTCTCTACCGAATTTTTTTGCCATATGTTTGAGCGCCAGAATCGGGTGTCTGTAAAGCATCATGGGGCCGGTATATTTCATCACTTCTTTTATCCTGTCGCGCATGGCCGGTTTGTAGCAGTGAACCGTACACCGTGAGCATACAGGCTTTTCGACTCTGAAGGGGCATTTCTCGATTCTCTTTACAGCGTACTCAAGCAGATTTCTGCATTCGCTGCAAAGGTTCTCCCTGTGATGGCGGCGGCAGTACATTTCGATCATGACGCGGATAGTCTTGATCTCTGTTTTTGTGCTGTCGCTCATATAAAGTCAGGATTTAACCATTGTCAGCATCATCTTGAATCTATCTACAGCCTTCAATGCATGAGGTTCTCCAGCCGGCATGATGATCATATCGCCTTCCTTCAGATCGTAGGGTTTCCCCGATATGGTAATCTCGGTTTTGCCATCCAGAATGTAAACTAGCGCATCGAAGGGTGCCGTGTGCTCACTCAGGCCCTGTCCTTTATCGAAAGCAAAAATGGTTACATTCCCTGATGGTTTCTTAATAATCTCCTTACTGACTACCGAACCTTCCTGATAAGCCACCATCTCCTTCATGCCTGATACCTTTGTACTCATGGTTTCTCCTTGCTGAAAGTTTACTGATGAAAATGTTTCCGTCTGAAAAAATTATAAGAACAAAGGGCCTGCGTGTCAATGCATTACTTATTGCTGTGTGTCTGATCAGGCCAGCTTTATCAGGATAAGCCCTGTCATGATGAGGCAAATGCCTGTTAACTTGGGTATTGTAAGCTTTTCACGAAGGAAAATGATGCCAAGTGCCGCTCCAATCACCACGGCAAACTCTCGCACCGCTACGGCATAGCTTACATTGCCGAGACGGAAGGCATAAAGAATAAGCAGGTAGGTGATGATGCTGCCAGCGCCGATAACACCGCTTGCCCACTTCATTCCGCGCCAAGCCTCGCGCAATGCCGTTCTCTCTTTCATGAGAACAACCGGAGCCAGACAAAAAGCGGCAATCGAAAACATCGCCCATATATATATTATGGGATTAATCAGTGAGACCCCAATCTTGTCCACAATCGAAAAGCCGCTGATAAGCATTCCGACAATGAAGGCGTAACCGAATGACTGCTTGCCTTCGCGGCTCCCGGCCTCGCTTAGGCCAATACTTTGAATGCCGCAGCAGACGGCAAATATACCGGCACCGCCCGTCATGTTTATTTTTTCAGACAGAAGAATTATGGCGACAATCGCGGTTCCGCAGACACCGACACCACGGGCTACAGGATATACCACCGAGATGGCCCCGCGTTTATAACTTTTGCCGATGAAGTAGAAGTAAAGCGAGTGGATAACGCCGGTCGCCGTGATGTAAGGAATTGCCGAGCATGTTACACTCTCCGAAGCAAGCAGAAAGGCTGCTAAAGGCGCCATCAGGAGCGAGGAACCACAGATCCCTATCCATATGGCCGCAAGGTTGCCGGAGATTTTTTTGGTGGCAAAGTTCCATAGTGCATGGAGGGTTGCCGCAAAGATGACTATGCCGAAAACATGATGCTCCATAGTGGACTCAGAGGTAAGCGATTAGTAGCCTGAACGCACATAACACAAATCATGCAAAACCGCGAATTTTTGCAGGAGTGTTTTATTGAAGTCATGCTGCCACGGCAAGTGAATAAGCCGTAAAAGAATCATTTTAGGCGGAAACTGACGGGAAACAGATTGACTCTTATAAATCTTCTTCCTATACTTTCAGATACATAATACAAGCTTTTTATTGTCCGGCTGATATCAAGCGCAAATCAGGCCTGGGGAGGTAACGGGTGAAGACGGTTCTTTATTATTATACAGGGACGGGAAATTCTTTCTGGACGGCGAGGAGGATAGCCGGAGAACTGGGTAATGCGGAACTTGTCCCGATGGTTGCAGCGGGTAAGGTAAATACAGATAATGTGCGGGACAATATTGGACTTGTTTTCCCGGTGCATATGTGGGGACTGCCCCTGCGCGTTATCAGCTTTGTGAGAAAGATAGCGGATGGCGCAGGCAGGTATCATTTTGCCGTGGCTGTTAATGCCGGGCAGGTGGCAGCAACACTGGTTCAATTGAAGGAACTCCTCAATCAGAAGGGGATAACTCTTTCTTCCGGGTTTTCTGTGTGTATGCCCAGCAACTATATTCCCTGGGGAGGCGCTCCGCCGGAGGAGAAACAGCGGCGGCTGTTCTTCGGTGCCGAAGAAAAAATCAGCAGGATAGCGGAAGCGGTGACAAACAGAGATATCCGGGCGCCGGAAAAAGGACCTGTCTGGCAGAATTTCTTCCTGTCAATTCTATACAGGATGGCCTCCCCGAAAATTCCCGGGATGGACAAGGCATTCTGGGCAGACGACAAATGTATGTCATGCGGTATATGTGAGAAAATCTGCCCCTCCGATAATATTGTGATCGTGGAGGATAAACCCCAATGGCAGCATCGCTGTGAACAATGCCTGGCATGTATCCAGTGGTGTCCGGTGGAAGCAATCCAGTTCGGAAAAGGTACGAAAAAGAAAAAGCGCTACCGCCACCCGGAAATAAAGATAACCGACTTGATTGCTGCAGATAAGAAATGATGAAGTTGTTTTAACGGGAGAAACGGCTGCCATATCGCAGCATGGATTTATACAAATTACTTTTTGCCCGGCGGATTAGATTATCAATTTAAATACTTATTATACCGCGGCGAACAGATCGTTATCCGACCTAATAACACTCATGCTCAAAAGTCTGTTGATATGCTTTTGAACGGCGATGGTTTCCCAGGCTTGAACCCACTCGTCAATGTGAAACTTCTTCCCATAGATCAGGCCTTTGCCGACGAGTTCATCTATAGACTGCGGTTTGTCAAGAGCGGCCAAAATCTTTGCATCCCTTTGGCCGATGATTTCGAGGAATTGTTCAAGGCGTGAGAAGAATTCCCGGCGCTTAAGGATGCCCGCCTCATGCCCTGTTATGAAGGTGTCGACATCCAGGTTTTTGAGCCGGCAAGCCGATTCGATAAATAGATCTATATCGCCGTCTGCTCCGAAGTACCATGGGCCAAAGGATGTCAGGTCGATATCGCCAGTATAGACCATACCAAGATCAGGGAACAGGAGACAGCAGAAACCGGCTGAATGGCCGGGCATTCCGATCACTTTTACGCAGGTATGGCCGAACTCCATGTTGTCACCCCAGCCGTAGCATCCGTCAAGGCGTGATGTAGAGAGCCACCACTCATGCCTGTTTTGCGGGCTGAAAGGGCTTTGCTCAGTTTCGGGGTTTGATATCCTCTCAATCCATCCCTCAGCCCAGTCATTTCCATACATGTCGATCATGCCAAGCCTGTTCAATATCTCTCTGCGGTTGCGGAAGCATGATGCTTCGATATCGTTGATCCATATCTGTGCCGATTTAAAGATATGATTGCAGGAGATGTGATCGAAATGGAAATGGGTATTAAGAACAATCTCGACGTTATGCCTTTCATTGAGCTCTGCAAGCCTTTTCATGCCGGCACCGGGATCGATAACGACCTTGGCTGTATCATCTATGAAAAGTGTGTTGCAGAAAGGAAACCTCCCGCGATTTTCACCTTCAATTACCATGACATTTTCGAATTTTTGACCAGTCATATTATGAGAGATCCCTTTGTTGTTGTGTTTGGTAAGGTAATATTTAGCATGCCAAATATAAGTTTGTCAAACAAAATGTGAAGGAAACATTTATCCTGGTCGTCAATCGGCTATTTTATCGCGGCTGCAGGCAAGAAGAGGCTGCTATACAATGGCATATTGAGGATCCGATTATGAATCCGGTTCAGTTGGAACTTTAAATCAGAATCGGAAAGGAGCGCTTTGCCGGCGGCCGGCTAACCGGAGCGTCGGTCCACGCAATAAACATTGCGTTGAGCGGTGGGTGTTACTGTGAGGTTTTGTACGTTCACATGTTCAGGTGTGTTTATGATATATAAAATCGCATCTGCAATGTCTTCTGCCGTCAAAGGAGTGTATCCATCATATACCTTGTCTGCCCTTTGCCGGTCGCCGTAGAAACGTACCTCGGAGAACTCCGTATTGACGGCCCCCGGATTAATACATGATACACGAATATCGGTTCCCATCAGATCGATGTTCATGCCTTCCGAGAGTGCGCGCACGGCAAATTTGGTGGCGTTGTAAACATTACCGCCCGGATAAACCTGGTAACCGGCTATGCTTCCGACATTCACAACGTGTCCCTTGCTTTTGCCGATCATTATCGGGATGATGGCCCGTGAAACGTTAAGCAGACCCTTGATGTTCGTCTCTATCATCCTCTCCCAGTCGTCAGCCTTGCCTTCATGAAGCTTGTCCAATCCTGCCGAAAGCCCTGCGTTGTTGATCAATACGTCGGGATGGAAACCGCCGGTTTTAATCTCTTCGGAGAATTTTTCTACTTCAGCTCTGTTGCGAACATCCAACCGGTGAATCGACACGGATATGCCGTTCTTCCCCTCCAGTTCTTCTTTCAAAGCGATCAGCCTGTCAAAGCGCCTTGCGGCCAGGATGAGATTTGCCCCGTATGAGGCGCAACTGACGGCACAGGCCTGACCTATACCCGAGCTGGCTCCTGTTATGATAATGTTTTTACCGCTGATTCTGTTTGTCATGCTGTTCACCGGCATATCGTCAGTATATCTGTAATAATTTCTTTTGTGTAGGTTTTTAGTCCCCATACTTGAGCGAGAGTATATGCATTTTCTGATATACGGGATATTTCATTTTCGGGAATATCCGCCTCTTTCAATGAAGTCGGGCTTCCTATTGATGCAAACCATCTCTTTAATGAGGATATTCCTTGGAGTGCGGCGTGATGATCATCGGTATCGGCAATCTTGAACATCTGCCTTGCAAAACAGGCAAATCTTGAAGGAATTTTGCCGGCCATATAGGACATCCAGCCGGGAAGAACTATGGACAGTCCCGCTCCATGGGCAATGTCGTATAGAGCGCTCAATGAATGCTCTATCATATGGGCAGGAAAACTGACCTGTCCCATTCCGGCAGTTGTGAGTCCGTTGAATGCCAGTGTTGTTGCCCACATCATGTTTGCCCTCGCAGTGTAATCATCCGGTTTTTTCAAAATGGTTTCCGTACTTTCCATGACAGTTTTCATGAAACTTTCTACAAGTCTATCCTGGAGAGGGCTGATTGGTTCCGTATTGTTGAAATAACCTTCAAGCATATGGGTAATGGCATCCACGGCACTGTATGCGCTGTAGGATGCATTTAGGGTGTATAGCACCGCAGGATCCATTATCGATGTCTTGGGCTGAATAAATGGCGAACGAATGCTGAATTTCCGTGCGCCTTCTTCATTGGTTATGACAGCGGCGCTGTTCATCTCCGAGGCGCTGGCGGAAAGCGTTAAAACGGTCAGTACAGGTAGCGCATCCCTGATTATCTGCTTATAGGTAAAAAAGTCCCAGACGTCGTGATCGGCCTTGACGCCTGCGGCAACAGCCTTTGCAGTGTCTATGACGCTTCCGCCGCCTACAGCTATTATCACTTCTGTCTTATGCTTGCGTGCCAGTTCTATCCCTTCCTTAACCTTGGACAAAACAGGATTTGATCTGACATTGGCTAATTCGGCATATTCAACGCCTGCTTCCCCAAGAGATGCCGCAACCTGATCATAGACTCCGCTTTTTTTTGCGCTTCCCATGCCATAGACAATTAGTGCCTTTTTTCCGAATCGTACAGCCTCGGAACCGATTCTTTTAATCTGCCCCTGCCCGAAGATTATTTTTGTCGGATTTTCAAATATGAAGTTTTGCATGATATCAATCCTTCTTGTAAGAGTTTTGTTTTATTTGTTTTTTCGTAGGTTTTAACTATACAGCACAGATATGTGCTTGTCAATATTCGGGGCATATTCGGGCAATTATTCTTTGCTGATATGATTGATTGTCGAATGGAAAAAAAAAGAGGCATTCAGCTTGTAAAGCAGATGCCTCTTTTCAATAGAGTCTGTTGATTACCTTATTTTTATGCAGGTCTTACATTCTCGGCTGCGGGGCCTTTCTGGCCTTTGGTGATCTCAAAGCTTACCCGCTGTCCTTCATGCAGGGTCCTGAAACCGGTTGTTTGAATGGCACTAAAATGAACAAATACGTCACTGCCCTCATCTGTCTCGATGAAGCCAAAGCCTTTCTTTTCATTGAACCACTTTACTGTTCCTTCTGACATCGCTATTTCCTCCTTTCTAAAAATTCTTAAAGTCGGATCGGCACTGCGCCAGAAAAAAAACCACCAAGACTCTTGAGCCGTGGTGGTTAACCTCTGAACTTCAAAATGTCTATACCAACTTCTCAAAGCCCGAAATATCACGGACTATGTTGCGCGATGCTCTACACTCTGTAACGGGCTATGTCAAGTGTTATTTTTAACAAAATAATTTAAACACAGCAAAAGATTGCAGGAAAAAATCATTTCATTAATATGGATAAGGCCTTCATACTTTCATTAAACAGGCATGCCGGAAAGCGACAGGTCACATTCCCTGCGGATGTAGTCGGGTAAGTCGGTTTTTCTGTAAGTATCGAGAATGTCTCTCGCCCAGGCAGTTCCCAGATGACCCAAGGAACGGATAATCAATACTTCTTTATGGGTTCTGGGCGGATACATGCGACGTACGATTTTCTGTTCAGGATAGAAAAATTGTATGAATCCTTTTCTGACCGGCCTGCCGTATACATTCAACGTTATGCTTATGCTGTCTGTGATATTTTCCATCCTGTGAATTCCCTTGTCCATGGCAAGAACGTGGGTCGTCTGGCTCTGATTCAGCGTTAATGATGGCCCCTTTTCAAGCTCTGCAAAACCTTCTTCGCGGCCGTTATCGAGACGTTGGTACTTTATCTCCTGCACGCTGCCGAAGATGGTCCCTATAATACCCCATGATCCGTGGTCATGAACTGCATCCACGGTATGCGGTTCCCATAAATACAGAAAAACAATTAAAGATTGGTCAGGACTTCTGTAAAGTGTTATCTCATTCGGCCAGAGTGACGCCCTCTGCTCATTGTAAAGTTTTCTGCCTTCATGAATACTTTTCAGATAGTTTACAAACCATTCGGGATCGGCAGTGTATTGTTGGACGATCCCACGCCCTTCATCGATTATCTGTTTTATGTTGTCTTCGTTTTCGATCAGTGAATGAAACTCTTTACATAGTGTGTTTAATGATCTGCTTGGCATGATATCTCCTTTATAAATTTTTCAGGTGCCGGAACCGATATCGTTTTCATGTGAAAACTCCTGAGCTTTAACAATACAATTACCAATAGAGAGAAGGCTTACCAAATTAACTTTTTGCCAGAGATGAAGGCCGTTACGCGAACACTCTGATTCAGAACCTAAGGCTGACTGTCTGATCCATGTCTCCTGATATGATTCCATGACCGGTATTCCTGAGCGTTGGGGTCGGCGGCAAGAACCTTCTGTTCGTTCCTGTATTTTTTCATAATGCCTTTTTGTTTATACAGTTTACGATCCAGGCCGACGGGACACACCTTGGTGCAGATTCCACACGGATAACAGCGCCGAATGCTCAGTTCCTCAGCCATTTCCAGGCAGGACTTTTTGTCATAGTCCCCAACCGTCCTGTCTTCTCTCATTGTCAATGCTTTCTTGGGACAGCATTCTGCACATGCGCCACATTTAATACAGAGATCTTTTTTCATCAGGGGGTCCGGGGAAAGCGGCTCAGTCGTGAAAACAGAAACAAAACGGACTCTCGGTCCATATGCTCTGGTGAGCAGGCAGTGGCTGACTCCAACTGTTCCAAGGCCGGCGTACTTTGCTGCCATGACATGTCCAAATGCGGACGCTGTTTTCTTTTTTAATGCCTTAATGCTGCTGTATCCGTCACGTGGAAAGAAGAAAGCGGCAAATCCATCCCTGTTCAGCCGTTTCGTAAGATCATAAGCAAGGATGTCCAGTTTTCTGTTGGCTGTCCGGTAAAGCTCCATATGTAAGGCGGAGGGAGTTGTTTCCACTATGGGGAGGGGCATCTGGACGCCTAAAACTATTACCGATTCTGCCGGCTCCCATAAAGATTTAGGATGAAAGTCTTCAGGTACTTCATTAAATTCCTGCCATCTTGCGGCAGACGCATAACCCACTAGGTCAGCCCCCCAGTCCATGCAGGTTCTAGAAATATTGTCTTTTAAAGGTTCGTTAAACAAGCGATATCTCTTTCCTGTTTGTTAATGCTTATCATTTGCCCTTACATTCGGATTTTCCTTTTCCGCGACCTTCTGTATCTTCGTTCTTTAATTTGCCATCCTCAAATGTGAGGACATAGATAAAATCACCTTCGCCGCAATTATATATCCATTTTTCAATTCCTGCCACATACTTTCTCCGCTTCGTGGATTCAGATATGTCTCTCTCCACCTTCTTTTTTCTCTTTTTATCAGATTTTGCCGCGCTCAGCTTCTCTTTGAAAGCAGGTTTACCGCAGGTCATGAGGACTTTGGTTCTGCTGTCTCCGATTGTAACCATTCCGGTGCCGCATCTGAATGCTGAAGACTCAGTCGGGATTGCGATTATAATAAAAGCGAAACAAAACAACAATTGAGAAATCAGGAATTTTCTTGTCTGCATGATTATTTTCCCCCTTCAAAGTGTCTTGCGAGATTGTTCATCTCCGGAAAGGCGGCCTTATATGAAACACGGGTAAAGAGCAAGCTAAATAGTTTTAATCTCTTGACAAATTAATGATTATTGGCTTAAAAAATGGTCAAAGATCTGATAATAAATCTTGATATTTCACAATCAGAATTTTTATCGTCCGGACAGGGAATTTATTCTGCGGATTATCTGTTGGATGTTGTAGAGAAAACATTTCGCGTAAAGTATCAAAATGAATCCGATTAGTAATCCAGGCAATCTCAGGCGAACATTTTTAATAAAGTTTATCATGATGTTTTTGTGTACAGTTCTTTGTTTAAATGGATATGCGGCGACGAAACCGGAATCAGCATCACCTGTACAACTTCAAAGATTAAAAAGAGCGCACATGATAAATTTACCTGATCCTAAACTGAAAGGGGTTCTTTCTCTGGAAGAAACTCTGGCAAAGAGGAAATCTGTCAGACAATTTAAGCCGGCATCCCTTACGCTGAACCAGCTTTCACAGCTTCTGTGGGCTGCACAGGGAGTAACACGCAAATGGGGCGGCCGGACGGCACCGTCAGCCGGCGCCCTGTATCCTCTGGAAATCTATGTTGCTACACGTGATGGTCTTTTTCATTATAATCCTTCAAAGCACCAGTTGATGAAGATGTCCGAGCAGAATCTTATTCCGGCGATTGCCAGGGCTGCTCTTGAACAGAATTCCATTGCGGAAGCGCCATCCTTATTCATAATAACTGCCGTCTATGAACGCACATCACTTAAATATCACGATCGTGCGGAGCGTTATGTGAAGATGGAGGTGGGGCATGTAGCGCAGAACATACTGCTTCAAGCCGCGGCCATGGGATTAGCTGCCGTCCCGGTCGGCGCTTTTTATGATCAAATGATTCATCAATCACTAAGACTACCTCCGGAACGCCAGCCTCTCTATATCATTCCCGTAGGTCATCAGAGAAAGTGAACCATAAGTGTTTAATTACTCCGAACCCAGCCAATGGCGGTTTATATTGACATATGAGAAAATTTAGCCTAGTATGCCGCGATTTTACTTCAAGGATTAACCTTCGCAGGAAATAACTAAATGGTTTCCGTCCGGAAAGGGCTCTTTTCCGCTCCGGCTGTGTCGATCTTCGGCATCGCTTGTGAGACGTATGTAAAGTACGCCTCCGCGTAATCCCTTGATCTCCTTGCCGAAAAGAAAAATAACCACTTTCCAATCCGGAAACCGAAAGTTTCAACATCCGGAGAGTTTCCGGATGGACACTAAATAAAAAAAGCTGATGCTGGCGAAATGTCAGCATGACTGTTGAGGAACTGGTGGCGATGGATAAATTTACATTCGGTATAACTATGGTGGTTGTTGGCATGGGAGGCACTTTGCTGACCCTCGGTGTAATGAGTATCATCATGTCAGTATTGAAAAAAATTTTTCCTTATAAAAAAGAGGAAGAATCTGACAACAACCGCTGAAGCATATATATAAGAGGAGATCAATAGGAATGGTAGAGGTTTTTATTACTGGTTTTTCAGGACTTGTAGCTGGATTTCTAAACCTTCAATTATCGAATGTTATCATGATGGCGGTAGGAGGAGTTCTTCTCTATCTGGGGATAAAGAAGGATTTTGAGCCTCTTCTTCTGGTTCCCATTGGATTTGGCTGTATTCTTGTCAACATCCCTCTTGCCGATCTTATGGAACCCCACGGATTTCTGAGGACAATATACGATGCAGGCATCATGACGGAGTTGTTTCCGCTGCTGATTTTCGTTGGTATAGGCGCCATGACTGATTTCGGCCCGGTGCTTGAAAACCCTGTAACCTTCCTGCTTGGAGCCGCGGGTCAGTTCGGAATATTCATTACCCTGGCGATAGCACTTGCTTTGGGATTCACGGAACTGGAAGCCGTGTCAATAGGTATTATCGGCGCGTGCGATGGACCTACAGCGATTTATGTAACATCAAAATATGCTCCACACCTGCTTGGCGCTGTATCGGTTGCCGCCTATTCCTACATGTCGTTAGTTCCCATCATTCAACCGCCCATTATGAGAATGCTTACGACCGAAAAAGAACGTATAACCGTAATGAAGGCCACAAAGAAATCGGTTTCCAAGACGACAAAACTGATGTTTCCTCTCGTCATAACTATTGTTGGCGGTCTTATAGCACCCAAAGGACTGCCGCTGCTGGGAACAATCATGCTGGGCAACCTTATGCGTGAATCAGGGGCGGTGGAAAGACTGACGAAGGCCTCGGCAAACGAGATTGCCAACGTAGTTACGCTGCTTCTGGGCATTTCCATAGGCGCGACAATGGATGGCCGCATTTTCCTGCAGCCGCAGACACTGATAATTATGGCACTCGGTTTGTTGGCAATATGCCTTGACACGGCATGCGGTGTACTATTAGGGAAGGCTCTCTGGGTGGTGACGAAGGGCCAGATCAATCCGCTTATCGGTGCGGCGGGCATATCAGCTTTTCCCATGTCGGCTCGCGTGGTTATGAAAGAGGGACAAAAGTATAACAAAAAGAATTATCTTTTGATGCATGCTATGGGGGCAAACGCCGGCGGCCAGATCGGATCTGTTATTGCTGCTGCAGTAATGCTTTCCGTGCTGAAAGGAATGGGCATCATATAAATTATTTCAAGAGGAGGCAAGGAACGTGAGCGAAGAGTTATTATCACCCATACCGGGCAAGATTTTGAAAATTCTCGTTGCAGTAGGAGATACGGTGACAGAGGATGATGAAGTGATGAAGATTGAATCCATGAAAATGGAAAATCCTGTTTATGCGTCTGTATCAGGTGTCGTTAAAGAAATTGCCGTCAAAGTGAACGATGAAGTGGAGGTCGATGATCTGCTGATGGTTATAGAGTAAGGAGAGCTGCATTGGACCTGGGTATATTGGGACAAGTTACATTCACCGTGGAATTCGCAGTTGGTTTTGTCGGCAGTATACTTATTGATCTGGCTCCGGCCGGCAGTTTGGATTATAATTATCGCCGATATAACCATATTAACAGGCTTTGCCGTTGCCGCTGCTTCACAAGGGGGACATTTCCAACTCATTTGGGACTTGGGCTGAGCATCCCACTTGCAGTATTTAAAACAATCCTGTCGCCGGGCTTGTCGATCGGTACCGGATAGTAATTTGCATAGTTGCCGCCATTCAGGGAAGCATCGGCGGAGAAATGATGATTACGGATCGATTTGTCGTCATGGTATTGAATCCTTCCAGGTACATTCATTATGGTGTCTAGGTCTTCTCTCCTGTAGCAGTGATTGTTGAGGGAATGTTATGGTTGAAGCGTATCAAGGTTAGCAGGGGAGCAACCGCAATTCTAAACTGCTCACAATCATATTGACATCGGCCTTTCATATAAGTATAAGGGCGTTTACAAAAAAATGCTTTAGGAATGTTGAGATAAGCTCATCTGCTTAGCCGAATGCACACCAAAAGCAATACATGCCTGTATTCGCCTCATGCACAATTGTTTATGATCAAAAGATGTGAAGGCGACACCGTTAGAAGCCGTTTCTTATATTTAAAGGTGTAATACGATAAGACCTGGTCGGATGTAAAATTGAGAAGAGGGAAGGTATAAGAATGACAGAGAAAGTGAGAAGAATAAACAAGGTACTGATAGCCAACAGAGGAGAGATTGCGCTGCGAATTCTCAGGACCGTCAAAGAATTAGGTCGAGATGTCGTGGTTGTTTATGAGAAACCCGACACGGATGCGTATCATATTCGTCTTGCGGATGATGCCATTCTTATTGGTGACGGGCCTCGTAAAGACTATCTGGATATAGAAAAAATTATGTGGGCGGCGCGAAAAAGCGGTGCCGATGCAATACACCCCGGCTATGGCTTTCTGGCAGAGAATCCCGATTTATCGGCTGAGTGTCAGAAAGCTGGAATCATTTTTATTGGTCCACCTCCTGACGTTATCAAGAATTTGGGCAACAAAGTTGTCGCCAGGAACATCATGAAAAAGGCAAACATACCGTTTATTCCCGGAACCGGTGATCTTGCCCGCGGGGAGGCCGGAATCAGCGAGGCAATAGAGTTCGGCCGGAAGTATAGCTATCCTATTATGTTGAAGGCATCGGCCGGCGGCGGCGGCCGCGGTATACGCAAAGTAACAAGCGAATCGGACCTCCTCGTGCAGTTGCCTCTTGCCAGAGCGGAAACCTTGTCGGCTTTCAATGACGATAGTATTTATGTTGAAAAATGCATTGAATCGCCGCGACACGTGGAAGTGCAGATACTTGCTGATGAACACGGCAATGTGATTCACCTGGGTACCAGGGATTGTTCAATTCAGAGAAGGCACCAGAAACTGCTCGAGATTGCACCCGCCGATTTGCCTGCGGATGTGCTGGCTGCGATATGCAACTGCGCCATTGCCGCCTCGCAGGAAGCTGGATACGTCAATGCTGGTACGGTTGAATTTCTCGTCGACTCCAGGACGAATGAATTCTGGTTTATGGAGATGAATACAAGACTGCAGGTTGAACACACTGTAACTGAAGAACTGACGGGAATCGATATAATCAGGCAGCAGATAGAAATTGCCGAAGGAAGGCGTCTTCAAATTTCATCAGTCGAGGGACAGTTGAAAGGAAAGGCGATTCAAGTACGCATAAACGCCGAAGATCCCAAGAACAACTTTATGCCTGAGGGTGGCAAGCGTCTGGAGGTCTATCAATCGCCGGGCGGTCCCGGAGTTCGTCTGGACGGTGTTGTCTATCAGGGCTACAGGATACCTATGGAATACGATTCGCTGATGGTAAAAATGACTGTACGCGGGTACAATTGGGAACAGACTCTGCAGAGGCTGAAGCGGGCAATGCACGGATTTTTGATTGTCGGTTTGAAGACGACCATCCCGTTTTATCTAGCCATCTGTGATGAGTCTGATTTTAAGGCAGGTAATTTTGATACCGGATATATTGAGAAGCATGCCGATCTTTTCAATTACGCCGAACCTGAGCGGGAGATCGCGAAACTGGCTGAATTGATTGCAGAGATCCATGTTAAAAAATCTAATCCATACGCAGCATGATTGTAACAATGCAGGACCTCTCAATTGAAGTTCTGTACACAATCAAGATTCAAAACCAGACATCAGGATAATTATTATAAAGGGATTTTTTATGAAGATAGCAGAGCAGATTGTTGAGGAAAGAATATCTCCTAAGGATTTGAAGGAAAAAGGTGTACGCTATATCCTGGATAAAATAAGAAAGACAAAAGGATACTATGTGACAAACACGGAAAGGGACCTGTCTCAGTCTGACTTCAAAAACAGGATTATGCCGCATACACAGATTCTTGTCTCGCAACAGAGGAATTCTGCAGGATTTTTCTCGATAGAGATAACAGGCGGGGCTTCGGTTCATGTCGATATGCTGAGAAAACAGATCAATCCTTTGGAAAAGATGCAGGTCTTGAGCGAACATATGCCCGACACGATGTTTCAGACGCTGTGCAGAGGCATTAACCTGTTCGGATATCGGCCTTATCCGGAGAATGTTGTTCGTCTCACAGTCAGAAGCTTTGCCAGGTACGTTCACGTCTGGCGCGTCTTCGACTTTCTGAACTTCATTCCCAATATGGTGCCTGTTTTTGAAGAGGTAAAGGCAGCCGGTTGCATTCTTGAACCTTCCATATGTTTTTCGACCGGCCCTGAGCATACAGATGAATTCTATGTTAAGAAGGTAGGAGAAATTATAAGCGTAACCGGCAGTGATATTATCCTTTGTATCAAAAATCACGGAGGCCTTGGAACAGCGAAGAGGATAGGCGAACTTGTCAAGGCAATCATGTCGAAGTATCCGGAGTTGGTTATACACTACCACGGGCATAATACGGACGGAGAAGATATCGGCAGAATAATTGAAGCCGTCAGAAACGGAGCTAAAATCGTCGATGCCGGAGACCATGCCTTTACGGGGTTTTATGGACCACCGCCGATGTTGACGGTTTTGGATGTTCTTGATGAAATGGGATATCACGCCGCAGGAATTGACAGACAGTCGGTTATTGACACCTCAAACGTATTAAGACCCGAGAGGGAATATTACAAAGAGTTTGAATCACAGTTTCTGGGATTTGATCCAACCGTCCAGATTCACAAGCTCCCCGGCGGGGCTACAGGATCAAGCTTTGAGCAGGCGGTGAAAGGAGGCTTTCTGCACAGGATGCCGGAAATTCTCCAAAAAGAACTGCCCAAAGTTCAGGTTGAACTCGGCAACTGGTGGAGCGTTACTCCGGGATCTCAAATTCTATGGACTACGGCGGTTAACAACGTTTTAAAGGGTGTACGCTACAAGGATGCGAACGATGATTTAAAAAACCTGATGCTGGGCAGGTATGGGGAGCTTCCGTTTTACAGTCCGTCCGATGATGTATATAAAGCCGTCTTTGGTCCTGATTGGAAGAAGATAGTGGAATGCGATACCTGCTATCAGAAGATCGAGGATATCGATATCGAGGTGGAAAAGAAAGTGCTGGAGAAACGGCTTGAGCGAACGGCTACAGATGACGAACTGGTTCTTTACCTGCAGCATCCGAACGATGCCGTGAGTTTTTTTAAATTTGAGGCGAAATACGGCAAGGCCTGGGTGCTTTCACCCAAGATTTGGTTCAGGAAGGGCGGTTTTAACCTGGGAGAGAAATTTGGCTTTGCTGACGCTTACGGCAGGCAGCACTCCATTGAGATCGGGCCGCAACGAAAAACGAAATCGGGTGACGCTGTGACTTATCTGGTGGTTGATCATCATACCGAGCCCGTGCTGACAGTTCTTCAGGATGAATCCGATCAGACAAAAAGAAAAATAGTTCCCAGTTTAAAAGAAATTGATTCGCTGGCCAAGAAGGGTGACATTCGCTCTCAGATAATAGGCACGGTAAATGAAGTTCCTGTATCTGAAGGAGATGATATTTCAACCGGGCAAGTCCTGGTCGTTCTTGAAGCAATGAAGATGCTCAACAATGTTACATCGGAGATAAACGGAAGGGTTTCGCAAATACTTGTTTCACCGGGAGACAAGGTAGAAGTTGGTGATCAGATCATGATCATTGATGTCGAATAAGCGTCTGCCTCATTTATGTTATTAATAAAAAAGGGTTCTTGACTTTATATAAAAGTGATCATATAATAATATCTCGCTTTTCTCATTATAGAGTTCCTGTTAACCTGGTCGATAAACCGTATCCGATTTTTTAGGGAAGAGCAGAGGTAAAGGTATGGCTGGTATTGCGGGCGGCCACCAACCCGATTTTGTTGTCGGGTAATAGCATGGGATGAACAGATATGCCGAATGACTCCTACACCCTTCTTGTTGTTCCAAACAGCAGAAAGTCTGTAAAGAGAATAAGCCTTTCAACCAACTTCCTCTTAGGTCTTGCCGGAATCCTATCCATTTTTACCCTTATCGGTATCTATTTTGCTGTTGACTATATTTATATTCAGACAGAGAAGGCGGAATTGGCAAGGCTTAGAAAGCAGACCAAGGATCAGAAGGTGCAAATTGAAGGATTGGTAGCCAAAGTAGATCACTTCAGCGCAAAGATGGAGGAACTAAGGCAGTTCGATAAAAAGATACGAATCATCGCGAATCTGGAAAATAAAAAGGATAGGGAGCAGGTTCTTGGTATCGGGGGACCGACAACTACAGAGAACAGAATAGCAGACCAATTAAAAGCCGATAACAAATATTTAATAGACAGCATTAATAAAAATGTTGATCAGTTGACCAAAGAGGCGTCAAAACAGGAAAAAAGCTTTACTGAACTGTTGGAATTTCTTAAGAGGCAGAAGTCAATTCTGGCGGCAACACCGTCGGTTTGGCCGGTGACAGGTTGGGTTACTTCCGAATTTGGTTCAAGAGTATCTCCTTTTACCCGTTCTCGAGAGGTACATACAGGGATCGATATTGCTGCAAGATACGGAACCCCTGTAACGGCTCCGGCTGATGGAATTGTTTCCGAAGCCGAGTTTCAGACATCGGGTATGGGCAACAGTGTCAAAATAGAGCATGGCAATGGTATATCGACATGGTACGGTCATATGTCAAAAATGTCGGTGAGCAAGGGAACAGCGGTTAAACGCGGCGATATAATCGGCTATGTAGGAACCTCGGGAAGAAGCACCGGGCCGCATCTTCATTATGGCGTCTATATGAATGGGGTTGCCGTAAATCCGAGACGCTATCTCAATTAACAATGGTTTCAAAATGAAATAAAAAAACCAGCATTATTTTTCCAGTGCACCGGTAAAGATAATTACCGGTTTTTTTTTAGAAAGGGCTGTTATGTTTGGTGCGTTATTGAAGAAGGTAATAGGCAGCAAGAACGACCGGGAAATTAAAAGACTGTCTCTGATACTGGATGAGATTAATTTTCTGGAGCCGAAGATGATGGCGTTAAGCGATAATGAGCTTAGAGCCATGACACCGTATTTCAAGGAGAAGCTCGAAAGTGGAGCCGAACTTGCTGACATCATGCCGGAGGCTTTTGCCGTTGCCAGAGAGGCTTCACGGCGGACTCTTTTTATGAGGCCTTTTGATGTACAGATTATAGGCGGTATTGTTCTTCACGAAGGCAGGATAGCCGAGATGAAGACCGGTGAGGGAAAGACGCTGGCGGCAACGATGCCGGTGTATCTGAATGCCCTGGAAGGAAAGGGAACGCATGTAGTAACTGTTAATGATTATCTGGCCAAGAGAGATGCTGAATGGATGGGGCCGATTTATAAGTTTCTCGGATTATCGGTAGGCGTCATTGTTCACGGGATGGATGATGATGAGCGAAGAGAGGCTTATCATTCCGATATAACGTACGGCACAAACAACGAGTTTGGTTTTGATTATCTCAGAGACAACATGAAGTTCAGCATTGAAGAGTATGTTCAGCGTGATTTTAATTATGCGATTGTGGACGAAGTTGACAGTATATTGATAGACGAAGCCAGAACGCCGTTGATTATTTCCGGGCCGTCTGATGAGTCCACGGAGAAATACTACAGGATTAATCAGATCATCCCGCGGCTCAGAAGAAATACGGACTACACTGTTGAGGAAAAGACACGCACGGTAGTGCTTACCGACGAAGGAGTTGCCAGAGTTGAAGGCTATCTCAAGGTTCCCAACCTGTATGAACCGAAAAACATAGAACTCGTCCACCATGTGTATCAGGCTCTCAAGGCCCATACGCTCTTTAAGCGCGATGTCGACTATCTTGTGAGAGACGGTGAAGTGATTATCGTTGATGAGTTTACCGGCCGCATCATGCCGGGACGCCGCTACAGTGATGGTCTTCATCAGGCCCTGGAGGCAAAAGAAAAGGTTAAGATTGAAAGAGAAAACCAGACACTCGCATCAGTCACGTTTCAGAACTATTTCCGGATGTACGGCAAACTTGCAGGAATGACGGGAACGGCCGACACAGAGGCGGCGGAATTCAAGAAAATCTATAACCTTGAAGTAGTAGTCATACCGACTAATATGCCGATGATCAGAGAAGATCACAGTGATGTCATTTATAAAACAGAAAAGGAAAAAATCAACGCGGTCATAGAAGAGATAAAGGAACTCAACAAGCAGAATAGACCGGTTCTGGTAGGTACGATTTCCATCGAGAAATCGGAACTGCTAAGCAAGCACCTGACGCGTGCCGGTATCAAGCACCATGTTCTCAATGCCAAGAATCATGAAAGAGAGGCGGAAATTGTTGCTCAGGCAGGGCAGACAGCGACTGTCACAATATCGACAAACATGGCGGGACGCGGGACCGATATCAAGCTGGGCGAGGGTGTGGCTCAAATAGGCGGATTGCATATTCTAGGCACGGAGAGACATGAGAGCCGCCGAATCGACAATCAGTTGCGCGGACGTTCGGGCCGCCAGGGAGACATGGGATCTTCAAGGTTTTATCTGTCCCTGGAAGACGATCTCCTCAGAATTTTCGGCGGGGAGAAGATATCCTCGATAATGGACAGAATAGGCCTGGAGGAAAACCAGCCGATAGAGCATCGTATGATTTCCAAGGCCATTGAAAACGCCCAGAAAAGAGTGGAGGGACAAAACTTCGACATACGCAAGCATCTTCTGGAATATGACGATGTCATGAACAGGCAGCGTCAGGTAATATACGAACAACGCAAAAAGGTTCTCAAAGGCGGTGAAAGTCTCTGGAATGACATTGAGGAAATGATTGAAGAGATAGCGGAGAATCTGGTCGCAGAGTTTATTGATGAAAAAAGTCATCCGGAAGATTGGAATATAGGCGGTCTGGAAGAGATGGTGCAGAACCAGTATGGTTTGCGGCCAAACTTTGTGAATGCAGAGCATCAGAGTCCTGCGGGATTCAAAGAGCAGATTGCAGAGGGAATAAAAAACTTCCTGAGGAAAAAGGAAGTGGAATTCGGCAAGCCGATGATGGAATACCTGATGAAAGTCATCATGCTGCAGTCAATAGATTTTCACTGGAAGGACCATTTGCTGGGAATGGATCACCTTAAGGAAGGGATTGGCCTGAGAGGCTATGGACAAAAAGACCCTGTTCGCGAATACCAGAAAGAGGGGTATGAAATGTTCATGGATATGATCAACAGAATAAAGGAGGACACGATCTCCAAACTATGTATCGTGAGGATCCAGCGTGAAGAAGACATTGAAGAACTGGAAGATCAGCAGTACCAGGAGTTTTCCATGAACCGCGGTGATGAGAGTTTGCAGGCCCAGCCTGTAAAAAGGACGGGGGAAAAGGTCGGCCGCAACGACCCTTGTCCATGCGGCAGCGGAAAGAAGTACAAGAAATGTTGCGGACAGTAACAGTCGCAGGATGTGCGGCATTCTAAACAGATACATTTAAAGCAGGATAAAATAATGAGTGAAATAACGAATACCTCTTATTCAGTTCCGGGTTTCTGTGCAAACGGCATCAGTGCCGGTATCAAAGAAGAAGGAAAAAGGGATTTATCCCTGATTTACTCAAAGGTTCCTGCAAAAGTGGCAGGCGTTTTTACTACAAATTGCTTCAAAGCCGCACCTGTGTTGCTCGATATGAAGAGGGTGCAGTCGGGAGCAGCCCAGGCAATAATAACGAACAGCGGCAATGCCAATGCTGCAACCGGTGACGAGGGGTATAAGGATGCCGTTGACATAGCGAGGACGACGGCCGGAGAGCTGGGGATTGACGAGGAACTGGTTCTGGTTGCCTCAACCGGAATTATAGGGCACAGGCTGCCCGTCGAGAAAATTATGACAGGAGTTAAATTTCTGGTATCGGGATTGAGTGAGCATGGTTTTATGGATGCCGAGGAAGCGATTATGACAACCGATCGCTTCCCAAAGATATTTTCCCATCAAGCGGAAATAGGAGGAAAAACAATAACAGTCACGGGGATGGCAAAGGGAGCGGGTATGATAGAACCGCATATGGCAACAATGCTCGCCTTTGTAATGACCGATGCTGCCATAGAACAGAAGGTGCTTACTCGCGTTTTTAAAAGAGCGGTTGAAAGCAGTTTTAATTCAATCACCGTAGATGGATGCATGAGCACAAACGACACAGCCATAATTATGGCCAACGGTTTTGCGGGAAACAGACTGATCGGGGAGCGCTCGCGTGATATTGGTCTCTTTGAGAGGATATTGTCCGCCATAATGTCTGATCTGGCGGTAGCCATGGTAAAGGATGGCGAAGGAGCAACAAAAGTTATAGAATTCTTAGTGGAACAGGCTCGTTCGAAGCCGGAGGCAAGAAAAATAGCTTCTGCGATAGCCAACTCCAATCTGGTAAAGACCGCCTTTTTCGGACAGGATCCCAACTGGGGACGCATAATATCGGCCGCCGGAGCTGTCGGTGTCTCTTTGCCTGTCAGTGACGTTGAACTCTATTTTGAAGATGTCCTCCTTTTCGCAAAAGGACAGGGGCTCACGCCCGAAACTGACATAATATCGGCAGTAATGAAAAAAGATCAGATAAGAGTCTGTCTGCGGTTGAAAATGGGAAAAAGTTCATGGCGCATATACGCCTCAGATTTGACTTTTGACTATGTAAAGATAAATGCTCATTATCACACATGATTTATATTGCAAGGCGTATCTTTGAATTCATGAACTGCCTTTGAATGCTGCTGCATTATTTTACCGGTTTTTCCTTGCGTATTTAACCTCTTTATGATATCAGCCGACGCACTTCACACATCCTTGGATTGCCAGGGTGTTGCTTTTTTTGGGAAAAGTTCTCTGGCAAGCGGAAAGGGATGGAGGAAAAAACAATAATAAGGAGACTGTATGGCAAGTATTTCGATGAAACTGTTGTTGGAGGCAGGGGTGCACTTTGGCCACCAGACCAATAAGTGGAACCCCAAGATGAAACCCTATATATTTGGAGACAGAAACGGAATATACATTATTGATCTTCAGCAAACGGTAGAGATGTTCCAGACGGCATATAATTTTGTTGTCGACATGGTGGCCGGAGGCGGCACACTGCTTTTTGTGGGTACAAAAAAACAATCCCAGGAGGCGGTGAGAGAAGAAGCCAACCGTTGCGGCATGCCTTTCGTAAACCAGAGATGGCTTGGAGGTATGCTGACCAACTTTTACACGATCAAAAAGAGCATTGACCGGTTGAATTCTCTCGATGAGATGTTCAGCGACGACCGTATTAAGGCATTTCCTAAAAAGGAAATCCTCAAACTGCAAAAGGAGCGTGAAAAACTGCAGAAGGTGCTCGGCGGGATCAGATCGATAAAGGGACACCCGGGAGGACTTTTTATAGTTGATCCGAAAAGAGAAGATATTGCCGTGAACGAGGCGAAAAAATTGAGAATCCCGATAACGGCTATCGTTGACACTAATTGTGATCCGGATGATATAGATTATGTCATTCCCGGTAATGACGATGCCATCAGAGCCATTAAACTGTTTGCATCCAAGATGGCCGATGCGGTTATCGAAGGAAAACGCAGATTTGAAGAAAGAATTCAGGCGGATGGAGACAAGGTCGTATCAGAAGCGGCTGTTGAAAATGGAGAAGAGTCCGATGTTCCGGAAAGTGTTGAAACAAAGGAGAATGTCGAGGGCTGAAGATAGTCAGAATAGGAGGTAGGGAAATTGGAAATTACATCAGCAATGGTTAAAGATTTAAGGGTGAAAACAGGCGCCGGAATGATGGATTGCAAAGAAGCGTTGGCCGCATCCGGCGGGGATTTCGATAAAGCGATAGACTACCTTAGAAAAAAAGGAATGTCGGCAGCCACTAAAAGATCATCGAAAGCGGCAAAAGACGGTACAATCGCCTCTTATATACATATGGGGGGTAAGATAGGAGTGATGGTTGAAGTTAACTGTGAGACCGATTTTGTAGCTAAAACAGACGATTTTCAGGCTATGGCGAGAGATGTAGCCATGCATATTGCAGCAACCAACCCCATGTATGTCGGAGCAGATGAAATTCCTGCAGAAGTCTTGGAAAGGGAGAAAACGATATACAGAGAACAGGCACAGGCTGAGAAGAAACCTGAAAAAATATGGGATAAGATCATTGATGGAAAGTTGAAGAAGTATTACGAGGAAGTATGTCTGCTTGACCAGAAGTTCGTTAAGAATACGGACATAACTGTTGGGACGCTTCTCAACAACATGATTGCCAAGACAGGCGAGAATATGATCATCAGAAGGTTTGCTCGTTTCCAACTTGGTGAAGAACTAAAGAAGTAAAAAATTTACAGAGCTGTCCATATAAATGAAAGAAACAGTTTATAAAAGAGTGCTGTTGAAGTTGAGCGGCGAGGCTTTGATGGGGCAGCGTTCTTTTGGCATCGATCCGGCCGTTGTCTCGTCAATTGCGGATGCCGTGAGTGATATTCATGAGCTTGGCGTCCAAATAGGGCTGGTTGTGGGGGGAGGCAACATATTTCGCGGATTTGAAGGAAGCTCCCGAGGAATGGACAGAACGGTTGCCGACTACATGGGAATGCTGGCAACTGTGATAAATAGTCTGGCATTGCAAAGCGGTCTTGAGCAAAAAGGAGTTCCCACGAGGGTGCAGACAGCCATAGAAATGAAAGAGGTTGCCGAGCCTTATATTCAAAGAAGAGCGGTGAGGCATCTTGAAAAGGGAAGGGTTGTCATCTTTGCCGGAGGGACAGGGAATCCGTATTTCACAACTGATACCGCAGCATCTCTCAGGGCTGTGGAAATCAAGGCTGATATCCTGATGAAGGCAACAAAAGTTGACGGCGTATATGATAAGGACCCCGTAAAAAACAAATCGGCAAAAAAATACGATAGAATCAGCTTTACTGATGTATTGACAAAAAATCTGAAGGTTATGGATGCAACGGCCATTTCGCTTTGCAGAGACAATGCGCTGCCCATCATCGTATTCAACCTCCAGAAGGAGGGTAACATTAAACGGGTTATCTGCGGTCATTCCATAGGCACAATTGTTGGAGGTTGATAAATGAAGGACAAGATATTTAACGAATTGAAGGATGACATGGAAAAGACAATCCAGACATTGGAGAAGTCTTTCAGTAAAGTAAGGACAGGCAGGGCTTCACTGTCGCTGCTTGATGGAATCAAGGTCGAGTATTACGGAACTCCGACACCCCTCAATCAGGTGGCAAATCTGTCCGTTCCGGAGAGCAGGCTGATTACAATATCGCCTTGGGACAGCACGATTATCGGAGCCATAGAAAAAGCGATACAGAAGTCTGATCTGGGACTGATGCCCAGCAACGACGGGAAGATCATTCGCATCTCCATCCCGGTTCTAACGGAGGAGAGAAGAAGGGATCTCGTGAAGGTTGTCAAAAAAATGACTGAAGAAGCCAAGGTTAAGTTGCGTAATGCTCGCAGGGATGCCAATGAAAAGTTTAAGGTACTGAAAAAGGACAATAAAATATCTGAAGATGAAATGTTTACATTTCAGGATGAAGTGCAGAAGAAAACGGACAAATCTATAGAAAAGACCGACACGATCCTTGCTTCAAAAGAAAAGGAAATAATGGAGATATAACAATAAACTTATCACGATTAATATAAGCGGAGGATATTTCAGCCCTCCGCTTTTTTATTTTGCGTACATCCCGAAACTCCTGATGCTAGCCCATCTTCCGCAGTTCGCTGCCGATAACAGTAAAATTTTAGTTAATCGGGG
>CAZLFA010000015.1:0-63251 GCA_964558665.1 uncultured Syntrophaceae bacterium
TTGACCAACGCGTCAATAATCGAAAGTCTTTGAGGCGTGATTCTTAATCCTTTTTGTTTCAGCTTTTTAATAATAGATTCTTTTGTCATCAATCCTGTTCGGAACCGTTCCAGATTGTCGGTTAAATTACCCTCCATTTAATCGACTGTCAAGACATTTTTTGCAGCCGGCAAGTCATCGAGTTGCTTTATGTAGAATTAGTCAAGATTAACAAAGAAAAGCTTCTTTTTCTTAAAACCGAAAAGGACTGCAATCATCAAAAATGTCCTTCACGTTTCAAAGCGGCAAGGATCATGGATCGAACCTGTTTATCCTGGATGAGGTTGTCCAGGATCTCAAAGCTCCCCATGTAGTCGCGCCTGTTCGAATCAGGAAAAATCCCCTGCTTGTGAAGACTGAGGCGCGCCAAATCGCATATTTGACCGATGGCTTGAACGCGATCCTCTAACGCAGCTGCCGCCTCCAACTTTTGCAGGATGAGGTCCAGTTCCGGAGCCAGAAAAGGCAGTTTCACAAAAGCCCAATGCAACCATTTCCAATACGGAGCAAAACGTCGGTTCAGCAGGAAAGTTAAACGCATTGCCGCTTGCACCACCCGGCCCATGCCAATCAAGGCGCCAACTTTTTCATCCCGTTTAACCATGCGAGCGCAGATGTTGTATTCCCCATAGTGCCAGATCCAGAAAAGCTGTGCGGCAACCCATCCGAGCCAGACGTCGTGCGGGTAATATACTTCTTTGAATGCGCGATGGCGTCTTGTCAGGCTGCCCGTTGGATCATAAAAAACTTTGCCGGCTTGTGCGTAACACAAGTCACTTTCGCGCACGGCATCCCATTCCTGCAAGGTATTCGGCGGCCATGGCAGTCGGGTTAATTCCCGGTAAAAGTCATCGATAGTCTGAACGGTGATGGCCTTGGTCTTGGCTTTGGCTAAATCGATACCCCGAAAGCCGGCGGGTCGAAGGGCGTTAAGTTTGGCAGCCACCGCTTGGCGCATTTCCCGGTGATCGCCATCTTCAAGCAAGACGATAAACTTCGGTCCCCAGTCATGGTCGCATGACAACTCGTCATCGGCACCGAGTATTTCCGAGCCTTCACCCAGCAAACCTGCGCTGATCCGATCGACAAGTTCGGGGAAGTGCTCAAGAATGGCCGGCAAACCGAATTCCGTGAAAAACGCTTCGGCGATATCGATGCCCTTGCTGGTATTTTGCATTTTTTTATGTGCCCAAAATGAAATTGTAGTCCGTTATATTCTTCCAACGACCAAAATCATCCGCTTCCACCATAGCGTTAATGGGTAAAAATCAATAAATGGAAGCCGTCCTCTTTTTTCCCTTTTTTCCCTTTTTTCCACTTTTTTCCAGAAATAAAAAATGCTGTCAGCGTTTTGAAGTGTCTTCCGGGGCTGGTGTTGCCTCCTGCAAAGGAAAGCGGTAACCGGCCTTTTCGTAGATGTCGCGAATCCGTATCAGGTCGTCCATCATGTTCTCGCCCGGCACGATCTCGCCCAGCCAGCGGGCTCTTTTATTCCTGTTGTCCAGAAACCAGCAGATGATGGAGACATCGGCCGCTTTTGCGATGTACCAGAATCCCGTCTTGATGGTCTTCACCTTTTTGCGCGTTCCCTCGGGGACAATAGCCAGAAGAAACTCCTCCCTGTCCCTAAAGACATCGGCCATCTGTTCGACGGCGCCATGGGCCGCCTTGCGGTCAACGGGAATACCGCCGACGATTTTCAGGACTAATGACATCGGCCAGAAGAACCACTCTTTTTTAACCATGATGTGCCCGGTGCGCTTTGCTATGCGATAGCCGATGAAAGCCCTGACCGCATCCATGTTCGATGTATGGGGAAAACCGATGATCACATGTTTACGGGAGAGGTAGGACGGCGCAGGTTCGAATTCCCATCCCATCAAATAGTAGAGAAACTTTCCCGTAAGGCTAAGAAGCTGTTTCAAGGGCAATCCTTTCCGTGAAAAAAGCTGGCGGAGTATAGAGAGTGTCTCCCGGCATGTCAATTCATATTAAATGACATTTGACAAAACGGGAACTGTTTCTTATGATGCCCGAAATATTCACTATGGGGGATTTTATACCATGAAGAGTCGAATCATAAGCAGACTTTGTATAATTCTTGTCATGACCGTATCGTTCACCATTTGCCTTTCATCTCCGGCAATCTCTTACGAACGTGAAATCGCCAACCTGTCATCCATTCTGGCGTCCAGCATCACAAAGTCAGGCAAAAAGAGCATCGCTGTGGTCGACTTCACCGACCTGCAGGGTCACGTAAGTGAACTCGGAAGGTTCATCGCGGAAGAAATGTCGGGAAACATGACCTCGCAGTCCCAGGCATTCGACGTTCTCGATCGCAATCACATCAAGAAACTCCTCGAAGAGCAGAAACTGTCCATGTCAGGACTTATGGATCCCAGCGCCATCAAGAAAATCGGCAAGCTTGCAGGCGCCGATGTCATAATCACGGGGACAATCACACCTTTCGGAGACAGCATCAGGGTATCCTGCAAGGCAATCGACACGGAAACAGCCAAAGTTATCGGATCGGCGCGCGGAGACATTGCCAAGACGGCAACTATCGCGGATTTGCTCAAACTCGGAGTAACCGGCACCCCGGCACCAAAAGGCGAAAGCAAGGCACCAACCGCATCAAAAGTATTTGAGAAACCCTTATATAAGGGGCATAGAGTCGACATCTGTCTGACCTGGGGACAGTCCTGTCATAAACCGGCCGCCGACCGCTTCTGCCAGCTCAGCGGATTTAAACAGGCAAGGACCTGGAAGATCGCTTACGACATCGGACATATCACCCCTACCTACGTAATCGCCGACGATAAGATCTGCGATCAGCAGTTTTGTGACGGTTTTGAGACCATTGAATGTGAATGACGGGCATGCCTGTTTCATTTGCATTTATTCCGGGGATTTTTTCTTTCCTGTGCTGTCCATAATGTTTTTCCGCCGGAGGATTTCTTCGCGTGCGTAATATGCATGAGTCGAACCGTGCAACTGTCAGTTATGCGGACGGAATACCCGAAGAACCGGCTAAAGCCGCCCTTGTAGTGGAAGGCGGTGCGCTGCGCGGCGTTTTCTCCACCGGCGTTCTGGACGGTTTCCTTGAGGCAGGCTTCAATCCTTTCGATCTTTATATCGGAGTATCATCGGGCGCGTCCAACATTGCCGCATATCTTGCCGAAATGCCGGGACGCAATTATAAAATATATACCGATTATTCTCTCCGTCCGGAATTTATCAGCTATCTGCGATTTTTGCGCGGCGGCCACCTGCTGGATCTCGACTGGCTCTGGGAAATAACTATCAGTGAAATCAGGCTTGATCTGGATAAGATTTACGCAAGGAGAAAACCCTTTCTGGCTGTTTTGACGGACGTTGAAACCGGTGATGCCGTTTACCATGAGACGGCCGCCGCAGATCTGGAGCATGTTTTAAAGGCTTCGAGCGCCATACCGCTTTTTTATCGCGGCAATCTGACAGTTAACGGACGCTGCGTGACGGACGGCGGCGTTGCGGATTCCATTCCTGTCGCGGAGGCAATCAGGCAGGGGTCTGCACGCGTGATGGTGATCAGATCGAGGGAAAGCGGTTACAGCAAGGACGACAGCTTTGCAGAGCGCCTGATGCTGTTTGCAGCGGGAAACCACACCGGCCTCAGGAAGGCAATCTCCGCCCGTGCAGGACGCTATAACAAAGCCGCAGAGTTTATCCGCAAACCGCCTGCCGGCGTGTCTGTCATGGAAGTATGCCCGCCGGAAGGTTTTCGCGTATCACGCCTCAGCAGGAACCGCACTGTCCTGCAGGAAGGTTACGAACAGGGGCGAATGAAGGCTCAGGAAGCAATGCACCGCTGGGAAACAAATTGAAAGGAGGGGTATATGGCACTCGACATGTCTGCACCGGGAAGAAAAATCGGACCTCTCGTTCACAGCTACACATGGAGGAATGTGATTCTTTACGCGCTGTCCGTCGGCGCCGGTTTCAACGAGTTTGAATATGTCTATGAAAAAGGCCTCAAGGTCATCCCTACTTTTTCCGTCGCTACAATCTTCGATTTTTTCTGGGAAGTTACAAAGAGCGCCAATATCAATACAGCGGGAATACTTCATGGCGAGCAGGAAATAATCTTTCACGAAACAATCCCGACAAGCGGAACTTTCACAACGGAAGGCACGATCACAAACTATTACGACAAGGCGGCAAAAGGGGCTCTGATAAGGGCGGAAAGCAAAACGGCACATTCGAATAGCCGGACTGTTTTCACGAATGTCATGACGCTTTTCGGCAAACTGGACGGCGGCTTCGGAGGCGAAGCAGGCTCTTCAAAAAAGACGGCGTTTCCGGACAGGAACGCCGATTACATAGTTGATGCCCTGCCCTCACCCAACCAGCCCCTGCTATACCGGCTGACAGGAGACTATTTCCCGCTGCACGCCGATCCGTCGTTTGCTTCGCAGTCGGGTTTTGAAAAACCGATCATGCACGGCATGTGCACCTTCGGATATGCCTGCCGTATCCTCATCCGCACTTTGATACCGGGAAAGCCGGAAGGCGTGAAAAAAATCGCCTGCCGTTTCGCACGTCCCCTTTATCCCGGCGAACAGATAAAAGTTCTCATATGGAAAACGGGACCGGATCAGGCGCAGTGGAGAGTTGTGCATTCCGCAACCGGATACCCGGTCATAGATAATGGAACCTTTTTCTATGCGTAATGGAAGTAAACACGACATAAAAATGTTTTGCATATGGAGAAATGCAGATGAAATCAATAGTCCTTGGAAAAACAAATATTGAAGTGGCGGAACTGGGCTTCGGCGGCATTCCCATCATTCCGCTGGGAATGGAGGAAGGAGCGGAAGTCGTCCGTCACTGCTACGATCTCGGCATCACCTTCTTCGACACAGCCAACATCTACGCCGACAGCGAGAAAAAAATCGGGCTGGCACTGGCTGACATCAGGGACAGGGTTGTACTGGCGACCAAATCCCTGAGAAGAGACGCCGAAGGAGCCGCATCCCACATCAAATACAGCCTGAGCAATATGAAAACCGACTATGTAGATATATTCCAGCTGCACAATGTTTCCAATGAAGAAACGATACAGCAGGTACTGGCTCCGGGAGGCGCCTATGAGGCCGCCGAGAAGGCCCGGAAGGAGGGCAGGATCCGCTTCATCGGCTTCAGTTCGCACAACGTATCCATCGCCATAAAGATGTGCAACACCGGTCTTTTTTCGACGGTGCAGATACCTTTTAATTTCATTGAAACTGAACCGATGGATGAGCTGATCCCACTTGCCGCAACATTAGACATGGGAGTTATAGGTATGAAGCCGCTGGGGGGAGGTCTGCTGGAAAGGCCGGACCTGTGTTTCCGGTTTCTGCAGCAGTATCCGCAGGTATTGCCGATACCCGGCGTTGTCTCAAAAAAGGAGATGGACGAAATCGTTTCCTTCTACAGGTCGCCGAAACCGCTTTCAAAAAAAGACCTGGCCGACATGGACAGGATCAAAAAGGAGATGGGGACCCGCTTCTGTCACCGATGCGGCTACTGCCTGCCGTGTGACCAGGGTGTGCGCATCCCTGAAGTGATGAGCTTCAAGTCCATATTGAAAAGGATGCATCCGGAAAGAGCCGTGAACTTTTCACAGGCGGCTGTAAGCACCGTCGACAACTGCACCGACTGCGGTGAGTGCCTGGAACGTTGCCCATACACCCTGCCCATCCCGGATATGCTCAGAGAAAACCTTGCTCTCTTCAACGAAGCGCAAAGACAGCTGGGAAAGCAATAGTTTTTGCCGATGATCACATCAGCATCCCGCAACCTCATGAGCTTTTACACACATTCATGGTTCCTGCCTTTTCCCTGACTGCAGAGAAGCCCGACGTCTTCATACCTGCCCGTCTCAAACTGGAGCACCGGATGGTCGATCTGAAAACGGTCATGTAGCAGATCGCGAATCCTGGCGGCAATGCCGTCCACTTCGCTCAGCATCTGATCGGGAACGATGACGTGTGCGGCAAGGGCGATACTCTCCGCAGATATATTCCAGACGTGGAGATGATGAACCTCATCTACTCCTTCTACCGCCTCCACTTCCTTCTGTATCTCAAGCAGATCTATTCCCGGCGGCACAGCATTCATCAGTATCGACAGCGCCCTTTTGAGGATGTCCCATCCGCTGTACATTATCATCGCCACGATGAGCAGTGAGAATACCGGATCGAGCCAGTACCATGGTTTGTAAATCCAGATGAAGCCCAGCAGGACAACAGCCAGAGAGGTGAGAGTGTCCGTCAGCATGTGGACGAAAGCGCTTCGGATATTGATGTTCTCTTTAGCACCGGGACGCAGCATCACAGTTGACAGCAGGTTGGCGGCGAAGGCCGCCGCTGCGAGACAAATAACAATCATTCCCTGAATCGGCTGGGGTTTTTCAAACCGGTGCCAGCTCTCAAAGGCGATATAAAAAGCAACCACATACAAAAGGACAACGTTGATCAGTGCGGCAAAAACCTCGATCCTTCTGAAACCGAAGGTCTGCTTGTGCGTCGGTTCCCGCCCGCCGATACGCAGCGCCACATAACTTATGGCCACCGATGTAAAGTCGCTCAGATTATGCAGGGCGTCGCTTATCAGGGCCATGCTTCCTGAAATTATTCCGCCGTAGATCTGGGCAATCGGGATAACCAGGTTCAGCACCATGGTTGCGATAAGTTTTTTTCCCCAGTTGTCTTCACTTTTGTGAATATGATCTTGATGCCCGTGGTTGTGGCTATGTGCCATTGTCGTCTCCGGTGTGTGCTCACTTTCATATCTTATTAATGCCGGCCGCTTTTGTCAAACGTCCGCTTTATTGCTTACAGCACATTTTATGGCGCCGATTGACATCTCAAAAATCGTCATTAGATTCTACAGCACAGGCAAATATCTTTCAGGATAAGACAATATGAAAAAGACTTTTACAATTGCATTGTCGCTCCTTTTCCTTCTGGGTTGCACAGCGGGAAACAGCGATCAGCAGGAGGTTAAAAAAAACATGACAACATCCAATCCAAAGACGGAACTCGCCACTTTTGCCGGCGGCTGCTTCTGGTGCGTGGAGGCGGACTTTGAAAAAGTGCCGGGAATAACAAGCGCCGTATCAGGCTACACGGGCGGATCAGGGGATAACCCCAACTACGGAAACTATGCCAAACTCGGATACATAGAGGCAGTCCAGATACATTATGACCCGTCAAAAACAAGCTACGAAAAACTTCTTGATGTTTTCTGGAGGCATATAGATCCGACCGATCCGCTTGGCCAGTTTGTCGACAGGGGTCCCTCATATCGCAGCGCCATCTTCTATCACGATGAAAGACAGAAGGCGGCGGCGGAAAAATCTAAAGAAGAATTGGCAAAGTCAGGCCGCTTTCAAAAACCGATTGTAACGGAGATTATCAGGTATTCAAAATTCTATGCAGCGGAGGACTATCATCAGGGTTACTACAAGAAAAGTCCGTTCCAATACAAAGGCTACAGGCAGGGATCGGGAAGAGACCGCTTCCTGGAAAAAAACTGGAGGAATCCCGGAAACGAGGCAAGACAGTGCCCCATAACCCCCGGTAAAAGGCCAGACGGCGCAAGCCTCCGGGATAAGCTGACACCCCTGCAGTACAAGGTGACCCAGCATGACGGCACAGAGCCGCCCTTCAACAACGAATACTGGGACAACAAGAAAGAAGGCATCTATGTCGACGTCGTAAGCGGCGAGCCGCTTTTCAGCTCCCTTGACAAATACGACTCCGGCACCGGATGGCCGAGTTTCACGAAACCTCTGGAAGCCGGCAATGTGATCGAGAGAGAGGATAATTCCCTGCTGATGAGACGCACTGAAGTAAGAAGCAGACAGGGTAATTCACATCTCGGACATGTATTCTCCGACGGTCCGAAACCGACTGGATTGCGTTACTGCATGAACTCGGCCGCCCTGAGATTCATCCCCAGGGAAAATATGGAGAAGGAAGGCTACGGCAGATATCTCAAACTCTTCGACAAAAAATGACTACGGATTACGCAAGGAGGAATTCTATCCAGGCCAATGTGGCTTTCCGCGGCTCAGAATATTTTTCACAAGAAAAATATTTAATTCGCCGCTTGAAAACCACTTTAACCTGGACACCAATGAGTTTTTCTTTTTTATCGCGGAATCCGGGATAAACACAGGGGGCGAAACCTTTTCATTCGCCTCCCGTTTATTGCTGCATGATTTTACATCTCTTCTTCGTGCCTTCCTGTTTATGCATCCTTTTCACAGGTATTGATCCCGAGCGGTATGTAACCCGGACACCATCTTGTCAAACCGGTAAAGATCGGCAGGAACCCGATAGCGCCCCACCAGCTTTCAAAAGCAAGTCCGATCAGGATAATGACAATACCCGACACTATTCTCAATGCTCTGTCCGCTTTCCCCACGTTGCATTTCATAATCAGATTTCCTCCTTTGAAGTTTTTTCAGCTTTACTTTTATCTTCTTCGCTCAAATCTTCGTTTACCTTTTCTTCAGGTTTCTCTTCCACATTTTCCCCTGTAGCCGATTCTTCCGCCTTTTCGACAACAGGCGGCCCGGCGGATGACGGAGCCTGCACCTCCGTTACGGCCGGTTTTTCTCTGACTTCAATGTCATCCATCCACAGCGGGTGGCGGTGGCGCGCATAATCCAGCCGCACGGCGCCTGTAAATATTCCCCGCACCATCGGACGGTTCGGCTTAAGGATGATGGCCGCAATGTGTCCGAAGAAAGCGAGGACAAACAGAACAAAGAAAATATTGTGAACCCATGTGGCAATCAGAACAAGCGTCAGCGACATATCAGGCGCGTAGATATTTTTATACGTTTTCACCAGACCGGACAGGACAAGCATGGCTATGATAAAGGCCATACCCGCATACGCCAGCCGCTGCTCCGGCAGGTATTTATGGAAGGGCGGCTCTTCTCCCTTGCCGAAAAAAGTCTTGATGACGGCCACGGATGTCCGGAGATCGCCCTTTTGCGGAATAAGCCCTTTGTCTCCGCGCATCCCGTGATAGACGAGATGAAAAAGCCCGGCGGCAATGAAAACAACCGATGCCGCATAATGGACATTCAGCGAGACCATAAAATCACCCGACCATGACAGACCCGGTATGGATGTGAAGTAATAACGGTTGGCGGTCGGCATCTGGAAAAATCCTGTCGCAACAAGAACAAGTCCTGATATGGCAATTGCCCAGTGCTCGATCAGCTCGACAAGGCCATGACGAACGACCAATCCCTTTTCCTTCCTAATCTCATTCGCCATTGTCCATCTCCTTTCCTGCCACTTCCGCCTTTCTCTTCGAAAACCACTTGAAGGCTCCAGCCACTCCGGCGGCAATCCCCAGGGCCGGCGCTGTCAGTACGGCCTTTCCCAAGGGATCGGTCGACGCCATCCGGCGCTTTACACCGGGCTTCATGTGCGGCTGTCCCGGCTTTTTGGGCGTTGTCTTATCGATCAGATCAAAGGGAACAGGCGATATATAAAGTGTCGCTGTGCCGCCGTTCTCGTCTTTGCCATAGATATAACCGTCTATTTTCTTTGTCCGCTCTTGGGCGAGCTTGTATATCTCTTTTCTGGGGCCGATCAGCACGGCCTTTCTGGGACATGCATCCACGCATCCCGGCTGCTCTCCCTTATTGAGACGGTCGATGCAAAGATCGCATTTGTACATGACACCGTTACCCATCAAGGTGGGGAGTACATGAAGGTAAATACCTACTCCGGACTGCCTTTGCGGTATCTCCCAGGGACACACCGTCCTGCACTTGGCGCCGCCGAAACACAGGTCCTGGTCAATGACCACGGCGCCGTTTTTCATCTTGTGATTGGCCGAAAACGGGCAGATTGTGGCGCAGGCCGGATTGTCACAATGCATGCAGCGCCTGGGAACAAAGACCGTTTTTTTCTGACCCTTCCATTCAACATCCGCCTTGTGGACATAGATGTAGTTATAAGACGTCAAACGATCAACAACATCCCTCTTTTTTGACCAGTCTTCTATTATTTTCCTGGGCCATGGTTCAGGTATGGGATTGGCTACCGCCGGCATTTTGTCCTTGTTTATCTTCTTGCAGGCAGCAACGCACTCCGGCACGCTCCTGTCGGCACATCCGTCGCAAAGGCTGAGATCTATGAGTGTAGCCAACTGCTCCCCCTCGCCGGCGGAAGCGTTCTTCGGCACTGCGATACCCGACATCGCCGCGACTCCCGCCGACACCTTTAGAAAAGAACGGCGGCTTATTCCCGATTTATCAGGCACGTCCATAATAATAACTCCTTACTTCATAGTGAAATATACCTTGCAAGCACCTTTTTAAACTCATCCAGATCTTTATTCGGATCCCCGGCGGTTTCATTAATGCATTGCTTCAGGTACTCCTGAATGATTGCGTTTCCTGTTTGTTTCATTGCCGAGGTCACTGCTGACAACTGGGTAAGAACGTCAATACAGGGAGCCTCCCTTTCGACCATCTTTTCAAGACCTTTTACCTGTCCTTCGATGCGGCGCAGGCGATTCAATACTTTCTTTCTGTGTTCATTCATTAGAATACCCCCTTAGGGTATTAGTAAGCATCACCCCTTCCCTTGTCAATTGATTTGTCGTTTTTTTCACAAATCAAATTCCCCCATAAACCTTTCAACGCTTTTAATGTTTTGTAGAATAATCCGTGCAATAATATACTTTGTCCGCACCTTCACACAAGATAGGGTTTTCACTATTCGGCAATACATTCAAACACTTACACACCATCATCACCACAAATGAATTTCTGGCACGGATATTTCAATATAGTAAGCTAAAAGAGAGACGACAAAAATAAATAAACATATAGGGAGGACACAGATCATGAAAAAACAGATAGGAACAATGATGGTGGCGGTTTTGGTGGTTCTTCTCACGGCTACTTTCAGCTTTGCCGAATATGCGGCCGGCGGATCCGGGAACTTCCCGTACTTCCAACTGGGCTGCCTGATCATCGGCGGCATGTCGATCATCTCCATCAAGCACAAGTTTGAGAAGATTTACACGAGCGAGGCTGTCGGCGCTTTCGCAATCTACACGGTTATGGTTTCGCTCTTCACCAACCCCGTGATCGATGCGATCAAAAGCCTGGTCAGCTAATAAAAATCGTCGTCAGGACAACAAAAGTTTTCATAGAATCCCCTCTGGCTCCCGCGCCGAGGGGATTTTCTTTTATTTACGGGTATCAGGGGACCGGTTCAATCGCCGCGGTTCTTGCGGTCACACGCAAACTCATTCTGTTCATTCCGGTAGAAATCACAGGCCCTGTTCAATTCATTTCTCAACTTCGCCCGGGCGCGATGCAGCCGCATCTTTGTCGCTCTCAGACCGAGACCGATAATTGAAGCAATCTCGGCGTCCGTTAAACCTTCCAGTTCACTGAGCACGATGACCAGCCTGTCCGTTTCGGGAAGGGTATCGATAATTCCGCGGATGCATCCGTTCATCTCTTTCCTGATAACTGCCTGCTCGGTGGAAGCCTTTTGTTCACCGGTCCAGACGTGTTTATCATCCTCGGTATCGGATATTACTTCCACGGGTATTCTTTTTCCCAGTTCATGGCGGGAAGAGCGCATCTTGTCCAGGGCGGTGTTGGTGGCTATCTGATAGACCCAGGTGGACAAACTGGATTCGCCGCGAAACGACTCCAGCCCCCGGCCGATCTTGACAAACACCTCCTGCGTAAGGTCTTCCGCCTCGCCTTCTCCGATCATACGCTGCAGGTAGCGGAAGACCTTTGCATGATAATCGTCATAAATCTGATGGAATCTCAACTCGATATCATCCATTATCGATGCCCTCTTTTACCGCCATCATAGCATAATCTTTATGAACAGCAACAGGAAGTATCCTGACTGCCGCATGCCCGGCCGGGAGCATCATCACTCAGGAGGTTAAGGGCAAGTTTGTCCATGCTGACCGCCGCTCCCCTGCGAACCGCCTTCGCAATTTCCACAACCTCCATGAGTTCACTTTTTTCTATACCGTATGACAACGCCTTGCCTGCGTGATACTCCAGACAGGGATGGCAGTTTGCACCTACAGAAGCCGCGACAGCCAGCATTTTCTTTATCCGGTCATCCATTTCCATTCTCCTTTTTCGTTTTGATATTTTCCATCTCATCCCTGAGTACTTTGATGTCCTTCTTTACTTCATCAAGGTCGGTCGTACCTGCACCTCCCCAGCAGCAGAAGCGCCGACCCGCCGTTCTTGATCTGAAAACCATGCACATCATCATGCACAGAAGAAAACAGGCAAGCGGCACCAGCCACCACCAGCCTGCCACGTTCCACGTCACATCCCCACACCACCCGCACATAGATAGTCTCCTTTCGTTATGTTTTAACTCTTTAGACGAATGAGGAATGTAAAAGGATACATTCGATCGTAAAAACTTTTTGGAATAATGCGAAAGGAAGCGGATGGGAAGAATCAGTTTGCCGGCGTAATGCTAAAAGGGTGTACTGTCTGCCGGCATGCCATGTCAGTTCACTGCCGAACGCCATGATTACCACGCGCCAGAAGGATGCTGCGGCTCATGCGGATTTCAGGGATATCCTTTACCACAAACCCTTTTTCTTTCGCTGTTGCTACTGCATTCAGAAAACATTTCTCAGGGACATGGATAACGGGTTCAACGATGAGAAACAGACCTTCCGGCTTTAACAACCGATGAATATCAGACAGAAAGCGAACATGATCGGGAACCTCGTGAAACATCCAGAAGGCTAAAACGAAATCAGCCTTATCATGGTTTCCTATTGATTCGCGGTCTGCAAGATGCGTCCTGATACTGTTCTCCACACCGCTTTTGCGGGCGCGTCTGGTCAGGACATCAAGCATCCTGCGCTGAACATCAATCGCCGTGACACTGCCCGACGGACCAACAAGCCTTGCCAGGGGGATGCTGAAATAGCCCATGCCGGCGCCTATGTCTATCGCATGAAATCCGGTGTGTACATAAGGTGAGAGAATCGCCTCCGGATCGTAAATCAATTTTCTCAACGGGTTGTCAAAGGTAAAGCACAACCACCAGGGACAGACGATCTTCCGGCCTGTCAGTTTCATCGTCAGTTTATTGAGCCGCTCCTTTACCGTCAGGCATTTGCATTTCCTGATGGCTAATCCGCTCTGCACCATCTCGCATTTCAAATGTTAAACCCATAACCCCGAAGTTTCGTCTTTTGTTTCGCAGTAAGTATATTTAACACGCCCTGGCGATATGATTCATGCCTTTCATGGAGTTGTTCCCGAATGGCAATCAACTCCTTCTCAGCGGCCATGATCCTGTTCTGATCCGGCGGCCGTGACCGCAATATAATCCTGAGTTCATTCCTCTTGTTGAACATCTTATGCTGCAGTGGTTCCATGTGGATTGCCTTGAGAGATGCTATCTGATCCACCTGTTTCTTTGTCAGGTTCAAGCCGGGAAGCTCCGTTATGTCAGTGTATCCCACTCCCATAGGCGCGCAGCAGCACCCGCTGCCGACCTCTGCCGGGAAGACGCTTACCGGCGTAATGATAATAAATGCGGCCATAGTTATCAATTTCTTCAGCATATTGCCTTCTTCTTTCGTCCAATTCCCTCGTCAAGTTGGATACGGACAGAATCAAGGCCAGTTTGAAATTCTCTTCTCCCGGCCGGGCCTGAACGGGACGGAAAAGACGATAAGCGATGAAAATCACCGAAAGGAGATAAGCGAACCAGACGTACATCACCGGTGTGTACTGAACGAACCATGCCCCGAAAGGAGCTGAAACAGTAGTTACCACAGCCAGGGGAATGGCCTTTTTCCAGTCCACATAACCGCTTTGCGCGAATCCAAAAACGGCGAAGAGAGCCGTGATGCCGTTAAGGAGGAGACTTAGCGGCTGTACCTGATGGACAAGATCAGGAAGGAAAAAGGCTAGAAACGGGACAGCGGAGAACGCAACTCCCAGTCCCAGCATTCCTGATGCAAGGGACAAAACACCCAGGCCGATGATCATGATTAAAGTTGCATTCACGGCTGTTCGTTATCCCCTTAATTTCTGATAAAGTGCCTCCAGTTTGTTTTTATAGATAGTCCGAATATTGACTTCTTCTTCTCCCAGAGGTTTCACAGGGATCAGATCGGCAACCTCCTCAAACGACATCCCCGATTCAAACAGCGTCTTTGTTGCACCTTTCATCATTTTAGACAGCGCCTTGCCTGTTTCCTTGGAAGTCAGGCCGAAGGACTCTCCGAGTTTCTGCAGTTCATTAAGCTGAAACCAGAAGTACGTAGGTCCCATAGAGGTGAGGATTGCGTATGCCTCAAGTTTGCCTTCTTCCACTTCGGGGCAATCGCCGAGACACTTAAACAGGCTCAGAAGTTCCTTCTTCTCTTTTTTGTCAAAGCCATCAGCAAAGGCAACCGTGTTGTAACCCTTGTTGACAATGGACGGCGCATTGGGGATCATGCGGACAATGCGGTTAAAGCCGCCCAGCCCCGACGACAACTGGGCTATCGCAACCTTCGGCGCCAGAGATATCACAACTGCATCTGGCTTCAGATGGCTCTTTATTTCGCCAAGGGCCGCTCCGACCATGGGGGGATGGAGAGAGACAAATACCACATCCATGGCTGCGGGCACTGCACTGCTCTGATGGATATTGATACCCGGAAACTGTGAGTTAAGCTTCGCCAGGACTTCAGCATTGGTGTCACAGACTGCCACCTTGTCAGGCCAGCAATCCTTTCTCCTGAGGCCTTCCATAATAATTCTCGTCGCCCTGCCGCCGCCGATAAAACCCATCGTTACTTTTTTCATATGCCACCTCCCCGGCTTCTCATAATATTATTATGTAAAAAAATATAAAAACGAATACTGGGGCAGAACAGATCCCTTGAAAAACAGTGCAAACATGCCAATCCCGATCACAATGAAAGCCGTCGCGATAACTCTTCTCATCCTCAACATATTGACCGCAAAGAGGATCAAGATGCACAATCCGAAAGCCAGACAGAACGGGCAGAATACGTCATGCACGATCTGAAAATGGACAAGCAGAATCTCGCCGCCGACGGCGCTGGAGAGCATCATTGTGCGAACCTGATCGATTATCAGCGAATATCGTGAAAGTGCCGGCAATGCCATGACAAGCAATACAGCCATGAAGATGATGCCGACGATTTTCAGGTCCACACCCATAAATGTTCCGCTAAGATAGGAACATGACGTGTCGCAGATCTCGTAATATATCATCAGTCCCATGCCGATCAGCGGAAAGACGATATTGATCGGCTTCGACCACTTGTCCCAATTCATTGCCGGCCCCCTCTCTTTCACTTCAATGCCTTCAATGCATTGTTGATGTTTGCTCCCCCGACGAAGGTCTCTTTCTTTCCCTTTTTTATGATTACGCAGCTTGGCGTCTGACTGATTTTATCTTCTTTGATGAGGTCATTGTACCTCTTGAAGATATGTTTGGGATCAAAGGTTGAGTATGATATCCCCTTGCCCTTGAAAAGCTTCTCAACCTCTTCACCGGTCGTTATTTTATTGCCGGCTGCCGCATCGAAAAGCACATTTCTAACCTTAAGGGCATGATCCAGGCTATTCTTTGATTTCAGGGCATAGAGGAAATATCGGGCATACAGGGGGCTGTGGCTGTGGAAAGGTACATCCACCAGCGTCAGGTGAATAAACTTTTTGTCGATCAGGTTCCTGAGCAAAGGCTCCACGGAAAGCTCCATGCTCCGACAGGGCGGACAGAAATAGTCCGCGTAGATACGCACCTGGACTGCACCGGAACCATACTTTGGAAAATGAGCTTCTCTGGTCTGAGCGGAAGCAGAGTTAACAGATGTGATGATTAAAATACCGACAAACAAAATCATGGATATGATGTTTCTTTTGTTCACCTAGATACCTCCCGCATTAAGAATTTTTCAAATACGATAACACCGGTTTATAATACCTGCCAAAATGGATTACCAATAAAATATGTCGCCAGAATAACAATAATAACTCCCGCGCATTTGCGAAACCATATACCCGCCTGCTGCCATGCCCGATTTTCAATGACTTTGCCGACAAGTGCGGTGGATATTCCTGCCGCCAGGATGGGAAGGCTGTGACCGACAGCAAAGAGGGTTATGAGCATCAGGCCCATGGCCACCTGCTGCTGGACGGTAATGATGGCCAGAATGGGGGCGATAAAGCCGAAAGTGCATGATCCTGAAAGTATCCCATAGGCAAGGCCGAGAAAGAAAGCCCCGCTCCAACCGCGGAGGTTGAGGCGATGTATCAGACCATTCCCGGAAACGGAGCAGGCCTGGACGCCGAACATTCCCAAAGCCACCCATAAAAGGATCAAGCCGACGACAATCTGCCAGTATGGCCCCACGTCACCAAGCATGCGCCCCAGAAGAGCACAGATGAAACCGACAGCGGCAATCGAAAGAAAAAGGCCGCCGGTAAACAGCACGACGTAGAGTCCCGCCTGGCGGGGAGAAAGGGTTTCTTTCTGGCCGGCTACATAAGCCACCATAAGAGGTATGGAAGCCAGGTGACAAGGGCTGAACAGGACACTTACCACACCCCATAAGAAACATCCCAAGGCAGCAAGGATCGGGGCGCCGGTCATCCAGTGGTTGATTGTCAGGAAGAATGTCTCCAGCATGACCAGCCTCTCTATTTAACACCCATCGCTTTGAGTTGCGCCACGATGTCCTCTTCGCTCATGAACCCGACGTGGCGTGAGATTTCCCGACCGTTCTTGTCTAAAAAAACCTGGGTGGGGATGGCACGCATACCGAATTGCTGTGCGGCTTCTCTTTGATACCTGAGATCGATAAAGATTATTGCCGCCCTGCCCTTGTACTTCTTCTCCAGTTTTTCAAGAATCGGCGCCATCATCTTGCAGGGAATACAGGACGCGGATCCCAGATCGACAATGGTAACTGTATTTTTAACGGGTATGCTTTTCAGATCGACAGAAGCTGCCCGTGCACCTTCACTGCCAGTAAGCAACAGCAGAATGACAGCAATTGCAATTTTAAATTTAATCATCAAGGGAATAAGTCCTTCAAGCAATATTTAAATCTCTGACAGTCTCAACTGCTATGCAATGCCTTTATGATACCTTCCTTGATCCTGTCAAGAGTCTCCCGATCAAGGTCGCAACGCATCTTTTTTTCTATACCCCATTCCGTGATAATGAAGTGATTCTTCACCGTAGCATCCACATGCTCAATGATTCTTTTGGCACAGGCAACAGGACATCCGTCCAGCACCAGCATCTCGTCGGCATCCTTGACGGAGCGAACGAAACCATCCCGATGCGCAGCTATCCCTGCCAGGCAAAACCGCTTTCCGTAACCTTCCTCGCTCAATTCCATTGCAAGTTGATTGGTAATTTGTCCTACATTCGCCGCCCCGGCGCACCAGATGATCATCCGGTTGCTTCCTTCCTCACAGCACGCATCAGTCATATTCTTTTACCTCCCTGTCCCATATTTCATATGGATCATATTGGCCAGATTTTGTCTTCTCCCAGTACAGTTCAATCTGTACATGTTCAAACATGTCTTCCGACCTGTCAGTCCATACTCCGAACCTTCTCTTTGACCGGTTCCATCTTCCCGATCGGGATCCCTCTTTCCGCTTCAGAAAACAGACTATTCCCGGAGCGGCGGGCCGCCCATACCAGTGCCAGCATGACCGGCACCTCGATCAGGGGACCGATAACCGTAGCCAGGGCAACGGCAGGATTGAAGGCGGTGATGGCAATGGCTATGGCAATCTCGAAATCCCTGCCGGTGGAGTTGAAGGCCACAGCTACGGAATCCTTATAGTTCAGACCCATTGTCCAGCTCGTCAGATAAACCACAGCAAACATCGCCCAGAAAAAATCGTCATGGGGACAGCCATTTGGATAATCAGCATCGGATTCTCCAGAATAAGATCCCCTTTCAGAGCGAACATGACAATAGGGTAAACAGAAGTCCGATTATCGACAAGGAATCGAGGTAAGTCTTAAAGTGCTTGAATCCTTCTTCGCCCAGTCTGCCAATGGCTATGCGTCTCGTCATGAAACCCGCCACGAGAGGGATGCCCAAATAGAGAAGTACGCTTTCTCCCACAACGAAAACATCGAAAGAGACATTTCCCAGGAGCAGTTTGGCATACAGGGGAATGAGCAGCATCTGGCAGACGGAATTGATCGCCACCAGAACAATAGCCAGGGCATTATTTCCCAATGCAAGAAAAGTGAAGACAATGACCATGGCAATACATGGTGCAAGACCGTATAAAACAAGTCCAACGTAAAGATCGGGATAGGCGGAAAGAAATATCTTTGCCAGTAGCAGCATAAAGAACGGTGCAACCAGATAGTTTAAAAAAAGCACGATCAGCAACTGCTTCGGCGAGGTGGCTGCCTTGCCCGGATCCTCCACTTTCACGTTCGTCATGGCCGGATAGATCATCAGAAACAGACCGATCACAACACCGAGTGCAAGGCTGTTTGCCAGAGTAAACTGATAGGTCCCCTGAAAGATGGCCTTGATAGCGTCAATCGGCGGCGTCAGGGCGAAGTTTGAAATTACTTATAACTTCCCAATGGCGATACCCACCGCCATGCTGACAATGACAAATACCGGCAGAAACCTGAAATCCTGCACTTTCTCTAAATACCTTCTCATGAATAGTAATTCTCCTTTTCCCCTTCCTCAGACCAACTACTTTCCAAGCCAGGTCTTTATCTCTTCCTTCTTCGGTATTTTTCCTACCGATTTGACCTGGCCGTCCACTACCACTGAAGGCGTCCCGAAAACGCCATACTCGGCAATCTTTTTAAAGTCCGTCACATGTTCTACCACGGCATCCACGCCGGCTTCAGCAACTGCCTCTTTAACAATCTTTTCCACCTGATGACACCTGGCGCATCCAGGCCCTAAAATTTTAATTTCCATAGCTATGATCCTTTCCGGCGGATGATACTGCTTCAATCAGCCATTCTCTTATTTTATTTCTGTCAGGCACAATGCCTGCACATACAACACTTCCGTTTACTGCCAGAGCGGGGACACCTATAATTCGATACCTGCTTATCTCATCAGTATCTGTGATATGGGTCAAATCGCCTGCTATCTTCATCTCCGCCATGACTTCCCGGACATCCTGCTCCAGCTTTGAGCAGTTGAAACATCCGGGTCCGAGAACAGCAACCCGGATCACACCCGTTTCCACTTCATCCTCAACGGGCAGCCCCAGATATTTTCTGTACTCTCTCATGACTGCCCCGGCATATGCATCTCTGGCAGAACGCGGGATATAATTCTTTTCCTCCAGGGTTTTCATGAGCGCGTCGCCTATTTCCTCCTGGGACATTTCATTACTGACGGACGACAAGTCTTCCATCGCCTTCTTCAGACCCATAACTCCGACAGGTTTTCCATTAACGGAGATCTGCATCCAATCTCTATCAGCCATTCCGATGCTCCTCACCTTTATCCAAGGATTTTCCTTCCAAAATTCTATTGTGCCTGTTCACCAGATGAATAACGGAAACCAGAATTGCCAGAAACAGCGCCAGATAAGACAGAAGCGCCAAGGCGCTGGCACCGTCGATCCATGCTCCATAGATCATGCCCGAGGCCGTGCTGAACAGGGCAACCCATGCCACATAGGTCCAGGCCTTCAGGCGGCCGATTATCGAGGCTGTAATCAATATGCTCTGGAGGCTGAGCTCCGGATCTGCCATCAGATAGGCGATCAGCGGACCGGGATGCATCCCAAGCGAGAGAAACATCTTGGCAATAGGCACTTCCACAAGTGTCGGGAAATACATAAAGACGCCGAAGACCACGCCGGCAAGGTTTCCCAGGATTGAGTTCCTGCCGGCGACGGCCTGAATCCACTCGGGTCGTATAAACTGGCGGATAACACCCACGGCAAAGACACCGACAACAAGAAGAGGAAATATCTGTTTGACAAAGCGCCATGTTTCCCAAAGCCATTGCTGGATCTCGAAAGCATCGAAAAAATTCCTCGCCATATACCACAATGCCGCCATTGTCAGGATGATGCCGAATACCTTGCCGTTCAGGTGTATTTCCACTCCTCCCGACACCGGTTCCATACGGACTGCGGCAATTATCAAAGTAAGAGCAATAAGTGACAGAGAAACCCATGTCCATCGTGAGAATCCCTCGTCCACCCTGCCCAATCCCCGCCAGGATGCCAGGCCGATCAAGCCGAGGAGTCCGATCAGTATCGCTCCCTGTGCCGTTACTCCTTCTTCGCCCTTTGATGCATCGAAGGGTACAAGGCGATTCAGTAAATCCTGAAATTGATCGAATCCATGCACAGGAACGGTAAATTTTGCGTAGGTATCGAGCAGAAACGTCACTTTCAGTGTCCCGATCAGCAGCAGTGCCACCATCCCGAGGAGGAAAAACAGCGTTGATGAGCTGAGCCCCTCCCGGCCGACAAACGATGTGTCATCGGCTTCTGCGTGGGCGATATCATCCCGGGAGAAGATAGCGCTCATGATGAGGCCGATGCCGATGCCGAAGACCAGGGAGAGGATGATACGGGCCACGGCAAAATCGCTGCCCAGTGCTACTCCTGTATAGGAAAGAGCCAGAATGTTTCCCGCCGGGGCGAAAAACAGGAAGGTAATGGCAGGTCCCAGACCAGCCCCCTTCATGAAGATGCCGGCAAAGAGAGGAACGATTGTGCAGGAACAAACGGCAAGCGTGCTTCCGGCCATTACTGCCGCCGGATAAGCAACATACTTGGGCGCTTTCCGTCCCAGAAATTTAGTGACCGCCTCTTTGGGAACCAGGGCGGAAAGACCGCCAGCGATGAAGAATGCCGGCACCAGACACAGCAGGACATGCGCTGCCAGATAGGAAGCCAGGCTGCCCATACCGCTCTGTATCAGTGTTATGATGTAAGCTCCGATGTCCATTTTTTCCAACCCGTCCTTTAGTTTTCGCAGGAGAAATTCTTTGTTTTCTGAAAAGCCTATAATGCTGATGGAAATGTAACAGTCAATAATATTACTACAAAGGAATATATACTTGCTAATTCCATTCACTCGTCAAGCTTCAGGTCTTACCGCAGATCACCTCCCGGTCAATGCCCGGCAGGTTATCAAGAATCACTTTTATGTCAGGTTCCTCGCCCAGCCAGTGCTTCAGGTTTCCCAGCATGGTTGCCGCATACGGGCTTTTATCTCCGCTGGCCAGGGCGTAATTGACCCAGAGTCCGTCCTTCGAATAGGTGACCAGGCCGGCTTCTTCCAGGAGCTTCAGATGTTTGGAAACCGTTGGTTGAGCCAACCTCAGGGCGACCTGCATCTCGCAGACGCACATCGATTTTTGCTGCAGCATCTTCAGCAGCTTGATGCGGTTCGGATCGGACAATGCCTTCATGACTTTTACGAATTCTTTCATCGGACACCTCCACAGCAATCTATATATTGCCATATAGCAATACATGAAGTGTTTTGCAAGTGTTTTTGCAAACAAAAATCCTGTTCGTCAAAATTTAGCTGATAACCATTTAAGATATAAAGCTATGTGGATTATATCAGGACTGAACGGCCTCGAGTGCCTGCTTCAGAATGGACATTCCTTCCTCGATTTCTCCGGCGGTAATATTTAATGCCGGAAATATTCTGATAACATTACCCTGGGTGATATTCACAAAAAGACCCCGTTTTATGCATTCCTTGAAAATCGCATCGGCCGTCTCGCTGCCGGAAACCGTGAAGGCGAGAAGCAGTCCCCTGCCGCGGGCGGATTTTATTATTCCCGGATAATCTTGTTGCCACTGCGCAAGTTCATTCAAGATCATTGTTTCAGCCTTTTTCACATTTGCAGAAATGTCGTTATCAATAAGAAATCTGATAACAGCGTAGGCTACCGCACATCCCAGGGGATTACCACAGTAGGTGCCGCCGTGATCGCCCCTTTCCAGCTTTTGGGAAATCTCCTCGGTCATCGCAAAGGCACCGAAAGGAAAGCCCCCGGCAATACCTTTGGCCATTGTCAGAAAATCTATCTTAAGATCAAGTCCGCCCGAGGCAAACATGGGGCCGGTCCTGCAGAACCCCGTCTGCACTTCATCAATAATCAGGAATGCCCCGTTCTTCCTGCAAAGGCAGGATACGGCTTCCAGATAGCCTTCCGCGGGGATGTTGACGCCTCCCTCTCCCTGAATCGGTTCCAGGACGACGGCGGCCACCTGTTCATCAAGAACACCGGCGATGGCATCGGCGTCATTATAAGGAACGAATCTGTAATTGGGCATCAACGGGTTGAACTTGTCCCGATGCTTCGCCTGCCCGGTAGCGGAGGCGGTGCTGATAGTCCTGCCGTGAAAGCTCTGTTCTGTCGATATCACGTCCATCCTTCCGGATACCTTACGCGCCAGCTTGATAACGGCGTCGTTGGCCTCCGCGCCGCTGCTGGAAAAGAAGATGCGCGTCAGACCGCCGGGAAGGATATCAGAAAGAAGATCCAGAAGGCGGGCCCGAACCGGGGAATAGGTTGCCCCGGAATTGGGGTTCTGAATGATCTTTCTCCCCTGTTCTTCAAGAGCGCGAACAATGGCCGGGTGCGAGTGACCGAGGCATGTTACCCCCCATCCTGAGGTAAAGTCGATGTACCTTTTTCCCTGCTCGTCCCAAACGTAAACGCCTTCGCCCCGTTCAATGGCAATTTCCGTCTTCTTTATGAAAGGCGGGGAGTGGAGGTCTTCCGTCTTTATTGTTCCATTTACTGCTTTCATACCCTATTCCCTCGTATTCTAATATCGGATCAATTACTTGCCGCTTTATTACACAATTGACAAACTCAAATCTTCGGTGCAAAGGATTTCACACGGCTCAGAATATTTTTTCGACGTAAGCCGCGATCATTCCCCAGCCCTTAACTGATGAAAGAATATTTGATTCGCCGCTTTTAAACCCTTTGCACCGGATGTGAAAGCCGTCTATGTGTAACGAGGATTAATATTACGATATCTCTTTTTTGGCAAGCAATGGAAAGACGTCTTTAAACGCCTGAAAAAATTTTACTGCCACCCTTGACAAATGAATCGCCCTTCATTATATTCTGACTATTCTGATTTATCTGATTATACAACATAACAAGATTTTTCACAGGAGGTAAAAATATATGGTTAAAGAAGATATGAAATCGTCATGCTGTGCGACGGACGGCAAATCGGGAAACTGCTGCAGAATCGAATCCCTGACTACTGTGGATGAACGCGGACAGATGGTGCTCCCCAAGGAACTGAGGGACAGGGCGGGCATCAAGGCGGGGGATAAACTGGCTGTAATGAGTTGGGAAAAGGATGGAACTGTATGCTGCCTGACCATGATCAAGGCGGAATATCTGGCGGAAAAGGTAAAGGATTTCCTGGGACCGGTCATGGGAGATATCCTGGGATATGATAACAAAGCCAAAGGAGAAGGAAAATGAAGGAACATGACATAAGGAAAATGGTGAGAGAGGGATATGCAGGCATTGCCAAGGCAGGCGGTTCCTGCTGCGGCCCTTCCGGATCATGCTGTGGCGACGTATCGCAGATTCAGTCGATCAGCAGGAAGGTCGGCTATACTGATGCAGATATGAACAATGTCCCCGAGGGGGCCAACCTGGGGCTTGGCTGCGGCAACCCGATTGCCCTGGCATCCCTCAGGGAAGGCGAGACGGTTATTGACCTGGGAGCGGGAGCCGGATTTGACTGCTTTCTCGCTGCCAAAATCGTCGGAAAAACAGGAAAAGTGATCGGCGTGGACATGACTCCCGAGATGATAGAGAAAGCCCGTTTAAACGCCAAAAACGGCAATTACAGCCAGGTGGAATTCAGGCTTGGAGAGATTGAACATCTGCCGGTGGCGGACAACACCGCCGACGTTATCATTTCCAACTGTGTAATAAACCTTTCACCTGAAAAGTCCAAAGTATTTAGCGAGGCATACCGGATACTTAAGCCGGGCGGGCGTCTCATGGTCTCCGATATTGTGCTGAACAGGCCGCTGCCCGACTCTGTAAGAAATTCCGTAGCTGCCTATATCGGCTGCCTGGCAGGGGCATCCATGAAGGAAGAGTACCTTGACGCCATCAGGGTTGCCGGATTCAAGGAAGTTGATACTCAGGACGAGACGTTGTATCCTATCGATTATATTCTCAATGATCCAACCGTACGATCTGTTATGGGGGAGTTGAATATCTCGCCGGAGCAGCTAGTAAAAGAAGGAAGCCCCGTAGTAAGCCTTAAAGTCTCCGCTATAAAGCCTTAACATGGCGAGCACTGACGATTCAAAAGGAGGAATATTACATGAAACAATCACTGGGCCCAAGAACGATTATCTACCCGACACCGGCGCTCATTGTCGATGCCTATGACAAACAGGGCAGCCCCTGCGGCATGACCGCCGCCTGGGCCGGCATCTGCTGTTCATCGCCGCCCTGCGTTGCCGTTTCACTGCGAAAAGCGACATACACATACGGTTGTATCCAGGAACGAAAAGCATTTACCGTGAATGTCCCTTCTGAGAAGTATGTCAGAGAGGTCGACTACTTCGGTATCGCCTCCGGCCGGAAGGCTGATAAATTCGCTGTTGCGGAACTTACTCCCGTAAAGAGCGATCTCGTTGACGCCCCGTACGTCCAGGAATTCCCTTTCGTTCTGGAATGCCGGCTGCTTCACACCATCGAAATCGGTCTCCACACCCAGTTTATTGGTGAGATAGTCGATATCAAGGCAGAGGAAACATTTTTATCAGACGGAGCCCTTGACATCGAGAAGGTCAGGCCGGTTCTCTACGGTCCGGAGGACGGATATTACTTTGGTCTCGGGAAAAATCTGGGCAAGGCCTTCTCCATCGGGAAGGAGTTGAAATCATAATGAGCGAGATTAAAAGAGGGGGAATTGATGACGAAAGAGTATAAGGCTTTACGTAATCGTGCAGACCATAAATGCTTTGGGTGCAGTCCGATTAACGATTATGGACTGAAGATGACTTTTTTCGGCTCCGATGATTCCGTTGTTTCCAAACTCAAGGTCCCGGAACATCTCTGCGGATGGAATAATCTGGTGCATGGGGGAGTTATATCCACCATTTTGGACGAAGTAATGGGGAGAGGCGCCATTCATCTACTGAAGCGCCTCCCCATGACCAAATCATTTACGGTTGAATTCATGAAACCTGTTTACATCGGCAGTGAAATCAGGGCCGAAGGCAGAGTCCTTGAAATGATCGGGGAACGTAAAGCGAGGATGGAAGGAGTTGTTTTCAACTCAGAAGGCACAGCCTGCGCCAGATCAACAGGGCTCTTTGCTCTGTTTACTCCGGATACAGCAAGAAAGAAAGGCATATTGAGCGCGGAGGCGATCAACGGACTGGAGGCCATGATCAGTCAAAGATAACTGCTTTGTCAGAATAGTCTGTCAGGGAAATAAGGCAACCATCTCCAGGCCCGCATCTTCCCGGACACCGCACATCAGATTCATATTCTGGATAGCCTGCCCCGATGCTCCCTTAATCAGGTTATCGATAACGGATACCACAATAAGACGGTTCGTACGCTTATCTACGGCAATGCCGATATCACAACAGTTTGATCCTCTGACCGACGAGATATTGGGGAAGCTGCCTGCCTTGCAGATCCTGACAAACTTTTCATTGCTGTAGAATTCCCGATACAGTTTTTCCAGATCGGCTGCGGTGCATTTCTTCGTCAGAGCAGTATAGATTGTGCTGAGGATACCCCTGTTTGTGGGCAATAGATGCGGCGTAAAGGTAATAGTGATGTCCTCTCCGGCAATCCTGCGCAGTCCCTGTTCGATTTCCGGGGTGTGCCGATGCTTCCCTCCGACTTTGTAGGCCTTGAAACCATCGCTCACTTCGCAGAAGAGCGATCCAGTCTGCGGCTCCCTACCTGCTCCGCTCACTCCAGACTTGGAATCGACAATCACCGTTTTGAGATCGATATACTTGCTTTTCAAAACGGGCGCGAGGCCGAGTACAACACTTGTCGGATAACATCCCGGATTGGCAACAATTGAAGACTCCCTGATTTCATCCCTGAAAAGCTCCGGAATACCGTAAACGGCATCCGCCAGCACCGATTGAGCCGTATGGCTTCCATACCACTGCTCATAGGTCTTTGCATCCTTGAGCCGAAAATCTGCACTAAGGTCCACTATCTTTTTTCCCGATTCCAGAAATGCCTGTGCCACACTCATGGACACGCCATGAGGCAGGGCAAGGAATATCAAATCCGCCTTGCTTGCAACCTCCCGGGGAGATGCGTCGATAAAGGAAAGATCTGTAAGGCTGTTAAATACCGGATACACATCGGCAATTGGAACACCTTTGTAGCGCCTTGATGTAATGGCGGTAATCTTTGCTTCGGGATGCCTGATCAGCAGACGCACCAATTCCTGTCCCGTATAGCCGCTGGCGCCGTATATTCCGACTTTAATCATTTCATCTCTCCTTCCCGTCTTTCACAAAACTCTGCCTTCATCATTATTTCAACTGTCAGGCATACATACTTTCCAAGTCATAAAAAAGGGGAGCCGGCAAGCTCCCCTTGGAAGTGTTAACGTTTTGAAAACTGGAATCGCTTCCTTGGACCGGGCTGACCGTACTTCTTTCTCTCTTTCACACGGGAATCTCTGCTTAAAAATCCTTCCTTCTTAAGGATCTGCCTGAGTTCGATGTCATACTCGGTCAATGCCTTGGATATGCCGTGCTTAATGGCACCGGCCTGACCCGACATGCCGCCTCCCTGTACGTTTACACAAAGATCAAAGGAGCTGCTTTTGCCGGTAATCTCAAGCGGTTGCCTGATGAGCATCTTCAGGCTGTCCCGGGTAAAGTAGTCATCGAAATTGCGTTTGTTAACGGTGATGACGCCGCTTCCTTCTTTCATGTAAACTCTTGCTACTGCGGCCTTTCTCTTTCCTGTCGCATAGAATCTCTTTTCCGCCATATAGAATATCTCCAGATCCCGATCTTATATTTCGAGTGTTTTTGGGCATTGAGCCTCGTGATTATGCTCTCCGCTTGCATAAATCTTAAGCTTTGTCAGCATCTTCCTGCCAAGGGAATTCTTTGGCAGCATTCCTTGAACAGCCTTGCGCAAAACCTCTGTCGGCTTTTCCTGTAAAAGTTTCCCCGCCGTTATCGCCTTGATCCCTCCGGGGTAACCGGAGTGATGGTAATATATCTTATCTGAAAGCTTTTTTCCTGTCAGGACAATCTTATCGGCATTGACAACGATAATGAAATCACCCGTATCGGTATGGGGCGTATAGACTGGCTTATGCTTTCCCCTCAAGCGCATGGCTATCTCGCTGGCAACCTTGCCCAGTACTTTGCCCTCGACGTCAACAACGTACCAATCCCTTGATATTTCTCCATCTTTTGCACAATATGTTTTCATAAAACCCACCGGACCAATGAAATTAGAAGCGGAAAGCTACGCAATTTTCCGCTGTTTGTCAAGCAAAACATACAATTTTTTTCACTTGGTGCCAATCGCACCTAAACCATAGAAGGACAGATATACCATAAAGGCTCTATCAGGTTGTTCCACTCCATATGCATCGTAAAACTTTTTATCTATATAACTAACCTTTATACTCCAGCATTGTTTCTGATACTGCAGACTGAATGTTCTTTCAGTATCAGTGCCGGTAGCTTCATTACGGCGCTGGAAATAAGTAGCCTCCCAGTTGTCTGTTATGACTGCTTTCAGCAAGAGAGTTATCTCCTTCAATTTATTGGGGACGCTGGGGTCCTGAATATAGAGGTCCCTTGAATAAGCTCCTTGAGTATTATATATGTCAGGCAAACTCCAAGTTGTGTTGTAGGTATCCCTGTAACCCAAACTTACTATATCACCACGCCAGTCGCGAAGAGTCATGTCATAATTAGCCTGTCTCCATTCGCCTGCGTTGACGCTGTATTTGTTCCGGGCACTGAAAGAAAGATATTGGAAGGGATTTATATCCAATTCCGCGTCAATAAAACTGAAAGGTCTGTTGTCTCTTTCCGTAGGCAGAGGACTGCGTCTTGATTCCTTAAAATCATAAAGTTGGGCAAGCTTAAGGCGCATGATCTCCCTGTAGCTTACCTTGCCGCTTTTATCTTTCAACCTGGCTGTTAGTGTATTGGTCAGGGCATAAGTCAATGCATCCTGATCATAGATCTGCGCAACATAGTTAGGAATATCTACCTGCGACACATACGGTATGTAATTATAGGTCAGTTCAGGTTTGATACTGTGTCTGATTTTCTCCACACTTCCAATTCCTACATTGAAGATTCTCTGAATTTCAGTATTGAGAACCGCTCCCATGTAAGTTGTCTGTCGGGTGCCGCGACGATTACCGGTATCCTCCTGCTTGTCATCTCTGTCCCATGTGGTTCCCTTCCATCCAAACCTTGGTGTCAGTTGCGCATAGCGCCCAAAATTGACCGGCAGGGTAAAATCAGGTTTGATATCGAACAACTGCCCTCTTTGGCCTTCGCCCCGGTAGTTGTAACTGTACAAACTTGTCAGCTCATAATTTACGGGGGTTTTAAACAGAGGCTGCTTCATGCCGGTAAGCGTAATCTGCGGATATTGCTGCAGAGTTGCATTATTGTTTTGCTGACTAAAATCGTCGGTATAGCTTACCAGTCCCGTAAGATTGTATAGATTCCAGTTTTTTACCAAACGAACTGTCGAGGTAAGTGAATTTAAAGTTTCATCGCCGACAAAGGATATTTTTCTATATCTGTTCTCATCAGTTTTTGAATAGTTGCTGAGATAATAGTTATGTGACGAGAAATCCTTAAAGTACCAGTTGTCAGACACTTTAGCGATGTCGGTACGCAGGTAAAACGTAGGACTGAAGTTACTGATGTGATTGAGGTATACGGACCAGCGATTCTTGTCGTTATCCCAATCACGCCAAATAGTTCCAGCTTGACCGGGTTGAACATTCCACCAGGTCGCATTAGTCGCGAGTGTAGTCGTGGTCGATAGTATCTCTTTTTTACGAATCTTGTCTCTCAAGAAATCCGCATAAAACGTCCCATAATGATTGGGGCTCATCGCATACCTGAATTCCACACCTTCCTTAAATCCCCGTTCACTCATATAACGCTGATAAAAAGTAGCGTCCATACTCTTGGAAATTGCCCAGTAGAAGGGAAGTTCAACATCCCAGCCAAGTTTATCGCGAGAATATGACATATACGGAAACAGGAAACCGGACTGGCGCGTTGTTTTAACGGGAAATACGAAATACGGCGAATATGCTACCGGAATCCCTTTAGCCATGAATCTGCCATGCTTGGCTGTGCCATATCCATCAACGGTTATATCCAGTTCAGAACTCCTGATTGACCAGTCGGGAGAATCGCCATCGCAGGTTGTGGCAGTGGCATTCTCCACAAAGTATGAGGCCTCTCCGGTTTTCTCTATCTTATCACCTTTGATGTAGAAATGATTTTTGGACATGAACATTCGCCCGTTATAAACTTTACCTTTTTTCGTCTCTGTATCCATGACCATGCGGTCTCCGTATATGATATCCCGACCACTGCGCACCACTACATTACCGGAAGATTCAGCCTCATTAATCGCGTGATTAAGAGAAGCCTCATCGGAAGTCATAACGCCACCGGGATCACCTTCATGAGTCATGATAACATTGCCGTGGGCATGGTATGTATCCTTGTCTCTCTCATAAGACATACTGTCCGCTTCAATATTCACCGGTTTCCTCTGAGTTTTATCAGGAGGTACAGAACCTGGAATCCGATGCATGGTTATCCAGTATGGGTCCTTGGCAGCAGACGGGTATTGGAAACCGGAAACATAGGTTTCAAGAAAACCATCCATTTCTATTTTTATAAGAAATTTATCTCCTTCGGGGACACCCTCAAGAGAAAAAGCCCCCCCCGCATCGGAAAATGCTTTTACCTGGGGCATGTTTATTAACTCGATACGGGCTCCGACAAGAGGTTTACCATAAGAGTTAATAACAACTCCCCTGAATGTAACTGTTGCCTTGCTGTCCTGATAAAGATCTCCGATTACCGTTCCTTTTGCATCCGGCGCTGGCGCCGCAGAAACAGGGCGATCAAGATCCGTCTTCTCTTCTGCATCGTATTTCCTCTTTTGCCCGGTATCCTCAATGCCCTTGCCCTGCACTTCCGGTTCGCTTACACCATTGTGAACTGATAGCGGCGTAGGCGCCTTTTCTGATTCTGTTGCCGGCGGCAACTCTTCCTTTAAAACGTTTTGCGACAGCAGAAGGGTTTCATCATGCCTCTCGATACGATTCTTCCCATAAGCATCATCATGGTCATCCCCAAAATATGTTATGACCGGCGCCGCATAGTTATTTTTGGGGTTGCCGGCGTCTTCTTCATTGGAAAAACCGGCTAAAATAATATCACTCATAAACGGCCGGTAAGAGGAAAAAGTTCCAGGTTCATATTCCGGTAACGACATATATCCGGATTCATAACTTTCCACACCATCCTGCAGGTAATTTGCTGTCGGTTCTGCTTCTGCCTGTTGAAGTTGTTCATTTGCCCCCGTATCGTACTTTTCGTAAGGACGCATTTTTTCATTTGCAGTCAGATCTGTGGTAAGCTTTTTACACGAAGAGACAACCAACTCCCGATCCCTGGCTGCCACAAGAACCGCCCCTGCGTAGTATTTTCTGAGCCGGTCAAGTGTGGACGCACCTTCACTGCGATCATTATATTTTGACACCCTTAAAACATATCTCTTTCCATTTTTGACTATCCTGATGTTATCAAACCCTTCTTTTTCAAGAAGGCTGATGCTTTTGTCCATACTTCTGCGGTTCGTGGATGATAACACCTGTATTGTATAAAATACCTGTCTGTTTTCGTCTTTCTTTCTTTTTTCGCCCTGACTTTCATGACGGTGATGACCGGCGTTATCTCCTGTATCGTGAAATCGATTAGTTTCGATTTTCACATCCCGCCTGAGCATCTCATTCAGTTTTTCTTTACTGCGAGAAGGATCAAGTGCAGTACTATTAGATACGGTGGTGATGTCATTGGAAACAGAATGATTTCCGAATAGCGCAACGTGGATATTTTTTATTTTCTTTTTCAGATCATCTTTATCAGGATGCAATACGGCGGCAGTCTCATAATCGCTCAAAGCGTTATCGTTGTTGTTCAATTTACTGTGGGCATCTCCGCGAGATATGTATACGGAGGGGAGATCGAGATTCATCTCTATCGCTTTATTATAATCTTCAACAGCTTTAGCATGCCGATTCAGCATACTGTAAACTTCGCCTCTTCTGAAATAAACGATAGCCCGGGCAGGGTTAATTAACAGTGACCTGCTGAAATCACTGACAGCCTGTTCGTACATGTGGAGTGCGGTAAGCACTATTGCGCGATGATAGAACACTTCCGCGTCACGCGGAGTCATCTCAGCAGCTTTGTTATAATCTCTCAGAGCCTCATCGCTTTTTCCTGTGCATTCATAAGCAGCTGCCCGGCCCTTATAAGCTGAGGCATCTTTCGGCATTTTTTCTATGACTACCGAATAGTCTTCAATAGCCTGCTGGCAACTGCCAAGCATGCCGTTGACTTTCGCACGGTGCAGATACGCAAGAGTTTCATCTCGATGGGCAACAATGCTTTTTGAAAATGCTTCCCTGGCTTCATGCAGACGTCCCTGATTTTCCAATCCTATACCCTGGGTGATCCAATCTGCTTTATTTGCTTCCGCGACAACGTGTTCACTGCCTGGCTGACCAGTTTTTTTTTGCTTTGGTGTGCCCTCGGCCGGTTCATCTCTGTCATTCTTGATTCTCGATGTATTCAGATACAGGTCGGTTGAATTCTGAAAAGTTCCCCCCGTATATTTTATTCCACTGGTAAATGTAGCCACCTCTGCAGATCCGGGCATTACATTCTCCAGCATCAAAAAAAGGGAGAAAAATATGATGAGTAATCCTTTTTTCATTATATCTCACATCAGCAATACTTTTACACAAGCAACTCTATGATTATCAGCTATTTGGGAAGCTTCGACTTAGCATAATCGATAGATAAAGGGAATGTCTTTTTGACCTCTCCCACGAGGTAGAGAGAACCGGTAATACATATAAGATCACTCTCACTGCTGACTTCGAGTGCAAACCTGACGGCTTCTCCGGAGTCCTCGAAAACGTTGATCAGACCATGACGATGTTTAGCTGCGTGAAAAATTGTCTTTACCGGTGATGCACGCTCCACATCCGGTTTCGTCAGTATCAGACGATCGGCGACCCGGCATAAAGGTCCCAGCATCCTTCCAATATCTTTATCACCAAGGGCTCCAAAAACAATTATTAGTTTCCTATAGGAAAATTCATCTCGCAGAGCCCTGCATAAAGCCGATACCCCCGCCGGATTATGAGCCCCGTCAAGCAGAATAGCAGGGTTTTCCCCCATCACTTCCAGACGTCCCTCCCATTTTGTGTCTTGCATTCCCTGAAGAATGCCATGCTGAGAGATCGGCATCCCCATCATCCGCAGCTTTTCAATTGCCGCAAGCGCTGTTGCCGCATTTTCCAGTTGATGTCTTCCCCTGAGCGGACAGAAAACCCCTTTAAATTGATCAGCGTATCCAAAATAATCAATTCCGCCCTTCCGGTTTTTTCTGACTCTAAAATCCTTTCCTAAAGTATAAATCTGCGTTTTTTTATTAAGACATATGTCTATGAGTACTTTCCTTACGCATGGCTGTTTTGCACCCGTGACACAAACAGTTCCTTTCCTGATGATACCCGCCTTTTCATATGCAATATCTTGAAGCTGATTACCCAAGTATGCTCTGTGTTCAAGCGATATATTGGATATAACAGAGATCATTGGGCGGCATACATTTGTGGCATCGAGACGCCCTCCCATACCTACCTCCAGAACGGCTATATCAACACCCTTCTTCTGAAAATACAGGAAGGCCATGGCTGTTACAAATTCAAACCAGGTTACTTCTTCAGCTACTTCTTGTCTTACTGCATCGATGAAGATATCTGTATCTTTTTTAGAAATCATCCGGCCATTAATCTGGATTCTCTCCCGGAAATCGACGAGGTGCGGGGAGGTATAAAGACCGACACGATAACCGCTGTTCACAAGAATCGCCGAAATCATAGCGGCAATTGATCCTTTTCCGTTAGTGCCGCCTATTAACACAGCCTTATAGGCATTTTGCGGATTGCCTAGACGATTAAGAAGTCGCCTGACAGGCCCCAACCCGAAACGAATGCCTATTGTGTCCAGTGAAGTAAGATAAGCCAGAGGCGAATTATTTTTCGATAGATGTGAGGGTGGTTTGAGATGAGGGGAAAAGGGTGAAATCAACTGTTGTTCCTTATTTTTGAAACAGAGTCTATTTCCAGTTTGGGACTTCAGACTTTTCCCTTTCTTTATCATTTTTTTACTGAATGATTCCTACAGCAAAAATATATGGCCATTTTACAGAAAAAGTCTCCCGGCCGCATAGAATCAACTATGTTAAACTAACGAATATCATGGAAGGTTTTCTATATATAAATTTCCGGACAGAACCTGATTCGCCTCGGCAACCGCGAAATGCAAAAGGACACACCTGCACACCCATTGGCGAAATAATTGATGTTACAGAAGCTACAACAATATAGAACGCAACACCTATTCTCCAGATTGTTAATCGGGAATAACCCTGAAAACCTCGTCTCCAGGTCGTACTCTGTCGGATGTTTTGATTCCTATATAATCACCGGGAACGGCTTTTTCGATCTTTTTATTATCGACTTCCATGGATTCAATCTTATCGGTAAAATCTGTTGTGTGGCCGAAAAATTTCACCGACTCTCCGACGTTCAATTCTCCGCTTGTGATCTTGACAGCCGCGACACTTGGCTTTGCAAAGAATTTAACAACCTCGCCAATTTTTTCTTCTGCCATAATTGCCTCCTTATGAAAACCGTAATTGATCTATATAAGTTACTTGTTTATACATTTTTTTATTATAAAACACAAGACAAAATGTAAATAAAAAAAGCAGGTTAAGTACTAACCTGCTTTTCTGAATACGATATTTGTCAGCAAACTTTAATCTATGCTGCCGTAGCTGCTTTCTTTTTGGGTTTTGCTTTTGCCTTGGCTTTCTTATCGTCTGCAATAAACTCAATCATGGACATGGGGGCATTATCGCCTACTCTATATCCGATTTTAACTATTCTAGTATACCCCCCGCTGCGATCTTTGTATCTTGAGGAAAGCTCTACAAACAGCTTTCCAACAGCATCACGATCTCTGACAAAGGACAGCGCCTGCCTTCTGGCATGGAGGTCGCCTCTTTTGCCCAATGTAACCATTTTTTCCGCAACTTTCTTCAACTCCTTGGCTTTGAGATCCGTTGTCCTTATCTTCTCATGCTTAATAAATGAGGTAACCATATTCCTCAACATGGCCTTACGATGGCTTGAAGTTCTTCCCAGTTTTTTTATTGATTTACCATGACGCATCGGTCATTATCCTTTCCCGCACTGATAATAAAAATCTCTTAATCAGAATCTTCTTTTGACTGATCTTTGTTCCATGGCGGAACATCAAGCTTCATTCCGAAGCTTAAACCCATTTCGTCCAGAATCAGTTTTATTTCATTCAATGATTTGCGACCAAAGTTTTTTGTTTTCAACATCTCTGCCTCTGTCTTCTGAACAAGCTCACCAATCAATTCGATACCGGCATTCTTTAGGCAGTTCATGGACCGGACAGAGAGTTCCAGATCATCCACCCGGCGGAGCAGAATGTCATTGATGTCTTCCTTCTCTTCTCTTTCAGGCTGTTCTTCTTCTTCGACTTCGTCAAAATTTATAAATACATCCAATTGTTCTTTTAGAATTTTTGCCGCAAATGCGACTGCATCTTCCGGCAGTACACTGCCATCTGTCCACACTTCGAGGACCAGACGGTCGTAGTCTGCTATTTGCCCAACCCTGGCATGGGTTACAGTATAATTAACTTTTCTGATGGGAGAAAATACAGCATCTATATTTATTGTTCCTTCCGGCTGATCGTGTTCACGTTCCCGCTTCGCCGGCACATAGCCTTTGCCCGATTTCACCACCAACTCCGCCTTGAACACGGAATCACCCGCAGACATAGATGCTATATAGTGTTCAGGATTCAATATCTCCACCATACCATCCGTTATTATATCTCCTGCAGTGATGATGCCCTCTTTTGACTTTTCTATTCTTACGACACGCGGCGAATTCTGATTAAGTTTCAGTCTCACGCCTTTGAGATTCATGATTATATCTGTCACGTCTTCCTTGACACCCTGGACGGTATCGAACTCGTGAAGTACACCGTCAATTCTTACGGAGACAATAGCAGCTCCCTGAATAGATGAAAGCAGTACTCTCCTTAAAGAGTTTCCCAGAGTAATACCGTAACCTCGCTCAAGAGGCTGACAGGTGAATTCACCATAAAAACGCGTTCTCGATGCTTCGTCGATCTCAATCCGTTTCGGTCGTATCAAACTGCGCCAATTTCTTTGCATAGAATCATTTCCTCAGTTGTTTACTAAAATCCTGCGCCAACTCACATTTGCAGTTTTCAGTTATTTTGAGTACAGTTCAACAACCAGTTGCTCTTGTATAGGCATGGTCAGATCCTCTCGACCCGGCAGCGCCTTTACGACTCCTCTGAAATTATCCTTGTCGATCTCAAGCCATGAGGGAACTCCTCTGCGAGCAACCGTCTCCAGAGCTTCCAATATTTTCTCCACTTTTCGGCTTTTCTCTCTGACCTCGATCTCGTCACCTATTCGTACAAAATAAGAAGGAATGTTGACCGGTTTCGAACTAACCAAGAAATGATTGTGCCTGATTAGCTGTCTCGCTTCGTTCCGCGAGTTTGCAAATCCCATTCTGAAAACCATGTTATCTAGTCTCCGCTCCAATAAAAGCAAGAGATTTGTTCCTGTAATTCCTTTTTGCCTGTCTGCTCTTTCGAAGTAACTTTTAAATTGTTTTTCCAAAAGGCCGTACATTCTCTTAAGCTTCTGTTTCTCTCTCAGCTGAACACCGTAATCTGAATACTTTCTTCTCATTTGTCCGTGTTCTCCAGGTGCATACCCCCGCCTCTCCTGGGCACATTTCTCTGTGTAACACCTGTCTCCTTTGAGAAACAACTTCAGTCCTTCTCTCCGGCATAACCTGCAAACGGATTCTTTATACCTTGCCAAAATGCCTCCCTTTCATCCTATCTTCAATCTATGATTTAATCTCTTTCTACCGGAATTAATATATTTACACAGACCGATAGATATCTATTTGCTGCTACACACGTCTCCTCTTAGGAGGTCTGCAGCCGTTATGTGGAATTGGCGTAACATCTCTGATGAGACTTATATTCAATCCTGCCAGTTGCAGAGATCTCAATGCAGATTCACGACCGGATCCCGGACCCTTGACATATACTTGAACAGATCTCAATCCGTGTTCTTTTGCTTTCTTTACTGCATCTTCTGCAGCGAGTTGCGCGGCAAACGGCGTACTCTTTCTTGATCCTTTAAATCCCTGCATGCCTGCCGATGCCCAGGCTATAACGTTTCCGCTGAGATCAGTTATGGTTACTATCGTGTTGTTGAATGTCGATTGGATGTGGGCAATTCCTTCCGTTATGTTTTTCTTTTCTTTCTTCTTGCCTGTTTTTCTTGACGGCTTAGCCATGTGGTCTCCTTTATGCTATTCTGAATGTTACTTCTTTTTGCCGGCTACGGCACGTCTTGGACCCTTACGTGTCCTTGAGTTGGTGCTTGTTCTCTGGCCGCGTACAGGAAGACCTTTTCGATGCCTCAATCCTCGATATGATCCTAGATCCATCAATCGCTTTATAGACATGGAAATCTCTCTGCGAAGATCACCCTCAACTTTATGCTCTTTGTCAATGATATTCCTTATCGCGTTGATTTCAGAGTCGGCAAGTATATCCGTCTTTGTATCCGGACTGACTCCCGCTGCCTTTAATATTTCCAGCGCCTTTGACCGGCCGATGCCGTAAATATAAGTCAGCGCAATCTCCATCCTCTTATTTCTCGGTAAATCTACTCCTGCAATTCTCGCCACTTGCCAACCTCCTGATGATCTCTTATCCCTGGCGCTGTTTGTGTTTAGGATTTTCGCAAATGATCCTCAAGACGCCACGTCTTTTTATAATCTTGCATTTGTCGCACATTTTTTTTACTGAAGATCTCACTTTCACGACTCATTCCCCTTTTCGTAATCACCGGATGCTCTTCCAAAATGCCGGACATATAGCTATTTAGCTCTGTATGTAATTCTGCCTCTTGTTAGATCATAGGGCGATAGTTCTACCGTCACCCGGTCACCTGGTAGAATTTTTATAAAATGCATGCGCATCTTTCCTGAAATGTGTGCAAGAACCCGGTGTCCGTTTTCCAGTTCGACGCGAAACATGGCATTTGGCAACGGCTCTATTACTTTGCCTTCAACCTCAATCGCATCTTCTTTTGCCATAACGCTCTCTTTTGCCTGCTTTTCAGGCTGTTCTTTTTCAATATAACTGGCTTAATATATAAGGGCCATTTTCAGTGATAGCTACTGAATGCTCGAAATGTGCAGACAATTTGCCATCCTGTGTAACTACTGTCCAACCGTTATTCAGAACCTTGACTTTAAAAGTTCCCTCGTTCACCATCGGTTCTATGGCAAGTACCATACCCGCTTTCAATATTAATCCCCGTCCACGGACACCATAATTCGGTATTTGAGGTTCCTCATGCAATCTGGTGCCTATTCCGTGTCCAACAAAATCTCTTACAACAGAATATCCGGCATTTTCCACATGGCTCTGAACTGCACTCGATATGTCACCTATTCGATTTCCAACCCTTGCCGCATCTATTGCCAGGGTAAGGGACTCTCTCGTAACACACATGAGGTTTTCAGCGGCTTTTGAAGCATCACCAACAGGTATTGTTATAGCTGCGTCGCCGAAATATCCCTTATATTCAACACCAAAATCGATACTGATGATATCTCCCTTCTTAAGCTTACGATCCGAAGGCATTCCATGAACAACTTCATCATTAACTGATGTACAAAGAGCATATGGATAACCGCGATATCCCTTGAACGCCGGCTTCACTCCTTTTTTTCTGGTTAGTTCCTCAGCATGCCGGTCAAGTTCTGCAGTTGATATTCCTGGTTTTACCTTTTCTTTTACTTCCTCCAAGATCTCAGCAACGATTACATTGCTGATCCTTAGTTTTTCTATTTCATCCGGTGATTTCAAAATCACCATTCCCGCTGTTGTCACCGGGCACACGGATTTATCGCCTCCTGGCGATACGGCCTTTCTTCATAAAGCCTTCGTATTGTCTTGTCAACAGATGTGTCTCTATTTGTCCAGCCGTGTCAAGAGCCACACCGACAACAATCAAAAGAGCGGTCCCTCCAAAGTAGAAGGGAACATTAAAATAACTTATGAGAATACTCGGCAATACACAAACCAGAGACACATATATCGCACCTCCGAATGTAAGTTTTGTCAGTACCTCGTCAATGTATTCCGCTGTCTTCTTGCCGGGCCTGATCCCCGGTATATACCCACCATATTTTTTTATATTATCAGCAACATCTGTCGGATTAAACATTACTGCCGTGTAAAAATAACAGAAGAATACAATAAAACCGATATAAAGCAGTTCGTAAATCCATTGTCCCGGAACCAGAGCTCCTGATATTGCCTTCATCCATGGATGGTCGATAAAATTCGCTATCGTTGCTGGAAACATGATAATCGATGATGCGAATATAGGAGGAATAACTCCCGCAGTGTTAACCTTCAACGGCAAATGAGTTGATTGTCCACCGTAAACCTTGCGACCGACAACACGCTTTGCATATTGAATCGGTATACGTCTCTGACCGGTTTCCATAAACACAATAACCGCTATTACAACTATCATTAATATTATGAGGAATAAAATGGAGAATATTCCCATTTCGCCCGTAGACATCAAGCTGAATGTGCTGAATATGGCAGCCGGGGCACGACATACTATACCCGCAAAAATGATCAAGGAGATCCCGTTACCTATGCCCTTCTCTGTGATCTGTTCTCCAAGCCACATAATGAAGGCAGTTCCGGCAGTTAGCGTAATCATTGTCATTAAACGGAATGCCCATCCTGGCTCTAATACTATTGAAGCTCCTGTAGGACCAGCCATATTTTCAAGGCCGACCGATATTCCGAATCCCTGAATTATGCTCAGCAGAACCGTTCCATAACGCGTATACTGCGTTATTTTGCGCCTGCCCGCTTCACCTTCCTTTGACAACCTTTCAAGGTGTGGTATGGCTACTGTCAGTAACTGCAGGATGATGGAGGCACTTATATAAGGCATTATTCCCAGCGAAAATACTGAGAAATTACTCAGAGCACCTCCTGCAAACATGTCAAAGAGCCCTAGCAATGATCCTTTTGCATGCTCAAAAAAAGCCGCCAGAGCAGCAGAATCAATTCCCGGCGTTGGAACATGCACACCTATACGATAAACAATCAGTAGCAGAAATGTATATAATATTCTTTTCTGAAGCTCAGGTATTTTCTGAATATTTGATATGCCGTCGAGCAATTCAGGCAACCTCTAAAATGGTTCCGCCAGCCGCCAGAATTTTCTCTTTAGCGCTACGACTGATCATGCTTAATTTTAAAGATAGCGGCGTTTCTAGCGTACCCTTACCCAACACTTTTATGCCGTCTCCTTTTCGTTTTATAATTCCACTATTGAACAAGATTTGCTCATCAATAACCGCACCGGATGAAAACTGTTTAAGCTGATCGATGTTAATAGTTACTATTTTCTTGCGAAAACGATTGCGAAAACCTCTCTTAGGAAGCCTTCTTGATAAAGGCATCTGGCCTCCTTCAAAACCCGGACGAACCCCCCCCCCAGAACGAGCATTTTGACCTTTTGCTCCCTTGCAGGAGGTTCCTCCATGTCCTGACCCATTCCCTCGACCAACACGTTTTCTCTTTTTTGTCGACCCTTTGGGCGGTTTCAACTTCCCTAGATTCATGCTACTTCCCCTCTACCGCTTCAACAGCGACTAAATGTTCAATTTTTCTTACCATACCGCGAATTTCCGGCGTATCACCAAGCAGAACTGTTTTATTCATTCTTCCCAACCCTAGCCCCTTTAGGATTTTTCGCTGCTTCTCCGGCCTTCCGATATAGCTTTTTGTCTGTGTTATTTTCAGTCTATTTGCCACAGTCTACCCCATAAGAAAAGGCACTCGGCTGAAATTTTATTTTTAGCCGTGTGCGATATTTATAATTTTCTACCCATTCAGGATATATTAACACCTCTTTGTTCTGCTATTACTTTCGGGTCTTTCAGTTGACAAAGCCCGGCTATAGTTGCTTTTACTAAATTATGAGGGTTGTGCGATCCGAGACATTTAGTCAATATATTATGTATGCCTGCTACCTCCAGCACAGCCCTTACTGCGCCGCCAGCTATTAAGCCCGTACCTTCAGATGCTGGTTTCAGGAGAACTCTGCCGGCACCGTAATGCCCTATTACTTCGTAAGGAATCGTTCTATTCTGAACAGAAACCCGCACCATACTCTTTTTTGCCTGCTCCATGCCTTTTCTGATAGCTTCAGGAACTTCGTGAGCCTTTCCCAGACCCGCGCCTACCGCTCCTTTTCCATCTCCGACAACGACAACGGCACTGAATCTGAATCTTCTGCCTCCCTTGACAACCTTGGCTGTTCTGTTGATTGTGATCACTCTGTCCAGGAGTTCCAAATCTCCCATGCCTGTTTTATCCAATGTTTAAGCCCTCATACATTATTATTTAGAATTTTAGAATTCCAACCCTGCTTCTCGCGCTGCCTCAGCAAGGGCTTTTACTCGACCATGATAAAGGTAAACACCCCGATCAAAAACTACTTTGCCGATCCCTAAGCTGTTTAACTTTTTCGATACAAGCTTGCCCACCTCTTTTGCAGAATCCATCTTCTTCATTTTATCGATTGTTTTTATGATTTCTTCACTCAAGGTCGATGCTGAGGTAACTGTGTTACCGTTTATATCATCAATGGCCTGCACATAGATATGTTTTGCACTTCTAAATACCGATAACCTTGGTCTCTCAGATGTACCCAGTATCTTGCTTCGAATGCGCTTTCTTCTTTTGACTTTGGCTTTTTCCAACTTTTTGAGTGACAATTCTCTATCTCCTTAAGGTATCCGTTTCGCTTGATTATTTAGTACCCACGGACTTGCCCACCTTGCGGCGAATACGTTCACCGACATATTTAATACCTTTGCCTTTGTATGGTTCAGGCTTTTTCATCGATCGAATCTCAGCCGCAACCTTTCCAACTAGTTGTTTGTCAATACCCGACACATTAATATTTACCAGTTTTTCTACTTTGATTGTTATTCCCTTCGGTATTTTATATTCCACCGGGTTTGAATAGCCCAGAACCATCTTTAATATATCGCCTGTTATTTCGGCACGATAACCGACACCGGATATTTCCAATCCCTTGTCGAACCCGGCACTTACACCAGTTACCATATTCGACAACAGTGTTCTCATAAGACCATGGGCAGAACGGTCTTCCCTGGCATCAGATGCTCTTTTCACCTGAGCAGTACTGCCATCTATCAAGAGTTCCACGCCCTTGGGAATTCCCATGCTCAATGCTCCTTTGGGCCCTTCCACCGTAATTATGTCCTGTTGCAGATTTATCTTTACCCCTTTGGGTACTGTAATCGGCCGTTTACCAATTCTTGACATGAAAATAACTCCCACCTCCTGAAATATCTCAGGATGAAATCACCACACATTACAGAGAATCTCACCACCGACATTCAATTCCCTGGCTTCTTTATCTGTTATAATTCCTTTCGATGTTGAGAGAATTGAGATTCCGTAGCCGTTTAGCACTCTGGGAATCTTCTCACTGTTTACATAAACTCTTCTCCCCGGCTTGCTGATTCTCCTGATTCCAGTAATTATACCTTTTTTAGAATCCGGGTACTTTAGGTATATGCGAAGCATCTCGTGGCCTTTTGAATCTTTTTTCACTTCAAAACCACTCAAGAAACCACTATTTTTCAATACCTTGGTAACATCCAGATTCATTCTGGAGAGCATTACATCAACACTTTTAAAATGCATCCTGTTAGCATTTCTTATCCTGGTTAACATATCCGCTATCGGATCTGTCATACCCATAAACCACTCCTTGAATTCATCGTTCATTATGACCGTCTCCTGAATGAAGACGGCGTTTTCTATTTACCAACTCGACTTGATAACTCCTGGAATCTCTCCCTTCAGAGATAAGTTCCTCAGGCATATCCTGCACATATCAAATTTTCTATAGTAAGCTCTTGGTCTGCCGCAAATAGGACAACGATTGTATATTCTCACCGCGAATTTCATTTTCCTTTTTGCTTTTGCGATCAATGATTTTTTTGCCACTTTGCCTCCTGCTCAGCATTGTCCTGATTATAACCCAAGCTGTATTAATTCCTGAAAGGAACTCCCATTAATTTAAGAAGATGCCTTGCCTCCTCGTCGGTTTTTGCAGAGGTGACAATTACGATATTCATTCCTTTAACTTTATCAATTTTATCGTAATCTATCTCAGGAAATATAATCTGTTCTTTGAGGCCCAATGCAAAATTGCCTCTTCCGTCAAATGATTTGGCTGAAATGCCCCTAAAGTCCCTAACTCTGGGAAGTGCAACGTTTACCAGCCTGTCGAAGAACTCATACATGCGATCCTGTCTTAAAGTAACGCAGCATCCGATCGACATACCCTGACGTAGCTTGAATGTTGCTATAGACTTTCTTGCCTTTGTAATAACCGGCTTTTGACCAGTGATAGCGGAAAGTTCTACTACCGCACCGTCAAGAATTTTCATGTTCTGTATGGCCTCTCCAAGTCCCATGTTAATAACTATCTTCAAGAGCTTGGGAACCTCCATACGGTTTTTGTACTTGAACTCTTTTATCAGAGCAGGCACAACATCCTTATTATAATGATCCTTCAATCTTGCCATGATTTAATCCTAAGCTTCCAGTATCTCTTTACATTTGCCGCATATGCGAACTTTTTTACCATCCTCTAAGGTTTTATAGGCGATGCGCACACCAGTGTCACACTTATTACAAATGATAAGCACATTAGATGCGTGTATCGATCCCTCTTTTTCTATAACACCACCCTTTGACTTGTTATCCGGTTTCTTGTGTTTCTTCACAAGATTAAGCTTTTCAACTACAACCCGATCCTTCTCACGCAGTACTTGAAGGATCTTACCGGTTCTTCCTTTTTCTTTACCGGCGATAACTTCTACTACATCGCCTTTTTTTAATCCCTGCATGCGTTAATCCTCTGCTTCCGGCTTATCTAGAGTACTTCAGGTGCCAGAGAAATGATTTTCATAAACTGTTTTGCGCGAAGTTCCCGTGCAACAGGCCCGAATATTCTTGTACCTATTGGTTCCATTTGATTTGAAATCAAAACCGCAGAATTATCATCAAACTTCAGATAAGATCCATCCTGTCTGCGTACTTCTTTAGCAGTCCTGACAATAACGGCCTTCATAACGTCGCCCTTTTTTACTTTTGAATTTGGCAACGCTTCCTTGACGGAAACAACAATAACATCGCCGACACTTGCGTATCTCCTTTTGGAACCTCCCAAGACCTTCACGCAAGCAACCTTTCTTGCTCCCGAGTTGTCCGCCACATTTAAGATGGTCTGCATCTGAATCATAATTAATACTCCACTCTTTCCGCTATATAAGGCGGCTTAGAAATTAACCGCCCATTAAAAACCTTTTTTCTCTACTTTGCTCTTTCCAGTATTTCTCTCATTCTCCAGCGCTTATCCCTGCTGATCGGCTTCGATTCGATAATCAAAACCTTATCGCCAATCTTGCATTGATTCTCTTCATCGTGGGCCTTATACTTGACGTATCTTCTAATATATTTATGAAACACCGGGTGCTTTACTATTCTTTCAGAACGAACGACAATTGTTTTGTCCATCTTATTGCTGACTACGACACCTTTTATCGTTCTTTTGTTTCCACGTTCGCTCATTATAATTACCGAGCCTCCTTTTCTCTAAGCACGGTCTTTACCCGAGCAATGTCCTTTTTCACTCTTCCCAAAGACGCCGTAGATTCCAGTTGCCCGGTAGTGTGTCGTATTCGAAGCTTGAAGAGTTCTTCCTGCAGCTCATTGTTCTTCTGCTTTAATTCAGCAACACCAAGATCACGGATTTCATTAGTTTTCATCAGAAATCTCCCTTGTTAAAAACTTTGTTGCAATGGGTAGTTTATGTGCTGCCAAACGGAAAGCCTCTTTTGCCACCTCTATCGATACCCCTTCCATTTCATACATTACTGTGCCTGGCCTAACAACCGCTACCCACTCTTCGGGTGCACCTTTACCTTTACCCATTCTTGTCTCAGCGGGCTTTTTAGTAATTGACTTATGCGGGAAAACTCTTATCCAAATTTTACCCCCGCGTTTTACGTGTCTTGTCATGGCAATACGTGCTGCTTCTATCTGCCTTGCCGTAATCCATCCACATTCTGTAGCCTGCAAACCAAATTCACCAAAAGTCACATATGAACCACGGACCGCTTTACCCCCCATCCTGCCTCTTTGTAACTTTCTGTATTTAACGCGCTTCGGCATTAACATCGCTTATAAATCCTTCCTTATCTCTCGGTTTCCTTCTTACCGGGCAGAACTTCTCCATGAAAAATCAAAACCTTTATGCCTATAAGGCCATAAGCTGTATGCGCCTCGGCGAATCCCCAATCGATGTCAGCCCTTAGCGTATGAAGAGGAACACGGCCTTCTCTATACCATTCGGATCTGGCCATTTCAGCACCACCAAGCCTACCGGCACAATTTACTCGAATACCTTTTGCACCAAACTTCAGAGCTGAAAGCACACACTTTTTCATCGCCCTTCTAAAAGCAACTCGCCGTTCTAATTGCAACGCGATATTCTCGGCAACAAGCTGTGCATCGACTTCCGGTTTTCTTACCTCAAGGATGTTGACGATCACTTCACTTGAGGTAATCTCTTCCAGATCTTTCTTCAATTTTTCGATCTCAGACCCCTTTTTGCCGATAATTATTCCCGGTCTGGCCGCATATATATTGACTTTGGCTTTCTGAGCAGCTCTCTCAATATCTATTTTAGAAATACCTGCATGATAAAGTTTCTTTTTCAGATATTTTCTGATCTTTATGTCCTCATGGACAAGATCGCTGTAATTCTTGTCAGAAAACCATTGTGAGCGCCATGTTTTAATACCACCCAACCTGAACCCGATCGGGTTAACCTTCTGCCCCAAACCAACACCTCCTAGATCTGCAGCTATTGTTCGTCCAAAACAACTGTAATATGACTCATCCTCTTTTTTATTGAAGCGGCTCTTCCCTGTGCACGTGCTCTCCAACGTTTTAAGGACGGTCCCTGATCAACAAATATCTCCTTCACATAAAGGATATTTTCATCAATATTTGGATTCTGTTTGGCATTTGCTAAAGCCGATTTAAGAACCTTATCAACCGCCAGCGCAGCATTTTTTCTCGTGAACATCAATATCTTCTTTGCCTCATCAACATTCTTGCCTCTTATCAAGTCCACTACCAAGCGAACTTTTTGCGGCGACATTCGAATATATTTAGCAACTGCTCTAGATTCCATATTAATTTAACTCCAAATACCAGCTTCAGCCCGATACTGATTATTTCTTTACCTTTGATTTCCTATCACCGGCATGGCTGAAAAAAGTTCTAGTCGGTGCAAATTCACCGAGCTTGTGACCTACCATGTTTTCCGTTACAAAGACTGGAATGAATTTCTTCCCGTTATGTACAGCAAATGTCTGACTGATCAATTCAGGTGTAATCGTGGAGCGACGCGACCAAGTCTTGATGACTGCTTTGCTTCCGGTTGTATCCGCTCTTCTGACTTTTTCCAGAAGCTTCTCGTTAATATACGCACCTTTCTTGATTGACCTTGCCACCTTTTAACCCCTTCTCTTAATTATGTATTTATCTGTATTCTTGTTAGTTCTCGTTTTATGGCCTTTTGTAGGAACTCCCCAAGGCGTACAGGGATGCCTGCCTCCCGATGACTTCCCTTCGCCACCACCCATTGGGTGGTCTATAGGATTCATTGCAACGCCTCTGACTTTCGATCTTTTTCCCAACCATCTTGTTCTTCCTGCTTTGCCGATGCTGAGGTTTTCATGCTCAAGGTTGCCTACTTGTCCTATAGTTGCTTTACATTCCATAAATACCTTGCGTACTTCACCTGACGGCAATCGTACTTGTGCGTAACTGCCCTCCTTAGCCATTAGCTGACCATATGTCCCTGCGGAACGTATCATTTGCGCACCGCGCCCAACTTTTAATTCCAAGTTATGAATGAGCGTACCCAAAGGTATATTTTTCAGAGGAACTGTATTACCCGTTTTTATATCAACCTTATCCCCGCTAAGAATTGCATCTCCAACCTGCAACTTATCCGGCGCGATGATGTAGCGCTTCTCTCCGTCTATATAATGCAGTAATGCTATACGAGATGTACGGTTGGGATCATATTCAATAGTTGCTACCTTTGCCGGGATATTCATTTTGTCGCGTCTAAAATCAATCAGACGGTATTTTCTTTTATGACCACCACCTATATGTCGACTTGTTATTCTACCGTTATTATTTCTTCCTCCGGTTTTTTTGATAGGTCCCGTGAGGCTTTTTAAAGGTACAGATGATGTAATCTCCTCAAAATCCGAACAGGTCTGAAATCTTCTGCCTGGTGATGTAGGTTTGTACTTTTTAATGGCCATTTTTCTTATCCTTATACCCCTTCATGGACTTCTATGCGGCTACCCGGGGCCAGTGTTATGATAGCTTTTTTCCATGATTTCGTTTTACCAATAACTTTACCCAGTCTTTTTTTCTTGCCGAGCATATTCATGATCTTGACGTCAAGGACATTGACTTTAAAAAGCTTTTCTATGGCATTTCCGATTTCGATTTTGTTGGCCCTTACATCGACTTCAAATATATATTGATTTGATGCTTCCTTCAAAATCGTACTCTTTTCCGTTACTATTGCTCTTTTAATAATATTATGCATTTCCATTATGACAATGCCCCTTCGATCAACTTCACAGAAGGCTCCAACAGTACAACATGTTCATATCTGAGCAGATCATACACATTAATGCCTTCTGTTCTAATCATTTTTATATCCTTTATATTCCTTGACGACTTCTCCAAAATGGCGTTTGGTTTGTCTATAACAAAAAGAACCTTACTTAATTCAAAGCGATCCACTATTTCCTGAAATCGCTTTGTCTTTATCTCATCCATAGGAATGTCTTTTATAACCAGCATTTTCTCTGTCCGGAATTTCATGCTAAGTGCTGAGATGAGTGCTACTCGGCGAACTTTTTTGGGTACTTTAAAGGAATAGCTTTTTGGGCTTGGGCCGAATACGATACCGCCACCACGCCATACAGGCGATCTGGTAGTTCCAACTCTGGCTCTTCCTGTGCCTTTCTGCCTCCAGGGTTTCTTACCTCCACCGCTAACTTCGCTTCTTCCCTTTGTCGCGGAAGTTCCTTGCCTTCTTGATGCCATCTGCATCTTTACAACTTCGTAAATCACCGATTCATTGACCTCAGCACCAAAAACCTTGTCGCTGAGTTCGATATCAGAAACCTTATTTTTTTCTATATCAAATACTGCCGTAACTGGCATCTTAAACACTCCCCCGGTTCAATCTTAACCGCGTTTTTTCTTGGCCTTCTTTATCATTACAATCTCGTTTTTACTGCCTGGGACAGCACCTTTCACGAGGATCAGATTCTTTTCGGATCGGACAGCTACGACAACTACATTTTGTACAGTTTTTTTCGCATGTCCCATATGTCCGGGCAATCTTTTACCCTTTAAAACCCGAGACGGATCGGCACTGGCTCCTATGGATCCCGGTGCTCTGTGAAACATAGATCCATGGGTAGCACGTCCACCACTAAATCCATGTCGCTTGATTACGCCCGCAAACCCCTTGCCTTTGGTAGTACCAACAATATCAACATAATCACCGCTTTTAAAAATCTCTGCCTTAATTTCCTGTCCCGGTTCTAGAGCTTCATCAGTTCTGATTTCACGCATGATACTGAAGCATCCTTTATCGGCCTTCTTGAAATGTCCCTGCAGCGGTTTTGTGGCTTTTGTCTGCTTTATTCTGCCGTAACCTAACTGAACAGCGTTATACCCTTCTTTTTCTTTTGTCTTCCGCTGAACTACAATGGAAGGTTCCACTTCGATTACTGTAACCGGCACGGCATTACCATCCTCGGAAAACATCTGGGTCATTCCCAGTTTTCTACCAATCAGACCTGTCTCCATAACTCTCACAAGATTCCTGAATAAAATAGCAGGAGATGGACAATTACCACCTATCCATCTCCATGTCAGAATAAAACGCTATAGCTTTATCTCCACGTCTACGCCAGCAGAGAGATCAAGCTTCATTAATGCATCGACTGTTGCCTGAGTTGGTTCAATTATATCAATCAGGCGTTTGTGCGTTCTAATCTCGAATTGCTCTCGCGATTTCTTATCAACGTGAGGCGAACGATTGACGCAATATTTATTAATAACGGTCGGCAGAGGAATTGGACCGGCTACACGTGCACCCGTCCTCTTTGCTGTCTCGACTATATCTTCCACTGATCGATCCAGCAATTTGTAATCGTAAGCCTTAAGGCGTATCCTAATCTTTTGATCTTTCATGAATTACTCAACTCAACTTTACTATATATCGTGTTTAACCCTGTATGAAACGAAAACGACCGTAAAACTTGTTTCTGGTCACAATTCCAGCATTATTCAAAGATTTTGCTAACAACACCAGCGCCTACGGTTCTACCGCCCTCACGGATAGCAAATCTAAGCTGCTCTTCCATAGCGATCGGTGTAATCAACTCGATATCGAGATTGACATGGTCACCGGGCATTACCATTTCCACTCCATCCGGTAGTTTTGCAACGCCTGTAACGTCTGTTGTTCTGAAATAAAACTGAGGACGATAACCATTGAAAAACGGCGTATGGCGGCCGCCTTCCTCCTTGGTCAAAACATAAACGGCAGCCTGGAATTTGGTGTGGGGTGTAATTGTACCAGGTTTGGCTACTACCTGTCCTCGTTCAACATCTTCACGTTTCGTGCCACGGAGAAGAACACCAATGTCGTCTCCCGCACGACCTTCGTCCAAGGTCTTCCTGAACATCTCTACGCCTGTACAGACTGTTTTGAATGTCGGCCTGATACCAACGATCTCTACTTCTTCTCCTGTCCTGACAATGCCGCGATCTACTCTTCCAGTAACAACGGTTCCACGTCCGGAAATTGAAAAAACATCGCCAATGGGCATGAGGAAGGGCTTATCGAGATCACGCACCGGCTCAGGAATATAAGTATCAACGGCATCCATAAGCTCCCAAACTGACTTGGCGTCTTCTGAAGCGGAATCATCTGTCTCAAGGGCTTTCAATGCTGATCCGCGTATAATGGGAATTTCATCACCGGGGAACTCATATTCAGTCAACAGTTCTCTCAATTCAAGTTCCACCAAATCAAGAAGCTCCGGATCATCTACAAGGTCAACCTTGTTCATATAAACTACGACATAAGGAACCTGAACCTGTCTGGCAAGGAGGATATGCTCTCTTGTCTGCGGCATTGGACCATCGGAAGCTGCAACAACCAGAATCGTACCGTCCATATGAGCGGCACCGGAGATCATATTCTTGATATAGTCCGCATGACCAGGGCAATCGACATGGGCATAGTGCCTTTTGTCTGTTTCGTATTCAACATGGGCGATGTTAATTGTAACGCCTCTTTCCTTCTCCTCTGGTGCGTTGTCAATGGAATCAAAGGGCCTGAACTCGGCCATACCCTTTTTTGCCAGATGCTTGGTGATCGCTGCGGTTAATGTGGTTTTACCATGATCCACATGACCGATCGTACCAATATTCATATGCGGCTTTGTCCTCTCAAATTTTTTCTTTGCCATTGCTACATACCTCCTTCAGCTTTGAATGGTTCTTTATTAGCCCCTGTTATGATTCTTTTGTCTTCTGAATTATTATCTTTAATGATTCCTGCAATAACGCTAAAATCTGTAATGAGCAAAGGCCTTATTGGCTTCTGCCATTTTATGAACACTTTCCTTCTTTTTTATGGCACCACCTCTGTTGTTAGCTGCATCGATAAGTTCAGCAGCGAGTTTTTCTCGCATAGTTTTTTCTGTTCTCTCGCTGGCGTGTGTGATAATCCAGCGAATTCCTAGAGCAGCTCTTCTTCCTGTAGCAACTTCGGTGGGAACTTGATATGTTGAACCGCCTACTCTTCTAGATTTAACTTCTATGACAGGTTTTACATTGCTGACGGCCTTTTCAAAGACCTCCACAGGCGGTTCTTTTGTCTTGCGCTCAATAATGTCGAGTGCTCCATAAAATATGGATTCAGAAACACTCTTTTTACCTCTCTTCATGAGGTTGTTTATGAATTTTGCTACCAGTTTATTATGATACTTCGGATCAGGGAGTATTTCCCTTTTTGCGATTTCTCTTCTTCTAGGCATGATACAATCTCTGATTAATTGGGTTTCTTTGCCCCGTACTTTGAACGTCCCTGTTTTCTGTCCTGCACTCCAACGGCATCCAAGGTACCACGTACGATGTGATAACGGACACCTGGCAGGTCCTTCACTCTGCCGCCCCTGACCAGTACAACTGAATGTTCCTGAAGATTGTGACCGACGCCGGGAATATATGAGGTAACTTCATAACCGCTTGTTAACCTGACGCGCGCAACTTTTCTCAAGGCTGAATTAGGTTTTTTAGGCGTCGAGGTATAAACACGCACACACACCCCTCTTCGCTGGGGAGAGCTTGCCAAAGCCGGTGTTTTGGCCTTCTGCTGCACATTCATTCGACCCTTTCTAATCAACTGATTTATCGTCGGCATTAATCCTCCTCTGTAACCTGTTTACCTCTTCTGTAACTCATTTTATCGTGTATAAAGTAACGCTGCAAAAAGATGGCGTAGATATCAATTCGCGGCCTGTATGTCAAGTATTTTCTCACTACTATTTTCGTCTAATAATTGTCCTTCGGAAGTTTCCTCTGTATCGTCAATTACCTTGATGCCCAGTTTTCTATATATTGACAATCCAGTCCCCGCAGGAATCAACCTTCCCATGATGACATTCTCCTTGAGGCCTCTTAAGTAGTCAACTTTTCCCGCCAGGCTGGCTTCCGTAAGGACACGGGTTGTCTCCTGGAATGAAGCCGCAGAGATAAAGCTCTGAGTAGACAAAGATGCCTTTGTAATTCCGAGAAGAATAGGTTCACCCGTAGCCGGTCTTAATCCCGCCGCAACCATTCTCTGATTTTCCTCCTGGAATCTGTGCCGTTCAACCTGTTCATCAGCGATAAAGGAAGTGTCACCCGGTTCTGTAACCTTCACGCGGCGCAGCATCTGACGAACAATCACTTCCATATGCTTGTCGTTGATCTTGACGCCCTGCAGACGGTAGACTTCCTGTACCTCATCCACAAGGTAGCGGGCCAACTCCTTTTCCCCTTTAATCATAAGAAGGTCATGCGGGTTCTGGACGCCGTCCATCAAAGCCTCACCGGATTTGACTCTGTCGCCTTCCTGAACACCTACATGCTTTCCCTTGGGAATCAGGTATTCTTTTTCCTCTCCCACTTCCGGTGTTATTATTACTTTTCTTTTCCCCTTAGCATCTTTACCGTATGATACGGTACCGTCTATCTCACTGATAACCGCAAACTCCTTTGGCTTCCTTGCCTCAAAAAGCTCTGCCACTCGCGGCAGACCTCCAGTTATGTCTTTTGTCTTGGTTGTCTCTCTCGGAATTTTAGCAATAATATCTCCGGCACCTATCTGATCTCCTTCAGAAACAACGATATTAGCACCAACAGAGAGGAGATAACGGGCAACGCTTGTCCCACCTATTTTTGCTGTCTTACCTTTTTTATCCTTAATGGAAACCCGTGGCCGCAAATCAGTACCTTTGAATTCAACAATAACTTTTCTGGAAAGACCGGTTACTTCATCAACCTGCTCCTGCATGGTCTTACCTTCTATGATATCACCGAATTTTACTGTACCATCAACTTCAGCCAGCATGGGGATAGAGAAAGGATCCCATTCGGCGAGAAGATCACCCTTCTTGACTGCACTGCCGCTTTTTACTTTAAGATGAGCACCGTAAGGAACCGGATATTTGCCGCGGCTTCTTCCTTCGTCATCAATGACATGAATCTCCCCGTTGCGGTTCATTACAACAAGCTCATTTGCTGTTGCTTTACTTGATACGGTATTAAGACTTTCAAATTTAACTGTTCCTTCATGACGGGCTTCCAGAGTAGAATGTTCCTCAAATTTAGCTGTACCGCCGATATGGAAGGTTCTCATTGTCAACTGCGTCCCAGGCTCACCAATGGATTGTGCAGCAATAATTCCAACCGCTTCACCGATATTGACAAGATGACCATGGGCCAGATCCCGCCCGTAACACATTGCGCAAACACCATATTTGGACTTGCAGGTAAGAACTGAACGAATACTCACTTTCTCGATTCCTGCATGGTCAACTTTCTCTGCCAGAGCTTCATTTATCTCCTGATTCCGTTCTATAATTACCTCGCTTGTGAAAGGATCTCTTATTTCCTCAAGAGCAACCCTTCCCAAGATGCGCTCTCCGGCCGTCTCAATTATTTCGCCGCCTTCCATAAGTGCAGATACAAATATTCCGTCAAGTGTACCGCAGTCCTCCTCCGTAATTATACAGTCCTGTGCTACATCAACTAAACGCCTCGTCAGATAACCTGAGTTGGCTGTCTTTAAAGCTGTATCTGCCAGACCTTTTCTTGCTCCATGAGTCGAAATAAAATACTGTAAAACCGTCAACCCTTCACGGAAGTTAGCTGTGATAGGTGTTTCAATAATTTCGCCGGATGGTTTTGCCATCAGTCCTCTCATACCTGCAAGCTGTCTTATTTGTACTGCGCTACCTCTGGCTCCGGAATCGGCCATCATAAAGATGGGGTTAAAACTCTTTTCTGTGACTTTTTTAACTCCATCGACTCCTTCGATGGCCTCGGTCTCGATACCTTTCATCATTTCTGCAGCAACCTTCTCTGTGGCCTGTGCCCAGATATCGATGACTTTATTGTATCGTTCACCATCCGTAATTAATCCGTCCATATACTGCTTCTGAATTTTCAATACATCCTTGTCCGCTCTTGCCACTATATCTTTTTTGTCATCAGGAATCACCATGTTGTGAATTGCAAAAGACGCTCCAGAAGTCGTTGCATATTTGAACCCCAGATCTTTTAATCGATCTGCCAGAATAATTGTCGTCTTGTCTCCTCTTGTTCGATAGCTGTAGTCTATTAAATTTGCCAATTCCTTCTTGTTCATTACCCTGTTGATGGCATCAAACGGTATATCCTGTGGAATTATTTCGTAAAGAACAATCCTTCCGACTGTAGTGTCTTTTTTCTCACCATTTATTCTTACTGATATCTTTGCATGCAACTCAACTTCACCGGCATCAAAGGCGCTGCGGACCTCTGCCGGATCGGCAAACATCATGCCTTCCCCCTTGGCTCCCAAACGGGCTCTTGTAAGGTAGTATATGCCTAAAACGATATCCTGGCTTGGGATGATAATGGGTTTACCGTTTGCCGGCGAAAGTATATTGTTTGTTGACATCATGAGTACTCTCGCTTCAGATTGAGCTTCGACAGACAAAGGCACGTGAACCGCCATTTGATCACCATCAAAATCGGCGTTGAAAGCCGTACATACAAGAGGATGCAACTGGATCGCCTTACCTTCTATCAAAACAGGTTCAAAGGCCTGAATGCCGAGCCTATGGAGCGTCGGCGCTCTGTTCAGCATTATAGGATACTCACGCACAACTTCATCTAAGGCGTCCCATACCTCAGCCGTCTCTTTCTCGACCATTTTCTTGGCACTTTTCACCGTGGTAACATAGCCCTTATCCTGAAGGCGGTTATAAACAAATGGTTTAAAAAGCTCCAGCGCCATTTTCTTGGGAAGTCCGCACTGGTGAAGCCTCAGATCAGGACCCACTGTAATAACTGATCGTCCTGAATAATCAACGCGCTTACCAAGAAGATTCTGGCGGAAACGACCTTGCTTCCCTTTCAGCATATCTGACAAGGAACGAAGCGGACGTTTGTTTGATCCTGTTATAGCTCTACCTCTACGCCCGTTATCGAAAAGAACGTCCACTGCTTCCTGCAGCATTCTTTTCTCGTTGCGGATAATAATTTCCGGCGCATTAAGCTCCTGCAACCGCTTGAGGCGATTATTCCTGTTTATAACTCTGCGATAGAGATCATTGAGGTCAGATGTAGCGAAGCGTCCGCCATCAAGCGGTACCAGTGGTCGAAGATCAGGCGGGATAACAGGGAGAACCGTCAGTATCATCCATTCAGGTTTATTATGGGATTTTCTCAATGCCTCAACAACCTTCAGACGTTTGACAAGCTTCTTCCTCTTTGTATCCGAGAGGGTGTCTTTCAGTTCGCCGCGAAGCTCTTCGTCAAGTTTTTCAAGATCAATCTCTTCCATGAGTTTTCTGACTGCTTCCGCTCCGATACCTGCTTCAAAGCCTTCACCGTATTCTTCTCTCAGATCAATATATTCTTCTTCCGTTAGAAGTTGCTTTTTCTTCAGAGGTGTGTTCTTGGGATCAACAACAATCCAAGACTCGAAGTAGAGAACTTTTTCCAGTTCCTTGAGTGTGAGGTCCATGAGATTGCCGATTCGGCTGGGAAGGCTCTTCAAAAACCATATATGAGCTACAGGCGTAGCCAGAGTAATGTGCCCCATTCTCTCTCTGCGGACTTTGGATTGAATAACTTCAACACCGCACTTTTCGCAGACGACGCCCCGATGCTTCATCCGCTTGTAACGCCCGCAAAGACACTCATAGTCCTTAACAGGACCAAAAATCTTTGCACAGAAGAGACCATCTCTTTCCGGTTTAAATGTCCTGTAATTGATTGTCTCGGGTTTCTTCACCTCGCCCTTGGACCATGACAGGATCTTTTCCGGTGATGCAATGGACATCTTGATGGCATTAAAACGAATGGGATCCTTAGGTTTTTCAAAATAGCTAAAAACGTCTTCCACGGATCATCTCCCTTTTGGAATTAAAATCTTTTATGCAGTTTTCCATAATCATTGAAAATCTGCACTCTCCCACAATTAAAAAAAACGGCCTTTTTTTATCTTTGATATCGACCTGACCGTCTCTGTTGCATTACTCTTCCTCTATAAGCTCTACATCAAGACACAGACTTTGCAGTTCTTTGACAAGAACATTGAATGACTCCGGCAGTCCTGGTTCAAGGGTATGTTCACCTTTAACTATGGCTTCATAAATTCTGGTTCTGCCCGCAACGTCGTCAGATTTTACTGTTAAAAATTCCTGCAATGAATAAGCAGCGCCATATGCTTCCATTGCCCATACTTCCATTTCACCCAGACGCTGACCACCAAACTGGGCCTTGCCGCCGAGCGGCTGTTGTGTAACCAGCGAATAGGGACCGATAGAGCGCGCATGTATTTTATTGTCTACAAGGTGATGCAGTTTCAGCATATAAATCATACCGACGGTAATTTCCTGCTCGAAAGGTTCACCCGTTTTTCCATCAAAGAGGATACTCTGCCCTGTTTCAGGAAGATCAACACTTCTAAGCATACCCCTGATTTCATCCTCGTCAGCTCCGTCAAAAACCGGCGTCGCCATGGGAATGCCTCTTTTCAGACGGGAAATAAACCTTTTCAATTCTTCCTCTGTTGCCCCATCAACAAATCGTTCAAACTCTGACGATTCGTAGATTCTTTTCATTTCTGTTTTGACCTGATTCAGGCTCGATCCTTTTTCCAGCAATTCGTTGACCTTTTCTCCAAGACCTTTTGAAGCCCAGCCAAGATGTGTTTCCAGAATTTGCCCGACATTCATACGTGAAGGAACTCCCAAGGGATTGAGGATTATATCAACGGGCGTACCATCTATGAAATACGGCATATCTTCTTCAGGAAGTATTCTTGAAAGAACACCCTTGTTTCCATGACGGCCTGCCATCTTGTCACCAACAGAAAGTTTGCGTTTTATTGCTATATAAACCTTGACCAGTTTAATAACGCCCGGGGGAAGCTCATCTCCAGCTTTTAATTTTTCCATTTTTTCTTCAAAGAATCCCTCGACAAACTCAATTTTACGGGAGAGATTGTCAAACAGGACATTAACTTTCTTCTCTGTTTCATCGTCATTTGCCAGAGATATCTCTTTCCAGGTCATGAACGGCGTCCTCGTAAGAAATTCTTCCGATATGACGTCACCTTTTTTAAGTAGGATCTTCTTCTTTTTTGCGTCCACGACCTTTGAATTGCATGTCTTGCCTAGCAGCATATTGTATATTTGATCTTTTACTCCTTCGGAGATAATTCTTATCTCATCGTCTCTGTCTTTAGCAAGATTCCGCATAGCTTCGTCTTCTATCGCCTGTGAACGGTTGTCCCTTTCTGCCCCTTTACGGGTAAATATCTTGGCATCAATAACAGTACCTTCGACACCGGGCGGTACTCTCAGGGAAGTATCACGAACATCGCTTGCCTTCTCCCCGAAGATAGCACGCAAAAGCTTTTCTTCCGGAGACAGTTGAGTCTCCCCTTTCGGTGTAATCTTTCCAACTAGAATGTCGCCCGGTTTCACAGATACTCCCATGCGGACGATTCCGCTTTCATCAAGATTTCTGAGTGCATCTTCACCGACATTAGGTATATCTCTGGTTATCTCCTCCTTGCCTAATTTCGTGTCTCTGGCCATTGTTTCAAATTCTTCGATATGAATGGATGTATAGATATCTTCCTTGACAACACGTTCACTTACTAAAATCGAATCTTCGTAGTTATACCCGCCCCAAGACATGAACGCGACCATCACATTACGCCCCAGTGCCAGTTCACCGTTATCGGTGGCCGGACCGTCGGCTATTATATCTCCCCTATGAACAACGCTGCCCTTATTGACAATAGGTTTTTGATTGAAACATGTATCCTGATTGGAACGTTGATATTTGACCAGATTGTATATATCAACGCCCGTGTCTGTTTCATTCTGTTCACGCAAACGGCTTTTAACGACAATCCTAGAAGCATCTACACTTTCAACGATACCATCTCGGTTTGCAATAACTACGGCGCCGGAATCTCTCGCAACAACATGCTCCATTCCTGTTCCAACAAGTGGCGATGCAGGCTTCATGAGCGGTACTGCCTGGCGCTGCATATTGGATCCCATCAAAGCTCTGTTGGCATCGTCATGTTCCAGGAATGGAATAAGAGCGGCGGCAACACTGACCAGCTGATTCGGAGAGACATCCATCAAATTAATATTCTGTGATTCAACATTAAGGAAATCACCTCCCTTTCTTGCAGAGATAAGCTCCTCAGAAAATCTGCCGTTCCTGTCGATTGGTCTATCAGCCTGAGCAATTATTTTATCCTCTTCTTCAATAGCCGTCAGATAACATACATCATCGAGAACTTTTCCGTTCTTGACATAGCGATAAGGTGTCTCAATAAAGCCGAATTCATTGACTCTGGCGTAAGTGCTGAGAGAAACGATAAGACCGATATTCGGTCCTTCAGGAGTCTCAACAGGACAGATTCTGCCGTAATGAGTGGGATGAACGTCTCGCACCTCAAATCCTGCTCTCTCACGGGTTAAACCGCCCGGCCCCAGAGCCGATAAACGACGTTTATGGGTTATTTCCGACAAAGGATTTGTCTGATCCATGAATTGCGAAAGCTGGCTGCTCCCGAAAAATTCATTCACTACTGCTGAAACTGGCTTGGCGTTCACCAGGTCATGAGGCATCATGGTTTCGATATCCTGGAGACTCATCTTTTCCTTAACGGCACGCTCCATTCTCACCAAACCTATACGGTATTGATTCTCAATCAGTTCACCTACGGAACGCACTCTTCTGTTTCCGAGGTGGTCTATATCATCCACACTGCGATCTCCGACGCCATTTTTCAAATCGATAAGATATTTGACAGCAGATAGGATATCCTCGTTGCGTAACACAGTAACTTCTGTCGGAACGTCGAGATGCAGTTTATAGTTCATTTTTGCTCTTCCAACATCTGAAAGATCATATGTTTCAGACTCGAAAAAGAGGCTGTTGAAAAACTTTTGGGCAGTCTCCGGTGTAGGTGGGTTACTGGGACGCAGTCTGCGATAAATTTCAATTATTGCATCTTCCGCGGACTCTGTCCTGTCCATAAGTAAAGTATCTCTGATTGAAGCATTGGAACTGTCCTCGTCAAGATGAATCAAGAGGAGCTCTTGTATTCCTTTTTCAAGAATAAGCTCCAATCCCTGTTGGCTCAATTCTTCGTTACACTTCAGTAAGATCTCGCCAGTGGATGAATCGATAACATCAGACGCAAGAACCTTGCCAATCACATCACCTTCATGGATAGTGACTTTTTTTATCTTTAGATCAGCCATCCGCTTGATGTTTAATTTTGTTAGCTTCCTTCCTTTCTTGACAATAATCTCCCCGGTCTTGGGATCTTTAATGTCTTCCGAAATCTTCCCGCCGATCAGTGCTTCATCAACGGCCATAAAAATGCCTTTTTCCTCCAGCATTATTCGTTCGACATTATAAAAGTACTTCAGAAGCGCCTCTGTAGAATTACCCATTGCTTTTAAAAGGATCGTTACCGGCATCTTCCGTCTTCTATCAATGCGTGCATAAAGAAGGTCTTTGGAATCGAATTCCAAATCCAGCCAAGATCCTCTGATTGGAATTACGCGTGATGAATAGATTAATTTACCGCTGGCCAGTGTCTTACCTTTATCATGATCAAAGAAGATGCCGGGAGAACGGTGAAGCTGACTGACGATGACTCTCTCTGTTCCATTGACGATGAATGTTCCATTGGTCGTCATCAAGGGAATCTCACCAAAATATATCTCCTGCTCTTTTATATCCCGGATAAGTTTCTGGTCGGTATTGCGATCGACATCAAAAACTACCAACCTGACCACAATTTTTAGTGGCGCCGCATAAGTCATTCCTTTCTGCACGCATTCCTTGACGTCATATCTCACATCCCCGATTTTGTAGCTCACAAACTCCAATGAGCACTTACCGCTGAAATCTGAAATAGGAAAAACACTCTTGAAGGCACCCTGTAATCCGAAATTTCTTCTCTTGTCAGGCTCAGAATCCTTTTGAAGAAACTTCTCATAGGATTTTACCTGAATGTCGATAAGATTAGGGATATTCAATACCCTTTTAATGTGGCCAAAGTTTTTTCTAAACTCGCCCATAATTTCCTTTCAAAAAATGTGTCAAGTGGTTGCCGGGGCAAGGGGATACCCTTATTATCCCCGGCATATGGCAAGATTAATACCGAGGTTTCTACTTGATTTCCACTGTACCGCCAGCTTTTTCGATTTTTGCCTTGATGTCTGCAGCCTCATCCTTAGAAACACCTTCCTTAACAGGCTTAGGTACACCCTCAACCAAGTCTTTTGCTTCTTTGAGTCCCAGACCGGTAATTGCTCTTACTTCCTTGATAACCTGAATCTTCTGGTCGCCGAAGCCGGTCAGAACAACATCAAACTCTGTTTTTTCTTCTGCCGGCGCCGCTTGGGCAGGTCCTGCTGCAACGGCTGCCACTGCTACTGGTGCCGCAGCCGATACACCAAATTTCTGTTCAAGTTCTTTTACCAGTTCCGACAACTCCAGAACAGTCATTCCCTCAATAAATTTTACGACATCTTCTTTAGTAATAGCCATTTTCTCATCCTTCCTGTATGATTGATTTAATTTGATTCCTTTTTAGTCCGATAAGCATCAAGAACATTCACCAATCCCCGCGGAACGGCACTCAATACAGTAACCAGGGATGTTTGTACGCCAATCATAACCGACAGCAATTTTGCCAGGAGAACTTCCCTGCTGGGCAGTTCTGCCAAAGCTGATATCTGATCCTTGTTGATTAGTTTTCCATCCAGAACACCTATCTTGATATCAAGCTCGGCATTCTTTTTGGCAAAATCAACCAGAATCTTTGTCGATTCGACAACGTCGCCTTTGTTAAGAGCCATGACAAGGGGCCCTTTAAGGTGCTCATCAAGGACACTGATTGATGTGTCTTTTGATGCAATCCGCAACAGGGTATTTTTTACAACCTTTAACTCTGTTTCGGACTTTCGCAACGTGTTTCTTAAAGTGGTCATTTTCTCGACATTCATACCGCTGTAACCTGCCAGGATGGCAAGTTTGGCCACTTTCAACTTCTCGTGAAGTTCCGCTGCAATCTGTTCCTTAGTTTTGCGATCCAATCTCCAACCTCCTTTCTCCTTAATTCATTATGAATCCCCTTCCATTGCGGGAACGGGAGATTCCATGAGAGCCGGAGATCGCGTTAATCATACAGAAAAATGATGAGTTATCCGTATTCTCTGTTTGAAGTCTCGGCAGGCCGATGAATATCGTTTAAAGAAGTACCTGCTGTCTCCGACTTTAATTACTAATTATATACTCCTAACATCAAGAGGGTCGATCTTTACACCGGGTCCCATTGTTGTGGACAGGGAGATGCTCCTAACATAAGTCCCTTTGCTGGATGCCGGCTTCAACTTGATAATGGTTTCCATTACCGCCAACAGGTTTTCCATAAGCTTTTCTGCCCCGAACGATGCCTTGCCCACAGGAGTATGGACAATACCGGCCTTTTCTACCCGGAACTCTACTTTACCGGCTTTCAGTTCCTGCACCGCTTTACCGATATCAAATGTTACTGTACCAACCTTTGGATTCGGCATTAATCCGCGCGGTCCTAAGATTTTTCCAAGCTTTCCCACGCTTCCCATCATATCGGGTGTGGCAATAACACGATCGAAATCCAACCAGCCACCCTTGATTTTTTCAATAAAATCATCTGATCCAACTATATCGGCACCTGCATCAAGGGCTTCTTTCTCTTTTTCACCCTTGGCAAATACGAGAACACGAACCGCTTTTCCCAAGCCATGAGGCAATACAACACTTCCCCGGACCATCTGATCGGCATGCTGAGGGTTGACGCCCAAACGGATCGCCGCATCAACTGTTTCATCGAATTTTGCTCTAGCCGAACTGACAACCAAGTCTACAGCCTCTTTCAGCGTGTAGCGTTTCCCCGGCTCTACATTCTTTTTTACATTTAAGTAACTCTTGCCTTTTTTCGACATGATCAAACCCCTATATATTATCCTGAAATCTCTAACCCCATTGATCTTGCAGTTCCTTCAATGATTCTGATAGCACCCTCTATGTCAACGGCATTCAGATCATTGTACTTCAACTCTGCAATCTCCTTAATCTGCTTGGCAGTCACGGCTCCCACCCGCTCTTTTTTCGGATTTCCCGAACCTTTGGCAATCTTTGCCGCCTGTTTTAAAAGAACTGATGCCGGTGGTGTTTTAGTTATAAAGGTAAATGAGCGGTCAGCATAGACCGTGATAACCACAGGAATAACCATTCCCTCCTGGTTTTGTGTCATAGCATTGTATGCCTTGCAGAATTCCATAATATTGACACCATGCTGACCGAGAGCAGGCCCGATAGGCGGCGATGGTGTCGCTTTTCCCGCTTTAATCTGAAGTTTGATGCTTGCAATAACTTTTTTTGCCATGATAATCACCTTAATAGCTTTATTATGATTCAATATTACATGGGCTGCATTTTCTTATGCCCGGTTTGCCTAGTTTTGAATCACTTGAATAAAATCCAATTCCACCGGTGTTGATCTGCCAAAGATACTGACGATAACACGCAGTTTTCCCTTTTCCGGCTTTACCTCATCAATCAGGCCGTCAAAATTTGTAAAGGGACCATCAATGATCCGAACATGATCCCCCACATCAAATTTGAATTTGGGTTTAGGTTTGAGAGTGCCTTCATCGATTCTGGTCCTTAGATTCTCTACATCCTTATCGGGAATGGGCGATGGTTTATCTTTACTGCCGATAAATCCTGTCACCTTGGGCGTATTTTTAACAATATGCCAAGTATTATCATTCATTTCCATTTTAACAAGAATATAGCCGGGGAAAAACTTTCGCTTGGTTGTCTTCTTTTCGCCTGATTTAAGTTCCACAACATCCTCTTCAGGAATAAGGATATCAGAGAAGAATGCCTGCATCCCTTCGGCCTCAATCCTTTCCTGCAAAGACAGTTTAACCCTGTTTTCAAAGCCGGAATAAGTGTGAACAACATACCATTTGAAAGCCATATGACTAACCCAGAATTAATTTAAGTAATTTAGTGAGACCGAAATCAACTATTGCAAGAAAAAGAGAGACTACCATAACCAAAAATATGACTACAGAAGTAGAGGTCAATGTCTGTTTTGGCGTTGGCCAAGTAACCTTACGTAACTCTACTTTTGCCTCTTTCAGAAAATCTCTAGTTTTTTCCAACAGAGCTTTCAGCTTATCCATCACTCGATTCCTATTTTTTAAATGAATGGCAGGCCAGGAGGGACTCGAACCCCCAGCATCCGGATTTGGAGTCCGGCGCTCTATCCATTAGAGCTACTGGCCTGTAGTAATTCCATCTTCTCGCCGGCATACCAGATGATATTATTTGGTTTCCCTGTGTACCTTGTGAGAACGGCAGAATTTACAATATTTTTTCAATTCAAGACGATTCTGCATGGTTCTTTTATTCTTCGTCGTTGTATAGTTTCTTTGCTTGCACTCTGTACATGCTAGGGTAATGATATTGCGCATAAAATATCTTCCTCTTAAATGGAGCCCACGACCAGGA
>CAZLFA010000016.1:0-58837 GCA_964558665.1 uncultured Syntrophaceae bacterium
ATGCCCGGTGGTGTGACAGGGAAAGCCCGTGAGGGCATACCTATGTCAATCTTCATACTGTAATCACTGATCTAACAGCATTGCTAGACCTGAAGGTCAAAAGATAAAACCAGAGGTGATCTATCCCCCTGCGCCATTCAACTTTCATTAGCCCTTCATAATCGTAGGTTCTGTACACTCGCTCCCGCTGGTCCAAAATGGAAGCGGGAAAAAATAATATTTCTTGACTATTGATAACATGCATCGTATAAGGCTCACCAACTAGGTAAGTTTGGATTTAAATGTATAACGTTGTAAAAATTGACCACCCATACTTATTACGAGTATTGGTGGTTTTTTTGTCATAGCGGAATCCGACTGAAGAGAATTTTGAAGAAAGGAGGATATAAGCTATGTCAGAAGGTAAAGTAAAATGGTTTAATGAAGGCAAGGGCTTCGGCTTCATTGAAACAGATGAAGGGCATGATGTTTTTGTTCATTTCAGCGCGATTCAGACCAGCGGCTTCAAGACGTTGAATGAGGGCCAGCGTGTGAGCTTTGATGTCGTAAAGGGTCAGAAAGGCCCCGCAGCGGAGAACGTTAGACCGATTTAGCACTACGGAGTTACGGCAGCGTCAGAGATGGCGCTGCTTTTTTTTGTCAAGCTATTTATAGTGATGATAAATTGTACTCTTGCATTTTTCTTATATTGCATCAAATGCGAATACCAGGAAGTTGCCCATCTACAAAGGGTTATAAGGAAATTCCTTAATCAGTATTTATTACGGAGTGAAAGTTTGTAATACATATATGGTTGAGCATGGGACCCTCAGAACATCAACTATTTCCCATCAGTTTAATAAAAGCAGGAAGATGTCGGATAGGACCGAATCCTTTCTCGCTACGGGCTTTATTCTTGTAACTGGGATCAAGCTGCACAGCTTTGGTCAAGTCTTGAATAGCTTTTTGGGAATCGCCCTTCTGAGCATAGGCCAGAGCGCGGCGGTAATAAGCCGCTGTGGCCCCATACCCTTTTGGTTCGAGCGTTAGTGCTTTGTTGAGGTCCGTGATTGCCTGATCGTATTTTCCAAGCTTGCCGTAAAGTTCTCCCCTCCTCTGGTAGCATAGTGCATCACCCGGTTTCCTTTTGACAAGTGTATCCCAATCCCGAACAGCAAGGTCCAGTTTGCCAAGTTCTTCGTAGAGATTTGCACGCATCATGAAGTCAAGGCCAGCGAAGAGATCGTCTGGCCCCTCCAGTTCAATGGCACGACTTAGATCGGCGACAGCAAGCTCCGGTTTTCTGAGTATCTCATAAACCTGCCCTCGTCCGGAGAACAATCCGGCATTTTTCGGGTCAAGCTTGATCCCTGAGGTAAAATCTGCGATGGCCAGATCATACTTCCCGAGACCCAGGTAAGAATTGGCACGCATGTGAAAATAGCTTGGGACCGACGGATCGAGTGCGATGGCCTGGCTGAAGTCCCGCATTGTAAGTTCAAGTGCATTTGGAATACCTTTATCAGAGGGTTTGACATAATCCCTGGGACGAAACAGAAAATAGTACCTGCCTCGGTCGAAATAAGCATCCGCTTTTTCTTTATTGTCCTTCGCCTTTTCGATTGCTTTCCCGAATTCCTGAAGCGCAGGATCACGTTGATCAAGTTCCTTGTGAGTCCAAGCCTTTATAAGATGACCTTCCGAATCCTTCGCCTCGATGCTCAGTATTTTGTAATAATCGGACATTGCCTGATTTTTTTCGCTGATCCGTGCCCTGAAATAATAAGCCTTGATGTTGATCGGATCCAGCTCGATAGCCCGGCTATATGCATCGAAAGCTCCCATGAAATTATCGTGACGACCGAAGACCGCATGACCTTTTTCAATCCACTCCGCCGCAGACAGTTGATTAATCGACTTGTCGTAAGCCGCCTTCTGTGTGCCTTTGTTTCCGTTCTTCGATAATCCCATCTCTTTGCGCAGCCGCTCGACTTCACGCATCAGCTCGTCCGATTTCTGCTTCATCGATTCCAGCTCTTTTGTCTTATCGCGGTCCTTGCGCAGTTCGATGATCGCTTGAACCACCTTGTCGGCATCTGCCACTATTCTGGATTTAAGCCAGTAAACATGGCCATCCCACTTTTCTGCGACAATTTCTGTCTGAACGATACCGGCTGTCAGCGTTGTGATCTGATCCTTTGTGAGTTGGAAGTTCTTCACTTCCGTTTCACTTTCCAGATAAGTGCCGAGTTCTTCCAACAGAAGCCTTTTCACCTCACGTAGAGCTATTACCCGGCTGGAGTTCCGGCTGTCATCTTCGCTGGCCCGGTAGGTGTATTCCTTTATGAAGGTCTTGGCTCCGGCAAAAGTAATGTGGGGAACAAACAAAAATAAAAATAAATAAAAGACAATCCTCGCTGGACTGGATCTCATCTGTATCTTTCCTTTCAATAGCAAGTTGATTTATTTATACATCAAGAATGGACAAACTACAAGGTAGGCCATTTATAACCATTTGAATGTTGCATATCTGACATGATGGCATTTTTTATTGAGTACAGGAAGGCAAAAATGCTTCTGATATTCAGAAAAGCAGCCTACGAAAGTTGCGCCTTTCTTTCCGAATTCATTGCATCGTCCGGATCAGCGTATGAAGACTTGTATTTAGTAAAATATGGGGTCAAAAATGTAATGGTCGGCGTTTGACAAATGAATTTATGCACTGTGATGAATGAGCTGTGGTTGATGTGAGGCTATAAAAAGATTTACAATTAGTGATGCATAAGTTGCTCTAATTCATGGAGGGAATCCGATTATTATACGCGAGTATATGAGAGAAGACGATACAAGATTAGTTCGCTTCCTGCCGCGGCTGCGCCACACAGCTTCGGCTCGCCGTAATGACACCTATAGAATATCTCTTTATTTGACAAATTTATATAGAAGGACCGCTCACCTGGCCTTGCCGATCGGAAACGCCTGACCGCTGATGGAGATAGTCGGGTATTGCGCCCGCTTGAATATCTTCTCCGCGAGATTCGGCACCTCATCGCCTACGTAGTCGGCAATATCCGTGGTCTTGACGTAGCCGGTTTTTCCCTTGTCCGCCTTGCCGCTAAGCCCCTCGGTGAGCACCCATGTAAACAATCCGTGTCCTTTGTATCCTTCGATTGCTTCCTGGGATGACGTGGCCGCCGAAAGAATTGTGGAGCCAACAGCCCGGCTCAGGATCTTCATGGCCGTATCCTCGCTCATTCCCCTCGTCAGCATAGCCACCTGAAGGGCGTCGCCCGCAGCACCGGCATTGCAGGTGTCGAGAATTATCAGTTTCTTGGTCGCGGGAATGTTCGCGATCAGCTCCTTCAGCGCCGTCTGGGGAAGGGCGTCCGTCCTGAGCCTTTCGGTTCTGGTAAGTCCGACATTGGACGTAATCAGGAAATACTCTCCTTCGTCAACCACGCCGTGGCTCGCCACGTAGAAGACGAAGATGTCGTCCGGCTTCATCTTTCTGAATTCCTTCAGTTCCCTGGAGAGATTCGAGGCGCTGGTGGATTCTCTCGTGGTGAGGGTTCTGATATCAACTTTACCGAAGAGCCCGGCGGCCGATTTTGCCAGAGTGTCGGCAAAAAGCTTTGCGTCCGCCGCCGCGTATTTCAGGGTCAGCTTCGGGTTTTTGTATTCATTTATACCAACAACCAGCGCATGCAGGTTCGGTTTGCCCGCCGCCTTGAAAACGGCGTTCAGCAGATGCACCGCATCGTTGCTCTGCATGGAGTTTTCGGAATTGAAGGCGATTGCCCTGATGGAGTTCGCTCCCTCCACCAGCTTCAAACGGAAACGTTTCAGCACCGGCGCTCCATTGCCTTTGGCCGTGACCGTCACTCCCCGCGCGCTGTCAAGGACGACCGCCGAGCCGTTCAGATAGAGTCTGATATCCCCGATGCCCCCTCCATTATCCGTTATTTTGAGAGTGACCTGCACCTCATTCGTTGAAACGTATGCCGGGGTGTCGACAATTTCCACACGTGGGGCCTGCCTGACGCCGGAGATGCTTGCCAGACCTTCTATCTTTCTGCCCGAGACGGCCAGTTTGACGATATCTGGCCGGTAGAATTTCTCGCGGTACTGATCGATGCCCGATACATTGCCGCCGATGCGCACATTCAGGAATTTATCGCCGTTTTCCGAGGCGTCATAAAAGCCTTCCGGCGTGATGGCCACCCATTCGCCCCCCGCAAAAGCAATGAACTGGACAAGCTCACTGCCGGAGGCAATGTCCCAGATCCGTGTGGTCGCATCCTCGCTCCCCGATACGGCAAATCTGCCGTCGCGCGAAAAGACTACGGCGTTGGGCACGGATGCATGCCCGGAGAATTGCCGCACCTCTTTTCCGGTGCTGATATCCCACAGCCGCACGATCTTGTCATAGCCTCCGGAAAGGGCAAACCTGCCGTCGTGAGAATAAGCGATGGAGCGAATCTCGCTTGTCTGTCCGGAGAATCTGCGCACCTCCTTTCCGGTTGCTGTATTCCAGATCCGCAGGTCGCCGATAAAACCTCCCGCTGCCTTTTCGTTTTGCTCGCTCCCGCCGGTCAGAATGTATCTGCCGTCCGGAGAAAAAACAGCGGCGTTTGCGTTTCCTTTTAATCTTCGTATTTCTTTGCCGGCGGCGACATCCCAGATAATCACCACCTCTCTTTTGTCTGATTCCTCTCTGTTATCGTTATAGATTATTGAAAGGGCAAGCCTGCCGTCGGGAGAGAAAATGACGGAGCGAAGAGCATACGAAACATTTCCGGAGAATCGTTGTATCTCCCTGCCGGCGGCAACATCCCAGAGGTGCAGGTGGTTGTCTTTGGGACTCTCATGACCGGACAGAATGTATCTGCCATCCGGGGAAAATGCCGCGGATGCGATCATTCCTATACGGATTGCGGTATCATGGTCGATGATGTTCCTGATTTTTTTTCCTGTATCGGCATCCCAGAGAATCATGCCGAAAGAACTGATTGAAACGGCATGCTTCCGGTCCGGAGAATAGATGACGGAAGAGAGCATGTTTTCATTGTCTCTGTCGGTGGCAAAGGAACGTATCTGTCTTCCCGCCTTTATATCCCAGAGACGGATTGGTTTGTACCCCTCCTGTATGCTCTGTCCGGAAACAATAAGGGACCTGCCGTCGGAGGAAAGGTCAAGCGAAGACACGGGGGACGTTTCGCCGGTGTATGCCCTCAGTTCTCTTCCCGTGGAGGCATCCCATAGCCTTGCTTTACTGTCCCATGCCCCGGAAATGACGAATCTGCCGTCGGGAGAAAAGGCGACGGATGTTATTTGGTTACTTTCAATACTTGCCCATATTTTTCTCACTGTAGCCACGTCCCAGAGGATGAAGGCGGAAGTGTCAAAACTCCAGTCTCCCCCGGCCAGAATCGATTTGCCGTCGGGAGAAAAGGCAACCGAGTTGATCCTGCTCCCCCCGGCAAACGTCCTCAGTTCTCTTCCCGTGGCAGTGTCCCAAAGCCGTGCTGTCTTGTCCCAGCTTCCCGATACGAGGTATTTCCCGTCAGGTGAAAAAGCCAGTGAGTGAACAGGGTCGGTATGTCCCGAAAATTTATGTAATTCCTTACCGGTATTGACGTTCCAGAGCCGAACGCTCTTATCGTGGCCGCCCGATGCGGCGAACCTGCCGTCGGGAGAAAAGGCGACTGCTATAACATAATCGGTGTGCCCGGAAAATTTCCTGACTTCCCCGCCTGTCTTAACGTTCCACAGGCGCATGGTCTTGTCCCAGCTTCCCGATACGATATATCTGCCGTCGGGGGAAAAGGCGAGGGAATGGACGGAACCTACATGTCCGGAAAATTTCCTCAACTCCTTTCCCGTGGAAACATCCCAAAGCCTTAATATCGACTCACGTTCCGCGGATGCTGCATATTTGCCGTCCGGCGAGAAGGCAACGGCAAAGATATAGCTTGAGTCCGCTTTAAATACACGCAGCTCCTTCCCCGTGGCGGCATCCCAGAGACGCATGGTCGAATCGAAGCTGCCTGTCAGGACGTATCTGCCGTCGGGAGAAAATGCGACGGATGAAATATGCTGTGTATGCCCCAGTTGGGGGTATATTTCTGCTTTATCTGATGCCTGTGATACGGAAGGGCACAGCAAAAACATTATAATGAGAAACTTAAAGTACAGCTTCAGGATATTTGGAAAAGCTTTCATAAGACACCTCTATTTCTAACAAAAGTCTGAGCATATTATCCGCCTCCTAGAAAACAAATGCAAATCAATTATCAGCGGATTTTTTGCCGAAACAGCAAGGCATGACAAATTGAATTCGCAACAGGAAAACATCTTTAATTGCGGAAGAGAAAAAGTTTTTTTAATTCAACGGCCGTCCATTCCTGATAAGCGGGGACTTTCACCCACATCTGCAGGGAGTCCGGGACAATGACAATTTGATATACGGTGCGATAGGCAGATCGTTCACTTCTTTCGACCGGCCAGGTGGCCCCGCCGTTTTTCATGGGAGTGTCAAGCATCGCCTTCATTTTTACAACATCGATTTTATCTTTGTTTTTGTCAGCCAGCGCCAGCAGATTATCCCGCCTCCGGACGGTTTCAAAACCCACGCTGTCTTTCATAGCGATGCCCCATGAGGGATCTGTGAAATGGTTTGTTGATACAAGCAGCCCTTCCGGATCGCCGTTGCGCCGCCGGTGTTCAAAAGGCGCCCATTCATATGATACTCCCGTCGTTTTATCGGCGGTGTTGATTATAAAGGCGAAGTTCGTTCTGGTCGTATTGAAAAAAGCATCGAGTTGATCCAGCGAGCTGCAATCAGTGAGAGCGGCCAGCAGATTCACTATCGCCGGAACGCGGTTGGCATAGCTGAGAGAGCCGCCGGTAGGAAGTCCGTTGTTCAGTTCCAGCATGATCCCCTCTGCGTTCATGCCGGTGGTAGCGTAGATCACACCCGTGAAGGTGACGATGGCATTGGGGATTCCCGAATCGGGATTAAATACTGTTACCGTGAGACTTTTCGCAAAGTCCGCATACTTGTCGAACCAGTCGTAGTTTCTCCCCGCAACAAGCGGCTTGTCTTTTGTATATTTCCCCCAGGCGATTATTCCCGAGCATCCCGACATGGAGCCGAAATGCTCAAGGGCGTTGAGCATTATCTGCTCATCCAGGGAAAGCCCGGAAGTTTCCGCCATGCCGATGATGATATCCTTGAAGCGCTGCGGATAAAACCGGTACAGGTACATTGCGGCCTTTTTCATCGAGTCGGAGGAAAGGCCCTTCTCCTTCTGGAAATAGTTCACGACGGCGCTTTTGTACAGGCCTTTCAATTCACTGCTTAACAGATGTCCGTACTGACGCCCCATCTGGCGGTAACTTCCCTGGAGGACCAGTATATTGATTTTCCCGCTCTTGAAAAGTTTTCCCCCTTCAAATGACGATATCGGTTTTATCCCGTCCGGTTCGGAAGCGGCTTGCGCGTGCAGACTGCCGAACGTGAAGATGAGGATGACAGCCAGTATGATAGTGGTGCGTGTTTTCATGACAGATCCTTTAAAAAGTATATTCCAGACCCAACGATACGCTTTTCTGCTCCGACCATACTTTGACGCCGTGGCTGAATTTGAAATCGATGCCGAAAGGTTCGTTCAGCAGACGATGCGTGCCGGTGCTTTTGATGTACAGGTATTCGGCGCCGATATTTGCATTCAGGTTCTGCGTCAGGCCGATTTTTAAATTTACCGATGTGTGCCAGGCATTGCCTGTCGTTGTATCGTAGGTAAGACGATGTCCGGGCTTTAATATATGATAATCTTCATTGTCTGCATAAACATAAGCCCAGTCAAACTGCATGTTCAAGTTGAGGCGCGACAGCCTGAACGGTCTGCCCAGATCAAAGCCGGTCTTGAAGCCCGCAAAAAACTGCCAGTACGTCTGTTCGAAACTTATCCCGTTTCCCGGCAGAAGAGTGGGCGGTGCCGTGCTTCCCGGCTCGGGATAGCTCTGGATGCCGTTGTGGGTGACGAAAGAAAATTGCTGCCACCTCACCCCTACAGTGGGACGCAGATCAAACCAGCGAGGCAGTCCGATCCAGTCCGATATCTGTAAATCGACGTCACCGTTAACCATGTAGCTTGGCTTCAGTGCGCATTTTGATTCGGAATAGATTGTTTTGATATCGGGCCGTTCATCGTCGTCCCAGTCGGAATCCCTGAATATTCCCCCGGCCTCTCCTGATATGTTGCGGAACATCTCCACTCCCACGGAGAAACGGGATATCTGCCGCCTTAGAGACGCTCCTGCCCACCAGCTATCCAAAGGGAATTCCAGGCGGCTCAACGGCACCTGATACGGCGAAAACGGATTGCCGAATTCATAGGAGGTATGACTCCTGAAGATGTATTTTGTCTGCAGGGAAACCGACCACGGTTTCGCCGCGGTTTCTTTTTCCTCCTTCTGTGCAGCGCTTGCCGGTGAAATCATGAATGTGCCGAACAGTGCAAGCAGAATAAGAATCAAAATTCGTACACGTATTTTTCTGTTTGCCGGAATCTTTATACCGGTCCTCCCGGACAGTCTTTTACTCATTTTCCTGTAAAGTAAGGTTCCCGCTTTTCAAAAAAGGCCTTCAGTCCTTCCTTGTAATCGGCTGTTTTAGCCGCTTTGACCATGCCTGACCGTTCGAGTTCAAGCTGGCGCTCCAGCAGACTGAGCACGGCGTTGTTGAGATTCTCCTTGGCGATGGCGAAGGAACGTGTAGGCCCCTTGGCCAGTTTCTCCGCTATCTCATGCGTCACCCGTTCCAGCTCGGCGTCTTCTACGACCTTGTTGACGAGACCAATTTCCATCGCCTGTTTGGCGGTTAGAATGGGGTCCATCAAAACGAGTTCCGTCGCTTTGCCGAGACCGATGAGCATGGGAACCATCAGTGTCCAGGCGCCGTCAGGAACGAGACTGACGGTGGTGTAGGCCTGTCTGAATATAGCCGACGAGGCGGCAATGCGCATATCACAGGCTGCGGCCAGACTGAACCCGCCGCCGCCCAGCGCGCCGTTGATGGAAGCGATAACAGGTTTGGGCGTCATACGGATGGCATGGATGATGGCATTGAAGGCTCTGACCAGTTGCCGCACTACCTCCGAGGGATTGCTGCTGTCCACCTGCTCCCGAAAGAGCCGCAGGTCGCCGCCCGAACAGAATGCCTTGCCTTCTCCCGTAATGACCACCACTCTGATCTGTTCATCATCCTGGCAGATTTCCAGTGCCTTCACCATTTCCTCTCCAAGTCTGAAGTCCAGGGCATTGAAATATTGGGGGCGGTTGAGTTTGATAGTGGCAATGCTGCCGGCCTTCTGAAAAATAATGCTGTTGAAATCCATGCTCTTTCTCCTTTCGAATATTTATGGAAGTTCTTGCACTATGTTTCTATAACCTCCCTGATTTTCTTTGACAGATCGATTATATTTACAGGCTTCTGGAGGAATCCCCTGCAGCCGCGGGCGATTATTCCCGAAGCCTCTCCATTCATGCTGTAGCCGCTGGACAGGATTACTTTGACATCGCGATTGCATTCCCTCATGATGTCGAAAATTTCTCCTTCCCTCATGCCGGGCATGATCATATCAAGAATGACCAGGGCAATCCGGTCTTTCTCTGCTCTGTAGATTTTTACCGCCTCCTCTCCTTCACGAGCGGTCAGAACGCAATATCCGAGTGCTTCCAGCATCTCCCTGACAACCATGATGATGGATGCTTCGTCGTCGATCAGAAGAATGGTTTCCGTGCCCCCGACGGTCTGATAAGTCCCGCTTTCATCTCCGGGGATCTCCTTTTCCGATGCGGGAAGATAAATGGAGAAGGTTGCGCCGGATCCCTTTATGCTGTAAACGTTTATATAGCCGTTATGACCCTTGACTATTCCGTAAACCATTGCCAGCCCCAGACCCGTGCCTTTGCCTCTCGCTTTTGTAGTAAAAAATGGTTCAAAGATTCTCTCCCTGGTTTTATCATCCATGCCTACGCCGGTATCGGTGATGGATATCTTTACATACCTGCCGGGCCGCATCCCGAATGCGTTGCTGTCGGCTTCGGTTAGCTGAGCATTGGCCGTTTCGAGATGCAGTTTTCCCCCTCCCGGCATGGCCTGCCAGGCGTTGAGGTAAAGGTTCAAAAGCACCTGTTCCATCTGGTTCGTATCGACTTCCACAGCCCAGATATTTTCCTGAAGCTTCCTGTTGATAGTAATCTCTTTCTTCGTCTGACCGAACAACTCGGAAGTCTTTTTCAGAATGGTATTCATGTCCGCAGGTTTTAATTCATATGTTCCTCCGCGCGCAAAACCAAGCAGTTGCCTCGTGAGGCTGGTGCCGGTAATGGCCCGCTCCTCGATGGCCTTGATCTTGCCGTAGAGCGGATGGTCGGACTGAAGACTCATCAGCATCAGGGACGCCAGGCCCTGTATAGCCATGAGAAGGTTATTGAAGTCGTGAGCGATTCCTCCTGTCAGGGTGCCGATAGCTTCCATTTTTTGAGCCTGGAGAAGCTGCGCTTCGAGTTTTTTGATTTCGGTTATGTCTATCTGCGAGGCAACGCTCATCTTCGATCCCGGTATCAAAGCCACGGTGTTGATCATGTTGCGCATCTTCCCGTGCCGGTCGATAAATCTGAATTCATACTGGCGGGGTATGCCCTCGTCGCCCGTTCTTCTTTGTTTGTGATAGTTGCGCATGAATTTCAAATCTTCTTCATGAACAAACTCCGTCCAGCTTTTTTTGTTCTCCATTTCTTCTTTCGAATATCCTGAAAGCTTTTCCCACTCGCGGTTGCAGAGGGTGACGATCGTGTCTTCGTTTATCATGATCATGGACGTGCCGCTGGTGTCGAACAGGGTTCTGTAGGTGGCTTCGGACAGCCGCAGAGACTCCTCTGTCGCTTTTCGTTCCGTTATGTCGCTTATGAAGTTCAGGGTTGCAGGCCTCCCCTTCCACTGGATGAGAACAGCGTTGATTTCCACCCATCTCACCGTTGCATCGGGATGCACGATTCTGAAGGTGTATATCGGCGGTACGGCTTCCCCTTTGATTCTTCTGATGTGACGGTCGATCACCATGCCGCGGTCATCCGGATAGATGAAATCGGTGAATGGGGTTGTCATCAGCGTTTCTTCGGTCTGGCCTATCAGATCGATGCCGGCGCGATTGACAAAAACCACTTTCCCGTCCTGGGTGATAATGATCGATTCCCAGGCATTCTCGACCACCAGGCGGTACTTCTCTTCGCTTTCGAGAATCTCTTTCTCGATCTTCTTGCGATATGTAATGTCCCTTGTAAATCCCAGAATGCCTTTGGGGTTTCCTTTTTCATCACGGATAAAGGTCAGCTTGAATTCTGCCGGTATAATTCTGCCGTCCTTCGATATATGATCCACTTCGATGATTCTCGACCGCAGAATATCCTTTTCTTTCCTCTTCTCAATTTCGAGCTCTTCCGCAAAAACTCTCATACAGAGTTCAACGGAGGCAGGGGTCATAACTTCTTCCAGAGGCTTGGCGATGTACTCTTCCGGAGTATAGCCGACGATATGCTCAACGTAGGGGCTCATATAGGTGTAACGCAGGTCCATGTCCATTATCCAGATCGTATCTCTGGCGTTTTCCGCAATCAGCCTCAGCTTTTCCTGAGCAGCGAGCAGGTTCTCCTCGTCTTTTTTTCTCCGGGTGATGTCATGGCAGAGCGAAAATATTCTTGAGGCGCCGTCTTCTTCCAGCAGTCTGGCATTGATCTCTACCGGCACAATATTCCCGCGGGAGTCGACATAGTCGATTTCAAGATTATTTATGTAACCTTCCTTTAAGCATTTAATCACTGCCGCGGCGTTTTTCTCTTTCTGATAATCGGCGGTCCATTCAGTGACGTTTCTGCCTGTTATGTCCTTGATATTATCGTGGCCGGTCATGCGCATGTACTCATGGTTGGCATCCAGCACGAAGCCGCGCTCGTCGATAATCACATAGCCGGTATGAGTTGCCTCTATCAACTGCCTGTATTTTGCCTCGCTCTTCTTCAGCAGCTCTTCCGCGGCATTCCCGTGATTCTTCGCAGCCTTCAAGTTATGAAGCTCTTTGCGAAGGGCCTCGACCTCTTCCAGAAGTTCTTCCTTTGTTTTTCTCGCAACTGTCATGTCAACTTTTTCCCGCAACAGTAAAGGAGATGTTATCCCGGTCAAAGAGGTTTTCAAGCGGCGAATCAAATATTTTTCTTTTGAAAAATATTCTGAGCCGCGGAAAGCCTCTCTGATCCGGGAGCCGGATTTCTTATCGCGTAATCATGGATTATTTCCTGTTCTTTAATTATTCCTACATATAGTGTCTGTGCTGTATAGCCTCAATATAACCGCTTGTCCCGTCCGATATCTGGGCGGCGTTGGCCTCGTCGGTATCGAGATGCATGTCGATGCGGTAATCGGGATTAACACGGACAAGGACATCACCGAAAATCAGTTCACGCAGCCCCTTGACCTTGACCATGACGACGTCACGGTCTCTCAGTCCCAGTCCCAGCGCCTCTTCCGGCGACATGTGGATGTGACGCTTTGCACAGATTACGCCCTTCTCCAGCTTGACCGCACCGACAGGTCCTTCGATTATCAGACCCGGTGTTCCCTCAATATCCCCTGAATCTCTGATCGGGGCGTCTATACCCAGTTTAAACTGTTCCGTTCTGGCAATTTCTACCTGTGATTCCTTGCGGGCCGGTCCGAGAATGCGTACCCGATCGATTCTCCCTTTAGGTCCTACAAGATTAACCGTCTCGGCGGCGGCAAACTGTCCGGGCTGGCTCAGTTCAGACCGCGGAGTCATTACTCTGCCCGCTCCGAAAAGAATCTCGAAATGAGGCTGGCTGAGATGAACATGGTGGGCAGAGGTGCTGAGCGGTATCGGACGCGATTTGAGCTTTTCCACATCCTCCTTGGTTCTGGTTCTGCCCAGGGCATGGACCGTTTCCCTGGCTATCATCTTCTCCTCGTCAGCCGGAACGACAAGGATGCGCACCCGCGATCCCGGTTCCGAGACGTCTTCGATCTGCCCTCTCTGCGCCTTGATCTTTTTGTTGACGTCGTCAAACAGGTTTATGCCGAATGTTTCCAGGCCCTGGCAGATTCTCGCCCTGATCTCGACAGAGTTTTCACCGATGCCTCCTGTGAAGATAAGGACATCGAGGCCCCCCAGAGCGGCTATGTAGGAACCTATGTATTTGCGGACGCGGTAGCAAAAGACGCTGATGGCAAGCCGGCAGAGCAGGTCGCCGGCTTCCGCTGCCTGGAGGATAGTCCTCATGTCGTTGCTCTTGCCCGTTATTCCTTTGAGACCGCTCTCCTTGTTGAGCAGGCGGTCGATTTCGTCCACGCTCATTCCGGAATGCCTCATCAGGTGCAGAATTATGCCGGGGTCTATATCACCGGCCCTTGTTCCCATAACCAGGCCTTCCAGAGGGGTCAGCCCCATGCTGGTGTCGATGCTCTGCCCATGATCGACGGCGCATACGGAGCAGCCGCTTCCCAGATGGCAGGAGATCATTTTCATTTCACCCACCGGTCTTTTCAAATAAGTGGCGGCGCTGAGGACGACAAACCGGTGATTGGTCCCGTGGAAGCCGTAGCGGCGAACCTGTTCTTTTACGCAAAGATCATGAGGCAGCGCATATGTATAGGCTGATTCCGGCATGCCCATGTGAAATGCCGTATCGAAGGCGGCTACCTGGGGAACGTCGGGAAGCAGTTTCTGCATCATCTCGATTCCTTCCAGGTTATACGGATTGTGCAGCGGCGCAAGTGAGAACAGCGACCTGATTGCGTCCGTTACCTGCTTGTTGATCACCACCGAGCTTGAAAAGTCGGAGCCTCCATGAACGACCCTGTGCCCGATAGCCTTGATCTCGCCGAGATCGTTCAATGCTTCGTTTTTTGCATCCTTCAGGGCTGTGATCATAACTCCGAAGGCGTCTTCCATGTTCTGGATTTCTGCTGCCGGTTCTTCTCTCCTGGCCTCATTTGTCTTGACCCTGTGGGAAGCCTCTCCGGAGCCGATTTTTTCGACCAGGCCCTCTAACAGCGGGTCGCTCTTTGCTGTGTCGAAAAGCGAGTATTTGAGAGAGGAGCTTCCGCAGTTGATGACCAGGATTTTCATCGCTTCCGAAACGGAAGAGAAATTCAGGTCGTAAGGATCCTTGTTTTCCTTATGCGCTGACCTGAGGAGCTGTCTGTGCTGCTCGCTTTGGGCTATCTGCACAAGCCTTTTGGTGATGATCTTGGTCAGTTTGCCGATGGTCCTGGGATTGCCGGCAATGACGCGGGAGAATGTCTCCCCCGGTATCCTCAACATCTTACAGGTCCGACCGGCGTTGACATCGCCGATGGCGGGTTCTCCCGTCATGATGGACATCTCTCCCAGTATCTGGCCTCTTTCCAGCTCAACGGACAGAGTGCCGCCTCCTTCGGGTTCGGGCAGGATGGCCTCGACGCTTCCGTCATAAACAAGCCAAACGTACCGGCCGATGTCGCCCATTTTAATAATCGGGGTGCCTGCCGGATAATCCATCAACTGAGCGCTTTCGATCAGCTGGCCGATCTCTTCTTCATTCAGGTCAGACAGGATTGATACAGACTTGATAAATTGTGCTAAGTCCATAGTGCTAAGCTCCTTTCTTTTTGTCAGAAAAGGGTTCCTTTCCGGTTCTGAATCAGAGCGCCGGCTGCGTCGCCTTCTCCCCCTCACTGAGGGAGTGCAGCGGGAGGTTGCCGCCTTGCTATTATCTCTGATTGAGAACCGGGATAACAGAGAATTAGCGGAACGAAAAATGCCTCCTTTCCAATTCAGATGATATCGGTTCTGTTTTCGAGCTTACTGTTAAACGTTGCTTGTCAGATTCCGTTTTTATATTTTGCTTTGAAAAGGTTTGCCTTGCCCTTGGGTATAAACAGCATATGCCTGCCCGCGGGGATGACATCCTGCCTGAATTCCGGATTCATCTCCTTGATGGCTTTATAGGTAGTGCCGCAGGCGCGTGCAACGGCGATGATGCTCAGCTCTTTCGAAACGGTAACTTCGACTCTGTCGTTATCGAATGGCGGATAGCGCTTGTCGGGTGTTATTCTGTATCCATAGTATTCGGGGTAGGAGAGGATTACTTTCGCCGCCAGAATCCTAAAGATGTACAGTTCGGTCTCCTGCGGCAGATCGAGATCGAAATATGAGGCAACGCCCTGGGCCCCCATGTTTTTCGACACCCTGTTCTCTCCGCAGTTGTAGGCGGCGGCTGCCAGTATCCAGCTTTTGTATCTCTTGTGCAGATCGCTGAGGTAGTTCAGGGCGGCATCGGTTGCCCGCTCGAAATTACGGCGCTCATCGATCCACTTGTCCACCCTCAGGCCGAAACGCTTTGCGGTGGCTTCCATGAACTGCCACGGCCCGACGGCACCGGCCGGGGAGACATCGTAGTAGGTTTTAAGATCGCTTTCGGCAATCACGATATACTTGAGGTCATCCGGCATGTTCTTCTCTTTCAGCTTTTTTTCTATGTAGGGGAAATACCGGTGTGCGCGCTTGATCCACATTGTGACCCGTGAGTGTCCGTAGACATTACTCACCAGGGCAAAGTCCATCATCTCCCAGATGTCGCGTCTTTCCAGCGGCACCCGCTCTCCGCACAGGGTAAGATTCGCGGGGATATCGAAGACGGGAACCGCAGCGTGTGCCTGCGTAGGCGTCTGGGCCGACAGTGCGCAGATCAGCAGTGTGGCTAACAGAAGCAGAGTCGCCGACCGGATGCCGTGATGGAGTTTATCGAAAAGAAATGCCTTGATGAAATAGAAGCGTTTCATGTCCGTCCTTTCAAAAGATATTATGAAAGCTTTGCATAACCGGTGCAGAGGGTTTTCAAGCAGCGAATTAGTTTCCGTCCGGAAAGGGCTCTTTTCCGCTCCGGCTGTGTCGATCTGCGGTATTGCTTGTGCAACGTACATTATGTACGCCTCCGCGCAATCCCTTGATCTCCTTGCCGGAACGAAAAATAACCTCTTTCCAATCCGGAAACCGAAAGTTTCAACTTTTCTCCTGCAATTTTTTCATCAGCCAGGCCATGTTCCGGCCGAGGCTCTTCATGGTCTGAACGCCTTCTTCGTCTTTCAGCACTTCGCCCGGATCTCTTCCCACGCCCAGGCTCCAGTAGCTTGCCCCCGGCATTACCATCTGCATGTAATGAAGGAAGAGGTTCATGGAATTGAAAGCCGGCACGGCGCCTGCCCGCCTCACGGCAACAACGGACGCGCCGACTTTGCGTTTGTACATGTAGTCATTCGCGCGCGCCACGAATCCGCACCGTTCGATGAAGGACCTCATGTTGGAGGAAACGTCGGAAAAATACGTCGGCGACCCGAGCAGCAGTCCATCGGCCGAGTCCAGCTTTTCCAGGATTTCGTTGAGCATGTCCTTCTTCACGACGCACCTTCTGTCCTTGTTCTTAAAGCATTTGTAGCAGGCACGGCAGCCGGCGAGGTTATGTCCGCCCATTTGAACAAGCTCGGTCTCGATCTTTTCCTTCTTGAGCTCGTCCAGAACCAGGTTGATTAAAATGGCCGTGTTGCCGTCTTTTCTCGCGCTTGCGTTCAACGCCAGAACTTTCATGTAAACCCTCCTGAGTTTTATTTGAATTCAAACAGTGTTCGTATTTAAAACTTATACAAGTTTCTTCAATTCGTCGGCGAAGGCGTCGTAGATACGCTGATCGAACAGAACGAAGCGGACCAGCTCGATGCCGGGATTTTCCTTCAGGTAGTCGATAATTGTTTTGAGCGCGATATGCGCCGCCTCATCGAGCGGATATCCATATGCTCCCGTGCTTAATGACGGAAAAGAGACGCTTTTCAGACCTCTCGCTGCCGCCAGTCTGATGCTTTCCAGATAGGCGCTTTTCAGAAGCGCCGCCTCTCCCTTTACGCCCCCCCTGTAGATGGGACCTACGGTATGAATGACGTATTTTGCCCTCAGATTGCCGCCGGTCGTAATTACCGCCTGACCTGTGCGGCAGAAGCCTATCTGACGGCACTGGGCCATGATTTCCGGGCCGCCGGCGCGGTGAATGGCGCCGTCAACCCCGCCGCCGCCTCTGAGCCCCTCGTTGGCCGCGTTGACAACGGCATCGGTGTTTTCCATGGTGATGTCGCCGATAACCAGGGCAAGAAAGGCACTATTGATTTTTGTCTCCATATCAGCCTCCCGCCTGCACTCTGACTCCCTGCCCATAAACAAGCATCCGGTAAGTTTTTTCGATCCTGTCCCAGTTTTCTTCTCTGTCCATGGACCAGTAGCGGCCGATCACGGAAACGACCCTTCCCAGATTCAGTTCTGCGGCCTTCTCCTCGATCCGGCTGATGTAAAGCATCCCGCTTTCCGGCTGTTCGCCTCTCCTGCCCAGCATGGCGTGAATGAATACGTCCTTTACACCTTCACGCCTTGCCATCTCCATAAGGGCGAAGAGATGCCTGATTGAACCATGGGAACTGAAGAATGACACAATGCCGAGCAGGTGCAGTGCCCTGCCTGTGTCTTTGGCTTTCCGCATCGCCCGCAGAAAGGCATCGTTCCTGTAGAATGAGCCGTCGGCGATGGCCCTGTCGATCTTCACCCGGTCGGAGAATATCTTCCGGCCGGCGCCGATGTGCAGATGCCCCGCTTCGGAGTTGCCCACCGTTCCGGCGGGCAGGCCGACCGCCTCTCCGGCCGCTGCCAGCCGGGAGCTCGGATACTCCCTGAGAAGCCGGTCGAAAAACGGCGTTTCGGCACGCGCGATGAGATTGCCTTTTTCTTCGTCGTTCATGCCCCATCCGTCCAGAATCAGAACAAGCATTCTTTCCGAGCGGGCAAATTCCGCCCGTTTATCTTTTATCAGTGATGTCCCCGTCATGACGGCAGGTATCTGCAGGCCCATAAGATCAAGGATGGTCGGCGCCACGTCCGTCAGCTCGCCGCTCTCGCGCAGGGCGGGTTTACCCGCAGGGTGGATGAGAATGAAGGGGACGGGGCTGTCGGTATGTCCGGTGTCGACTATGCCGTCCGGGTAAAGCCACTTCTCGACAGTGCCGTGGTCTGCCGTTACAATGATTGTCATCCCCTTTTTGACCGCCTCCTCTATGACAAGTCCGGCATGCCTGTCCACGGCCTCAACAGCACGGATTACGGCACCTTCATTTTCTATGTGGCCGACGACGTCGACATTGGGGAAATTGGCAAAGATAAATTTGTACTCAGGGCTGCGGATCTTGTCGATAACCGCTCCGGATATTCCTTCGATAGACATCTCCGGCGCTTCGTCGAAAAGGGATACATCCTTTCTGGTGGGTATGATGACCCTCTCTTCGCCGGGCAGGGGATCCTGTTTCTTCCCGTTCAGAAAAAAACTTACATGGACCGCCTTTTCCGCCTCGGTTATCTTGACCTGTTTCAGGTTGCTGGAAGATATCGCATCGCAGAGGGTCCGGTCAATGATATCATCCGGAGGAAAGGCGACGTTCACTTTCAATCCGTGCTTGTATTCTATCATTGTCGAAAATTCCAGGGACAGATCTTTTTCGGCGGTGAACTCGTGGAAATCATTCTCAGTGAGGCTCCGGGTAAGCTCAATCTCCCGTTCCCCTCTGATGTTGTAGAATATTACGGAGTCCCCTTTTTTTATTCTTCCTTCCGGATTGCCGCTGCTGTCCTCCAGGACATGAGGCTCGAGGGTTTCATCCTCCTGATTTTCGTTGTACGCTTTCTTGACGGCAGAGGCCATGGGAAGTTTGTTCAGGTTCGGCATAGAGAGTATCCTTGGTCAGTATTTGTGCTGCCTGTTAGTGATGGAGCATGACGTGCACTACTGATTTTTTTAAACAAATTGACGGCAACTGTAAAGAGAAACTTTGCAGGCTTTTATGTTGAAAACGGTGCGTGTAAATGCTAGAAATGTCCGGATGTCTATACGGGAGAGGGATTTTATAAAAATAATCAATGCCATGCGCAAATGATTCTGTCCGGTTTCACATATGCAGACTGTAAAAAAGACACCCGAAGATATTCTGCAGGAAGAAATCCTCAAGGAGAGGGCGGAGGTCCTGCGCCGCGCCGGGGAGAGGCTGGCGGAGGCAATCGACAAAGTGAATCGTATCGGGGCGGTTATCGAAAAGCTCAAAATATCCTTGAAGAGCGGGGAAAAACACAGCTTATCAGAGATGACGAGGGAAATCGTTAATGAAATAAACAGGGAGATTAAAAGCTACAATGCGGCCAGGGAACACGCCAAACTGAGATACTACTATATGATTGTGACGCGCGAGGCTCTGGGCATCAGGCGTCACAAGTGGGTGGATGAGATGTACAGCATACCCCCCAGGAAGAAAAGCATCAGGGATATTTGATGGAAAGATACGCTAAACAAAGAATGAAGATGATCGAAACGCAGTTGCGTTCTCGCGGTATTGCGGATGAAAGGGTACTGGCCGCTATGGCCAGGATTCCCCGGCACTTTTTTGTGGAAGAGGCGTTGATGGACCAGGCATATAACGATAATCCCCTGCCCATAGAGGAGAGGCAGACCATATCCCAGCCTTATATCGTTGCCCTGATGACGGAAGCCCTGGAGCTTAAAGGAAAAGAGAAGGTTCTGGAGATCGGCACCGGTTCCGGCTACCAGACCGCCATCCTTGCCACAGTCGCCGACAGAGTCTTCTCCATCGAGCGGATAGCCGCCCTTGCCGGCAGGGCGAGGAAAATACTGGATACCCTGAACCTTTTCAATGTGGCCATTCGGGTTGGAGACGGAACATACGGATGGCGTGAAGAGTCGCCCTTTGATGCCATTATTGTTACGGCAGGAGCTCCGCGTATTCCCGAGCCTCTTGTCGCCCAGCTCGCCGTTGGCGGGCGGCTGGTAGTGCCGGTCGGAAGCCGCAGTTCCCAGGAACTGGTGAGAGTTACGCGCCTTGCAGATGCCGACAACGATCTGAAAAAGGAGAATCTGGGAGGCTGCCGTTTCGTTGATCTGATTGGCGAACACGGATGGGAGAATTGAGATTAGATTATCGTAACCTTTGCTTCCCTGTGAGCGGGTTGCCGGCGCTTCGCTGCGGAAACCTTCCGGCAATTCTGCTGCTGGTTTTTCTCTTTATCATATTCGCGCCGCCGCTCGCAGATAAGGCATATGCGGCAAAGTCCGCGCAAAAGGGTGTCTATCACCGCGTCAAAAGAGGGGAGACTCTTTCGATGATCTCCCGGGCGTATAAAATCCCGATCAAAACCATTGCCGATGCAAACCGCATAAAACCGACCAAACGGATAGAATTCGACAGTGTGCTGTTTATTCCCGGCGCGAAAAGGGTGATAGATGATACGTCGCCCGGAGCATTGGCGGCGAAGGATAAAAAAACAAAAACAGTTGCGGTAAAAAAAGGGAAACCGGCGGATAAGGCCAAATCCGGAAAAGATGACCGGCGGAACCGCAGGAAGGCTTTGCCGGAGGACGATGCAGATCAAGGTGAGAAGAAGACCGGCAAGAAACTGAAAACCGACAAAACAAGATCAGAAAAGATAACTGATAAAAAGAAAAGCGAAGGCGAAGAGACGGAAAAGGAGAACGATTCCGTTGATGAAAAGCCCACAACGGCTGACGGGCGCGGCAAACGGGAGGAGGACGGGAAAAAACGGGACAGCTCCCCGGGCTTATCGGAGAAGAAGGCGGATGAAGGGAAAGAGGTCAAGCCTCCGGCCTCCGGAGTGAAGCTGTTTATGTGGCCGGTCAGGGGAAGGGTGGTTTCGAAGTTCGGCCGTCAGCCCGACGGCATGATGCACAACGGCATCAGGATCGCGGCAAGGCAGGACAGGCCTGTAGTAGCGGCGGCACGGGGGACTGTGATCTACTCGGCTCTTCTCAAGGATTACGGAGAGACGATCATTCTCAAGCATGAGGGAGGCTACGCAACGGTTTATACCAATCTGGGGGAGAGGGTGGTGGATCTGAATGACCGGGTAAGGCAGGGAATGAAGATCGGGCTTCTCGGTAAGGTCACCGGAAAGAGCGAAGGGACGATGGCCTTTGAGGTGAGGTATAAGAATAAGGCGGTGAACCCGCTGCGCTACCTGAAATAGAATCTAATGTAAAGAGGTAACAGAGATGGATTTTTCATTTGAGCAGGGGCCGATACGCCCCCCCAGCGAGGCAAAGAGCCTTTTGATACGCGCAACAAGAAACTGTCCGTGGAACAAATGTGCGTTCTGCCACTCATACAAAGACACCAAATTCTCATTGAGGACCGTGGAGGAGATAAAGGCCGATATAAAGAAGGCCGGGGATATATCCGATGAGATCAAGGCTCTTTCGTGGAAACTGGGGCAGGGAGGCCGCGTTACGGATGGTGTTATCAACGCCATCTACGAAGAAGATCATTATAACGACAGTTACCGATCTGTCGGAGCGTGGCTCTATTTCGGGGGAAATTCTGTTTTTCTCCAGGATGCCAACTCCATCATTATGAAGACCGATGATCTGGCGGAAGTCCTGAGATATATCAAGGAGCAGTTCCCTTCCGTCGACCGCATCACCTCCTATTGCCGTTCGCATACAGCCGCGCGCAAGAGTGTCGACGAGCTCAAGACTCTCAGGCAGGCGGGGCTATCAAGAATACACATCGGAATGGAGAGCGGGTATGATCCCGTTCTGGAGTTCATAAGAAAGGGTGTAACGGCTGCCGATCACATAGAAGGAGGGACAAGGATTGTCGAAGCCGGCATATCGCTGTGCGAGTACATCATACCGGGGCTGGGAGGCGAACGCTGGACCAGGGAGCATGCCGTGGAGACGGCCGGGGTGATCAACCGGATCAATCCCGACTATGTGCGCCTGCGGTCAATGCACGTTGTAAGAGGCACGCGTCTTTATGAACTGATGAAAAGCGGAGAGTTCAAACCTATCACCGATGATGAAACGGTCAGGGAGATAAGGCTGTTTATCGAAACCCTCGACGGCATCAGGACGACCATCGTAAGCGATCATATCCTGAACCTGCTGGAAGAGCTGGAAGGGAAGCTTCCGGAGGACAAGGAGCGGCTGCTTGCCGTCATCGACAGATATTTTGCCCTTCCCGAGCGGGATCGGCTTGTCTACAGGCTGGGAAGGCGCAGGGGATTGTACCGGCGTCTTGACGATCTTGCCGAACGATATACTTACGGGAGACTAAACCAGATCATCGAGCAGTATGAGTCCGGATCTCCGGGGCAGATGGACAGTGATCTGGCCAAGATCATGAACGGCTACATCTGACGGGGCTGCTGAAAAACGTTCATCTTGTCATCCTGGTCAAAGATGCTTTCCGCGGCTCAGAATATTTTTCACTAGAAAAATATTTGATTCGCCGCTTGAAAACCTCTTTGACCAGAAAGCCAAAGAGGATAACTTTTTTACATGTTCCGCCAGTTATCTCTCAGCAGGGCGGAATATTTTACCAGCAGGTTCAGATACGCAAGTTCCATCTCGATCATCTCTACGTCGCTTTTACGCAGCCATTCTGCCATCCAGGCGAAGCGTATCGCCACGACAAATTCCGGCAGGTTGTCCCATGAGATTCCGGAGATGTAATCCTTTTCCCGGACTGTGTTTATAAGCTGCCGGACCATTTCACCGAACAGCCCCTCCGGGTCTTCAATCCCGATGCATCCGATGAGCAGGGCGATGTCGTAAATCTCCGGCTTCATTCCTGCGAACTCCCAGTCGATAACGGCCCTGATGCTGTCCGTCCCCCAGATGACATTGAGGGGGTGGAAGTCGCCATGGCAGAATGCCATAGGAAGTTTTTCATGAGCATGAACGAAGTGCTCATCGAGAAAGGACATGACGGGCAGAAGAGATTCGTGAAGCAGCGGTTCACAATGGCTGACGGTTGAAGAAAAGTCTTTGATGTAGGCAATGATGGAAAACGGTACCTCATCCCGGGATGACTGCATGTCTGACGAAACAGTTCTTAAAGCCGTCAGAAAATCGGCCATGGCGGCGCCCCTCCAGCCGTCCGCCACGTAATCCGGCCTCACAAGACCAATGCCCTCCATGTACGGCGATATCTGCCAGAAGCCTTCATTGTGATCGGCAACAAATCTGCCGTGCCTGTCGGTCATGTACGGACATATGCAGTTGATCCCTCTGCCTCTGAGATGATTCAGCATTTCAGAGATTCTTGCGCGGTGGGCAACTGCCGGCGGGGATATCTTTTCCAGAATGAAAAGCCGGCCTGTTCTGTCCTCAATGACCGTCCGCTCTTCACATCGCTCGGGGCTGCCTGAAATTTCCAGGTCACGGCGGACCTTTTTCAGCGATATGTTCCAGAGTCCGGTTATTTCAGCAAGATATTCCATGAGCCGATTATGGGTGATGACGCCGGCTGTGTCAATACGGATATATCCGAGCAGGAAATCCTATCTTTCACCGGCTGAATTCCCTGCCTCCGGATAAAAAAATCATCCCTATATAACATACCTACTGGCACTTTTGTTAGAACAAGCATGTATCGCTTCAAGTTAAGCATTTGATGTAAAACGGTATTTGTGTATAAGATGATACAATATACAATTTTGTATCACTGTATAACCTTCGAACGGGTGCGTTTCATGAAGGATGTACTGCCGGTAACACCTTGAGAGGAAGATAATAATGATATGCCCCCGATGCCGGTCCGATATCCCGGACGGCAGCAAATTCTGCCGTGAATGCGGAGAAAGACAAAGGTCTTTCTGCGTGAAATGCGGCAGCGAAATATCATCCGATCACAATGTCTGCGATAATTGCGGAAACCTGTTGCTGCCGATTTCCGGAAGAGAGAAAACGCCGCCTCATCTCCCCGGTGAAAGGCGGAACATCACAGTCCTTTTCTCCGATCTGTCGGGACAACCCTCCCTCACCGAATATCTGGACCCTGAAGAAACAAAGGAGTTCATGTGAAAAATATTCAAGGAGGTATCCAGGATCGTCAGCAGGTATGACGGCTTCATTGAGAAATATGTCGGTGACGCAATCATGGCGGTTTTCGGCGCCGTGAAAACCCATGAGGATGATCCGATAAGAGCCATAATGGCGGCCCAGGAAATTCATGAAAAAGTAAGAGACATCGGAAACGCTGTTGAAAAAATAAAATCCCCTTTTTACATGCACACCGGAATAAACACGGGACCTGCTATTGCCGGGGACATGGATGTCGACAGGGGAACTCACGGCATCCTGGGGAGTACCGTCAATCTGGCTTCCAGGCTGCACATCCTGGCGAAGGAAGACGAGATTGTCGTCGGAGCGGAAACGTTGAGGCATGCACAGTGGCATTTTCATTTCGAGCGTATGGAACCTGTCAAGGTTAAAGGTAAAGAGGATTATATCACTCCGTATAAATTCTGGCAGCGAGAAGCCATCCCCGGAAGACCCGCAGTCTTACCGGCTTGCGATCGGAGCTGGTCGGACGGGATGAAGAGATAAAAACCATCAAGCTGGCGATTTCCGACCTGTACGCGGGGCAGGGGTCGATAATCTCCATCATCGGTGACGCAGGAACAGGAAAAAGCCGAATTGTGGAAGAGATAAGATCCACAGTCAACAGAAACCGGGTTCAATGGTATGAGGGGCATGCATATTCATATTCACAAAACATTCCCTACTTTCCTCTTGCAGACCTCTTTGGACGTATCCTGAGGTTAAGTAAAGAGCATTCCCCAGAGGAGATAAAGCATCTTATCGAAACAGGGTTTCAGGGGCTTGCAGGCGTAAGGAGCGACATTATTCCTTATATAGGAAGCCTTTTTTCCATCGAATATCCTGAGATAAGGCAGATCAGCCCGGAGTCCTGGAAGGCGCGGCTGCGGGACAGCGTTAAGGTGATATTGTCGGAAGTGACTTCAGCCTCTCCCACCATAATATGCCTGGAAGATCTGCATTGGGCCGATCCGTCATCCCTTGATCTCCTGGGAGAGATTCTCTCAGAGATGCGTCAGAATGTCCTTTTCCTATGTGTGTACAGACCATCCTTCGGCATGGAGAGCATAGGTGTTACAGAAGGACGCAGGGACCTTATGCTGCGCGATCTGTCTCCTTCTGAGGCGCAGTCCATGATGCAGTCTCTTCTTCAGACCCGCGATGTTCCCGAGGCGCTGATTGATTTTGTAAACAGCAAGACAGAGGGGAATCCATTTTATATCGAGGAGGTTGTCAACTCACTTATAGAATCGTCAACGCTGGTCAGGGAAAATGGAAAGTGGCTGATGGGGAAACAACTTGACGCTTTAAGCGTTCCCTCAACCATTCAAGGGATTATCCTGGCAAGGCTCGACCGCCTGGACAGCGTATCGAAACGCACCATCCAGGAGGCATCGGTCATGGGAAGGATTTTCGATCTGGATGTGCTGAAGAGAATAACGATTTACGGCAATTCATTGATGACATCTGTCGACAAACTGGAGAGTCTTGATCTTGTCAGGGCCAGATTGGGCAGACAAAAGACGGAATATGTGTTCAAGCATGCCCTCACACAGGATGTTGTTTATAACGGCCTGCTCAAAAAGGAGCGTCAGGAAATCCACGAAAAAATCGGTCGGGTTATGGAAGATGTTTATCACAACCGGCTTCGCGATTTTTATGAACCGCTGGCATTCCACTTCAGGCAGGGCTGTTTTCAGCATAATGCAATACACTATTTATGCAAGGCGGGTGAAAAGAACCTTAAACGTTATGCGCTCGATGAATCCCATTCTTATTACAGAGAGGCCTATGCCCTCCTGGCAGACAGGAATGACCGGTCACGTGAAGAGGATATACTTTTTATGGATGTTATCCTCGACTGGACGGTCGTCTATTATCATCAGGGCGCAAATTCCATGATGTACGACATCCTGAAAAAACATGAAGACCTCTTCCTGACAAGCGGTGACAAGGCGCGGCTGGGAATGTATTACGTCCGGATAGGAGCGGCAATAGGGCGTCTGGAAAAAATGAGGGAAGCTGTTGCCTATCTCCACAAAGCACTGGCAATAGGAGAAGAGATCAAGGATGAGATGATCATCAGCTATGCATGTTCGTGGTTGATTATGTATTATGCCGATCTGGGACAGATGCATGATGCGATCATCCTCGGCAGAAGAGTCAAGGCAATGAAAATATATCCTGAAGATGAAAATGTGTTTCGATTGACGACGGCTTCTATGGCCTATGCCTACTACTTCCAGGGAAATGCTCAACAGGCTTATGAAGCCGGAAACATGCTCCTCGAATACGGGCGCGAGCGCGGCAGCATGGGATGCGTGGTTCATGGATATACCTGCCGGGCATTCGGGCATCTGGTGAGAGGCGACTATCCGTCTGCAATCGTTTGCCTGAAGGAGGCCATCACTGCCGCAACTGAACCAGTATATGGATATACCGCGAAGATTATGCTTGGCCTCACTTACGTGTCCAACAACCAGTTCCTGGAGGCTGATGAAATACTCCATGATATCAAGGCATACCACGAGCGGCATGGTTACGGGCTGGTGGGCACTATCGGACGGGGGCTTTACGGGATTGTAATGATAACGAAAGGGAACATGAAAGAGGGGATCGAGACGGTCAAGGCCGCGATAGAGCTGTGCCGGCAGAACGAAAGCAGATACAGATACGCAACGCTGAATTTGATCCTGGCAAAGGTCTATCTGCGGATGCGCGGGGGTGCCGGCAAAAAGGATTATTCTGCGATAACGAGAAATTTGTGGTTTCTTGTTACGACGCTGCCCTTCGCCCGGAAGCTGGCCAGGCATCATCTTGACGAAGCAATCAGGACGTCACAGGAAATAGGAGCAAGGTGTGTTTTGGGGCAGGCGTATCTGGAGGCGGGGCTTTTCTTCAGGAGGCAGGGCAATGTCGCGCAGGCCAAAAGATACATGGGTGACGCTGCAACGCTCTTGCAGGAGTGCGATGCGGAGATGCTGCTGAAGCAGGCAGGCGATATTAATTAATTTCCGGACGGAAACTAATTAAAAAATTACATAATATAAGATGTCGACTATCATTATTATATAGTCAGCCATTTACAGCCCGGAGTTAAATAGTTGAAACCGGTGGTTATTTATGTAAAGAATTGTAAAGTTTTTGTCCATATGCTGATAGTTGTACAGCATATATAACGGATGCTCTTGCAGTACAATAAGAGGTGTAAAGGAAAAATGCGGTGAAATGCCCCGGATGTCGGACTGAAATTCATGATAAGAGCAAGTTTTGTCCGGAATGTGGCGCAAAGCTGAACTCTGTCTGCCCGCAATGCGGAACTGAAGTCCCTGCTGATGCGATAGTCTGTGGAGGATGCAGCTACAGGATACAGTCTCACCCGGATGCAAAGGACAGCAAGGATACGTTTCTTTATCGCGGCGAGAAAAAGCATGTCACGGTTCTCTTTTCCGATCTGTCCGGCTATACGTCTCTCACGGAAGGTCTCGATCCTGAAGACGTTAAAGAGATCATGGGCAGGATCTTCACGGAAATCACAAAGGTTGTCGAACGATACGAGGGTTTCATCGAAAAATATGTAGGCGATGCGGTGATGGTGTTATTCGGAGCCGTGAAGACGCACGAGGATGATCCCGTCCGCGCAATCAGGGCGGCATTTGAAATTCACGATACTGTAAAAGCTCTCGATTCCGTCCGCGAAAAGACGAAAGGAAAGCCTCTGCTCATGCATTCCGGTATCAATACCGGGCTCGTTGTCATAGAGGGAGTGAATCAGCAGCGAGGCGAGCACGGCGCCCTGGGCGATACAATTAACGTCGCAGCCAGACTGCTGCAGTGGGCAAAAGCCGATCAGATTATTATAGGAGCGGAAACGCAACGCCAGGCGGAAGGTTTTTTCCTCTTTGAACAGATGCCTCCTCTGATGGTGAAGGGCAAGCAGGCACCCCTGAGCGCATACCGCGTCCTGTCTGCAAGGGAGGAGCCTCATAAGGTCCACCGTCTCTCGGGTGTCAGATCCAGAATGGTCGGACGCGACACGGAGATGTCACTGCTGCAGGAGGCGTTATCAAATCTCAAGCAGGGACATGGGTCGGTCATTTCCATCATCGGCGACGCCGGGACAGGGAAAAGCCGCCTTGTCGAGGAGTTCAAAGCCGCTCTCGATCTAAATGAAATCAGGTGGCGTGAAGGACACGCCTATCCCTACGCGCAGAACACTCCCTATTCTCTGCTGACAGACCTCTTCCGGAAATCGATCGACGTCAAAGAGAAAGATTCAAACGATCAATTGAAGCAAAAACTGGAATCAAGGATGAGAGCGCTGATAGCAGACAGGGAAGAGCTGATTCCTTACGTAGGAAGCATATTCTCATTTTCGTACCCGGAGATTGAACAGGTAAGCCCTGAGTATCGGAAGGCGAGGCTGCGTGAAGGTATCCAGTTGCTCTTGTCAAGACTCTCGCAAACAGGACCGACAATCGTATGTCTTGAGGATCTCCACTGGGCTGATCCTTCAACTGTCGAAATCGTTCGGTCGCTTATGTCGAGCTTATCTGTTTCTGTGCTCTTTATATGCGTGTACCGCCCGTCATTTGCTCTCTTGCCGGAAAAGGACAAAGAAAGCATCGGTCCCTGCAGTGAGATCATACTTCATGACCTGTCGCCGTCAGACACCAGAGGCATGCTGGAATCCCTTCTCCAAACCGATTTTATACCCGGTGATTTGGAGATTTACCTACATGATAAGGTGGAAGGAAATCCTTTCTATCTGGAAGAGATTGTCAATATGCTTCTCGAAACGGGGGTTTTGAAGAATAAAGAAGGCAGGTGGCTGCTTGTCAGAAAACCCGGTGACGACACCATCCCTGCGACGATTCAGGGTGTTATCCAGGCGAGGGTGGACCGTCTGGATAAAACCGGCAAACGCATCCTTCAGGAAGCGTCGGTCATAGGCAGGGAATTTACCTGCGCCATTCTGAAACGAATGACGAGTTTCGAGGGCGATATCAGTCTGTTCATTCCGGATCTTGAAAGGCTGGATTTTATACGCAGGACATCACAGGAACAGCAGGGATATTATATTTTCAAGCACGCCCTGATTCAGGAAGTTGTTTACAGCGGGCTGCTCAAAAAAGAGCGTCAGGCTATCCATGAAAAGACAAGCCTTATCATGGAAGACCTTTATAAGGATAATCTGCAAGTATATTACGAGTCTCTGGCGTATCATTTTAAAAACGGTCATTCCATATACAAAGCGGTCGATTATCTGAGAAGATCAGCGGAAAAGAACGTGGAAAGGTATGCGCTTCACGAGGCCAATCAGTATTACAGGGAAGCATTTGAACTCCTGTTGAACAAGACCGACAGAACCGGAGAAGACGACATGCTTCTTATGGACACACTTCTCGACTGGGTTGTTGTTCATTATCATCTTGCTGCCTATCACCATATGTATGACCTGCTGAGCCGTTACGAAACGTTTGCCGTATCTCTGGGAGACCGGTTTGTCCTGGGAATGTTTTATGTCCGGATCGGTTCGGCGCTGAGTCGCATGGAAAGATGCAGGGAGGCTTACGATTACCTGCACAAGGCCCTCGCAATCGGCGAATCCATAGGAAATGAAAAAATTATAGGATATGCGTGCACCTGGCTGATCATCGACTGCGCCGACCTGGGACTTCTTGACGAAGCCCTGGAGGTGGGTAAAAGGGTGCAGGGAATGGACATCTTTGCAACGGATAAATATGTGTTCCGCCTTTCAACCGCCTCTTTAGGGTACACGCACTATTTCCGAGGTGATGCCGAAAAAGTTCATGATGCCGGAAACAGGCTTCTTGAATACGGCATGAAGCATGACGATATGGGAAGCATTGTGCTTGGCCATACCTGTCACGGAATCGGTTATGTGGTAATCGGTAATTTCGCTTCGGCAATTGAATGCTTCAGAAGAGCCATTGAAGCCGCATTGGAGCCCATCTATTCCTATACGACGAAAATCATGCTGGGTATTACATATATCGCCAACAACCAGTACCGGGAGGCCGAGGAGGTGTTGAACGAAATCATGGCATTCAATGAACAGCACAGCTATGGTTTTGTCGGCACTATAGCACATGGGCTGATGGGTGTGGTAATGATAACCAGGGGTGAGCTTCAAAAGGGGGTTGATATCGTCAAGGACATTATTACTTCATGCGCGAAAACCGAAAGCTGGTGGCGTTATGCATCACTTAATCTTCTGCTCGGTAAATTTTATCTGCAGATAGCACAAGGAGGCAAGAGCAGGGGATTATCTTTTTTGATTAAGAATCTTGCCTTTATAATAAGAACAGTTCCTTTCGCACGTAGATTGGCGGAGAAACATCTGACGATCACCATGAAAAAGGCAAAAGAACTGGGGGCGAACAATCTGCTGGCCCAGGCACTTCTTGAGTTGGGGAAACTGCACAGGTTAAAGAAACAGGACAATCTTGCGATCACACATATCACCGAAGCCATAGGGCTTTTCAGGGAATCTGGAGCGTCTGTCTATCAGGAACAGGCTGAGAAACTTCTTTCCGCTATACGATAAAAACTTCCTCAATTAAAGATGCAGATGGAATTTTTGCCTTGACATTGCTTCCGCCGTTTAATTCAAAAGCAGAAGAGGTTTACGGGTTGAGAAGAACATGAGTCTGTGTCGGCTTCCCGGCAGACTGCATTTGAAGACGGTTAGGCGCTCTACGAACTGAACTTATTTTAACGCTGTCAGGTAATAAATCGCACTCCAACGCGGTATTCAGATGGCCCTCCCGGTCGGTAAGCATCGTCGGCAGGAAGTAGGAAGCGTATTTGGCCTCCACACGAAACGCCGGAGAGTACACACCGTCAAGAGGTTCCGTTGTGCCGACATACGTACGCACGTGTTTGCGCCTGCTGCTAATCGGAATGTTGCCTACATCTCTGGCAGTCGCCAGTTCCGGTATGCATATGAGGAGACCGTTGTAAAGAGCGAGCATCATGTGCCAGAAGGAAAGCAACTGCCGGTGCCGGTGATAGAAAACGGCGCTGTGACGAAGAGCCTTGAGCCGGTGCCCGATGAGGCTCTGGATATCTTTGACGAAACGAATAACGTCCGGCAGCGGGTCATGCGGCTTCATTGTAATCGTTGTCCCATCGAGGTCGCGTAATTTGATGTTCGGCAGAATAAGCCCTTTTTTAAGGCTTCTCCTGAAAAACGGTGTTCCCATAATCGGAATGGCCAGCGATATGAAACTGGGCAGCGTGATGCCGGTGTTTCCGACCATGAAGTCGATCTCTCCACGCAGATCGGCAACAGCGCGGGCAGCAATGTCGAAAACTATGCCGTAATAGAAGGTGATATCGTGCTCCAGGCAGCGACGGATGATTTCCAGTTGCGGTTGCAGGGTGTTCTGATATTTCCTGAAATCGAGCAGCGATTTACGGTCAAATGTTTCGACTCCGGAGAAGAGAGACAGGCAGCCGGTGTCCCGGCTGAGCTTCAGATTTTCTTCATCCAGAAAGAAGTCCTGAGAGACGAGGGCGCACCACCGCCAGAAAACCTTCCTTTCCCTCAGTTCTTTCAGCAATTCGAAACGGTCACTGATAAATTGTTTATCGGTACTGCCGAAATTGTTGTCGAGAAAGATAACTACCTTCCATTTGCCGAGTGCCGTGAATTGGCGTCTGAGATACTCAAGATCATATGGCTGGTAAGGCGATTTTTCGGCCGTCAGAGAACAGAAGTTGCATTTATTGTAACAGTTCCTGCTGGACTCCACATAGGCAATGGTATTCATCCAGTATGCCAGGTCATAACGAGGAATTGCCCAGCCTGTTTTGCGAAACTCCTCCGAGACGTAAGAACTGCCGAACGCATCTTCAATGACATCCTGCATCTGTTCTATATCGCCGTCACAGCAGTAATCGAAAAAGTGATGGGCATAATGCAAGAGAGCCCGGATTGCGGGGCCTCCCGCTACAACTATAACCCTGCTGTTTTTTGTCCGTGCATAGGCGGTCAGATGCAGCATCCTGTCGAAGGCGGTGTTGACGCCTGTAAGAACAAGCATATCCGGCCATCCCAGAAGCTTCTCGCATTCGAGGGGTCCGCTGTAAACTTCGTCGTATAGCCTGATATCGCAATTGTTCGGCGAAAAGATACCGGCCAGATAAGCCGGCGCCATGGGCTGGGGGATTTTTGTCTTGCGGCGAATTGGCAGGCGAAGTTCGTCGAAGTGACAGTTCACGATGAGGATATGTTTTGTTTTCTTCATGGGTTTAATTCGTAGCGTTCACATACCTTTCGCAAATGTACCCCGTAAATCGTAAGGGTAATTGCCATGGGAAACAGGGAGGGACGCCGGAAAATCGTCCATAATAAAAAAGGCCAGTAATAACGTCTCTCCACTCCTCTGATGCCGATATGGTAAATGGAGCGGAAGAATCCCAGGATATACTGGAGTTCAAGTGGAGACTGTACTTTCGGCTTCTTCAGATCGCTCAAAAATACACGGAGGCGTTTATAATACGGGCGGGGAGAATAAATCCGGGACATCAGACTTTTGTATCCCGCCTGAAATGCCTCCAGCCCCATCCTGGGGACAATGTTGGTCACTTCCGATTCATCCATATTGTAGGTAATGTCCTTACGGATGCGGTTTTCCCGCAGCATGCGTTCGTAAAGGCGGGTGCCGGGGAACGCATGGAGCTGATTAACCTTGGCGACCGGAATCCCGCTTTCCTGAATAAAGTCTATCTGCTGTTGAAAAACAGCCGGCGTGTCGTTATCAAAGCCGACAATGAATCCTCCCTGTACGCGCATTCCTGCGCGCTGAATCCGTCTGACGCTCTCCAGCATATCGCGGTTTTTATTGAGAGGCTTGTTGCACTCGGTAAGTGTGTTTTCGTCCGTTGTTTCAATACCGACGAAGACGCAGTTGAAACCTGCTTCGTGCATCAGGCGCATCAGAACTTCATCATCCGCCAGATTGACGGTTGCGAAGGTCTGAAAGGGCATTCCCTTTTTCCCTTTACGCCAGTTGATAATTGCCGGCAGGACCTCTTCCTTGATCCTTTTTTTCGTACCGATGAAGTTGTCGTCAACAAAGTAGACATTTTTACGCCATCCCAGATCATATAACCTGTCCAGTTCGGCAAGTATCTGCTGTGTTGTCTTCGTGCGTATGCGGTTTCCATAGAGAACTGTTACGTTGCAGAAGTCACAGTTATTCGGGCAACCGCGTGACGACTGAATGCCGATCACATCGTATTGATTCATGTCCAGCAAATCCCAGGAAGGAATAGGTGAATGCTTGATATCCGGGTATTCTGCCGTTCTGTAAACGCGTTTGGCTGTGCCGTTCTGCAGATCGGCAAGGAAAAGGGGCATGGTCAACTCAGCCTCATTCAGGACGAAATGATCGATGCCTTCATAACACCCCCAGTCACTGTCAAATAACGGACCGCCGGCAACTATCTTTTTTCCCGCTTGCTTGCATCGAGAAACGATATTCTGCACCGACTCATGCTGCACAAGCATGGCGCTTATGAAAACGTAGTCGGCCCATGCCAGATCGTCATCCGATATTTTTTGAACGTTCAAGTCCAGGAAGCGCCTGTTCCAGTTTGAAGGCAGGAGGGCGGCGGCAGTCAAAATGCCCAGTGGGGGGAATGTTGCCTTTTTATTTATAAAGCGCAGGGATTCTTTAAAATCCCAGAACCAATCCATAAGTTCGGGAAAAACAAGAAGGATGTTCATAGTAAATCCTGTCGTTATGAGAGTGAATAGTTTACGTCCGAAAAGGTCTTTTTTCCGCTCCGGCTGCGTCGATCTGCGGTATTGCTTGCGCGACATACATTATGCACGCTTCCGCGCAATCCCATTGCTTGTACATGTGTCCTTCTAGGAAAACCGGCGAGCCTCTTGCGATGAGCCTGTAGTAGAGAGAGTCGTCCCGGACAACAATATCACATGGGGAGCGCCTTTCACCCTCTTTGGCCAGGCTGGTTCCGATGCGGGTAAGTATGTCGCGGACATAACTTTTGTTTGAAGATAAAAGTTTCATGATTCAGCCCCCCATCTGCTCATGAATATGTGTTTATCTCAGGATAAACAAAGAAAGGATTTTACCTCGGCGTAAATACAGGATAAGGGAAGGTATGTCAACCCGGAAACACAGTGAATCCGTCCGCGGCGTTTCTGATTTGACACAAAGTTGCGCGTGTCTTATAACGGAGCAAAGCCGGTGTAACGAAAAGAATAAGATATTTCAGGGGGGAATTTCAGTGAAAGGGATTTTTATCAAGGCGCCCGTATTTGACGGAAACGAAGAAAAAACACGCACGGCAATGATATTGAGTTATCTCCTGTCCGGAGCTTTCCTTATGCTTATCATTCCCGTGTTTATCGGTCTCCCCTTTATTTACGTCGATAAGGGATGGACGGCTGTCATCCTGCTTATTGTTTTTATCATGCTTATCATAACAAGATCACTCCTCTTCAAAGGGTATGTAAAACAGGCAAGTCTTTTTTTCATAACTGTTGCATGGATAGTCTTTATGTCGCTGGTAATCGTGGGACACGGCATGAAAGACATAAACTTTGTTTTTATTATTGCCCTTGCCGTCGTTACAGGCCTGCTTCTGGGGAATAATGCGGCTGTAATCTTTGCCGCACTGAGCTCTCTGGCGGGACTGATTGTAGCGGTCTGCGAGGTCTACGGCTATCTGCCTTTTTACTATTTTCTTACACCTCCGCTGGCAAGGTATCTGGAGTTGGTCATTGCCCTGATACTGGTTACCACAACTCTTTATTTCGCGTTGAAGAGCAGAGATGAAGCCCTTGCCATGTCTCATAGGCAGCTTGAAGATCGCAATCGTGCAGAGCAGAAGCTGAAGAAGAGCGAAGAGAAATATCGTCTTGTCGTCGAAAATGCCTGGGAAGCGATTCTGGTGGTGCAGGATGGAATGATAAAATATGTCAACCAGAAAACACTGAATCTTATCGGGTATGACGGTGAGTTGTCGCCGAGGCCGTTCATCGATTTTATTTATCCGGAGGACAGGGAGCAGTTAAGCGGCTATTATATGAGCATGATGAAGGGAGAGGAAGTTCCCGAAGCCTTTGTGGTACGGCTTACCGATTCCGGAAATCGGATTATCTGGGTGGAGATACACGCCGTTCTGATAAACTGGGAGGAAAGGGAAGCCATCCTTGCATTCATGAGTGATATTACGGAGAGAAAACTTGCCGATGATGCGCTGCTTGCCGGCGAACGGAAGTACCATTTCATCACGGACCAGATGGTTGACATGGTATGGACGCTGGACATGGAGCTAAAAACAACCTACGTCAGCCCTTCGGTGGAGAAAGTGCTTGGCTTTACTCCCGAAGAGAGAATGGTGCAGCGCTTTGAAGAGATTGTGCCTCCGGCCTCCCTTGCCAGGGTTCAGGAGCTTTATCTGGACGCCTTGTTGCAGGATCAGCAGGGTACCGCCGATCCCGACAGGGTGCTGAGCATAGAGGTTGAAAATTATCACAAAAACGGAAGCATTGTACCGGTCGAAGTCAACGTGAGGGGCATCCGCGACAATGAGGGGAAACTCATCGGCTTTCACGGACTGTCAAGGGACATAACGGAGCGGAAGAAAGCGGAAGCGGAGCGGTCAAGCCTGCAGGAGCGTCTGCAAAGAGCGGAAAAGATGGAAGCCCTCGGCACCATGGCAGGGGGCGTTGCCCACGATCTGAACAACGTTCTGGGTGTTCTCGTCGGGTATGCAGGATTGCTTTTATATGAGATTCCCGAGGGGGACAGGTTGAGAAAGCATGTCATGAATATCAAGCTATCGGGAGAAAAGGGGGCCGCTATTGTCCAGGACCTCCTGACCTTGGCAAGGCGGGGTGTCAAGGTATCCCGGGTGGTCAACCTGAACGGCATCATCGATGATTATCTCCAATCTCCTGAATTTCAGAAGATGTCGTCGCTGCATGACGATATTAAGGTCAGGACTTATCTTGACCCCGATCTCCTTAATGTCAAGGGTTCTCCCGTACACTTGAGCAAGGTGATCATGAATCTCATTCAGAATGCCGCCGAGGCCATGCCTCAAGGCGGTATGATAAGCGTGTCAACGGAGAACCATTATCTGGACAGACCGGTTAAGGGATATGATGAGATAAGAGAAGGAGATTATGTTGTTTTGACCCTGTCTGATACGGGGCAGGGAATACCGGCAAAAGATCTGGGGAGAATATTCGAGCCGTTCTACACAAAGAAGATAATGGGCAGGAGCGGCACGGGTTTGGGGCTCTCAGTTGTGTGGGGCACGGTAAAGGATCATCATGGATATATCAACGTCGTCAGCGGGGAAAACGAGGGAACCACCTTTACGCTCTACTTCCCGGTAACGCGTCTGCCGGAGTCAGGCGATGCCGTGCAGAATGCAATTGCCGAATATCGGGGAGCGGGAGAAACAATTCTGGTCGTCGATGACGTTCCGGAGCAGAGAGAACTTGCCACCGATATTTTCAACCGTCTCGGATATAAGGCCGACGCAGTTGCCGGCGGCGAGGAGGCCGTAAATTATTTGAAGGAGCGGACAGTTGATCTGCTGATTCTCGACATGATTATGGAGCCGGGAATTGACGGTCTGGAGACATACCGGCGGATAGTCGGTATACGACCCGGGCAGAAGGCGCTCATTGTAAGCGGCTTTTCGGAAACGGAGCGTGTGCGGGAGGCCCAGAGGCTGGGGGCGGGGGCTTACATCAGAAAACCGTACGTACCGGAGAAGATTGCGCTGGCGGTAAGGGAAGAGTTGGATAAACCCTAGATGTTACTTCATGAAGCCGGGCAGCCACAGCGCAATCTGCGGAAACACGGTCAACAGCACCGTGGCGAGCAGCATGAGAAAGAAAAAGGGCAGGGCCGCCTTGGCAATTCGGAATATGTTGTCGTTGTTGAGACCGCTGATGACGAAGAGATTGAAGCCCACCGGCGGCGTTATCTGGGCGAGCTCTATCATAAGCACAAGGTAGATGCCGAACCAGACGGTGTCGAACTTGGCCGCCTCGATCAGGGGCAGAACAAGCGGGGCCGTCATGACGATCATGGAAAAGCCGTCTATCAGGCATCCGAGAATCAGATAGAGGACTGTCAGTATGACGATGAGCGTATAAGGAGAGAGCTCCATGCTGATGACGTATTGAGTCATGGCGCGTGTGATGCCCAGGAAACCGATCACGTTGGAAAGATAGGCCGCCCCCATGACAATGAGCATGATCATGCAGCTTGTCTTGACTGAATTGATAAGGCTGACCTTGAACACCTCCCAGGAAAGGCTTCTGGTCACCAGTGCAAAGAAAATGGCGCCGACTACACCTATAGCGCCCGCTTCCGTGGGCGTGGCCCATCCCAGATAGATGCTTCCCAGGACGGCAAGAATAAGAAATATTACCGGTGCAACAGCCGGTATGGCCTGGAACCTGTCCTGCCATGTGTAACTGTCGCTTCCTGTGGGCGCCAGTTCTGGCTTCATCATGCACCTGATCAATATGTAGCCGCTGAAGAGAAATGCGATCATGAAGCCGGGTATGAAGCCGGCAATGAAAAGCTTGCCGATACTGACGTCGCCGATGATGCCGTAGACGAGCATGACCATGCTTGGTGGTATCATAAAGCCGAGCGTGCCCGCTCCGGCCAGGGAGCCCATCGAAAGATCGTAGTCATAGCCGCGCTTCTGCAGTTCCGGCACGGTGATCTTCCCTACCGTGGCCGTTGTCGCCGCTGAAGATCCGCTGACGGCGGCAAAGAAGGTGCAGGCGAGGACGTTGACGTGAAATAGCCGTCCCGGGATGGAGTTCATCCAGGGCGAAAGCCCCTTGAAAAGGTTTGCAGATATCTTGCTTCTGAACAGTATCTCACCCATCCAGATAAAGAACGGCAAAGCCATCATGGCCGAACCGCTGGTATTGTTCCATGCCACGTTCGCCAGAATGGAGCCGTAGGAAACGTCGCTGAAGAAAAAGAAGCCGCCGATGCCGACAATGAAAAGCGCGATGCCGATCCAGACGGATCCTCCCATGAAAAGGATGAGCATGCCGAGAATAGCGGCTGAAACGTGACCTAATTCCATAAATATTTAACCGGATGGTGGTGCGCTTCCTAGCGCCCCAGTTCGTCGGTTTCCTCCATGATATGAATTCCCTCTGTGTCTCCTCGCAGCACGGCAACCGACTTCATGAACTCTGCGAAGAATTGCAAAGCCATGAGCAGAGAACCAAAGGGCATGAAAAATTGAGGGATGGCCAGAAACGTTTCCGATACATGCATCGATCTGGATTCGTTCTCGACCGAATCCCAGAAGAATTCATAGGTGAACCATGTCAGCGCTACACAGAAAACGATGCCGATCAGATAGCAGATCATATTGAATATTATATGCGGCCGTCCTTTAACAAAATGGGGCAGAATCATGATTCTGATGTGGCCGCGTTCTCTGAGGGTATAGGCGAGGCCGCAGAATGTCAGTGTGGCCATGAGATATCCGGAGTATTCATCGGTAATATAGAGTGTCTTATCCAGGCCGGAGCGCATGATTACCTCCCCCATGACCAGAATCAGTGCGGCGATCATCATGATGCCGGCCAGCCATCCGCTGATGCCGGATATCCCGTCGATGATTTTGATTATCCTTTTCATGCACATCCTCAAGGAAAAAGGGACACGGAAGCGGAGTAATCGTCTTCCGGGTCCCTTTCGCAGCAAATATCGGTTTTACTGTTAGCGTTTAACCTTTTTCCTGAATTCCGAGTAGATCTTCTTCGCATCGGCCGGGGCGCTCTTCAGCCAGTTGGCGCGAATGCTTTCCGTTATCTTTTCCAGATCGGAAATAAGTTTCTTGGAAGGGGCGACTGTGGCAATGCCATTCTTGTTGCTGATGGCGACCATGTCCCTGTCCCATTTCTTGACGTTTTCCCACATGCCCTTTTCCATCTCCTTGCCGGCTTTTACCAGGGCATCCTGCTGTGCTTTGGGAAGTTTCTGGAAGGCTTTAAGATTGACGGTGACCATGTTGGTTGCAATCGTTATATTGAGAGGTTCGAAGTACTTGAGGACTTCCCAGAATTTCGCATCGACTGCCGTCGGCGAAGAAGTCATGACCGAATCGATGACACCGGTCTGGAGAGACGTATAGACTTCGCTGAAAGGCAGGGCCAGGGGTGTTGCACCGACCGCTTCCATGACCAGTGCGCCGTTTTTGTCGTATGTTCGTGTTTTCAGTCCCTTCATCTCGGCAATGGTTGTTATCTTCTTTTTCGTCCAGAGACCTGCGCCAGGCCAGGGGGCGATATAAAGGATTTTCTGATTCCACTTCTGCGCTACCTTGTCAAAGTAAGGTCGCGATATGTTGAGCAGAGTGTGCAGTTCGTTGAAATCGCGTACGAGAAAGGGCAGAGTGACGATCTGAAGGACTTTTTCATCGCCGGCGACGCCGCTGATGAGCATGTCGGAAACGGGAACCAGGCCGTCACGTACAACCTTGAGCAATTCCGGCCCCTTGTATCCCAAGGCTCCGCCCGAATGCACGATGATGTCCAGTTCGCCTTTCGTAGCCGTTTTTACTTTCTTGGCGAACTCTTCAAGGCCTATGCTGTGCTGGTTCTTCGGCGGCCAGACTGAATTCGCGTTCCACGATGTCTTGGCGAATGCTGATGTTGTCACAAAAAACAAGAAAACGGATGATATCAATAACGCTTTAAAAATTCTTTTCATTTCGATTCCCCCTCCTCGAGTTTTATTGCAGGCCTTTATATTATAAGCGCCCGCTGTTCATAAACAAATTGCCTCTATAATTTCAGTCCGCTATAACCTTTGATAACTCATTCATTCTATGCCGCCAGAGACCCTCGGCCTCTTCTATGCTTATCATTTCAAAGATAACGTCGTCCGACGGCTTGAGGTGCGCAAGCCTGTCCTGATCAGCCTTGATGATCATTCCCAGTCGCGCGTATCCGCCGATTGTTCTTTCGTGGAGAGCTATTATTGGTTTGCCGTCTCCGGGAATCTGGATGGTGCCGGGCATAACGCCTTCTGAAATGATGCTCTTGTCGGCGTTTTCCCTGAAAGTCAGGGGCTCGCCTTCAATCCTTATTCCCGTGCGATTTGAAGCGCCCGCAACGGTATATACAGTTTGCGACTTTTTTTCAACCATCTTTAATGAATCATCGGTAAAAAATGCCGATTCCGGCCCTGCAACTATTCTGAGCTTATGCGGCAGCGACATTCGGGGGATATGCTTTTCAGGTATCACGCGTGTTTCGGAGATAAAGGCATTATCTATGAACAATCTGTCCTTTGCGGCAAGGGCCCTGCCGCTGTAGCCTCCAAAACGGCATTCGAGGTTTGTCGTATGGCTTCCCATTACTCTATCGACATGCATGGCGCCGGAAAAACCTACATAATAGCGAAAACCTTCCTGTATTTCCCTGACGCGAAGGGTGCTGCCCTGCTTTGCCCTGAATGTTGCCCACGGCCTTACCGGCTCTTCGTCGAGAAAAGCGCTGACCCTTGCACCTGTTATTGCACAGGTGATTTCCTCATCGAAACGCAGTGTTAATCTCCCGCCGATCACCTCCAGAACAGCCGCGTTCCTGTCGTTTCCTGTCAGACAGTTGAGTGATCTGAAGGCAAAACTGTCAAGAGCGGCGGATGTGGGCACGCCGATGGCGCGATAGCCGAATCTGCCGCCGTCTACAACAATGGTATGCATTGCGGGGGTTATTACTTCGATCATGCGGGAAAAAACCTCACGCTGTCTCCAATCTGCATCAGGCTGTACGGCTCCCTGCTGCTGGTGAAAAATTCAACGTCAGTCTGTCCGATAATGCGCCACCCTGCCGGTGATTCGAACGAATAGACCCCTGTCTGGAGTTGAGCCAGTCCAATCGAACCCTTGGGGACACGCACGCGCGGTGTTTCCAGCCGGGGCACGTTAAGCCTTTCGTCAAGTATGCCCAGGTAGGGAAAGCCGGGGATAAATCCTACAGTGAAGACTCGATAAAGGACGGATGAGTGTATACCGATTACTTCTTCTTCTTTTAATCCGGTGAGCGAGCATACAAGCGGCATGTCCGGACCGCATTCTCCGCCGTAATGGACAGGTATCTCGTGCGTAACGGGAGCGGGTATCTCAGCGCAGACGGCGTCATTTCCGGCATGCTGCAGCCTTTGCAGTATTTCATGATAAGCGGTTTCTTCGAGATCGAAATGAATAAGGCAGGATGTATAGGATGGTATGATGTCGATTATTTCTTTTATGTTTTGTGACTTAATAAAGTAATAATATCGCCTTACTTTTTCGTTTGTTTCGACGTCGATCGTGTTGCCGAACTGAATCCGTACGCCGTCCTCGCCGTAACGGCTGAATATCATACCGCTGCTCATTTCAGATTGTGTTGTTGTCCCGGACAGTATTTGTGGTTAAACTTATCTGTTCCCGAATCGGAAAGGAGCCCTTCCCGGACGGAAACTACATGAACTCCGACAGGGATACAATGGTTATGTTCCTGCTTTTCAGCAAATCATGGATTGTCCTGGCAGCCTCGATGCTTTCCGGGTTGTCACCGTGAATGCAGAGAGTATCGATCTCCATGTCGATCCATTTTCCGTTCGCGCTCATTATGCCCTTGTGCATGACCATTTCTGCCGCTCTTTGAGCTATCGTACCGGGATCTTTTATTACCGCATCCTGGAGTTTTCTCGGCAGCAGCTCTCCGTCATCGGTGTATGCCCTGTCGGGAAAAGCCTCCAGCGCCAGTTTGATGCCCTTCTTGCGGCATCTCCTTTTCAGGTTTGCGGTTCGTTTCGTTCCCAGGGTGAGAAAGATCGTATCCCCGACAGCCCGCTTCAGAGAAGATGCCATGTTCACAAAAAGCTCCTCATCGTTGACCAGGTGATTGTAGAGAGCCCCGTGGAGTTTTATGTGCTGCAGAGGCAATCCGTTCATATCAAGGAATGCCCTAAGAGCGCCGACCTGGTAAATCACTTCATTTATCAGGGCATGGGGGCTCATGTCGATAAAGCGCCGCCCAAAACCTATAAGATCGCGATATCCGGGATGAGCCCCGGCCATGACGCGGTGCTTCCTGCACAGTACGACCGTGCTTTCCATTACATTCGGGTCTGAAGCATGAAAACCGCAGGCAATGTTGGCTGACGTGATATGGCGTATCACTTCTTCATCGCTGCCGATTCGGTACGCGCCGAAGGACTCACCCATGTCGCAATTTATGTCGATGAACGTTTTTGATTTTCCTGCTGGCATAATCCTAATTTTTCACAGCATTTACATGGTGTCAAGGAATAATTGATTGGCGGGCGACCGCGCTTAATAAACCTTGACAATATGGATGCGATTTGCTAGATGCTTCTCATCCGCTTGGATCCTTAATGGACTGGGACGGGGGATCAGCTGAAAATAGCTTGAATTGATCATAAGCCTCTCGTCTCCGGCGGGGGGCTTTTTTTATTGGCAGGTGATCATGAGAATCATTGAGACCACAAAGGAGATGCAGTCGTTTTCCGAGTCCTTGAGAGTTCAGGGAAAGAAGATAGCTTTTGTGCCGACGATGGGTTTTTTTCATGAAGGTCATCTGAATCTCATGCGAGAGGCAGGGAAGCGGGGAGATTGCGTGGTCATAAGCATCTATGTAAACCCCACGCAGTTCGGGCCCAATGAAGACTTCTCACGCTATCCCAGGGACTTTGAGCGCGACAGGCAGATGGCCGAGAGTGTCGGTGTCGATGTCATATTCTTTCCACCCGACCGGGAGATGTATCCGGACAACTATCAGACCTATGTTAATGTAGAGAATGTAACTCAAAACCTCTGTGGATTGTCTCGTCCCGGCCACTTCCGCGGCGTCGCCACGGTCTGCGCCAAGCTTTTCAATATGGTGAAGCCGCATACGGCCGTGTTCGGCAAGAAGGACTTTCAGCAGCTTGTTGTGATCAAAAGGATGGTGCAGGACCTCAACATGGATCTCGAAATAGCCGGCATGCCCACAACCCGTGAAGCTGACGGCCTGGCAATGAGTTCCAGGAATACCTACCTGACCGGGGATCAAAGGGAATCAGCGTTGAGTTTGAGCAGGTCTTTGAAGATGGCCAAGGCGCTATACGAAAAGGGAGAGAGAGACGCCGGAAAGATAGTTGCTTCTGCGGTCAAATTTATTGAAACTCACCCTTATGCAAAAATCGACTATGTTCAGATATGTGATACGACGACAATGAAGGATGTTGAACGCATCGAGACTGAATGTGTTATGGCTCTCGCCGTGAGAGTCGGTTCTACAAGGCTTATTGACAACTATGTTTTCGGTGAGCCGTTTGATATATGACGAAGATTAATTTCAGGAGGATATAGGGTCGTGCAAAGATTCATGCTTAAATCAAAGCTCCACAGGGCGACTGTCACCGATGCCAACCTGCATTATGAGGGCAGCATAACAATTGATGAAAACCTCATGGAGGCAGCCGATATTCTTCCCTATGAAAAGGTTGCCATATACAATGTGTCCAACGGTGAGAGATTCACGACTTATGCAATAAAGGGAAAGCGCGGCTCCGGAGTGATATGCCTCAATGGCGCCGCTGCCCGGAAGGCATCGAAAGATGACCTTATTATTATTGCTACTTATGTTATGCTGGACGACAGCGCAGTGAAGGGGTGGACACCCAGGTGTGTCTTCCTCGACAAAAAAAATGCCATCAAATCCTGATTCATCGTATGAATGTAAACTTTGCGAGGTGCGTATCTTTACGCACCTCTTTTTTTTGTGAGCAGTTATGAGACAGCTTGCCTTGCCATTGGAAATTGATGAAGGAACCGTCCTTCTTTATCTTGAAAAGGCCGCCAGGAAACCGGTCAGGCTGACTGTTACCGATAATGCCGCCTCTCTTATATCGGTAAAGCCTGTCGAAGGTGGACTGGATGTGAGGTTGCACAGGATTTTTCTCCGGGCGGGGAAGGATGTACTGGATGAGATCGGACTGTTCGTCAAGCACCGTGGGGGCAGGACGCCCGCCATCAGAGAGTTTATACGGGATTACCGGCATCGAATCCCTGAATCCAGGCCGAGAAGGCGGACTTTACGGCCGCAGGGGCAGTTCTTCGACCTGGAAGAGGTTTATCAAAAATTGAACAGGCAATATTTTGAGAACAGGGTCATGGCAGCCATCACCTGGGGAAAATCCGGAAAAAGGGGAGTTGTCAGGAGGACCCTGGGAAGTTACAGCAGTCAAACGAATACCATCAGCATCAATCCTGTTCTCGATCGAAGAGCCACGCCAAGGTACGTTATTGAACACGTTGTGCATCATGAGATGCTACATGCCGATCTGGGAATTGCGGCAAAGAACGGCAGAAGAAGCATTCATTCGAAGGAGTTCAGGGAGAGGGAAAAGCTGTTCAAGGACTATGACAAGGCCGCAGCCTGGTGCCGTTGAATGGTTCCGATTCTGAATCAGAGCGCTAGCTGTGTTGGCATCGTCGTCGAAGAAGGGCGGGTTTCAAAAGTATATGTCTGGAATGGAAAAGAGAGTTTTGCCAGGGGGAAATTAGTCAGGGATTATTTTGTTGAAGAAGATCTCTAATGGTTGCCAGCATCGCTTTTGAGCTGAAAGGTTTGGCGAAAGTCTTGTCTGCCCCGAGCTTTTCTGCCATATCCAGATATTCAGTGGGACCAATTCTGCCTCCTCCGGACATGGCAATTATTCTTACCTGGGGATAGTTCATGCGGAAGTCCATGATGGTGTCTATTCCCTCTTTTTCCGGCATGATGATGTCGGTAATCATGAGATCGGAAGGACTTTTTTCCTGAAGGTTCAGAGCCTCTTTCCCGTCCGACGCCTCTATAACCTCATAACCGGCTTTCTCCAGCATTTTCCTCAGCATCTCTCTCAGCTGGTCGTCGTCATCGACTACAAGGATTCTCATTCTCATCGATTGGCCCAATTGGCAGAATATTAAAACAACAAGAATACTGAAATTACGAACGCCAATGCTTCCAGTTGTGTGCGCGCAATTTTTCTACAAGAACTTCCATCTCAACGGCATTGATGATCTTGCGGTCGATAAAAAAGTTGCCGATTCTCGGCTGTAGCATCCTCTGCCGCCCAAGAAGCAGAGATAACTGATAGGTGCTTATATAGCCGCATCGCAGGGCGCATTCGCCGAATTTCTCTCCCGGTCTCCTTCTGGACAGGATTGCCCGGATTTCATCCGGCGCTAGCCAGTCCCATCTGGTGGCGATACTTCCGACGAGAGGGCGGAGCTTTTTCTGCCATACGATGGCATCGATAAGTGTTCTGCTCGAAATCAGCCCGCTGTAAAAGAGGTAGCGCCCCAGCATTAATTTTTGCTTGGGAATATTTCCCTGCCAGAAAAACTCACCTGTTCTGCGTGACGCGGTTCCCGGATTCCCTTTGTATGCATGGACGTTCTCTCTGGATGCAGGATATTTTTTCCTTTTCCTTAAAGGACCTGTGGCGCCGCCAAAAGGAGAGGTGTAAAGATCCAGTGAATATTTCCAGGGGAATTCTATAAAGGAACTAAGCTGCTCGTAGGCGTTGTTGACCTCCTTGAAGCGTTCTTCGAGACTGAGAGCCGGTTCCGAGAGAGCTGCGGCACGATCAGGATGGGTTTCGAATGCTTTTTTCCGGTAGGCTGCTTTCAGTCCGGATATCTGGAGATACTTTAAAAAGCTGACATTAATGTTTATGTCAGATCCGAAAAGAACCGAACAGGCGTTAAAAAGGTCCGAAGTGGTGGCAAGCGCGTTTTCCGGCATCCGTTTGTCCTTGTTCTGTATGAATAAAAAAGATTTCAGCCTGTAATTTATATGATCGGCTGATTCTTAATTAGCATTAATTTATCATAAGCCGTTGTGAAACTGCAAGAAAGAAATAGTTAATGCTCTAATTTTATTTCATTATATTTCCAGGCAGTACAGGGTCGTGTAAGGTATTTCGAAGATAGAAATAGGGGAACCCCTGATTGAGATAGATGGGCGCTTGCGATATAGAAAAACCCTGGTTGAGGCTAGAAAACAGGGTTTTTTCCGGTTTTGTATATGCTGGTAAGGATGTAAAACAGTATTAAACGGTTGCTTTCTCGTCGGGGGTGTAAGGGGACGCTGGCATAGTGTCCCCTTACCTTATTATATCATGTCCCAGTCTGTGTCCGGAGATGCAAAGTCCCTCAGTTGATCTCTTCTTTTCTTATGCTGCAGTTTCTTTAGCGCTTTTGCCTCAATCTGTCTGATCCTTTCTCTCGTGACACCCATCATTTCACCCACTTCTTCAAGTGTGAAGGGTCCATAGTTGCAGGCAACCCATGTGCAGTTAAGAAAAGACTCGTTGTTCAGCCGCCACTCGCATGTAGTTTCCAGACAAACTTCCGAAATAAGGCTTCCTTTTTTCTTGCAGCGGTATGTATTGATCAAGGGGCTATCTCCTTTTGTGCTGTTTTGACGTAAGATATTCACTAATTTTCTGTTTGTCAATATACTTATAAGTATGAAAAGACAACAGAATAATATGAAAAATATGCAGTTCAGCAACCTTTCCGCTCAATGCGGGACTTCAGCCTTCCCAGACGCTTGTCAAGAGAGTCTCTCTCTTCTTTTTTCCATTCATGTTTATTCCCGACAAGGTGGTTGATAACTTCAATCGCCTTGAGCGGTTCATGCGCCCTGTGCTCATACCATTTGGCAAGTTCCTCGGCAGCGAAAAAATTGTCGGGGTCGTCTTTCAGCATCATTTCCCATAGACGGACGGCCTTGTTCCATTCTCTCAGGGTTTTGTAGCGAAGGGAAAGCATCATTCTGGCCGCGGAAGCGGTGACATGGTTTTTATTGTGGATCAGATTTTCGAGGATGGACTCCATTCCGCAGTGATCTTTCCGCATTTTCCTTAGTCTGGCCAGAGCCAGCAGATCGCGTTGATCAATCCCCGGGGACTCTTCCGGAAATGCAACAAGCCTCGACAGGTGAAGAGCCAGCCCTGCCATCGATAATATGTCCAATCGATTGTGTTCGAATACCCCCTCCATGATACGCGGGTCCCTGCGCCTCAGCCAGTCAAAGTATCTCTGCGGTATTTCGCTTCCGGGGATATCGTTTTCCCGGCAGAGTCCCAGCAGCGCATCTTCCAGGGTTGTCAGTCTCGTGTTGTCGAGGCGATGACCTACAAGCCGCCTTGAAGGATGAAGAAGATCCAGGTGGGGAAAATCGGAAAAGGGATCCTGCATCCTGTTCATGATAAAGCGTGTGGAGAGGAGGCCAAGATCGAAGGCCTTTCCGTTGAAGGTTACAAGAAACTTCTTTTCTTCCGCGATGCCTTTGAGAAATGCGAGGCACGCCTTTTCCTCAGAAAAATCCCGGGCGAATATCTGTCTGACAACAAATCTGCTTCCCTCAAACCATCCCAGGCCGATTAAAAAAGCCAGGGTGCCGGTGCCGCCCGACAGTCCTGTGGTCTCGGTATCGAGAAAGAGGGCCTGAGAATAGTCATGTTTTGATAATGCGGGGTTGCCTGCGAGAAAGGCCAGGGCTTCCATGTCGGGAGAAGACAGTTCATCGATGTACCAGTGTCCGTGTCTGGAAGATCCCGGATGGAGGCGGTGGGAAACAAAGAAGTTTCCATGGTCGTTCGACATGTCCTCACCGTCAATCAGTTCATTCAGCGGGCATACCGGTTGTCCTGCTGCCGGTGAAGATGCAGCCGGTTTCTGCAGCGATGGGCGCCTCATTATGGAGTCAATCCTGCGGCGGAGCTCATTAATCTGTTCGCTGGAAGCTGATTTGTCTTTCTGGCCGCCTTCTCCGGTCAGCCGCTGTATGCGCTTTTTAAAACTCATCGCTCGTCGCTTATAAGATGCAGAATTGCCAGTGCCGCGCCCTTGGCGACAGCCCCGACTTCAAGCGTGGGCCCTACGCAACTCGGGCATCCATGGCTGCAGGAGCATGATGCAATCAAATGCCTCGCGTCTCTGATAAGCCGGTCGTGCTGCTGGTACAGCAGATCTGAGAAGCCGATTCCTCCGGGGTAAACGTCAAATATGAATATCGTGGGATCGAAGGCGTCCGTGCCTACGGGTATATCGCTGTTCCCGCCTGACGGTGATGCCGTGATAGACCGTCCGCCGCTTCCATGGCGGACAAACCACTCACCGCTCTTGTCGCCTATGCAGCGGTCGATATCATGGATATCTGCCATGAGCAGCATGGCGGCGAGATGATGAAGACAGTATGCAAGCCCTGACAGGCCGTCGATGATATCGGCACGGCTAAAGGAAAGCGAGTCAAGCAGATCCTTCGGTATTGTAAACCAGTAGCTGGTTGTGTGCATATCCTTTTCAGGAAGGCTGACCTCTCCATATCCGAGATTCTCCGACGTGTAAAACTTGATTTTCTTATACCCGACGACCTTTCGGACCACCTGAACCTCCCCGTGTTCAATGATAATCCGCAGATTTTTTTTACTGGCGAATTCCTCAATTACACGGACGTTGGTGTAGGTCATCGCATCCGTATAATAGTCTATATTGACTTTCCTGACGTATGCCTTGTTTCTTTCGAGGTCTAGTTTGTCAACATGATAGGCCTGTGATTCCATCATATAGATGGCGTTTTCATGCACGCTTGTAAAAGCGCTGTCCCAATCGACCTCGGCGATCACCTGAGGGTCGCCCGGCTCTGTTGTATCAACGACCACCACGTTCTCCGGATTAATGCTTCTCAGGTTTACTTCATTGGCCGGGTAGCTTTCCGCCGACCAGTGCCAGCGGTTATCAACCTGATGCAGTACGCCCTTTTCTTCAAGGTAGGACAGTATCTCCTCCAGAGGCTCATTGCCGAAGCGCTCCCCTTTTTCGAAGGGAAGTTCGAAGGCAGCGCTCTTCATGTGATGGAGCAGGATGAGCAGATTGTCGGGGTTGATCCGGCAGTGTTCCGGGGAACGCGAGAAGAAATAGTCGGGATTGTCCACGATGAACTGATCCATAGGGTTGCTGCGGGCTATCAGGACTGCCAGACTCCGGCCCGCTCTCCGGCCCGCTCTTCCCGACTGCTGCCAGGTGGCGGCAATGGAACCGGGGTAGCCGCACATGATGCAGGCCTGCAGATCGCCGATGTCAATGCCCAGTTCCAGGGCATTTGTGCTTACAACACCCATAACGTCGCGGCTGCGAAGTCCGGATTCTATGGTGCGCCGCAGGTTGGGCAGATAGCCGCCGCGGTAGCCGGTGACGAAGTGATCATCCACTGGTTTGCCGCTGCTGAACTGGTCTTTAAGATATCTGGTCAGAACCTCGACATTGAGACGGCTTGTCGTAAAGACTATCGTCTGCACGCCGTTTTTTATGAGCCGGCCGGCCAGCTTTCTTGCAGGCGTCATGGCCGACTGGCGAATGCCCAGCTCGCGGTTGACGATGGGCGGGTTGTAGAGGATGAAAGTTTTTGCCGACGCCGGAGCTCCGCTTTCGTCGATCAGCTCTACCTCTCGCTCCAGAATGCGTTCGGCGTGCTCCCTGGGATTGGCGACGGTCGCGGAGCAGCAGATAAAAACGGGATCCTGTCCGTAAAACCTGCAGATTCTCTGCAGCCTGCGCATCACATTGGCGAGATGCGAACCGAATACGCCGCGGTATATATGGAGCTCGTCGATCACGACGTACTTCAGATTGGAGAACAGCTTCTGCCATTTGGTGTGATGCGGCAGTATTCCCGTATGAAGCATGTCGGGGTTGGTCACGACAACGTGCCCCTGTTTGCGTATGGCCTGACGGGCATCATCGGGCGTGTCGCCGTCATAGGTGAAGGTCTTGATGTCGGCCCTCAGGTCTCCTATCAGGCTGTGGATCTCGTGCATCTGGTCCTGCGCCAGCGCCTTCGTGGGAAACATATAGAGAGCTCGTGTTTCCGGATCTTCCAGGATGCGCTGCAAAACGGGAAGATTGTAACACAGCGTTTTGCCGCTGGCTGTCGGCGTTACCAGCACGACACTGCGGCCGTCGCGCACGAGCTGGATAGCTCTAGCCTGATGGCTGTACAGCCGGTCGATTCCCCTTTCGCGAAGGACGGTTTTGATGTCAGGATGTGTCCACGCGGCATAGGGGGCATAAACTCCTTCAGAGGCGGGAAGTTCCTTCCACGCCATGACGTTTTCCCTGAATCGGCGGTCGGATTCAAGCCGCGAAAGCAATTCTGTCAGTTTAAGCCTGGGCATGAATAAATAATTCCTTTTAAAAGACGGTTCTCAATCAGAAATGACATTGCGACACAGTCTCCCCTCAAAGAGGGGGACATAGGCGACGCAGTCGTACATTTAATAAACATCGTAGGGGCGGGTTTTTAAACCCGCCCTTTTTCGACGACGAAGTCAACGCCGCTAGCGCTCTGATTCAGAACCGGAAGGAGTATAGGAAGACAAGTGTATATGTGTCAAGGAGGAAAAAGAAAAGCCATTTAATGTTGACATTTAGCCGGCATATGTTAACTTCACCGACATTGAAAAGATGGATTTATAAGCCGTCACAAACACTTCCGGAGGCTTCTCATGAAAATCAGGATAAAAAAGGGCAGATTGGAAAATCTGAGCAGCGAGGCGATAGTTGTTTATCATTATGAAAGCGACAAAAAACCGGCCGGAAAGGCGGCGGTCATTGATGCTGAGTGCGAAGGGCAGATAACGGCGCTCCTCCGCACAGGCGATTTCGAAGGCAAGCTCAACCAGACGGCGGTCGTGTACACGTCAAAAGGGGTGCCGGCAAAACGCATCATTATGCTCGGCCTAGGCAAAAAGAAAGAACTGAACGCGGAAAAGCTCAGGGGAGCGTTTGCCAAAGCAGCTCAGCAGGTCAGAAATCTGAAGCTTAAGGAGTTCGCCGTTTCCTTCGATCTCGATGTCAAGTCGCTGACCCTGGATGTCCTGTCCGAAGCAGCAGTAGAGGGGGTTTTGCTCGGGCTGTATCAGTTCACCCCCTACAAGACGCAGGAGCGCGACAATATCCGGAAGGTGGAAAACCTGACCATTGTCGATGAAAGTGCTGAGCGCTTAAAGATTATTGAACGCGCGGCAAAGACAGCCGAGACTGTATCCGGCGCCGTCTGTTTTGTCAGGGATATGGTTTCAACGCCGGCAAATGAGATGACTCCGACAGATATGGCGGCAAGAGCAAAATCTATAGCAGGACGAAGCCCGATTAAGTGCCGGGTCCTTGATATGGACCAGATTAAGAAAATCGGCATGAATGCATTTCTGGGAGTTGCCAGGGGAAGCGACCAGCCGGCAAAGTTCATTATCCTTGAATATCGGGGGGGCGGGAAAGAAGAGAACCCCGTGGTGCTTGTAGGAAAAGGTCTGACTTTTGACAGCGGCGGCATATCATTGAAGCCGGCGGAGAAAATGGATGAAATGAAATCTGATATGTCGGGAGGCGCGGCGGTCATGGGGGTTGTTAAAGCAGCGGCTGCTCTGAAACTTAAATTGAATGTCGTCGGCCTCATCCCGGCGACGGAGAATCTTCCCGGCGGCAGGGCATATAAGCCCGGCGATATCCTGAAATCTCTGTCCGGCAAGACGATAGAAGTTCTGAACACTGATGCCGAAGGAAGGCTGCTGCTGGCTGACGCGCTTACTTATGCAGGCAGATTCAAGCCTGCGGCGATTGTCGATGTAGCCACGCTGACCGGGGCCTGCATCATTGCCCTGGGAGAGCATGTAATCGGAATGCTGGGAACGGATGAAAAGCTGAAAACAAGAATCCGCAATGCTGCCGACTTAACAGGTGAACGAGTGTGGGAGCTTCCTTTATGGGAAGACTATCATGAGATGATAAAAAGCACGGTGGCCGACTATAAAAACACAGGCGGACGCACGGCGGGGACGATCACGGCTGCCGCATTCCTGAGCAAGTTTGTCGGCGATTATCCCTGGGTGCATCTGGATATTGCAGGACCGGCCTGGCTTTCCAGGGACATGCCTTATGCACCCAAAGGCGCTTCGGGCGTGGGTGTCCGGCTGCTGGTCAGCTTGCTCAGAAACTGGCGCAATCTGTGACATGTAATGTACGTGAACGGAAAAGCAGGAATTAAATCGTAATAGAGATAATGGCGAATATCCTCGATATAAAAGATCTGAAGACTCACTTTGAAACAGCCGCCGGCACGATACGCGCCGTGGACGGCATCAGCGTTTCCGTCCGTCACGGTGATACGCTCGGCGTAGTGGGGGAGTCGGGAAGCGGCAAGACGGTTTTGTCTCTGTCCATTATGCGCCTGGTTCCCTCGCCTCCGGGCAGAATCGTCTCCGGAAATATTCTCTTTGACGGTGTCGATCTGCTGGGGCTGAGTGAAGAAGAGATGAGGAAGGTGAGGGGCAGGGACATCTCGATGATCTTTCAGGAACCCATGACATCGCTCAATCCCGTTTTCAGAGTGGGTGACCAGGTGGCCGAAGCCGTCAGCCTCCACCAGGGCCTCTCAAAAAAGGAGGCGTTGGGCAAGGCAGTGGAGATGTTCAGAATGGTAGGCATGCCTGATCCGGAAAAGCGCATTTCCGACTATCCTCATCAGTTGAGCGGCGGTATGAGACAGCGGGTGATGATCGCCATGGCAATGAGCTGCAATCCGCGACTGATGATAGCCGATGAACCGACAACAGCCCTCGACGTTACCATTCAGGCACAGATTCTCGATCTGATTAACGAAATCAAAAAAGAAAAGGGAACATCCGTGCTGCTGATCACTCACGATCTCGGAGTGATCGCGGAGTCGGCTCAATATGTGGCGGTCATGTACGCCGGCGCCATCGTTGAGTATGCAGCGGTCAGGGACTTATTCGATGACCCCTGCCATCCCTATACAGCTGGTCTGATGGAATCGATGCCGCGGACAGGCTGTGCCGACGAATACCTCAAGGTAATTCCCGGAGCGATTCCGGCTTTGTATGACCTGCCCCAGGGATGCCGCTTCAGTGACCGCTGCACGCAGGCGATGGATATGTGCCGCACGCATGAACCGGAGATCAGAGAGTTAAAAAACGGGCACCTTGTGCAGTGCTGGAAATATCAGTAAATGATTATTTTATAAGGCAGTAAACATGCAGGATGCATTGCTGAAGATAGAGGATTTGAAAAAATACTTTGTATCAACAGGAGGATTTCTGTCCGGCCATCACGGAATCGTCAAGGCGGTGAACGGCGTGGACCTGGTGATAAACAGGGGCGAGACACTCGGGCTGGTAGGGGAGAGCGGTTGCGGGAAATCCACTCTCGGAAGGCTCATCATGAGGCTTGAAGAGCCGCTGTCGGGCAGCATCATTTACGAGGGACAGGATGTGCTCAGCTATTCCGGGAATAGATTAAAACAATACAGGAAAAAGGTGCAGATCATTTTTCAGGATCCTTACTCTTCTCTCAATCCGCGAATGACGGCGGGTGACATCATCGGAGAGCCGCTGCTTATTCATGGCATTGCCGACGGTAAGCAGAGCAGAAAACAGGTCGGCCGGCTGATGGAAACAGTCGGGCTTTCTGTGGAACAGATGGAGAGATATCCACATGAATTCAGCGGAGGGCAAAGGCAGCGCATAGGCATCGCCAGGGCCATTGTCATGGAGCCGCAGCTTGTAATCGCCGATGAGCCGGTATCGGCGCTTGATGTATCCATACAGGCGCAGATTCTCAATCTCATGAAGGACCTGCAAAGGGATCTGGGCCTGACATACCTTTTCATTACGCATGACCTGGCTGTGGTGCGCCATATTAGCGACCGGATTGCCGTCATGTACCTCGGAAAAATTGTGGAGCTGGCCGGATGCCGGGAGTTGTTTGACAAACCCGTGCATCCATATACGCAGGCTCTTCTTGCCGCGGCTCCCGGAGCCGGGCCAAGAGAGAGTAAGACCCGGCCGGTGATCCGCGGAGACATCCCGAGCCCCGTAAACGTCCCGCCTGGATGCAGTTTCCATCCCCGGTGTCCATGCCGTATGGATATCTGCGACAAGGAAAGTCCTCTTCTTGAAGATGTCAGCGAAGGTCATGCCGTGTCCTGTCATCTGGCAGGCAGGGAAAGGCGGCTTCAATGATGGAAAACAGTGTGATGTTCAGATCGGATGATCTTCATACTGATTCATTATTTTTAAAAAAGGCTTGATTTAGAGCGAGAATGATGTTAAAAGTTTTGCCACAGCCCGCCGGTAATGCGTATCGGTTGTGCCGATGCGATAGATCGAGAGGGGCGGCGGGATGAGAAAACAGTTGGTAATCACTTTTCAGCAGTGCAATAAAAGGCCACTTACAGTTCACTGATGAGTATCAGGAGTTGGGGTGGCTTTTGTATTTGTGATGATGAGTGATCCGGCTGGGGGACTTTTTTTGAAAGGAGGATACAGTTTTGGCAGAGGGAAAAGTAAAGTGGTTCAACGAAAAGAAGGGGTTTGGTTTCATCGAGAACGATGAAGGTGGGGATGTTTTTGTTCATTTTAGCGCGATTCAGGGTAGTGGCTTTAGAACGCTGCACGAGGGGCAGAGAATTCGCTTCGAAATCGAGCAGGGTAAAAAAGGTCCGGCTGCTGTGAACGTACAGCCATTATAATCAAACTCATAGACAGATTAACTTTGCGCCCCGGGAGCATAAATGCACCGGGGCCTTTTTTTATCCCGGATTACGCAATAAAAAAGTAATACCCTTTGGCATCGTGGTCAAAAAGGCTTTCTGCAGCTCAGATTGGTATAATAAGTAAATCGATTAAGTGCTCGCGTTAGCGTTTGCTTTAGCTTTGGCTTCGATCACTCGCAGTTCCTTCCCTGCCCAGACAAGAATGACAAAGAAGGCAATGCCGCTTGATATGGGATTCGCCATCCATATGCCGTTCAGACCGAAGAAGTTCGGCAGTATAAGAAGAAGGGGGATCAAAAAGAATACATCCCGGACAAACATCAGGAGCATGGAAGTGGTTCCCTTTCCCAGACCAAGAAACATGTTTATCCAGACGAGGGACGGTGCTATCAGGGGGAGCGTGGAGACAAATATCCTGAGCGCCGGCACACCGATGCTTATCAGGGTCTCATCCTTTGTAAAGGCCGCCATTATTTGCGGAGCAAATATTTCCATAATGGAACAGCAGATAACCGCGAAGATCGTTGAAAACCTGACAGCCACCCGTACGGTTTCCAGAAGCCTTCCGTAATGCCTTGCCCCTTCATTGAAGCCTACCATAGGCATCAAGCCGTGGCCGATGCCGAACAGTACCATCATGACCAAGCCGTTTATACGGAAGCACACCCCCAGGGTTGCAAGCGCGTGCGGACCGAAGTGAGCCAGAGAATGGTTATACACAACGATCACCGCGCTGATGACCAGGTTCATGATAACGGATGGGAAGCCTGTTTGGTATATAGAGTAGATAATATCGGGTGCAGGGCGGAGATAACGCCACTCAATATGATATTTTGAAGTGGGATGGCACAGGAAAATAAAGGATAGCAGGCTGCCTGCAAATTGTGCAATACATGCGGAAACGGCTGCGCCGACAATTCCCATCCTTGGGAAGGGACCCCAGCCAAGAATGAGCAAAGGGTCCAAAAGGGAACCTGTAACGGCAAAGGAAAGAATGACGATCATCGATAGATTAGGCCGTCCTTCCGCCCTGATAAGATTGTTGCAGATCATCATAAACAAAAGCAGCGGCGATCCTAAGACGGCAACAACAAGATAGTCCTTTGCAAGCGGCAGTATTTCTTCGGTGGCTCCGAAAAAACGGAGAATATTGTCCGGGTAGGCCAATGTTGAAATGATAATGAGCATGCCGAAAACGGCCGTGATAAGAAAAACCTGTCCTGCTGCCTGCTGAGCCTTTTCAGCTTTTCCGGCTCCGAACATCCGGGCCGCGAACGAACCTGCTCCTATTCCCGTTCCTATGCCGACGGCAGCGAATATCATCTGAATGGGGAATGTCACTGTAAAAGCGGCGATGGCATGCGGATTAATGCGTGCCAGCCAGAAGGTGTCCATGAGGTTGTACACCGCTGCAACCAGCATGGCCGCGACTGAAGGCCAGCTCATCTTCAGAAGTAAAGGGAGTATAGGCCCTTTGCCGAGATCAAGTCCTCTGCCGGTCATGGGCTTATTTTTCCGGGGTGTTTTGCAGCAATATGAGAGTATGCATCATCGGTATCATTCGTTTGCTATTGGCACTGGGAGTTGCTATCATGCATTAGATTCAGATATCAAGATATTTCAGAAACATCCGCTTTGGGGAAAGGAAGCTGTTTTTGGAGAACTCAGGCATCGATGCGGATAAATCATATAACCTGATAATAGTTCTGGGGGCCACTGCGTCGGGTAAGACGAGGCTTGCCGCCCGCCTTGCCAAAGAGCTGGGGGCTGAGATAATATCGGCTGATTCACGACAGGTTTACCGCGGGATGGACATAGGAACGGGAAAGGATCTCGGCGAATTTCACGTTGAAGGTGTGGATGTCCCCTTCCACCTGATCGATGTTGCCGATCCGTCGGCGGAGTTCAGCGTCTTTTCGTACCAGAGGCTTTTTTTTGAATGCTTCATTGAAATATCATCGAGGGGTATTGTGCCGATCATGGTTGGCGGCACCGGGCTTTATATAGATTCCGTAGTCAGGAACTATGAGATGATCGAAGTTCCTGAAAATCATGATTTGAGGGCGAGTCTGCAGGATGTAGAGGATTCGGTGCTGGTCGAGAGACTTGAGGCGCTTAATCCGAGGCTGCACAACAAAACGGATCTGGCGGAACGCAGCAGGATCATTCGCGCCATTGAGATCGCTGAATTCTCAAAGAATCTCAGAGAAGATTATACACTGAACAGGCCTTTTATAAATCCGCTGATAGCAGGGATTTTCTGGGATCGTGAAGAACTGCGAAGAAGGATTACGAAAAGACTGGAAGAAAGGCTTAATGCCGGGATGATAGATGAAGTAAGAAGGCTTAATCTGGCAGGTATCGGTTGGGATAAGCTGGATTTTTTCGGCCTGGAGTATCGTTACGTCGGCAGATATCTGCGCGGGCTTTTGAGTTTCCAGGAGATGTTCGATCAGTTGAATACAAAAATCCACCAGTTTGCCAAGCGTCAGGCAACATGGTTCAGGCGCATGGAAAAGCAGGGAATAAGAATAAACTGGATTTCCGGAGATGACTATCCGGCGCTGCAAAAAATCGTCAAGGAAAACATGACATGATGGAGCCCGCTGCAATCCGGAAATATTTAAAAACCTACGCAGAGAAGGATGACCGCCCTCTCTGCTGCGGATCTCTTGCCGGAATCGAGCGGGTTGTGGTGATACCTGCCCTCGCGGAAAGAAAAAGCCTTTTTAACACCATTCTTTCACTCGCGGAAAACCCGCCGGAGGAACTGCAGAGGACCCTGGTGCTTTGCGTCATCAATAATCGTCCGTACGGCATTGCGGATTCGGCCGATATCGCCGACAACCGGGAAACATTGCGCATACTGATGGATGTTATTGCAGGCCGTATTCCCGACGAGATTTCACCTGAACATGACATAAGACGGATGAACACCATGATTCGGGCAAATGGCCTGAGATTGTCGTGTCTGGACGCATCTTCGGAAGGCCGGGAAATGCCGGCAAAAAACGGAGGTGTCGGCATGGCCAGAAAAATCGGCATGGACAGAGCCTTGTCGATCCTTGATTATTCCTCGGGAAAGGAGCAACTGCTCTACTGTCTTGATGCCGATACTCTCGTGGAAAAAAATTACCTTCTTGAGACACAAAACTATTTCAGCACCAACAGGACCGTTGCCGCCGTTGTTTCCTATGCCCACCAGGAGGCCACTGATGACCGTCTCCGAGCTGCTGCATGCTGTTACGAAATTTTTCTGAGATACTATGTCATGGGGCTGTCGTACGCGGTGTCTCCCTATGCGTTTCATACAATCGGCTCCACAATGATTTGCAGCGCGGAGGCGTATGCGTCGGTTCGGGGCATGGTCAGACGCGATGCGGCGGAAGACTTCTATTTTTTGAACAAGCTTGCCAAAATAGGCAAAGTCGGCCATATCACAGCGACGAAAGTTTATCCGTCATCCAGGGTATCGACACGGGTGCCTTTCGGTACAGGAAGAAGGATGATCCGTTACCGGGAGGGAGACCATGATGAGTACAGGTTTTACAACCCCGCTATCTTCCTTATCCTCAAACGATGGCTTCAGGAAATGACGGAACATCCTGACCGCAGCCCGGAGCAGATCAGAAGATCGGCCGGGGATATCTCTCCGCTGCTTGCCGATTATCTGGAAACCAGCTCCTTTTATGAATCATGGGAAAAGATCAAGGCGAACAGCGGCAACGGCAATACTCTGAAAAGGCAGTTTCACATCTGGTTTGATGCCTTCAGAACGTTGAAGTTTGTCCACTATCTTACAGAAAAGGGCATCGCCAGGATTCCCATGTGCGATGCCCTTGACCGACTCTTGAAGTTATCGCAAAAAAAATCACCGGTTCCAAAACACGAACAGGCGATACCTCCCGCTGAAATCCAGCGGGCGATTCTGGACTATCTGCGAAACGATATATGCCGGCGATAATTGTGCTAAACAGGGATTATGTCCTTGACGCCGGGTATTAATTTGCATATATCCTAAACAACTTGGTTATGGCTGAAGATCAACGTAATTACAGGGGGAATCAGATCCGTCCAATATAACTTTTTAGAAATTGAAAAGGGTACCCACAATCAGGT
>CAZLFA010000017.1:0-57267 GCA_964558665.1 uncultured Syntrophaceae bacterium
TGGGTGGGGGATTTTCAAGTGGCCACAGGTGGGGGATTTTGGGTGGCCACCCGGGGTTTCCGGTCGGAAAGGGCTTTTTTTTCCGGCTCTGAATCGGAGCGCTAGCTGCGTTGGCTTCGTCGTCGCAGAAGGGCGGGTTTTTAAACCCGCCCCTACGATGTTTATTAAATGTACGACTGCGTCGCCTTTGTCCCCCTCACTGAGGGGATCGGGGGAGGACGCCGGTCTGCTATTGAATCGTATAGCCTTCCGTCTTCACCGCCTCGCTGTTGCCCGCTTCGTCCTGTGCAAAGTATTTCACCGTCGTTGTTGCTGTTATATTAATGGGTGATGCGTAGACCGATGACGAGGTCGTTGGCGTACTACCGTCCGTTGTATAATAGATCCTGTAACAGCCCGATCCGGAACCGTCGTTGCAGCTCAGAGTCACCTGCATAGCCCCGGTGTACGTTCCGCCGGAGGGAGATGCCGTGGTGGCGGGCGCTGTCGTATCCATAAGGATGTCGTCGCTGCAGGCCGCTGACCAGTTGCCTGTAACGTCTCTGAACTTCGCATATACGGTTTTGCCGCCGTCGCCGGAAGTCAGTTTCCAGGATTTCGCTGCGCCGTATGTCAGCGACTTTGAGTAAGTCGCATTATCGTTCGAAAACTGTACATGCGTGCATTTCGGTGCATCGCTGCATGTCAATGCCAAAGTGACATTCACGCTGTTCGTCGCCGCTGCTCCGGAGTTGATGCTGACGCTGCCGACAGGCGGCGCAGGGTCAATCGTATAGACGCCTGTCCTCACCTTTTCGATGTTCCCGACCTTGTCCGCGGCAAAATACCTGACCATTGTATTTGTGGTTACACTGATCGGCGATGTATACACAGGCGATGAGGTTGTCGGCGTCGTGCCGTCTGTCGTATAGAAGATCCTGTCGCATCCTGATACGCTGTCATAGCAGATAAGTGCAACGGATTGTGCGGCAGTGTAGTATCCCGCCGGAGCGATTGCGGTGGTGACGGGAGCCGAGGCGTCCAGAAGAATGGCGTCGCTGCAGGCGGCGGACCAGTTGCCGGCGGCATTTATGAACTTCACATAGACCGTCTTGGCGCCGTTTCCGGTTGTCAGTTTCCAGGACTTTGCCGTACTAAAAGCTTCCGGTACGGAGTAGGTCGCATTGTCGTTAGAGAACTGCATCTGCGGACAGCCCTGCGGATCACTGCAGGTCAGTGTCAGTGTGACGATCCTGTTTTTAGTTGCAGCCTCCCCGGAGTTGATGCTGACCGTTCCGGCCGGAGGAGCGGCATCGATAGTATACTCACTTGCCTTTACAGTATCGATGTTTCCCGCAACATCCGTTGCAAAGTACTTGAGTGTCGTCGCGGCGACAATGCTGATCGGTGCAGAATAAACCGGCGACGACGCAGTCGGCGTGGAGCCGTCCGTCGTATAATGTATTTTATCGCAGCCTGATCCGCTTCTGCCGTCAATGCACGTCAGAGCCACCGACTGGGCTGTGCTGTACATACCACCGGCTGGAGCGGGTATGGTGGCAGGAGCTGTGATGTCCAGCAGAATGCTGTCGCTATAGGCTATCGACCAGTTGCCGGCGGTGTTCAGGAATTTCACATAAACCCTCTTGTGGCCACTACCGGACTTCAGTTTCCACGTCTTCATCGCATTAAATGCCTCTGCAAGGGCGTATGCTGAGTTGTCGTTGGAAAACTTCATGTGGGTGCAGCCTTGAGGATCACTGCAGGTCAGTGTCAGTGTGACGTCCACGCTGTTCGTCGCCAATGCCCCGGAGTTGATGCTTATGGTCCCGGCTGGAAGTGCGGCATCAATCGTGTATGCCTGGCTTTTCACCGCCTCGCTGTTGCCGGCGATGTCCTTTGCGAAGTATTTCAATACCGTTGTTGCCGGTATATTGATCGGTGCTGAATATACAGGTGATGACGCGGTTGGCGTGGAGCCGTCCGTTGTATAGTGGATTATGCTGCAGCCCGACCCTGAGCCGTCATTGCATATCAGAGCGGCCGACTGCGCCGCCCTGTATGTTCCACCGGCCGGAACTGCCGTGGTTACGGGGACTGCCGTGTCCAGAATGATGGCTTCGCTGTATGCTGCTGACCAAACGCCGGAGGCATTCATGAACTTGACATAGACCTTTTTTGTGCCGTTTTTGGACGACAGCGTCCAGGCCTTCGTAGCATTGAACGCTTCCGCCGCGGCGTAGGTCTTGTTGTCATTGGAGAACTGCATCTGGGAACAGCCCTGCGGATCGTTGCAGGTCAGCGTCAGAGTTACATTCACGCTGTTTGTTGCAACGGCGCCGGCATTGATGACGATGATTCCGGCAGCGGGTGTCGCGCCGATCGTATATTTCTGGCTCTTAACTGCCTCGCTGTTGCCGGCAACATCCTTTGCGAAATACTTGAGTGTTGTCGTAGCGGCAATGTTGATCGGCGCTGCATAGACCGGCGATGAATCAGTCGGCGCCGTGCCGTCCGTCGTATAGTATATCCTGTCGCAGCCTGCCCCTTTTGCATCAATGCATGTCAGGGTCACCGACTGGGCCGCGGCGTACGTTCCACCGCCCGGCGCTGCGGCGGTTACGGGAGCCGTCGTGTCCAGAATGATGGCGTCACTGACGGCCGGTGACCAGTTGCCCGCCGAATCCCCGAACTTCACATAGACTGTCCTGATACCGGCCACAAGGGGCAGTGTCCAGGCCTTCGTCGTATTGAAAGTCTCTGCTGCGGAATATGTCACATTGTCGTTTGAGAACTGCATCCGGGAACAGCCCTGCGGATCGCCGCAAACCAGCGTCAGGGTGACGTTAACGCTGTTTGTAGCAACCGCCCCGGAGTTGATGCTGATGGAGGATGCCGGAGGAACTGCATCAATCGTATATGTCCGGGCCTTGACAGATTCACTGTTGCCTGCCAGGTCGGTGGCGAAGAACTTCAGCGTTGTTGTCGCGGCAAGGGAGATGGCTGAAGTATAAACGTTTGATGACGTCATCGGCGCGGAGCCGTCTGTCGTATAGTAGATCCTGTCGCAGCCGGTGCCGCCTCCGTCGTTGCAGGTCAATGTCACGTTCTGTGCAGCATCGTAGCTTCCGCCGGGAGGGGTGGCGATTGTCACGGGCGCGGTTGTGTCCACGGCGGTGATGGCTTTGATAGTGCGGTTGCCCGATTCATCATAGGCGTATTCGATCTTTGAGCCGTCGTCGTAGTTCACCCGGATCAGGCGGTTGCCGTTGTCGTAGGTATAGCTTGCATTGGCGGCAAATGAAGGAATGGCCGAGGAAAGGAGGAAAAGGACAATACCGGTGATGAAAAAGAAATCCCTGAACACATTTTTTTGACACGACTTCATGTTGCCTATTCCCCCCCGAATAGTTCTTACGGTCTTTTTTCTAGAGTAAATCCGCCGTCAAAACACATTTAATTTTGTCATCAAATTATTCACTTCTCATTTTTCTACAGAAAGGCCATGCAGATAACTATTGCTGCGACATGGGTAATTAAAATGACGTAAGTTATTTTTTTTAATTTTTGTTTTCTTTCGGCAATGGTCAATATAGTCCCATAAATTGGATATTGAAGGATAAATAGAAAACCGGAATAAAGAATCGCCGACTCTCTCCATATGAGAGATTCTAAAACTGTATACGGATATATTATTGCCATAAAAAATCTTGTTCCATGTCCCGCACCCCCTGTAAATAAGACAAGGAGCGCTAAAATGGGTGTCCATACGAGAGCATAGTAAATATAAGGGAATTTAATTTTAAAACTTTGAATTACCGTCATCTTTGCATTCTCCTTGAACAAAGCAGACTGAAACGGCGGCCCATTTCTTAAAAGCGAAATCGTCATCATAACCTCTAATTTGTCCTTCACGTCATTCATGTCCCATTTTTCTACAGAAAGGCCATACAGATAACTGCCGCTGCGACATGGGCAATCAAAATGATTATTTTTGTTTTTTTCAGATTTCCTTTTTTCTCTGCAAAGGTAAGAACAATACTGAAAATCAAATAAAGCAAAAATCCCGCATAAACGACAATCGCCCATGTGCTGCTATCCTCAATATGCAACAATCCTATTATAATAAAGGGATAGGGATAAATAATTTTAAGAAAAATAATGCCACCGGCATGATGCCCGGTAATGAGTAATGATAAAAATGCTAATGGTGGTGTCAGTATAATCGCTTTAAAGATCCATGGATATCTCCTCTTAAAAGAAGTCAATATATTAGTACTATTCATGGCATTTATGCCCTCGGTGTAAAATTTAAAACCCATTCCTATAATTTAATAAGCATTTCTCTCAGTATGATGTATTCGGATTCCCGTCTTCGGGATTTCCCTGCCTGTGGATTTTCAGACCTCGTATTTTATATCCCAGATAAATGCCCCATGAAGAAATAGCTATCCAAATAAGTGTGTATATAAACAAACCCAACATTATTTCCCAAAATGAACCTGATCGATACGCATCTTGAAAACTGATAGATTTCGCAATATATGCTATCGAAGCAAACATGCCTGGATTATAGATAATCGAATCTTTTAATATGTTGTCACTAATTTTTGATAAGCAATATCCGGTAACAGTGCTACCTGCTAAGATACTTATGGGTATAAATACAAAAAATATCAAAAAAGGCATTCCGGCTGTTAATTGGTCAACATTAGACATATATGCGACTAGCATATCTAAAAAAATATACTTGAATAATCCTGCTGCTATTCCAAACCCTATTATTGCATGGATCAATTTTCGCAATATTTGCATTTTCTATCCTTCCACCTCTTAACCCATTTGATTGTCCATAATTGTGCATCGCTCCAAGAATTGCGATCATTGTCATAATCAGGAATTGGAGAATGCCAGTATTTAAAACCGTTTCTATAGTGAACAAAATAATCTTGACCTTGATGCATGTGCCTTTGAAATCCGTCTATGTAACATTTTTGAAGGTCTTTTTCTAAGTCAGCCTCTACTTCAGGTAAGTTTCTAAAGTGTCTCCAAGTTTGTCTCCATGGTCCTGTGCTACCTTTATCTTCCAGAGTATAGTCAAAATATTTTCCTCCATAGAAATCACTGTGACCTAACTCAGGATAGCCACCCGTCAAATAGTTTCTTTCGTCACCATAATAATCTCTTACGCCATCATGAAACAATCCATAGGGATCGGACAAATTTATGGGTGAATTCCCAACATAAGCATAGACATTAATCCCACCGCCAAACCCAATCGGGTCTTTGGTTACGAAGCGTCCGACTTTGGGATCGTAATATCTTGCACGGTAAAAGTACATTCCCGTTTCGGTGTCGTACTCTCGTGATGTGTACGTGTATGGCTGGCTGATGTTTCCGTTTGCCGTGATCGTCATGTTGCCGAAGGTATCGTATGCATATCTTTGCACTACTGTTCCGCTTGCGCTGCTCAAGCTCGTGATCGATCCTAGACCGTCCGCATGATAGAAGTACGGGGTAAAGGTTGTTGCTGCTTTTATCTCTATTGCCAGCGGTTCATCGATGTTCGGACCGTGCGTGTATCTGGTCTGCACTTCGCCGTTTGTATTGTACTCGGCAATGATGTTCTGGTTGTCGTAGACATAGGTCGTCGTTCTCGGACAGGTGTTGGGCGCCGTGCAGTCCGTGCCGATCTCGTCTTTCGTCAGTGTCTTGGTGATTCTCCTTCCGAACGGGTCGTACGTGAAGGTAAGTTCCTTCTGCTTCGAGTTCTTCGTGATGACTACCTTCGTCAGCCGGTTCTCGTCGTCATAGGTGTAGTTGATTGTTTCGTTGTCTGTTGGTGGTGTTTCGTTTGTTTTGCTCAGTCTGTTTCCCACCTGGTCGTAGGTGTATGCTTCCGACTGATGGATGCCTCCCGTGGGCGCTGCCTGGGTAAGCCTGTAGATGCTGTCGTAACCGTATGACCAGGTCTCCTGCGGCGTGGTCTTCGTAAGCCGGTTGCCCGCGTAGTCGTGGGTGTATGCGGCGCTGTCTATGGTTTTGGCACTCTTTGTGGTGTTGATGCCTGTCAGCCTGCTGTCCTCATCGTAGCTGTAGGTGGAGGTGGTGCCGTTGGGCATCGTCCTGGTCAATCTTCTGTTGTTGGCATCATAGGTGAAGGTGAAGCTCCCCAGGTCGGTCGTGATTTGATTGGGGAGATTGTTGTTGTCGTAGCCGTAGGTGATGGTTTTGTTGTCCGGGGTGGTCATGGATATCCGGTTGCCTGCGCTGTCGTAGGCGTATGTGATGGTCCTGCTGTTGGAGTCGGTGATGACGGTTATCCTGTTGTTGCTGTCATAGGTGAAGTTATAGGCGATGTACTGGTTTCCCGCATAGGTGATATTGCCGTTGTCGTCGTACTGGAAAGCGGCGGCGCTGCTGTCCGAATAGCTCTTGCCGGTAAGCCGGTTGTTGAGATCGTAGTTGTAGGTGATCGTCTTGTTGTCGGGGCTGGTCCTTGAGATCAGGTTCCCCTTGCCGTCATAGCCGTAGCTCGTGATCTTGCCCAACGGGTCGGTCTCGCTGGTGAGCTTCCCTGTCTGGTCGTATGTGAAGCTCGTGGTGTTGTTTTTCGCATCGGTCAGGGCAGTGAGCTTGTCTCCTCCTCCCGTGCCGCATGATGAACAACCTGTCCCCCCGTAGGAAAGGCCGGTGACGTTGTTCAGGGCATCGGTGATCTGCGTCAGTTGGTCCTTGTAATTGTACAGGTAGTTCGTGGTCGTGCTGTTGGCATCGGTGGAGGAGAGCCGGTTGCCGTTATAGTCGTATGTGTATTGTGTTACATAGCTCTTCGGATCGGTGATCTGCGTCAGCTGGTTTAAGTTGTTGTACTGGAAGCTCGTCGTATTGTTCAGGGCGTCCGTCTGGGTCAGCATGTTGCCGTTGTTGTCATAGGTCATGGTGACCGTGCCGTTTTTGGGATCGGTGACGGAGATCAGATTGTTTTTGGAGTCGTAGGTCATCGTGGTCGTCTTGTTGTTCGGGGTGGTGATGCTCGTGATGTTGCCCCTTGTGTCGTACTGGTACGTGGTGACGGCGTTTCCCGGGGCGGTGATCGAGGTCAGGTTGCCGTTGGTGTCATAGCCGTACTGGGTGGTGTTGTTCTTCGGATCGGTGACACTGCTTACCAGGTTCAGGGCATTGTAGGTATAGGTGGTGGTCTTCCCCAGGGGATCGGTTATTGTCAGGCGGTTGCCGTTGTTGTCATAGGTATAGGATGTATAGCTTCCGTCATGTTCCGTCTTTTTGATGACGTTTCTCTTGTTGTCATAGGCGTATTTGACGGTGTAGCCCTTCGGGTCGGTAACCTCCGTCTTTACCGTGAAGGTGGGGTCGTACTTGTAGGTCCATACCCCTCCGTCCTCTTCCGTGTGGGTGGTTGTCCCCGTCTGGTTGTAGGTCATGGCCTTTACCTTGCCGTCGGGGCCGGTGGCGGTGAGCACCCTGCCTGAGGTGTCGTAGGTGTAGTTGACATTACGGTTCAGGGGATCGCTCTTGATGAGCATGTAGCCGTCGGCGTCGTAGGAGAACTGCCAGGCGTTGTTCAGGGGATCCGTGATGCTGGTGATATAGCCGCTGGTATAGCCGATGGTGTGCGTCCTTCCCATGGGATCGGTGATGCCGGTTATCAGGCCGGAGGTATTGGTTATAGTCGTTGTCCGGCCGTTGAAGTCGGTGATGGAAGATAGATCCGTGCCGCTGTAGGTCAGCGTCGTCGTCCGGCTGTTTCTGTCGGTAATGCCGGTGAGCTTTCCTGTCGTATCGTACTGGTAGACCGTCCCCAATTTGGTGGTCTGGGTGTAGGTGCCGTTGGCGTTCTTTACTATCTGGGAGGTGTCGCCCGTGATGGCTTCTGGATAGAAGATGCCGCCGGACAATCTGTAATAGAAGAGATTGCCGTCGTCCATTATCAGGGTAATGGTCTGGTTGTCGCTGAGGCCAGTGAGCTTTCTGTTGTAGTTGTGCGTCCACTTCTTGCCCAGGGAGCCGTCAATGGTGTCGATGCTGTTGTAGCTCAACGTCAGCTTGCCCACATCCTGGGAATGGTACAGATTGCCGCTTTTGAAATTGGCAGAGGAACCGATAGGAAGACTGTTTTGCGGACAGGTATTGCCTTTACAGTTGGATTCTTTGTCGGGTTCCGGAGGAAGACCGGCAGGGCAGCAGCCGGAAGCCTTCTGGGCCTCTACTCTGGTGTCAAAGATTCCCTCTCCGGGAGTTCCCACGGGAGATTGGGCACAGCAGACAGCGGGTGGTGATGCGTCAGGTAGATAACCACAACCAACGTTTATAGTATGGTATACCTGATACCAATCTCCGCAATACGGTGATGTAATAAAAAACCCGCAAAAGCCGCCGGCATCTCCGGTTCCATCGCATTTTAAGGCCGTCTTGCAGCAATTCTGGGAATAGTAATCCGGACCATCCTGATGAGTAAATACTTGTGCCTTGACTGCCGCGCAGTGAAAATTTGAACCACTGGTTATTCCGTTAACGGCGATCTGGATTGATCCGAAGCCACAGGCGTCCGAAATAACGATCTTGGCATTTGAGGCGCAATAGGGATTAGATGGCGGGGCTGTGTAAACCGCGGAAGCACCGGTCGTGGTCCTTGTGCTGCCCGTGAAACTCCCGCCTCCGCCGGCAATCGTCCAGACATAATCGTTCGGCACGCCGCATCCGCCCTCAGCAGTCAAGGTCTGGCTTGTACTGACGGACATCTGAGATGAGCCGTTAATCGTCAGATCAGCCGCATAAAGACAGGAACTTAAGACAAGTATAACAGCAAGAACGGCTGCTGCCGATATCCCGCAGAATTGCACCCCTCTGATCATGCAGCCGGTCTCTCCCCCCGTCATTAATAAGTATTTCCCGCCTGGAACACTGCTTCTACAGGCAGGTATCCGTGTAAATTACATGATTACATGCGGCTCATGACGGGGTGAAAAACGGAGGAAAATTAAGGCAGGTGATGGATTGATAAACCCTGCCGGCGCTAAAGTCAATACGACAAATGGATGGTTTTTGTCGTATTTTTCCAGCCCGAAATGTATTAGTTTTTTTTCAAAATCTAATACATTTGTATTAGAAAATAGCAGTGTTTGAAAGATAACCGTTATATTCGCACCACAGCATGAAGTTTTCCATACACACTGAACGCAGGGTACGCAGATACCGGAAAACGGAGCCTGCCGATTGCCTCGCGCCACCGTGAACCTGCTCCTGCAAGAGAGTCAGATAATCCGTGTAAATGAATCTGGTATTTTCTAATCCCGTATGGTAACGAACCCAACCCGCATCGGAAGTATTGGACTGATTTTCTCTCCAATAATCAGTGTCGTGGGTAGAAGGTAAAGGTGGACGGCAGGATATGTATCGGAGGGTGACATTGCCTCATAACAGCGATTTTAACCAGCCGGCGGCCGGCAGAAAAAGTTCCGCATCGAAAATTGTTTCCTGGATCGGATTATCGCGGCCGCCTTTTCATTCCGTAGGCGTGCTCCCTTTTTTATTGGGAACCTTTCTAGCGTGGAGAATGGAGGGAGCCTTCAATCCCACGGTCTTTTTTCTCGGTGTCGCCGGAGTGATCCTCGTTATGCTGTCCACATACCATGCCGGTGAATATTTTGATTACCGGGAGGACGTAATATCAAAAAAGATTTTCCCCAGCAGATTCGCCGGCGGATCGGGTATAATGCCGGCCGGGCTGCTTCCCGGATGGGTGCCTCTTCTCACCAGCATTGCCGCCTTTATTGCCGCCGCCATCATCGGACTTGTTCTGCAGTTCCATATCGGCACGGGCTCTTTAACTATGATCCTCGGATGCCTGGGCGCCTTCCCCGGTTTCTTTTATTCGACAAGGCCTGTCAGGCTTGTTCAAAGAGGCGTGGGGGAGCTTTTCATTGGTTTCTGCTATGGCTGGCTCCCTGTAGCATCTTCATTTTATATTCAGACCGGTTACATTCATGAATTAATCAATATCCTCAGCATACCGATCGGCCTCACTATTTTTAATGTCATCCTGCTCAACGAGTTTCCCGACCATCAAGCCGATTTGAAGACCGGCAAGAAAAATATCCTGGTGCGCATCGGCAAAACGAAAGGGACTGTGCTGTACATAACGGTCTCCGTTCTTTCATGGGTGTCGATGATACTGTCATTCAGGGCGGATATTGCCCTGAAGGGTCTTTATCTATACATCCCCGTGATGGCTGTTTCTGTCTTCATATCGGCTATGATGATGCTTGGCAGGCACAGGGACAAGGAAATCCTTGAAATGCTGTGCGGCCTTAATATCGCCGTCAACCTTTTAACAACGGGCTCATACATTTTTGCTTTCATTTGAGGTATGTTTTCGCATGACAAAAAGAATGAAAGTGAAACCGTTTTTCCTCCCCCCTTCACTGCTTTGCAGGCAGTTAGGCAGCGCCCTGCTTATGTCATACCTCAACGGCTGGCAAAAACTGCCCCGCTGGCTGTATCGTGATGCATTCAGGTCTATCCCCGTTTCCAACGGCGCTCTTGGCATGGGCTGTATCGGTTATCCTGGCCATCCCGTTTGGGAAGTGACATCCGCATGCAATCTACGCTGCATACATTGCCATGCAACGAGCGGAAAACCCGACCCGCACGAACTGACGACGGATGAAGGCAAGCGTCTGATCGATCAGATAGCGGAAGTGCAAGGATTCCGCACCCTGATTTATACGGGGGGAGAACCTCTTGCAAGAAAGGACATCTTCACGCTTCTTAAGCACTCTCATGAGACCGGTTTTGCCAATATCATCGCCACAAACGGCATATTGATCGATGAAGAAATGGCATGGAAATTAAAGGAGCACGGCGTGATATGCAACGCGATAAGCGTTGATTCGGCAAACCCGGACATACACAATTTCATAAGAAATTCGCCTGATGCATTTGACCTGACGATGCGGGCGGTTGAAGCGACCAAGAAGGCCGGCATTCTGTTGCAGATCAACACGACCGCCATGGAATACAACATGGACGGTCTTTCCGATCTTATTGATTTAACAAACGACCTTGATGCCAGCATCATGCTCATGTATCAGCTCGTGGCCGTCGGCAGGGGAGAAAAGATTAAAAATGCCTCTTTAAAAAAGAGCGCAAATCAGAAATTAAGCGAATTGATCTCCGGGAAACAGAAGCATTCCAGGACGATCATCGAACCTGTTGCCGGTCCGCAATACTGGCCACACATGCTGAAGAAAAAAGGAATACAGGACGGCATACTGATGAAACTTGCCAACAAGGTTTTCCACGGTTGCGCGGCGGGAAGAGGGTTCGTATATGTCAAGTCCAACGGGGATGTATGGCCGTGCCCTTTTGTAGAGGTGCCGGCAGGCAGCGTCAGAAACGAATCATTCCGGAAGATATATGAAGAGTCGGCGGTTATGAAAAATCTCAGAAACAGGGAAAATACCCTGAAAGGCGCCTGCGGCGATTGCATATACCGGACGGTCTGCGGCGGATGCAGAGGGCGCGCACTGGCGTACAACAATGACTATCTGGCTGAAGACCCGCGATGTTTCATAAGAAATACGAAAGACACGGCAGGATGAGGCAAGGTGCGGCGGAAGCCCGTCCCTGGTATATGCAGCGGTATTTCAGGAAGCCGTCAGATTTGTTTGACTCCGTGACTGTTTTTATATATTGAAGCCATGTTGTCCATCTAGTTTAACCTGTTCAGGAGGTATCAGGCATGAAAAATGTGTTGTTAATCGGCAACGGCGCCAGAGAGCATGCCATCGCCGAAGCGATCGTGAAGTCGGCAAGGCTGTTCACCTATATGAAGGCCAACAACCCCGGCATCGCATCGCTTTCGGAAAAGGCCGTTGTGGGCGGTTACAATGATCTGAAGGCTATCATAGCGTTTGCAAAAGAGAACGGCATCGACTTTGCCGTGGTGGGACCGGAGGATCCTCTGCACGGGGGAGTCGTGGATGTCCTGACGCAATCGGGGATACCGGCGGTAGGCCCCACACAGAGCCTTGCCAGACTTGAAACATCTAAATCCTTCACACGGAACCTCCTTGCCAAATACAACGTTAAAGGCAACATAAAATTCGGGGTGTTCACTTCCATGGACGGCGTTGAGGCTTTTCTGGACACACTCGAAGGCATCGTCATCAAGCCGGACGGTCTGACCGGCGGCAAGGGCGTCATGGTTCAGGGCGACCATTTCGAAAAGCGGGATGAAGCGCTGAACATCTGCCGGGAGATTCTGAAGGAGCACAGCAGTATAACCATTGAAGAGCGGCTGGAGGGGGAGGAGTTCTCCCTGCAATGCCTGACCGACGGGAAAACGGTCGTCGCCACACCGCCGGTACAGGATCACAAGCGGCGTTTCGTGGGCGACAAAGGGCCCAACACCGGCGGCATGGGTTCCTATTCCTGCGAGGATCACAGCCTGCCCTTCCTCGGGCAGAACGACGTCAGCGAAGGCCTCGCCATTACACAGCAGGTGGCGGAAGCCATCTACCGTGAGACCGGCACATATTACAAGGGCGTCATGTACGGCGGATTCATGGTTACACGTAACGGCGTCAAACTGCTTGAATACAATGCCCGCTTCGGAGACCCCGAGGCGATGAACATCCTGCCCCTGCTGACAACGGATTTTGCGGATGTGTGTCAGGCAATAGTGGAGGGAACGCTTGACCGCATGAAGATATCTTTCGCTCAGCAGGCGTCAGTATGTAAATATATCGTTCCAAAAGGGTACGGCCTGCCCAAGGACCACCCGGATGCATCTTCAACCTCGGCAAAGATCGAGGTCGGCGATGTCGGAGCGGCAAAACTTTATTACGCATCGGTGGACAAGAAACCGGACGGTTTGTATATGTCCACATCGCGGGCTATCGGCGTTGTCGGCATCGCCGAAAACCTGGAAAAGGCCGAGCGGATTGCGGAAAATGCCGTATCCGCCGTCAAGGGGCCTGTTGCCCACCGCCCCGACATCGGCACGGCGGGACTGATAGAAAAACGCGTACAGCACATGAAAGCAATCAACAAATAAATAAGCGAGGGAAAAAGAATGGCATTAAACGAAATCAAAAGGGTACTGATCAGCGTCACCGACAAGAAGGGGATTGTGGACTTTGCAGGACAGCTCGCCGGATTCGGCGTCGAGATACTTTCCACGGGCGGCACTGCAGCCCAGATAAGAAACAGCGGCATCAAGGTGACCGACGTATCGGACTATACAGGCTTTCCGGAAATGATGGACGGAAGGCTCAAGACCCTTCATCCCAAGATCCACGGCGGCCTTCTGGCGCTCAGAGACAACGGCGAACATTTGAAGGCAATGAAGGAACACGGCATCGGCCCGATAGACATGGTGGTGATCAACCTCTACCAGTTTGAGGATACGGTCGCCAGGGCAGACTGTACGCTGGAGCATGCAATCGAGAATATCGACATCGGCGGCCCCACCATGCTGCGCGCTGCCGCCAAAAACAACCGGTTTGTGACGGTGGTAACCGACCCGGCAGATTATCCCCTGATCATCGAAGAGATGAAAAAAACGGGCGGGAAGATATCGGAAGAAACAAACTTCGCCATGGCGGTGAAAACGTTTCAGTTGACAGCGCGCTACGACGCCGCGATTTCCAACTATCTGGGGAAGATCGCGCCGGGCGGACAAAAGAAGCAGTTCCCCGATACCTATACGGTGCAGTTCGTGCTGGCGCAAGGTTTGAGATATGGGGAGAACCCTCACCAGATGGCGGCATTCTACAAAGAGAATGCTCCCATGCTTTCTGCCGTATCCAATGCCCGGCAGCTTCAGGGCAAGGAGCTTTCCTACAACAATATTATGGATTCGGATGCCGCCTGGCAGGCGGTCGCCGACCATGCAAAACCGGCGGCGGTGATTATGAAGCATGCCAACCCCTGCGGGGCGGCTACCTCGGAAGGAGACATTACCGATGCTTATCAGAAGGCCATGGCCACCGACCCGGCATCGGCCTTCGGCGGAATAGTGGCGCTCAACCGCAGGGTTGACAGGAAGGCGGCAGAAGAACTGGCCAAGACCTTTCTGGAGGTCATCATTGCCCCCGGTTTCGACGAAGACGCAAAGCAAATCCTGGCCGCCAAGAAGAACGTGCGCGTTCTGGAAATTCAACCGTCAGCAGACAGCCGTTCGGCCGGTTATGATTTCCGCAGAGTCGTGGGTGGACTGCTCGTGCAGGAAAGGGACACGGACGATTTCGATATCCGCAGCGCCAAGGTGGTAACCAAAAGGCAGCCCACTGAAGAGGAATATCAGGCGCTCGATTTTGCATGGCGCGTAGTGAAACACGTGAAATCAAATGCCATCGTGTTCGCCACCAAGGATCAGCTGATCGGCGTGGGCGCCGGACAGATGAGCCGTGTCGATTCGGTGAAGATAGCCAAGATGAAAGCCAATTTCCCGACAAAGGGATGCGTGCTGGGATCGGACGCCTTCTTTCCCTTCCGCGACGGCGTAGATATGGCGGCGGAGGCGGGAATAACCGCCATTATCCAGCCGGGCGGTTCCATGAGGGACGAAGAGGCCATAAAGGCGGCGGACGAACATGGGATGGCTATGATATTTACGGGGAAGAGGCATTTCAAACACTAACTGTTTCCGTCTGGAAACTAACTTGTGATAGGGAGCCGATATGAAAAAGAAGGATAGCGTACTCGTCAGCGTCGTTATGGGCAGCGATTCCGATCTTCCGGTCATGGAGGAGGCGGTGAAAATCCTGAAAGACTTCTCCATCCCTTACGAAATGTTTCTGACCTCCGCTCACCGTACGCCGGAGCGCACTTCCGCCTATGCGAAGAGTGCCGCCAGAAGAGGCATCCGGATCATCATCGTCGGTGCGGGCGCCGCAGCGCACCTGGCAGGTGTCATCGCGTCGCAGACACATCTCCCCATTATTGGCGTCCCCATCGATGCGACTTCTCTAAAAGGGCTGGATGCTCTGCTCTCCACGGTGCAGATGCCGGGCGGCATTCCCGTGGCAACGATGGCCATCGGCAAGGCGGGAGCAAAAAACGCCGCCCTGATGGCCGCCAGAATTCTTGCCCTGGATGACGTGCGGCTGGCAAAAGCGCTGCAGGCATACAGCAGAAAGATGGCGCGCGAGGTTGAAAAGAAGCAGGAAAATTTGAAACGATGAATTCTTGATTTTTCCGACGTTTGTTGATTGTGAAAAGAGTCCTCTGCGGCTCAGAATATTTTTCCCTAAATAGAATAGGAAACCAAACCATCATTGATTATTTGTTATAATCTAAACGTCTTTTGGAAAAATATTTAATTCGCCTTCAGAGAACCCTTTTTGCAATCTGTCCAGATGAGATGCTTCAAGCAGAAATATGCCTTTAATACTAAACATCGATCCTGACAATCCTGAGCAATCGGCTCTGGAGAGAGCGGTTGCAATCCTTCGCTCGGGGGGGATTATTGCCTATCCGACGGAAACGTTCTACGGATTGGGCGTAGATGCGGAAAACAGGGAAGCCATAGGGAAGATATTTCAGATCAAGGGACGTGATTTCAAGAATCCCGTGGCGCTCATCATGGGAGATGAAGAACCTCTGCCGCGATTCGCTTCTTACGTGCCCGAATACGGACGCAGGCTGATCGGTCGCTTCTGGCCCGGCCCTCTGACCCTCGTATTCAGGGCAACCCCTGCCGTATCGGATATTCTCACTGCGGGCAGCGGTAAAATAGGCATCCGTATCTCCAGCCATCCCGCCGCCCGCTTGTTGGCGCAGATGCTGGGAAATCCGATCACGGCAACCAGCGCCAATCTTTCCGGCCACCCTGAATGTACAGCTGCTTCAGAAGTCATTGATCAGATAGGTGAACGGATTGACGCGGTAGTTGATGGCGGAATTACGCCAGGCGGCCTGGGATCGACAATTATCGACGTGACGGGTGATGCCCCTTTAGTGTTGCGCGCCGGCGCGGTTCCGGAAACAGCTATCCGGGAAATAATCTGACTGTTTTATCAGTTCAGCAGACGTTCGGCTCCCGCCGGGATAACCCCGGTTCTGATCATTGCAGCCTTCCGGTCTATCCCGGCTTTTTCCAGCGACAGGACGATCATGAAGGGTATCTCTGCATTCGGCGGCACCCGGTCTTTGGTTACCATGGCATCCTGGGGCAGCGACAGCCTTCTTTGTATCTCGCCTTCCGGCAGGGCACTCAGTTCCGCTTCAGCCAACGAATTGCCGCAGTAGGACATCCGCATCTGCACAATGCGCTCCGTGTCGTCGTAGAGTTTTCCCTGGATTCTTATGCGGGTCAGAATGTCCTGTGATTTGTTGACCACTTTTCCCTCTACTATCAGCAGGGGACCTTCGGAAAAGTTGTCGACAAGCTTTCTTGTCACATCCTTGATTTTTATCAGGGCGAGGTTAACCTCTCCGGGCTGCTTCCCCGGTCCGAATACACTCTTCAGTACAGGCAGCGATCTTATATTGTTCAGTGCCTGCTCGCCGACATCGGGGAACAGAAAGAAATAAACCACGCCGCCGAGGATAAAGTTGATTGCAATAATCAGAACAACCAGCTTCCAGGTGAAACGCCCTTCTTTCTTGACTTCGCCCGTCTCATCCCCTTCTATCTCCTGCTCCTCTTCAACTAAATCTTCTGCTCCCTCTTCCGGCATTTTCTTTTCCGGATATGTTTCCTCCTCACGCGTCAGCTGCTCTGCTGAAATCAGCGGCGATCTTGTCAGCAATACCGTATCGTCATGGCGGACTTCCGGCCGCTCAGTCTCCATTAAAGGCAATTGTTCCGGCCTGATAGCGGCTTCGAAAATCTTCTCCGCATGGTCATCTTTCACCGGCTCCGGCTTAGGCTTCTCTTCGACCGCCTGAGCCTTAATTTCCCGGTTGGGATTGCTCTGAAAGAATTCATTCCTGCACCGGCTGCAACGCACCCATGCTCCCTCGCCGCTTATCGCGGCGTCGTCAAACCGGTACTTTGTTCCGCACTTGTCGCATTTGATGATCATCTTGTGACAACCTATTCTTTTATGACATAGACATCCGGCAGATAACGGAATCTTTCGTCAAAATCAAGTCCGTAACCTACAACAAAGCCATCGTCCATGGAGAAGCCCACATAATCCGCTTCGAAGGGCACCTTCCGCTTCATGCGCTTGTCGAGAAAGGCGCAAACCTTGAGTGAATTCGGCTTACTCTCCTTCAACATTTCGACCAGATACGTCAGCGTCAGCCCCGTGTCCACAATATCCTCGACAACCAGTACATCCCTGCCCGTAATCGATGTCTCGATGTTTTTGGAAACCGTGATCCTGCCGGAACTCTCGGTGCCTGAACCATAGCTGGCCAGCCTCATAAAATCCACGGTGGTGGGTATCGATAAATTACGGATAAGATCAGCCATGAAAATAAACGCCCCTTTGAGAACACCGATCACAATCAGGTCTCTGTCCCGATAGTCTCTGGATATCCTCTCTGCAAGCTCACAGACCTTCTTTTCTATATCCGCCCTGGAGAAAAGCACTTCCTTTTCCATATATTACCCCCCTCGCATGACTTATGGAACCATAAACAAGTTATTGATTATTGTCAACGAAAAACGCGGAAATCAGGAGCTGCCGGGAAGTCGGCAGCGGCTGCGTCCTTATGAAAGCGGCGCTGCATAAGCAGCGGCAAAGTCGTCAATGTGAGACTGAACAAGCCTTTCGGCATGGCGAATCTCCTCGGATGTTTTAAAATCCGAAGAGAGACTGAGAAAAATGCGGTCGAAGCGCGACCTCTCGCAGCCGAGAGAATGATAATCGATGTGGTTGATCATGTACTGCGAGCCGTCAAAGTAGTATTTCCCGAAACGGTTCACATCCGGTGAGCGGAACGGCCATGAAAGCTTAAGAGAAAAAAAACGGGCGGCAATCTGCCTCAAGCCGCCCTCGGCAAACCTGCCGGGATGCGGCATTTCCGACACGGCCTCGCTGATCAGGCGGAAGTACTCCTTTACAAGGTCGATGTCGGTCACACAGAGGCCATAAAGATACCAGTCATCAAGGATATGCAACAGGGCCGTTTTTTCGTCCCGTGAAATATAATGATAACTGGGGCAGAAATGTCCGTCGCATAATTCCCTGCCGTAGAACGACACATCCCTCATGTCTCTGCCGCCGTTCTGCACAGGGTGCAGGAGACACCCTACCCTCCTTTCATGTTCGTCGATAAAGCCCAGATACTCGCAGCAGTATATCACTTCGTAACGCTTTGTCTGATCTTCCGAAGAAAGAACCTCTTGCGCGTAAGCAGGAAGGTCTTCCTGCCTCTCTACCTTTTCTCTGAAAAGGCTGCTTCTCCGGCGCAGCCGCTTGACGAGGCTTTCTTTTGAGCTGTCGGCATAGTTATAGAGGCCGCAGCATGCTCCGCACGACTTGCATCCGTCCGGCTGGCACAGGTGAATAAAAGTTTCGTCATTCATGGAGGTGGCTTTATATGCGGATTAAAATTGCAGGTCAAGATCAAAAATGTTAAGAATCATTCCCTTGAAGATATCATTTGCAGAAAGGACTGTTAACAGCCGATGCCCAGACTGATGGAAAGCATAGAACTGAAGAATGGACTCATGCTTGAAGTATATGACTATTCCCGTCCCATAGCCGCCGACACGACTAAAATTGAGCTTGTTGTGCGCATGAAGGTGCCTCTGCTTGAAGAGTTCTTTCAGAACCGGGAAGACTTTGTGGACACCATTAATGTCTTCGGGCAGGAAATTACATATGAATACAGGAAAGAACGAACATTCGTAAACAATGAGATGAAGGATTCCGTTTTACAGGAACTGTTTTCAACATTCAAATCGGACTCTCTCAACTATCTTTCACATGAGGACTTCGCGAGCAGATTCGCTTTATCCAAATTACGTGATTTACGGGTGAATCCTTTTAGATACAAAAAGGTATAATGATTGCCCTTACAAAGCCCTTGATACAAGACAGTTGATCAGTTGATCGGAAAGGAGGGATTTTTCGTTCCGGCAAGGAGATATAAAATCCCCCTTATGTCTTTATAAAGGGGGGTTTACATGATTGCGCGGAGGCGTACGTCATCACGTACGTCGCACAAGCAATAACGCAGATCGACGCCTCATATTATTCCGGTTCTCAATCGGGGATGATAGTGCACCCCCCCTGCACCCCCTCAGTAAGGGGGACAACGGCGACGCAGTAGTACATTTAATAAATATCGTAGGGGCGGGTTTTTAAACCCGCCCTTCTTCGACGACGAAGACAACACAGCTGGCGCTCCGATTCAGAACCGGAAAAGAACCCTTTCCGCATTTCCAATTCTTCCTTGACTAATGAGTTAAAACGATATAGTCAAGCGCACTTTACTTTAAATATTTTCTTTATCGATAGATAACAGGTGCTTATGAGCCAAATAGAAGAAGAAAGCGAACTTCTGAAAAAGAGAAAAGACAAGATTGCCTCACTCCGGGCGGACGGAGTGGAGCTTTATCCTAATGACGTCCGGGTAAAGGACACCTCGGATTCCATTATTGCACGTTTCTCATCCCTGGATCAGGAAGAATTGTCGCGTATAGATGAGAAATTTTCCATTGCCGGCCGTTTGATGGCCGTCCGTGATTTCGGTAAGGGAGCCTTTATAAGCATCCAGGACAGAAAAGGCAGGATTCAGGGACTGATCAGCAAAAAGGCAGTTGGAGAGACGACATTCAACGTCTTCAAGAGGCTTGATATTGGAGATATCGTCTACGTCGCCGGTAAGGTAATGAAAACGAGAACCGGGGAACTGACGATCGAAGCCGAGGAGTTTCGCCTTCTTTCCAAATCCGTGAGGCCTCTTCCTGAAAAATGGCACGGGCTGACCGATGTAGAAACGAGATACCGGCAACGCCATCTGGACCTTATTTCCAACCCCAGAGTCAAGGATGTCTTTTACAAGCGAAGCCGCATTATTCAGCTGATCCGGCAATTCATGGACAGCCGCGACTTTTTGGAAGTGGAGACGCCCATGATGCAGCCCAAGGCGGGAGGAGCCGTAGCCCGTCCTTTCAAGACCTTTCACAACGCCCTGGGCATGGATTTTTACCTGAGAATCGCCCCTGAGCTTTATCTCAAGCGCCTCATAACCGGGGGCATGGAACGCGTATATGAGATCAACCGGAATTTCCGCAACGAGGGTATGTCTACTTTCCACAATCCGGAATTCACCATGATGGAATTCTATCAGGCCTATGCCACTTATGAAGACCTCATGACCATGACGGAGGAAATGCTGACTCACGTAGCGAAGGAACTCTTCGGTTCGATGTCCTTCGAGTACCAGGGGCAGAGGATTGACCTTACTCCTCCCTGGAAGCGTATATCGGTTCATGAAGCACTGATCGAGTACGCCGGCATTGATCAGAAAGTGCTGACCGATGAAGCTGAAGCCGCCGCCTGCGCGCGCAAGCTCGGTCTGGAGGTCAATAACGCGGATCCTTTGGGAAAGACCGTTATGGCCATATTCGAAAAGACGGTTGAACCACAACTCGTCCAACCGACCTTTGTCACGCTTTATCCCGTAGAGGTATCGCCTCTTTCCCGCAGGAACGCTGTAAATCAGGCACTGGTGGATCGCTTCGAGCTTTACATCAGCAGCAGGGAGATAGCCAACGCATTTTCGGAGCTGAACGACCCGGAAGATCAGCGCGAACGATTTCTCATGCAGCTAAAAGAACGGGAAGCAGGGGACGAAGAGGCGCATGTGATGGATGAAGACTACGTTAATGTGCTTGAATACGCCATGCCGCCTACCGGAGGCGAAGGAATCGGCATAGACCGGCTGGTCATGCTTTTTACCGACTCGGCATCCATACGGGACGTCATTCTGTTCCCGCATATGAGAGTGAAGGAGTGAAAATAGATTTGCCAGGGCCGGCAAACGGCGGGGTGTGAATCATCCCGGCAGCTAGTGTTTTACCCTTTACTTCCCAAACCCGGCCGCAATAAATCGAACCGACTATGTCCGCCTACGAACTTTTTATCAGCCTGAGATATCTTAGAGCCAAGCGCAAACAGGTTTTTGTTTCGGTTATCACTTTCATATCCGTGGCAGGCATATTTCTGGGCGTTGCTGCCCTGATCATCGTGCTTGCCGTAATGAACGGATTCGAAACGGACCTTCGCAATAAAATCCTGGGCGTCAATTCGCACGTCGTACTCATGGAATACACAGGCCCTATGAGGGATTATCAGGAGGTAATGAAATCGATCTCCGGGATGGAAGGCGTTGTTGCGTCCACTCCCTTCATCTACGGGCAGACCATGCTCAAAAACGGCGATCGCGTGAGCGGCGTCGTGATGCGCGGGTTGTCTCCGGAAGACGCCTTCAAGGTGATAAACCTGGGAAAGATGAAGGAGGGCAGCACCGAATATCTTTCCGAGAAAAAACGCAGCAGCATAAATCTGGGCAAGGACAAGGATCAGCTTCCCGGCATACTGATCGGCAAGGAACTGGCCAAGCATCTGGGATTGTTTTATGCGGATACGGTGAGCATTATATCACCGATGGGGGTGGCAACGCCGATGGGGATGGTTCCGCGCATGAAGCGGTTTGTTGTCGTCGGCATCTTCGATTCCGGATTCTATGAATATGATTCTACACTGGCTTACATATCGCTCAAGGACTGCCAGGAATTTCTCAACATGGAAGGCGCCGTCACCGGCATCGAGATCAAAGTCAACGACATATACAAGGCGGACACCATTGCCAAAAGCCTGGAGAAAAAACTGGGATACCCCTACTGGGCCAGACACTGGATGGAGATGAACAAGAATCTTTTTTCCGCTCTGCGTCTGGAAAAGCGGGTGATGTTCATCATTCTGAGCCTGATTGTTCTTGTGGCGGCATTCAACATCATCACCGCTCTCATCATGATCGTCATGGAAAAGAACAAGGACATTGCCATCCTGAAATCAATGGGCGCCACATCAAAAAGCATCATGAAAATTTTTGTTCTGCAGGGCGTCATCAGCGGCGCTGTCGGCACGATCCTGGGCTGCATTGGAGGACTGTTCGTAGCACTTAATCTCGACAGAATATCAAAGATTGTGGAAAAGATATTCCACTTTAAAATACTGCCCGGCGATGTATATTACCTGAGCGAACTGCCTTCGCGGGTCAACTATAGCGACGTGCTCATCATCATTGTCGGGACGATGGTAATCTGCTTTATATCGACAATTTATCCGTCATGGCGGGCTTCCAGGCTCGACCCTTCAGAATCATTGCGGTACGAATAGAAGCGCTTATGATTACGCCTTCACACGGTTTTCCGGGGAGTCAGCGGTAATGATAAAAATCAGTGACCTTCATAAAACCTTCATCAAGGACGGTAATAAAATCAACGTTCTCAGAGGATTGAACCTCGATATCCCCCGTGGAGAATCACTGGCAATCCTGGGCGCCTCCGGGGCGGGGAAAAGCACGCTGCTGCATATCCTGGGGACACTGGATCATCCTACCTCCGGAAATGTAACCTTCGGCGGCGTGAACGTCTTTGCGTGGAATGAAGAAAAGATATCGGCATTTCGCAATCAGAAGATCGGTTTTGTCTTTCAGTTTCATAACCTGCTTCCGGAATTTTCCAGCTTGGAAAACGTCATGATGCCGGCCCTGATTAACGGAATGCCGGTAAAAGACGCAGAAAAGCGTGCCGCATCTCTGCTGGAGGAAATGGATCTGGCCGACAGGGGCACTCACAAGCCGGGGGAGCTTTCGGGCGGCGAACAACAGCGTGTGGCCGTGGCGCGCGCTCTGATAATGAATCCGGATATTATTCTCGCAGATGAGCCGACAGGAAACCTTGACACGGAAACAGGAAAAAAGGTAGAAGACATTCTGATTTCCATGAATAAGATGAGACAAATCACGCTGATTGTGGTAACGCATAACAAAGCTCTGGCGGAAAGACTATCCGGAAGCATCGGCCTTAAGGATGGACAGATAGAAGAATGACGATAAAACACCTCATCAATAAAGCGGCCTTCTTTGCGGTTCTTCTGATATTGGTAATGCCTTGTTGCGTGCGTGCGGAGGAAATTATAAATGTCGTGCTTCTTCCCTTCGAGGTCCACAGCAAAGACAACAAAGCCATCCTTCAGGAATCTCTATACAAGGAACTGTCATCCGAACTTTCAAAAATCAAATCTTACAAACTCGTGGATAGGGACACCGTAACCAAGGCAATCGGCCGTCAGCCGATCAATGAAAAAACAGCCCTCGCTGTGGGAAAAGAAACTTCCGCCCGCTACGTGATTATGGGAAGCATTTCCGAGTTTGGGGAACAGATCAGCGCCGACATGAGAGTTTTTGACGTCCATCAGGGTAGAACCATGCCGGGATTTTTTGTGCAGGGAAGAGGTGTTGAAGGTATCGGATCGACAATTGTTCCCCGCCTGAGAAACGACATACTTATCAAAACGGGCGTGGAGCATAAAGTAGCCGGCATAGAATTCAAGGGCAACCAGAAAATTGAGAGCTCGGCCATTACCCCGATGATCAAAAGCGCCAAAGGCAGCATATTTTCCGAAAAGGACGTCTCCAACGACATCAAGGCCATATATCAAATGGGATTCTTTGATGATGTAAGCGCCGATGTCAGTGTTGTACCCGAGGGGAAAATCATTACCTTCATCCTCCAGGAGAAGGCCCTGATAAACGAGGTAAAGATCACCGGCAACAAAAAGATTTCCTTAGACGATATAAAGGCAGCCATGTCTGTCAAGCCCAAGCAGGTGCTGAATCCCAAGAAGCTTTCGGATGACATGGTCAAGATAAAGGGTCTCTATGAGAATAAAGGTTATTACAACGCCGAGATAAGCTACAAGATTGAAAAGGCGGGAACCAAAGATTCCGTCATCGCCATTTCGATCACGGAAAATAACCGCATCTTCATAAAGAAAATCTCCTTTGAGGGGAATCAGAAGTTTACCGAAAAAGAACTGCGCAAGGTAATGAAAACATCTGAATGGAGCATCTTCTACTACTTTACAGATGCCGGCATTCTGAAAAAGGACGAGCTCCGGCAGGACGTCGGAAAACTCAATGCCTTTTACCTCAACAACGGATTCATCAACGCCCAGGTCGGCGAGCCGGAAATCACGCATGATATGAAGGGCATCTACATCAAAATACCGGTGACGGAAGGCAAACAGTACAAGGTAGGCAAGGTGGAGATTACCGGTGACGATTTGAAAATAAGCCGTAAGGAGCTTCTGGAAAAACTTGCCCTAAAGAAGAAGGAATACTATGACCGCTCAGCCATCATGAAGGATATTGAAGAGCTGACCAAATATGCCAACGATGAAGGATATGCATATGCCGATGTAGCGCCGCGCACCAATGTCAGAGAGGCGGATACGGCTGTTGACGTCTCCTATACTATTACCAAGGGCAGTCTTGTCTATTTCAACAGGATCACCATCTCCGGCAATGTCAAGACAAGAGACAAGGTAATCCGCCGGGCTCTCGCCATAGTTGAAGGGGAACTGTTCAGCAGCACAAACATGAAAAAAAGTTACCAGAACCTGGAAAGATCGAGATTTTTTGAGGAAATCAATTTTCAGACGGAAAAAGGGCCAAGCGAAACACTGACAGATGTAAATGTCAACGTAAAAGAAAAACAGACCGGTATGTTCAGCATCGGCGCCGGTTACAGCGCGTCGGACAACGCCTCCATTACTGCCCATGTGCAGCAGCAGAATCTGTTCGGGAGAGCCCAGACGCTTAGTTTAAGGGCGACTCTATCGGGCAACAGAAAGCTTTATGAACTGTCCTTTATTGAACCCTGGCTTTTCGACATGCCTGTATACAGCAAGTGGGACCTCTGGAGCTTTGAAAGATATTACGACACATATACATTGGACTCTGCAGGATTAGGAGTCGCTTTTGGTCATCCTCTATGGGAATATTTTTATGGTTCGATCTCATATCGTTTGTCAAGAGATACCATCAAGGATCTTACGGCATTTGCATCCGCACTGACCAAGTCCCAGGAGGGAACATATCAGGACAGCAGTGTGGGAGTTACCATTTCTCGTGACACAACGGACGACAACTTTTTCCCGTCAAAGGGTTCAAGGAATTCAATAGCCATGACATACGCGGGAGGAATTCTTCAGGGATATTGGGAATACACAAAGTACTACGCCCAATCTTCCTGGTATTTTCCACTGCCCCTTTCGAGCGTTTTTATGGTCAAGGGGCAATGGGGGTATGTCGTAACAAACAATTCGGACAAACAGATACCGGTATACCAGAGATTTTACCTGGGAGGCATAAACTCTCTGAGAGGCTTGCGAAACGTGGGGCCGACAGACCCGGTAACGGGTGAATTCATCGGCGGTACAACCATGTTGTGTTTCAACGCGGAGATTGTCTTTCCTCTGATAACAAGCGCGGGAATCAAAGGGGTCATCTTCTACGATACAGGTAACTCCTGGGACGGCGGATACAGCCTGAGCGACATGAGAAAAACTGCAGGAGCGGGGGTACGCTGGTACTCGCCAATGGGGCCTTTGAGACTGGAATGGGGATACGTGCTGGATCGCAAGGATAACGAATCCCCGTCCCGCTGGGAGTTTACCATGGGTGTGCAGTTCTGAGGCAGGGCATAAAAAAGCTGTCGGAAGAAGAGATATCCAGTGACCTAACCTGCTGTCTGTCTTCTTCCGGTTTTTAATTTGTAGGTTTAAAATAAAAAAAGTCTAGAACAGGGAGGGTTAAGATAATGAAAAAAGGTTTTTTTGCTTTTACCATAGGTGTGATTTTGTCGTTTGTCCTATCGGTATCGTGTGTAACGGCGGCTGAAAAAATCGGCTTTGTCAATTATATGGTAATCGCCAGGACGTCGGATGTAGGCAAAAAGTTTTACGATGGAATGAGAAAGGAAGCTGAAAGAGCGGAGGCTAAAGCCAAGACAAAGCAGGCTGAACTGATAAAATTGCGTGATGAAATCAACGCCCAGCGCTCCATAATGAAGCCTGAAAAACTGAGAGAGAAGCAATCCCACTTGGAGAAGCAGGCCAGGGATTATGAATTGATGCTCAAGGACTTCAATGATGAGCTGGGAAAGAGGAACCAGGAGTTTCTGGCTAAAATAGAACCTACCGCCATAACAATTATCCGGGAGATAGGAGCAAAAGAGAAATTCACACTGATTCTGGATCCGAACGTCATGATGATCCCTTATCACGATCGCACCAATGACATAACAAAAAAGGTGCTGGCGGAATTCAACAGGACATATAAGGAAAAATAAAGAAGTGCTGAGCTATCGTAAGGCTTCAAGCAAACTTTTTTTCCGGTAGAAAACTGATGAAAAAAACTGTAGCCGAAATCGCCGAATATCTGGGCGGCACGGTCATCGGGAACAGCAGCATTATAATCGAAGGCGTCAAGGGTCTGGATGAAGCAGGCGAATCCGACCTGACCTTCATCGCCAACCGCAAGTATATAAAGAAACTGGAGACGACTTCTGCCTCGGCGATTCTGGTAAGACCGGATATCGAAAACAAGGGGAAAACCCTGATTGCCGTTCCCGATCCGTATATCGCCTTCGGGAAAGTTCTGGGTCTGTTTTATCCGGAGCATAAGGAAACGCCGGGGATAAAAAAAGGCGCTTTTGTCGAGAAAGGCGCTTCCGTATCAGAAGAGGCTGTTATATATCCGGGCGCATATGTAAGCGCCGGTGCCAGAATAGAAGACAAGGCGGTCCTGTATCCGGGTGTTTTCATCGGCCGTGATGCCATTGTCGGTGATGGTTCTATCCTGTATCCCAATGTGGCGGTTTACAGGCGATGCATTATTGGAAAACGCGTCATCCTTCACGCGGGGGTTGTTGTCGGAAGCGACGGGTTCGGCTTTGCAGCGCCCGGCTTTCTCAACGAGAAGATACCCCAGGTGGGGATAGTGCAGATCGACGATGACGTCGAAATCGGTGCCAATTCTACTATCGACAGAGGCAACCCGGGAAGGACGTGGATACAGAAAGGGGTTAAGATAGACAATCTTGTTCAGATCGCGCACAACGTAACCATTGGTGAGAACTCGGTCATAGTGTCGCAGGTTGGCATATCGGGAAGCACCAGGATCGGCAAGGGAGTGATAATCGGCGGTCAGGCCGGAGTGGTTGGACATATAACGGTTGGAGATTATGTCATGGCTGCGGCCAGATCGGGAATTCACAAGGACGTTCCCGCCAATCAGATTATCGGCGGCGCGCCCAACAGGCCGTATCGGGAATGGCTTCGTATAGAAGGATCGATACCCAGGATCCCGGAAATGAGAAAGACGATAATCTCGCTTGCCAAGCGACTGGAAAACCTTGAAAAAGAAATGAAATCAAAAAAAAGCGGCCGGAAGAAACCTGATCGTGGAATTCCGGTCTAAATATTTTTCAGATGAAAGGTACCAACAATGAATATCCACCCAACCGCTGTAATAGCGCCTGATGCCGTCCTCGGGGAAGGAATAGAGATAGGTCCTTATTCCGTGATCGGCCCCAGTGTAACCATAGGCAAGAATTCAAAGATCGGCTCTCATGTGGTTATAGACAGCCACACTGATATAGGTGAAGGTTGCCGCGTTTACCAGTTTGCATCCCTGGGAGGGCTGCCTCAGGACCTCAAATACAGAGGAGAGGAAACCCGTGTGGTAATAGGCAATAACTGCACGATCCGCGAATACGTCACCATCAACCGCGCAACATCGGCGGATATAGGCGTAACCATCATGGGAGATCGCAATCTCATTATGGCATACAGCCACATCGCCCACAACTGCAAACTCGGCAACAATATCATCCTGGGAAATGGAACGAACCTGGCCGGTCATATTCACGTTGACGATTTTGCCATCGTCAGCGGTATGACCGGCGTCCATCAGTTTGCAAGAATCGGGGCGCATTGCATCGTCGGCGGCTGCTCGGCGGTTGCCAGGGATGTTCCTCCATATGTAATGGTGTCGGGAAACCGCGCCAAGCCATACGGGCTTAACATCGTCGGCCTGAGGCGGAGAGGTTTCAAAGAGGAGACGATCGACGCCATCAAGAAGGCGTACAAACTGGTATTCAGATCATCGCTGCTCGTCAGGGATGCGATCCGCAGAATCAGGGAAGAGGTTGATGATCTTCCGGAAATAAGGACATTCATCTCTTTTATAGAAGCGTCGCAGAGAGGAATTTGCAGGTAGTTTTATCCATAAGCTGCGGATGAGAAACCCTCGATTTCCAAATAAAATCCATGCGGCAGAAAGCTGTACCTATTCTCCATCATGCCTCCCGAAGCCATAGAAAATGACATGCCGGTTTCGACCACGACAGGAAGGCGCAAAAGGATAATGATTGTCGCCGGGGAGGCTTCCGGAGATTTTCATGGCGCCAATCTTGTCAGATCAATGCTCAGTCGGGATCCGCGGATTGACTTCTACGGAATGGGCGGCCCCCACATGCGATCCGCCGGCGTGGATCTAATCGCCGATGCCGGGGAAGTGGCTGTTGTCGGGCTTACGGATGTGATCGCCCGTTTCGGGGTCATCATGGGCATCATGAAATCCCTCAAGAAAAAAATAAAAGAGGCAAGGCCGGACCTCCTCATCCTCATCGACTATCCGGGGTTCAACCTGCCTCTTGCAAAATCGGCAAAGTCCCTGGGAATAAAAATATACTATTACATAACACCCAAGGTATGGGCGTGGGGAAAAGGCAGAATAAAAAAGATCCGTGAATCGGTGGATAAACTTGGAGTAATTTTCCCCTTCGAGGAAAAGCTGTTCCGTGATGAAGGGGTGGATGCCGTATTCGTAGGCCATCCGCTGCTTGACGACGTAAAGAGAAAATATTCAACGGACGACGCGTGCAGGAAATTCAGCGTTGACGCCGAACAGATAAAAATAGCTCTTCTTCCCGGCAGCAGAAATTCGGAGATCACGCTGCTGCTTCCCGAGATGTTGAAGGCGGCGGACACCATCGGAAAAAAATTCCCCGGCGCGCAGTTTGTATTGCCGCTGGCCGACTCCATTCCGGAAAGCATGATAACCGGCATTATCAATCGGCATCCTGTAAAGGTGAGTGTCGTTCGTCATGATACCTACGACGCTATAGGGATATCCGATCTCGTCATTGTCGCCTCGGGAACCGCCACCCTTGAGACGGCACTGCTGGAAAAACCGATGATTATCGTGTACAAGGTTTCTCTGCTGACATATTTTGTGGGGAGGATGTTTGTCAGGGTCGAAAATATAGGTCTTCCCAACATCATATCGGGCAGGCTCATTGTTCCTGAACTGCTTCAGGATAACGCCACCGCCGATAAGATAGCCGCAGAAGCTCTGGATATCCTGACCAATGAAAAGCGACGTCTCGCAATGCAGAAAGACCTGGCAAAGATTAAAATGATGCTCGGAGAGTCAGGCGCTGCCGGAAGAGCGGCCGGGCTGGCACTGGACATGATCGGCGCCTGAACAGGGCCGTGTAAACGAATAAGGATGCCATATGGAAATGTTCAAACGTCTTTTATCTCTGGCGAGACCGCATGCGCCCAAATTTATGTTTGCACTGCTGTGCATGATGGTGGTCGGCTCAGCGACGGCTCTTTCCGCCTATCTGGTCAGACCGGCCCTCGACGGCATATTCGTCCAGAAAGACTACAACATGCTGAAGTGGATTTCGGCGGCCGTCGTGGTCATCTATATTTTCAAAGGAGCGTGCAGTTACGGCCATACCGTCCTGATGAACTATATCGGGCTGCGTGTCATCGCCGATCTCCGGAACCGTCTTTACGAAAAGATCCAGGAGCAGTCGCTTTCCTTCTTCACCAAGAATCCGACCGGCATCCTCATGGCAAGGATAACGAACGATGTCAATTCAGTGCACGGCGCCGTGTCGGAAGCCATAACAAGCCTCATGAAGGACAGCTTCACCCTCATCGGACTGGTCTTCGTCATTTTCTATCAGGACTGGAAGCTGGCGTTGATTGCCAGTGTGGTCTTTCCCCTCATCATCTACCCAATTGCCACATTCGGTAGAAAGATGAGGCGCATTGCCAGAAGCACACAGGTAACAATCGGAAGCCTCACCTCGCTTCTTCAGGAAACTATTTCCGGGACGCGCATCGTCAAAGCTTTCGGCATGGAGGAATACGAAAACAAAAGGTTTGCCCGGGAGAACGAAAATCTTTTCAAACTCTTTCTCAAATCGGTTTCCGTAAGCGCGGTCTCCAGCCCTTTTATGGAATTTCTCGGCGGGCTCGGCATTGCCGCCATTGTCTTCTATGGCGGCTATCAGGTCGTGAACGGCATCTCCACGCCCGGCAGGTTTTTCTCCTTCCTGACCGCCCTCATCATGCTCTATGAACCGGTGAAGCGGCTGACAAACGTGAACAACACGATCCAGCAGGGCATAGCCGGGGCGGAGAGAGTGTTCAGCATCATCGATCTTGTTCCCGAAATACGCGACAAGGAGGGGGCTGTCGAGCTGCCGCGGATATCCGAAGGCATTGAAATCCGCAACGTGATTTTCCGCTACGAGGAGGCGGCGGTATTGAAAAACATCAACCTCTCGATACGCGCCGGAGAGGTTATCGCCTTTGTGGGAATGAGCGGTGGGGGGAAGACAACACTGGTCAATCTCATACCCAGATTTTATGACATTGCGGAGGGAAGCATATCGATTGACGGCAGCGATATCAGAGACGTGACCATCAAATCCCTGCGCGGGCAGATCGGCATCGTCACTCAGCAGACGATACTTTTCAACGACACGGTAAGAAACAACATAGCCTATGGAGACATCGACAAAAGCGAAGATGATATTATCCTTGCCGCCAAAGCCGCCAACGCCCATGGCTTCATCATGAATCTGCCGCAGGGATATGATACCGTCATCGGCGAGCAGGGAGCGAAACTGTCCGGAGGAGAAAGACAGCGCATATCCATAGCAAGGGCGCTTTTGAAGGACGCCCCGATCCTCATCCTCGACGAGGCGACCTCGTCCCTCGACACCGAAGCGGAAATTGAAGTACAGGATGCTCTTGAAACCCTGATGAAAGGAAGGACAACCTTTGTGATTGCCCACCGGCTTTCCACGATAAGAAACGCCGACCGCATCGTCGTTCTGGTTGACGGAGAAATTGTCGAAATAGGCAATCACGAAAGCCTGCTGGAGGCCAAAGGCGAATATTACAGGCTCCACAGCATGCAGTTCATGGACAAATCGGAAAACAACTGCCAGGCAAGAACGCCGGTCTCAACTCCCCCATCAGACAACAGTCAGAACTGATGAATACGCTCGTCACCGCCATACAAAAAATCTGGTACAATGAGGAAAGCATTCATCCTCTAAACCCGCTGCCGTTCGTCCTTCTCTGCATCTCCGCAGTTTACCGGAGCGCCGTCAACATAAGAAACGCCATGTTCGATTTCGGCATGATGAGACAAAAGAAACTTCCATGCCCGGTTGTAAGCATCGGTAATATCACAGTAGGAGGAACGGGAAAAACTCCGACGGCCATCAAGATTGCCAATATCCTTAAAGCAAAAGGGCTGAGACCGGCCATACTCAGCCGCGGCTACAAGGGCACCTCGAAATCGCCGGTCAATATCGTCTCCGACGGTTCCCGGATTCTGATGGACTTTAAGGAGGCGGGCGACGAACCTATTGTCATGGCGCAATCAACGGAAGGAATACCGATACTCACGGGGCAGGAGCGATATCTGACGGGGAAGTATGCCATTGAGAACATGAGTGCAAACATCCTTGTGCTGGATGACGGTTTTCAGCACCGTTCTCTTGCCAGGGACATTGAAATCGTGCTTCTCAACAGCAGACTGCCCCTGGGGAACGGATTCCCGCTGCCGCTCGGGCCTTTGCGGGAGCCTGTAAGCTCATTAAAAAGGGCGGATATCATTATCTGGACCGGCAGCGCAGCCGCCCCGGACAACCAGAGCCTTCCTTTCAAGGCCCTCACTCTTGATTTCCCGTCATTCTACGGCTACCACAAGCCGAAGGCAATTGTCTGCGGCGACAGGATCAGCGTTTATGATCCTGAATATCTGAAAGACAGAAGAATCTGCGCGTTCGCCGGCATCGGAATCCCGGCTTCATTCAGAAAAACGCTGGAAAATCTCGGAGCTGATATTGCGGATTTCATAGCGTTCCCCGACCATCACCGCTACAATGAAATCGACATCGCCCGGATTAACGGATCAGCCCGGGCGTGCAATGCCGACATGATCGTCACGACAGAAAAAGACGGCATCAAGCTGAATGAATTTCCCCACTTTGTCAAAGATATCAGCGTGCTTAAGACAGAGATGACTATTCATTCCCCCTCGCTTGTCCTGGACAATCTCTTAATGAGAATGCTTTCACATTAAACCGCGCTTTATTCTATTGACTTCACATACTATTTTTAATACACATAATAGTTAATTATTAATCAGTTAGCAGAAGTTATTCACTATAGGAAATCATCTGTGCTGAACAGCAAAACAGTGGCCGTTGTCGTACCGGCCTTCAACGAATCGAGACAGATTCTTCAGGTTCTTTCCTCAATGCCTGAATTCGTCGACCGTATTGTTGTCGTAAATGACTGCTCCAGTGACGATACGGCCTCGGTGGTCCGGGAGCACATGAAGCAGCAGACCCGCGCCAGCGTAGGAAACAATGACAGTCGGATAAAACTCAAACCTGCCACAAAATACGACAGGGCCGATCTCGTTCTTCAGGACATGAGGAGAAAAGAATTGGATTACTACATCCCGTCGGAGATCGACAACAAAAATCCCGACGGCGACCGCATCATTCTTATCAACAACCTGAAGAACGGCGGAGTCGGCGCGGCCATTGCCAGGGGCTACAAATGGTGTCTCGACAATCAGATCGACTGCACTGCCGTTATGGCGGGAGACGGCCAAATGGACCCGGCGGAACTGGAAAGCATATGCCGGCCGGTAACCGACGAGAATATTGATTATGTAAAGGGAAACCGCCTTATTCATCGCAGCGCATGGCACGTTGTTCCCAGGGTGAGATTCATAGGCAACTCCATTCTTTCCATCCTTACAAAGATAGCGTCCGGGTACTGGCACGTATCGGACACGCAGAGCGGATATACGGCCATCTCGCTGAAGGCCCTCCAGGCGATACCGGTTCACGATATATACAGAAGCTACGGGATGCCCAACGATCTCCTGGTCAAGCTCAACATCTCCTTCTGCACTCTCAGAGAGGTGGAGATAAAACCTGTATACAATATTGGAGAACAGTCGAAGATGAAGATAATGAAGGTCATGCCCCGCATTGCCTGGCTGCTGGGAAAATCATTCTTTAAAAGATTGTGGATCAAATACCTCTTCCGTGATTTTCACCCCCTGTTTCTGCTGTATCATTTCTCTTTCATACTGGGAATCATCTCCGTTCCGTATATTATTAAGATAATGAAAATCGTTTTATTTACCAGCGACAATGTGTCTCCGCTGACAATGCTTGCCTTCGTCTTCCTGTTCATCAGCAGTTTTCAGTCTCTGCTGTTCGCCATGTGGATGGACATACAGGATAACGAAAGGCTGTACAAATAATGAAGGCGGTAAGAGAGATTCATTTGCCTGCCGGTCATAAGAAGCAAGCCGCCTGAGGGCAAAAGAAGGGTTGATAGAGAAAATGATTAAAGGCAAAAAGGTATTCATCACCGGCGGTGCCGGTTTTATAGCAAATAATCTGATATCCCGTCTGGTCGGAGACAATCAACTCACCGTCTATGACAACTTTCACCGGGACACTCTCACAGACAGCCCCTACGCCCGGCATCCAAACATCAGAATAATAAAAGGCGATGTCCTGGACTACCGGCTTCTTGAGGATTCGATGACGGACACCGACATTGTCGTCCATGCCGCGGCGATTGCCGGCATCGACACAGTAATCAAAAGCCCGACCAAAACCATGCGCGTAAACATGCTGGGGACGGCCAATGTTCTGGAGGCGGCAAAGCAGAGGGGAATCACCGGGCGCGTCATCGATTTTTCGACGTCGGAGGTTTTCGGCAGCTTTGCCTTCAAGCCTACGGAAGACGCGGAAACCGTGGCGGGAAGCGCCGGAGAGGCGCGCTGGACCTACGCAGTGAGCAAACTTGCAGGTGAACACCTGGCCATTGCCTACTATCGGGAATTTTCGCTCCCCGTCGTGTCTGTACGGCCATTTAATGTCTATGGCCCGGGACAGACCGGAGAAGGGGCAATACAGGTTTTCATCAAGCGGGCGCTGAAGAATGAGGAGATAGAAATTCACGGAGACGGCAATCAGATCCGCGCCTGGTGTTATGTGGATGATTTTGTCGACTGCCTCATGGAGTGCATGGAAAACCCTGTTGCTGTCGGCGAATCCTTCAATATAGGGAACTCACGGGCGGTAATGACCACCTACGGGCTCGCTCAGACCGTCTGCCGGGTGCTGGGCTCTGATTCCAAAATCGTTTTCACGCCGGCCCTCTCGGCTGAAGTCGAGCTCAGGATCCCTTCCGTGGACAAGGCCTGGCGTCTGCTGGGGTTTCGCGCAAAAACAGACCTGGACGAAGGCATACAAAAAACGGCTGTCTGGTTTAAAGATCATGATTAAGCTCACAAAACCCTTTATACCGAAGACGGCAATAAGGAGAGTTTATGAAGACAGATAATCAAAAGCTGCATTCTTCCCACGGCACAGGCCGGTTTTCACCGGCTGATTTTAAAAAGCTGGGACAAAACGTAATCTTCGAGGAGGGGGTCCTGGTTTTTCATCCGGAGAACATCATCATCGGCGACAATGTTTATATCGGCCACAATACAATTTTAAAGGGTTATTACAAAGGTGAAATGGTCATTGGCGACCATACCTGGATCGGCCAGGGCTGCTTCTTTCACAGCGCGGGTGATATCTGCATAGGAAAGGCCGTGGGCATCGGCCCGATGGTAAAGATCATCACTTCCACCCATCACGAAGGAGATCTGACTTCGCCTGTCCTTTTTCAGGATGTCGTTTTCAGCAAGGTGGTGATCGGGGACGGCAGCGACATAGGCATCGGATCGGTGATCATGCCGGGAGTGAATATAGGTGAAGGTTCGATAATCGGCGCCGGTTCCGTCGTAACCAGGGATGTAGCGCCCTGTTCCGTAGCCGCCGGCGTTCCGGCAAAAATAATCAGAAAGAGAAACTGACGAGAATTGACAGACAGCTCTATTGTTATCATCGACTACGGCATGGGCAATCTTGGTTCCATCCGGAACATGTTAAAACATCTTGGTGTAGCTGCAACAATTTCTTCTCAGGCAGACGACGTGGCTGCCGCCGGAAAGCTTATCCTCTCCGGCGTCGGTGCATTTGACAGCGGCATGTCCAGTCTGGAAAATCTGGGGTTGATCCCGTTACTGAATAAAAAGGCTTTGGTTGACAAGATCCCCGTGCTCGGCATCTGCCTGGGCATGCAGCTCCTTTCCGAATCCAGCGAAGAAGGACATATGCCGGGATTGGGCTGGATAAGCGGCAAGACGATTCGTTTTTCCTTTGACCGCGACAACGAAAAACTGAAAGTCCCGCATATGGGCTGGAACACCGTCGAGTCAGTCAAACCATGTCCCCTGCTTGAAGGAATGTACGCCAATCCCCGTTTTTATTTTGTCCATTCCTATCATGTTGTCTGCAACCATCCCGATGATGTGCTGTGCAGGACCCATCATGGATATGACATCGTTTCCGCTGTGGCGCATGAAAACATTTACGGCGTACAGTTTCACCCTGAAAAAAGCCACAAGTACGGGATGAAGATCCTGGAAAATTTTGCAGGAAGGGTCTGACATGCTGAAAACAAGGGTGATGCCGCTGCTTCTCGTCAGAAACGGCCGGCTTGTCAAAACGGTCAAATTCAAGGACCCGGCATATATCGGAGACCCGGTAAACGCGATCAAGATTTACAATGAAAAGGAAGTGGACGAATTGATCCTTGCTGATATAACGGCCACGGTTGAGCAGAGAAAGCCTCCTTTTGACCTTCTGGCGGAAGTCGCCAACGAGTGCTTTATGCCTCTTACATACAGCGGGGGCATCAGAGACATTGAAGACATAAGAAATCTGTTCAGCCTCGGCATTGAAAAGGTGGCAATCAACAGCTATGCAGTGGAGAATCCAGGCTTTATCAGCAGCTCCGCCTCCCGGTTCGGCAGCCAGAGCATCGTGATCGCCATCGACGTGAAAAAAAACTGGCGGGGACGCTATTCGATCTATACACATGGTGGGCGCCGTGACGCGGGCATCGACCCGGTCAAATTCGCCCGTGATGTGGAAAAAGCGGGCGCCGGCGAGATACTGCTGAGTTCCATAGACAGGGACGGCACCATGGACGGATATGACATTGACCTGATAAAGATGGTGACCTCGGCCGTCGGAATCCCGGTGATTGCCTGCGGCGGCGCCGGCAAAATTGAAGATTTCGGCAGGGCGGTGAAGACAGGCGGTGCATCCGCCGTGGCCGCCGGCAGCATGGTGGTCTACCAGGGAAAAAACAGGGGGGTGCTTATCAACTTCCCCTCCCCCGAAGAACTGGAAAGGGTGCTTGAATAATGGCTGATAACTCAAAAGTCATCTGCTCGCGCTGCATCTACGATGACCACATTCCGTATATAACATTCGACGAGCAGGGAGTGTGCAACTACTGCCGTCAGACCGATCAACTCGAGGAAGAATACCCCACGGGCGAAAAGGGCTGGAAAATTCTCGAGCAGATGGCCGACAAGATCCGCAGCGACGGGAGGGGCAAACCCTACGATGTCGTAGTGGGCGTAAGCGGAGGATGCGATTCATCTTACATGCTGCATCTGGCAAAAAAGCTGGGGCTGAGGCCGCTGGCCGCTCATTTCGACAATACATGGAATTCCAAGACGGCAGTGGAAAACATTCACAACGTCCTGAAGACTCTAGGGCTGGATCTTTTTACGCACGTCGTCGACAACCGCGAATTCTGTGACATCTTCAAATCCTTCATGCTTGCCTCGGTGCCGGACATCGACACGGCATCCGATATCGGCCTGGCGACGACACACTACCTGGCCGCCAAGAAGTACGGCATCAAATACATATTTGAAGGACACTCATTTCGGACGGAGGGCATCTCGCCCCACGGCTGGTTTTACATGGACGCCAAATATATAGAAACTGTGCAGAAGACCTTCGGCACCTGCGCCATTGAAACCTTCCCCAATCTCTGGATGTCGCAATGGCTGAAATGGTCTATTGTCGACGGCATAAAAAAAATACGCCCCCTCTACTACATGGATTACAACAAGGAGCAGACAAAGAAATTCCTCAGCGATAACCTGGGCTGGAGGTGGTACGGCGGCCACCACATGGAAAACAGGACCGCCTACTTCACGAACAACTATTACCTGCCGGGGAAGTTCGGCATAGACTTAAGGTACTCGGAGTTTTCCGCTTTGGTGAGATCCGGTATGATGCCGCGCGCCGAAGCTCTGGAGAAGATCAGAGAGCCGAAGGTCTTCGATAAGGGAATCCTCGAGGAAGTCAAAAAACGCCTGAACTTCACTGATGAAGAGTTTGATCTGGTCATGGCAAGGCCGAAAAAGAGCTACCGCGACTATGTGACGTACAAGCAGACTTTCGAGCGCATGCGCTGGCTTTTCTGGATCATGTATCGCCTGGAGCTGGTGCCGAAGAGCTTTTACATGAAGTACACCAAGAAATATGGGTGATGAGAATATTCATCGGCTTAAGAGAACTGTCAGGCTATTACCACCACCTGAAAAAGGGATTCGATGCCATGGGGATCGAGTCGGTGTTCGTCAATCTGAGCGGCCACCCTTATCAATACGGAACCGACGACAATCCGGCATGGATCAACAAGCTCAACAATCTGGCCCAAAGAGCGGGAACAGGCTTTTTTAAAAACTGGACATTGAGGGTATTGTGGACCGTTTTCCTCCAGAACCTCATCAGTTTTTTTCTCTTTTTCTGGGCGCTTTTCAGATTCGATGCCTTTATCTTCGCTTCCAATTCAACCTTTTTTTTCTTTCTCGACCTGCCGATCCTGAAACTGTTCAATAAAAAAATCATCTACGTGTTCCACGGATCGGAGGCGCGTCCTGTGTATCTTAACGGCTACGTCATAAACGGCGACAGGCCGGGACAGATAATAACCGCCATCATCCTGGCCAGGATGCAGAAGATCATGATCTCGATCATCGACAGGTTCGCGGACTACTGCATAAACATACCGCCGCAGGCTTATTTCCATACCAGGCCTTTCATATCATGGCTCATGATCGGCGTGCCGCAGTCGGCCGGAGATGAACGCATTCCGGCGGAGGAAGCCGGGGACGGAGCCGCCTCCGCAATCAGGATACTCCATGCACCGTCAAAGCCGGGACCTAAGGGAACCCCTGTCATCCGCGGCGTGGTTGAAAAATTGCAGGGGAAAGGCTATAAAATAGAATTCGTGGAAATAACAGGCAGGCCCAACGCGGAGGTGCAGGCGGAGTTGAGGAGATGCGATTTCATCATCGATGAAATATATTCCGACACGCCGATGGCCGTCTTCGCGACCGAGGCCGCCTTCGCCGGTAGACCTGCCGTTGTCGGGGGCTACTACAGCAGGCAGATCGGCAGCGATGTACCGCCGGAGTCCATTCCGCCAAGCCTTTTCTGTCATCCGGACGACCTGGAAAGTTCGGTTGAAAAGATGGTTGTCGATGATATATTCAGGAAGGAGCTGGGCCGAAAGGCATATCATTTTGTCATGAATCACTGGTCGGCGGAGAAGGTTGCCGGCAGATTTGTTGCCCTTCTGAAAGGCAATGTGCCGAAAGAGTGGCTTTACGACCCATGCAGCATCTCTTATCTGCACGGCTGCGGTCTTCACGAAGACAAGGCACGACGGATCGTCGGCAGACTCATCAAAACCGGCGGTGCGCATTCCCTCTGCCTGTCGGATAAACCGAGACTTCAAAACATGTTTGTTGAATTCTCATCACGGCATTAAAGCAATGATTCGCCAGTTATTCAAAGATAGCGTGGTCTATGGCCTGGCCAGCATCCTCTCGCAGGGAATCCCTATTCTCATCGTACCGGTCTACACGCGCTTTCTTTCCCCTGACAGCTACGGCGGACTGGATATGCTTACAGTCTTTGCCTCTCTGATAAACCTAACGGTCGCTCTCGAAATATCGCAGGGTCTGGCCCGCTCATATGCAGACACGGGTACGGACCATGAAAAGTCGCTATATGCTTCAACGGCCCTCTGGTTTTCCTCTGTGGCTTATTCGCTGTTCGCAATAATCTCTCTGGTATTTTCCGGACCGCTCAGTGATTTCCTTCTCGACGGCACAAAGTGGGAGCCGGTATTTCGCATTGCCGTCCCGGCCATCGCCCTGAACGGCATTTTTCTGTTTCTCCAGAACCAACTGCGCTGGATTTTAAAGCCGAAAGCCTACGCTATTTGCAGCGTCGCTTACGCTTTCCTTTCGACAGGCATCGGTATTTTGCTGGTTACGGCATATGATTCAGGAGTAGTCGGCATATTCTACGGGCAGATTATCGGCGCGCTGGCCGGCGCCTTGCTTGCCTGGTTTCCGGCCAGGCATCTGTTCAAAGCCGTTTTTTCCATGGACAAATGCAAAGAGATGCTGATCTTCTCAACACCTCTGGTGCTGTCGAGCATATCGGTGCTGGTGGCTGTCTACGTTGACCGCATCGCCATCAAGCAGCTTATGACACTGGCCGATCTCGGCGTTTATGCCGTCGGATTCCGCATCGCCTCCGTCGTCAATCTGCTGATGGTCGGACTGTACAGCGCCCTGACACCGCTGATTTATCAGCACTATAACAGGGAATCGACACCCTCCGATATCGCGCGCATTTTCCGTTTTTTCCTTTGCGGCACACTGCCCCTGCTGATCGCGCTTTCTATTTTTTCAGCGGAGATCGTCGGATTTTTTGCAGCGCAGGAATATGCCGGGGCATGGCTGGTAATACCTCCTCTGGCAGTCGCCTCGGTAACCGCCCGCATGTATATATTCGCCCCGGGCCTGGATATCGCTAAAAAGACGAAAAAGATCGCCCTGATCAACCTGATGGCCGCTTCCGCCAACGCCGTTCTTGTTTTTCTGATGATTCCGCATCTGGGGATTGCGGGTGCCGCCCTTGCCACACTTTCGGGATCGCTGCTCATGTTCATCCTCTATATGGTTTCGAGCCAGAAACTTTATCCCGTACCCCATGACTGGCGATTGATCGCACCCGCCGTTATCATCTGTTTTCTTGCCGTGATCAGCGGATATTTATTGCCTCACACCGGACAGATAAATGCCGGAACATCTGCTGTAAAAATGCTTATCCTGACAGTGTCAACGATCATTATTGTCCGGCTGTTGAAAAGAACAGACAGGGGCATTGCAAATCCATCCTGAGCAGGAATTCTTATACGGAACGGGACAAATAATGAACAGTGACATAATCATTCAGAGCGAATCGGAAAACACAAAGCGGCGCAGCCTCGTCCGCAGGTACACCTTCGCCTTTGCGTTCCTGTTTCTGCTCGTCGTTCTGGCCTACAGCAACAGCCTGTTTTGCGAATTCCACCTCGATGACTATGACAACATCACCACCAACAAGAATATTCATTTAAAGGCCCTCGACCGGAACGGAATAATAAAATCTTTTCAAGGGATGGAGAAAATTCCCGGCGCAATATCAAGGCCGCTGGCATATTTGAGCTTTGCGCTGAACTACTACGCCGGCGGTCTAAACGTCTTCGGCTATCACGCAGTCAACATAACTATCCACTACCTGGCGTCGGTTTTTCTCTTCCTTCTGATCCATAATATCCTGCAGCTTCCGATATTCAAAGGACGCTATAAAGATTCGGCATTCGGCATCGCACTTTTATCCTGTGCTCTCTGGGCAACCAGCCCCGTTCAGGTTACGGCGATAACATACATCGTTCAAAGAATGGCAAGCATGGCCGGCATGTTCTATATCATGGCCATGTATTTCTATCTCAAGGCCAGAAGGTCGCGCAGCACGGCAAAGATGGCAACATTCTTCATCCTCTGTGGCTTGTCTGCCCTGGCGGCCTTCGGCACAAAGCAGAACACGGTGATACTCCCCGTTACAATCGTCATCTTTGACTTTCTCTTTTTGCAGGGGATAACGCGTGAGAGCATCAGAAGGAACACCGTAGCTTTCGGCATACCGGCGCTGATCACCATCGTCGCGTCCTTTTTTATTCTGGATATCCACACGTTAGCCGGGGATTACGACATAAGGCCGTTCAGCATGACGGAGCGGCTCCTGACGCAGCCGAGGGTTCTTTTTCTTTATGTCTCCTTTCTGCTATACCCGTCGCCGGCACGCCTGATGCTGCACCATGACATCCAGTGGTCTACATCCCTTGTTGAGCCGGTTGCCACTATTATCGCCATACTTGCCCTGCTTATCATCCTCGTATTCGCTGTCATGAATGCGAAAAGAAGACCCCTGCTTTCCTTCTGCATCCTCTTTTTCTTTCTCAACCACGCAATTGAAAGCTCATTTCTCTCTCTGGAACTTGCCTTCGAGCACAGAAACTACATTCCCTCCATGTTCTTTTTTCTCCCCTTTTCCATGGCGGCGGCAGCGGCCTTTAACAGGCATCCCAGCCGCGGCATCATACAACTGCTGATAATAGCGGGGCTGGTGTTTGTTCTGGGGATGCAGGTTGCCTTAACACGGTCAAGAAACGAAACCTTTCAGACCCGGCTGCAGCTCCTCCGGGACAACGTGGAGAAGACGCCGCGCCTCAGCGTCGTTCATCACAATCTGGGAGTTGAGTATTACAACCAGCTTCTTTACCGTGAATCGTACAATGAGTATGAGCAGGCTATCCGGCTGGACAGATACATCAATAAAACGCAGAAGCATCTCACTTATTACAATATGGGGATTTACTTCCATTATGTCACCAAGGAAACGGGCAAGGCGGAAGCATGCTACGAAAAAGCAAAACCTTATTATAAAAAAACGGATACACCGCTGGATCTGCAGTTGAAGAAAATGCTTCCCCAGACACCCGGCTCGAGCATCACCATCAAAGAGGAAATCATCCGTTAGAGACAATTATTGCAATACGGCAAATGCAGGAATTTGACCCGTATTATGCGATAAAAAAGTAAGCCTCTCTGGCTCCCTGGTCAAAGAGGTTTTCCGCAGCTCAGAATATTTTTCACAAGAAAAATATTAGATTCGCCGCTTGAAAACCTCCTCGACCCGGATAATATTTTCTTATTTAAGTGCTTACACGTTCTATTGCGTAATCCTGGTTAAAATTTTGATTTACGATTAAAACCCTGATGATTTCGGAACAGCCTGTTTGGCGGAACGAACCGGCAGGGCCTGGAAGTGAAATGACCGGCGAGCCCACATCCGCGAGCCTTTAGAGAAATATATGCTGGCACCTTCGGCGCCGCGCGTTTCTGATGCCCACACCCAGGTGCATGTAAGACGGATCAATTTCGTCAGGTGCACTTCGTAACCACAGTCGGACTTGTACGTTTTATCCGCATCGTACAAGCCCTCCAACTCCTCCCGAGTCGGCATGCGCCAGTCAGTGTAACCGCCGCCACGGTAGTTATCGCAGTAGTTCTTCGCGTTCTTCCAGTTGATGTTGCCCCCGTTGTCCCGCGCCGCCCACATCAGGCCGGTATTTGTATCCATCACTGTCTTGTCGTCATAAGCGATGAAACGTCCATCATCGGCAGCAACCTTCGGCTCTCCCTGCTTCTGATCAATTTTATCTTCGGCCTGCCTCTTTTTCCTCTTCTGCTTTGCCTGCGGTTTCTTTTTCGTCTCTTGCTCCTGCCCGATGGTTTTATCCGGCGATGCCCCGTATTCAGCGGGCGCCGGACCGGCCGGAACGAGTATCAACCACAGGCAGAGAAAGTATCCGGCAACCAAATACGCATTTCTTTTCATGTTTAATCAATCCCGGATTACGCAATAGAACGTATAGGCACTTGCATAAGTGAATATTATTCTGGTCAAAGTGGTTTTCAAGCGGAGAATCAAATTCGGTGTCTTGCTTACTCGCGAGCTTTAAGGTTTTTCAGCAGGTACTCCCTGAATTTCCCGTAATCCCCCGACATAAGGACCGGCTCGCCTGTTCTGGCGTCGATATCCTTCATTGACGGAGGAAGCTCCGGGGTGATGCCCAGCATCTCCTTTATCTCATCAGGGAACTTGGCCGGGTGCGCAGTTTCCAGCACAACGGCAAGCGGTGTATCACCGTGAAGCTCCAGATATCTTTCCAGACCGCGCCATCCCACTGCTCCGTGAGGCTCCAGCAGGACTTTATGCTGCTCATAAACGCGCCTGATTGTATCCTTTGTCTCCGCGTCGGAGACGCTTGCCGAGAAGATATGTTTTCTCATTTCCGTCAGATCGGGGTACTTGTGGACCACGCCGTTTCTGTCGACGGTCCCTCCGTATAAATCGAAAAACCTTGCCAGATTGCTCGGGTGTCCGACATTCATGGCATTGGAAAGACACGCACGCGACGGCGCCACCTTTTCATATATTCCCGTTTCGAGGTAGCGCGGGAATTCGTCGTTTTCGTTAGTGGGCATAACCAGCATCTGCACGGGAAGCCCCATGCGCCTTGCATACTCGCAGCCGAGTGAGTCCCCGAAATTGCCCGAGGGAACGGAAAAAACGATTGATTCGCCGGTTGCTGCAAGCTGTGCGCAGGCATAGACATAATAGATGATCTGGGGCAGTATCCTGCCGAAATTGATGGAATTGGCCGACGTGAGGTTCAATCCTGCAAGTCCGGGATCGGCAAAGGCCTGCTTCACCAGATTCTGGCAATCGTCAAACTTGCCCTCCACAGAAACCGCCTGAACGTTGCCGCCGATTGTGTCGAGCTGCTTCTTCTGCCTGCCGCTCACCTCGCCCCGCGGATACAGGATGGTAACGCCGATCCCTTCCACTCCCCGGAATGCCTCACCCACCGCGCTGCCCGTATCTCCCGATGTCGCCACCAGGACGTTGAGGCGCCTGCCGGAATCGCGAAACCGGCTCATTAAACGTGCCATCATGCGGGCGGCAAAGTCTTTGAAAGAGGCGGTCGGCCCCTGGTCGAGCCTCATGACGTACCTGCCTTTTGTAACCTTCTCAAGAGGAACGGTAAAATTGTATGCATCGTCAACGACCTGCCTGATAACAGCAGAGTCAAGCTCATCGGCGAGAAAAGATTCCGCGACCAGCATGGCAGATTCCTGATAAGGCCTTCCTTTCAAAGAAAAAATATCATCCGGAGACAGCGAAGGAATCACGTCCGGCATGAACAACCCTTCGTCGGGGGCCTGGCCGATAATCAGGGCATCGCGGAACGAGACCTTTTTGCGGAAAGGCTCGATGCCTTCAATGTTTTCAAGATATCTGTTCGTGCTGTAATAACCGATCTTCGATGGCATATTATCTCCTGTTGCTCACTGTTGTCCGACAATCATGACGGCGTCCATCTCGATCAGCGCATTGCGGGGCAGCGCTGCGACGCCGACAGTAGCCCGGGCAGGATACGGCTGCTGGAAATACCCGGCCATTATCTCATTGACCCTAGGAAACTGCGTAAGGTCCGTCATATAGATATTGAGTTTTACTATATCGTCAAAACCGCCGCCGGCGGCCGACGCAACCGCGGAGAGATTCCTGAATACCTGATGAATCTGGGCATCTATACCGTCAACCAGGTTCATACCGGCCGGATCAAGCCCTATCTGTCCGGACAGATAGACGGTGCCTCCCGCCCTGATTGCCTGGGAATAAGTTCCTATCGCTTCGGGCGCCTTTTCCGTATGTACAGCCTCTTTTTTCATAGTTTCCACCTCCCCCTTGCCAAGCGGTATTTAAGCCGATTGAACATCATAAATCAAGGGAAATTGCCCTTTGTATTTCTCATCATAAAATGAATGGTCAATTGGCTTGAGACGGTGCTTGACCTGACACCTCACATGTTCTATATAATATTATTAATTATTTAACAGGTGGATTCTATGACGAAAGAAACCGATGTACGTCTCACCGAGACCGTCCGCGGGGCCGGTTGAGCCTGCAAGATAGGTCCGGGGGACCTGCATGAAGCGCTGCGCGATCTGCCGTTGATCCGCGATCCTAACCTTATTGCAGGTATGGAACACGGAGAGGACGCAGGGGTTTATAAACTCCGGGACGATCTGGCTATCATCCAAACAATTGATTTTTTTACGCCTATCGTCGATGATCCCTATACCTTCGGCCAGATTGCCGTCGTGAACGCGTTGAGCGACGTCTATGCCATGGGCGGCAGGCCGGTGACGGCCATGAATATCGTCTGCTTTCCCGTCAAAAAGATGGACATGGGCATTCTGCGCCGGATTCTCAGCGGCGGAATGGACAAGATGCGTGAGGCGGGCGTCCTGCTGATCGGCGGCCACAGCGTGGAAGACGATGAATTGAAGTACGGCTTGTCGGTTGCCGGACTGGTTCATCCCGACCGAGTCCTTATGAACAGGGGGGCAAAACCGGGGGATCAGTTGATCCTGACCAAACCCCTGGGCACCGGCATAGTAAGCACCGCCATCAAGGCCGGACTGGCCGGCGAGGCGCTGGTGAACGAGTCCGTCCGCTCCATGACGAGCCTGAACAGAAAGGCTGCCGATCTCATGAGCGATGTGGCCGGCATCCATGCATGCACGGATATAACCGGTTTCGGGCTGCTCGGCCACGCTGCAGAAATGATCGAGGCAAGCGACACAGGGATCATCATTGATTCTTCATCAGTCCCCTTCTTTCCCGGAATCCGCGACTTTGCAGAAACGGGGATAATTCCTGCAGGTTTGAATCGCAACAGGGCATTCCGTGCAGACATCGTTGATGCCGAGCCGTCCTGTCCCGAGTGGCTGCTTGATATTCTTTTTGATCCGCAGACCTCCGGGGGACTTCTTATTTCACTGCCGGCAGCGCATGCCGGACAACTTCTGGACAGGATGCACAGAGCAGGAATAACCGAAGCTGCGATTGTCGGCAGTGTCGTCGATGAATTTGCGGGACGAATAGTTGTCAGATAATACTTCGGCGAGAATATAAAATGGCGAAAAAAATAGGCTTGGCTCTCGGCAGCGGCTCAGCGCGGGGATGGTCACATATAGGTGTTGTACGCAGCATTCAGGACGCAGGCGTTCCGATTGACATTGCGTGCGGCAGCTCGATCGGGGCCCTGGTTGCGGGGGCACTGGCGGCAAATTTTCTGGACACCTTGGACGAATGGGTGCGGGCACTGAACTGGACCGACCTCCTGCGCTTCATGGATGTCCGTCTCCCCCGTTCCGGCATTATAGAAGGTGACAAGATTACCGATTACTTCAAGCAAAACCTCTCTGATGCCAGGATTGAAGATCTCAGCATGCCCTTTGCCGCTGTGGCAACCGACCTGAATACAGGCAGAGAGGTCTGGCTGCGGCAGGGCTCCCTGATAGACGCCATAAGAGCCAGCGTCTCTCTCCCCGGCATCTTTACGCCGTATCAGAAAGGAGAACACTGGCTGGTCGACGGCGGGATGGTCAATCCCGTCCCCGTCTCGCTCTGCCGGGAGATGGGAGCTGACATAGTAATTGCGGTGAATCTGAACTCGGATATCATGGGCAAGTCCGTCATTCGCAGGAACAACGGAAGCAGACAAAAGCTGCACAGAAGGGTAACCGCCTTTCTCAACAAACGCCTTCCGCGTGCCGATCTTTCCGTGTTTAAGCTTTTTGAGCAGGGAAAACCTCAGAGAGGACCGAATCTTTTTGAAGTAATAACAACATCAATATACATCACCCAGGACAGGATCACAAAACAGCGGCTGGCGGTTGACCCTCCTGACGTTCTTGTTACCCCCAGACTGGCCCAGATCGGCCTCCTGGAATTCAACAGGGCGGATGAAGCCGTAGAAGAGGGGTACAGGGCGATGAACCTGATGATGCCCCTCGTAATGGATCTGATAGGCTGAAATCCGTCGCCACGTTTATTTTTTCAGGGAAAATCACATTGATATTTGGCGGTTTTTATAATATTAGAGCTTGAATTAGTCATTTTATTTTGAGGAAATATCCCCTTATGGCGGAAAATGAAAACGAGATCTCCGGCACCCCCTGCATTCTTGCGGTAGATGATGAAAAAATGATCAGGGATCTGATCAAGGCAGCCATGGACTTTGCCGGGTACCAATGCCTGACGGCCGAAGGCGGCGAAGAAGCGCTGAAAATCATGGAAACAACGGATGTCGATATCGTAATCACCGACATCATGATGCCCCGGATCGACGGCATGGAACTTACTTTACTCATCAGGAAAAAGTACAATGCCGATGTTATCGTAATGACTGGATTTCTGGAGGACTACACCTACGAGGAAACCATAGACAGGGGTGCAAGCGATTTCATCCAGAAACCCGTATCCATAAACGAGCTTATCGTCAGAGTGAAGCGTCTTCTCAGGGAAAGACAGATCCTGGCGGAACGCAACAGGGCCGAAAAGGCGCTTCGCGACAGCGAAAAGAGATTCCAGGAGCTGAGCATTACCGACGGACTGACCGGTCTTTACAACTCGAGGCATTTCTACAGTCAGCTGCAGAATGAGGTTGACCGCTACGAGCGCTACAAGCGCCCCCTGACGATGCTGCTTCTGGATATAGACAACTTCAAGAATTACAACGATTCTTACGGCCACCTGGAAGGCGACATTGTCCTTATGAGGCTCGCTGAAGTCATCAACCGCTGCCTCAGAAAGACCGATTCTGCATACCGATACGGAGGCGAGGAGTTTGTGATAATCCTGCCTGAAACATCCGGTGACCAGGGACAGATCATCGCGGAAAGAATCCGGGAAGAGTTCAAAGCCGAGGTATTCACATCCGGCGGTGCGGAAACACATGTAACTGTAAGCATCGGCGTAACTCAGTACCTGGAAGATGACAGCCTGACCTCTTTCATCAATCGCACCGATAAATGCATGTACACGGCCAAATGGCAAGGAAGAGACCGGGTTATATTTTCCATGGATCCTTCATAAGGCATTCTCACAGAGACAGTTCCTGCCTGCCCTTGCCTTGACGGCCGCCGTCAAAATACGTCCCGCCATGACGGCACTTTAATGTGATCGATTCTCATCGTAAATTCCTGCTCCCGTTCAAGGAAAATCATAAAAACGTCCGGGCACGCACAGTGCCTGTACAATATTGATTTGTTGATGTATGTATTGGCTCCTGCTGTGCATAACAAAATGATGCCGGAAACTCCGGATGCTGAAATTTTCGGTTTCCGGACGGAAACTAATTATTTGCATGAAAAGGCCATCAGAGGAATAGACTTACAGATAAACGAAGGGTGATTAATAATGGAGGATCTGCGCGATCACATAGTTCTGTGCGGCCTGGGTCATGTCGGGGCACGAATACTGGAATTTCTCGGCTCGCATAAGGTTGTGGTGATCAGCCTTTCTCACAGTGAAAGAGTGAAAAGGCTGGCAGAAAGCAACGGCGTGATGCTGGTTGAGGCCGATGTCCGTGATGAGGACGTGCTTGTGCGGGTCGGCATTGAAAAGGCAAAGGCGCTTATCGCTGCGACAGACAGTGACGAGGTCAATCTCCGGGTGGCAATCAACGCCGCTGAAAAAAATCCGCACATGCCCATTATAATACGGATATTCGAACAAAGTTTTGCGCGCAAGATTGAGTCTGCATTCCCGCGTTGCCGCGCCCTCAGCACCTCCTTCATTGCCGCGGATCACTTCGCCGCAGCATCAATATCGGAAAACATCTTATCCATGCTGAACATAGACGGTGCACCGCTCTTTTTTTGCAGGGACTGTCTCCGTCCGGACAAGGATCATGATCGCCTGGACTTCACAGGCAGCGGACCGGCCCTGACAGTTTCATATGGAGTTGAATCAACTCTTACCTGCCCCTGTATTGCCTTAAAATCGCGGGTCAATTCAGAGAAGACAAGTAAGACAAAAAAACGAAAACGCATGCCTTTTTTAAAGCGCTGGCAGACAATGACCGGTGTTTCCAAGCTTCTTCTCATCGGCATATTGGCGGTTTTTATATCAAGTGTATTAGTCTTCCATATCTGGTTTGAACTCAGTCCGATAGATGCAGCCTATTTCACTGTCACAGTCATGACAACTACAGGCTTTGGAGACATAAGCCTTCTTAAGGCTTCCGACCTCATAAAGTTATACGGGGCATTCGTGATGATATGCGGTGCAGCTATCCTGGCCGTCCTCTATTCTGTTATCGCCGATTATGTGCTTTCTTCCCGGCTTGATCAGATCCTCGGCAGAAAACAGCATCGCATGGACAACCACATAGTGGTCGTGGGACTTGGAAATGTCGGCTATCGCATTGTGGACAACCTCCTTAACATGGGTGAGAAAGTGATAGTCATTGAAACTGACAATGATAAAATATTTGTGGACGAAATGCGCAGCAGGACGCCCGTGGTCATTGGCGATGCACGCCGTGAAGCGCACCTGCTGGCAGCCGATATCGTGCATGCCAAATGCATCACTGTCGTTACCGACAATGACCTCAAGAATCTGGAAATCGGATTAGGGGCAAGGGCAGTCAATCCTCAAATTCGCGTGGTCCTGCGTGCATTCGACCGCGATCTGGCGCATAAATACGAGAAGTCTTTCGGTATCGACAGGGTTTTAAGTACGGCAGGGATTGCCGCACCGTCTTTTGTTCAGGCAATCTTCAACAAGGAAGTAATCGGCGCGTTTATCTGGAATGACCGGCGCGTCTACATCTTGCGTAAGATGGCCCGGGATTTAAAAGCTGGAGAACGGATGATCATGTGCAGAGAACCGGGAAAAGACTGGACTGTCATGCTTGCCTCCCCCGGCTTTGACCACGTGAAAGATTTAGAGGTAATAGCCGCTTCTCTGCAGGTATAAAAAGGTCGAAAGATATGATTCAATTCAAAATCCATTAAATGGGGAGAGTATGGTGAAATCACAAAAAGAATATGATTTGAATCGGAAACTTATGAATATGCTGTCCGGCAAAGTAAAACAGACAGCGGAACTTCTCATCATGGATCCTGAAATAGAGGTCCTTCAGGCTTATGCAAACAATGTAGCCATCAAGCGTTTGGGATACAACGATCACGGACCGGTCCATATGAAGACAGTAGCAATCAATGCCATGAACATGTCGCGGCTTCTTCATGACGCGGGTATCAAGTTCAATCTTGAAATGGAAGAAATCGGCACTTATGAAGACAGTCAGGTGGCAATTCTTCTTGCAGCTTATCTGCATGATATCGGCATGTCCATCGGACGGGAGCGTCATGAGCAAATGAGCACAATTCAGGCAATTCCCATTTTGCAGCGCCTGCTTGAAAACGTATACCCCGATAACAAAGAAAAACAAATTATTATCCGCTCCCTGGCTGTAGAAGGCATCGTCGGCCATATGGCCACGCAGAAGATATATTCTTTGGAAGCAGGCATCATTCTCATTTCAGACGGTTGCGACATGCAGAAAGGACGGGCCAGGATACCTCTCCTTATACACGCTGAGGCGCGCATTGGTGACATCCACAAGTATTCTGCGGCATCTATCGAGAAGGTCATTATTTCCAAAGGAGATAAGCGACCCGTCAAAATCTATGTTGAAATGTCCTCTCCCGTGGGTTTCTTTCAAGTGGAAGAAGTTCTCTATCATAAAATAGATTCCAGCCCGGTGAAATCGTATATTGAACTGTGTGCAGGTGTGACCGGCGGAGAGATAAAGGTATATCTCTAAAACCTCCGTTCGGTAAAGAGTTGTAACACGAACGAATAGGAACACATAGATAATGAAGACCTGCATGAAGAAATAAAAAGCTCAGGGGATTTCTTTTAACATGTTTCTCAGCACAGTTGCGGCATCTTCCGTTCTTCCATTCGCCGCCTATAAAACGAATTTGCTGATCCTTCCGGATTCCATGCTGTAATGAACCATCGTTCCGGGGGCGTCTTCTCCGCGTCCGAGCAGAATCTTTACCGCCTCCAGCGCCTGAAGCGAACCGACAACGGCGGGTGCCACAGCCGGCACCCCCATAACCGCCTCCGGACCGGCAGGAGAGGCGGAAGACCTGCCGTCGTTCCCGAAAAGGGTTTTTATACCCGGCTCCCCGGGCCTGATCACCATCAACTGACCTTCAAAACCTGCAACAGCCCCATGAATGAGAGGAATGCGCATTCTCTCCGCTGCCTCCTGCAGAACAAAGCGATCGGGAATGTTGTCGAGCGCATCGATCACAACATCGCACCCGTTCAGCAATTCACCCGCATTGGCCGCATGGAGTTTCAGAAAACAGGGCTTCACCTCCACGGCGGGATTGGCATCGGCAACCACGGCCGCGGCAACAGCGCATTTAGCCTGCCCCAGTACGCTTCCGGAACATAACGCCTGTCGATTGAGGTTTGTCTCGTCAAATCTGTCATAATCCACAACTGTAAGGCAGCCGATTCCCATCTTCGCCAGAGTAATGATCACATAGCCCCCCAGCCCCCCGGCTCCGATAACAGCGGCATGAGACCGGGCCAGCTTAAGCTGGTCGTCAAGCGACAGCGTGTTTCTGTTTCTCAGGTAGCGGCAGGGCAGAATGCCGCTGCGCATAGCGGTAATATAAACATCTCGCATCGGCAGATTCGCTTCATCCGCTGAGGCACGCAACGCTTCGTCTCTGATAATGATAACTTCCCGGCCGGCGCTGTCGGTCATCCTTTCGACTCTCTCTTCGATACAGGACAACAGCCTGCTTGCTTCAATCATCCTGTTTTCCTTTCATGGCTTCATCTATCTTCCTCAGGAACTGATCAAAGTGATAGGGTTTCTGTATATACCCCAGACAGCCTCGTTCCATAAGCCGCTTCGCCTGGCTTCCCATGCTGTAACCGCTGCAGACGATTATGCGGACCTTGGGTTCCATCTGCTGCAGCAGTTCAAATGTCCTTTCCCCCGACATTCCGGGCATGATCATATCCAGAAGTACAAGGTCTACATTCGAGTGTTCCTTCTCATAAATGGCCACAGCATCCTGCCCTTTATCGGCTGTCAGCACGGTATATCCCCATCTCTCCAGAAGCTCTCTGGTAACATCGAGATTCGTCTTCTCATCGTCAACGACAAGGATGGTGCCGCTCCCTTTCGATATCTCACGCACTGCATCCTTGACGGCATCGTCTTTCTTGAAGGATGCAGGGAGGAATACATTGAATGAGGTTCCCTTGCCGGGCCAACTGTTGACGGTAATGAAGCCGCCATGATTGCGGATGATGCTGTACGCGGAGGTCAAACCAAGTCCCGTTCCCTTATCCGGCTCCTTGGTCGTGAAGAAAGGTTCGAAGATGCGCTCCCTGGTCTTTTCATCCATGCCCATGCCTGTGTCCGTAACCGCCATCTTCACATATCTGCCGGGAGCCACACTGAATGGGTTCACATCCACATCGTTCAGAAAGATGTTCTGTGTTTCAAGAAACAGCTCCCCGCCCCCGGGCATCGCGTGCCAGGCGTTGATGTACATATTCAGCAGGACCTGTTCGATCTGGACCTCGTCCGCTTCCACGCTCCATATTGTCTCCTGGAATGCCTTTTGAACAGTGATATCCTTTTTTGTTGCGCCGAACAGGGAAATGCTTTTTTCCATGAGATTGTTCAGACTAACCAGCTTCGTCTCGAACTTACCGACGCGGGCAAAGCCGAGAAGCTGTCCTGTAATCCTGGCGCCGCTGCTGACAAGATTTTCAATGCTTTTCAGTTTCTGATAGTCGGGGTGATTGGAATTCATGTTCATGAGTGTCAGAAATGTCTGTCCCTGGATTCCCATAAGGATGTTGTTGAAGTCGTGGGCTATTCCCCCCGCCAGAGTGCCTACCGCTTCCATTTTCTGTGCCTGCACAAGTTGTCCCTCAAGAAGCCTTTGCTGGGAAATATCCCTCAGGAAGTATAAACCGGCCGTCCTTCCTTCCCATTCGACGGAAACGGCGGTTACATCGAGCCAGATGACCGCCCCCGTTTTGGTGTAGCCGCGGAAGGTTGCACCGCCCGGCATGTCGTTGCCGTTCAACCGCTTAAAATGGAGCTCCATGACTAGTTCGCGATCCTCCTCATGTATGAACTTCGTTATTGCATGTTCATACAGCTCATCTTCCGCATACCCGAGAATCTCCACCAGCCGGGGGTTTGTGAATTTTATCATGCCGTCCTGAATAATCAGGATTGCATCCCGCGCATTGTTTACAAGAAGGCGGTACTTTTCCTCAGCCTTCTTCAGGGCATCTTCAGCACTTTTACGGTCGGTCAGATCATGTGCCACAGCCTGGAAGCCGACAATCTCCTCTCCTCTCATGACCAACTGGGTGCTCTGCCCGAGCCACATTTCACGGCCGTCCTTCCGGGCGATGGCGTATTCGCAGTACTGATAGGGTGTTTTTTCGTCGTACTGCTTTTTAAGTACTGCATGGACCGCCTCACGGCAGTCCTCCCTGACAAATTTCCTGTAATCGCGCCCGATCAGATCTTCTCTTCCGTATCCGGTTATCCTGGTTGTCACCTCATTCACATACACAAATCGTCCCTTTTCGTCGGTCCGGAATATGCCGTCCCTGGCGCTCTCCACAATCTGGCGGTATCTCTCCTCGCTGCGCCTTAGTGCTTCCAGGGTCTCTTTCTTCGATGTCTCCTTCATTTTCACGAGTTCGCTGTTTGCCAGGTCAAGGCTTTTTTTGAGGCTTTCCTTCTCCTGCTCAAGCGTCCTGATGCGCTCGTGCAGCTCACTGATCTGCTCTGCCGTGCAGCCGGAAGATTCCCGCGATTCACCCATTCCCATGATCTCCATTCGTAAAATATCCACGACCCAAACGGGCATTTAGATATCATCTTTATACCTTTTTTAAAATAGTTTCCATCCGGAAACTCCGGATGCTGAAACTTTTGGTTTCCGGATTGGAAAGAGGTTATTTTTCGTTCCGGCAAGGAGATCAAGGGATTGCGCGGAGGCGTACTTTACGTACGTCGCACAAGCAATACCGCAGATCGACACAGCCGGAGCGGAAAAGAGCCCTTTCCGGACGGAAACTAAATAATATTTTTATAAGATATCAGGGGCAATGCCGGTATTTGGAGGTGCAGCGGGATATTTGTCTTTTATCCGCTACAGGAATAACGTCCATTACCATAAGGAATAATTTGATCGGACATCTTTAATGTGCTATCAGGAATCATGCGCTACGATAATTTCAGATACATATCATTGCAGCAGTTGGAGGCGCTCAGAGAAATCGTGGAGACCGGCAGTTTCACACGCGCCGCTGCCGATCTCTTTGTCACGCAGCCGTCCCTGACCAAACAGATAAAAAACCTGGAAGAGTATATCGGCACGAAGGTCATCAACCGGAAGCACAACGGTGTGACGCTGACTCCGGAAGGCAAAGTCCTTTACGATTACGCAAAGCGCATACTGAGAATGAGGGAGGAGGCGCACGAAAAAATCCTCACTCTGAAGGATCACGCCGCAGGCCATATCTTTGCCAGCGCCAGCAGCATACCGGCAACCTATCTCCTGCCCACCGTAATATCACAATTGTGGAAGACGTCACCCGGGATTCGTGTTCATCTGCAGACTATGGACAGCGAAGATGCGCGTTTATCCATATTGAACGATCAAGCAGAAATAGGCTTCATCGGCAAAGAGATCCATGACCGGAAATTGATTATCGAATCTTTATGGAAAGACCGCATTGTTCTGGCTGCGGCCAGCGGGCACCCCTGGTCGCAGAAAAAATCAATCGGCCTCGATGAACTTGCCGGGGAACCCTTCATCACCCGAGAAAACGGATCGGGAACGAGAGAGACCATCGAACAGCATCTTCAAGGCCTGAAAAGCAGTTTCGCCCGTTTCAATGTTGTCTGCGAGATGGGAAGTTCAGAAGCTGTAAAGGAAGCGATAATCGCCGGCCTGGGAGTTTCCCTCATTTCCATACATGCCATCGGACGGGAATTAAAGCAGGGGGTGCTGAAGCAGGTGACGATAAGAAACTGCATAATTGAACGAAACTTCTTCATGATCTACAGGAAGCAGCTTCATCTGATGGCTTATCACAAGCTGTTTCTGGCAGCGGCAAGAAGCAGTCGTCTTCAGTCTGCTGTCTGATTGCCGCACTTTTTACGAACAGACATCGCCATCATTCATTATTTCTATATTTTAACCGCCTTCATCCCGTATTGCAATTGGACACCAAGGGTTACGGGTGCTATGTAAGCTGCCATCTTCCTCAGGTGGCAGTCATATGGCGCACTGCTTCGCATCCCGCAGCCTTATGAGAAAGCAGTCTGCCCGACGCGTTTATTTATTGCCGGCGTTGGGAAAGTATCGGGCTGAAAAAGCCTGTTATTTATACAATCTGGAGAGAAGTTCAGGAGAAACTCCAACAAGATAAAGGGTTATCAAAAGCCAGTTACGCAAGGTACACAAGAGGATGCCTTCTTTTTCCCACCGCCGTTGTGAAGTCGTAACCGCACCCTTAACAATGGTTATTTGCCCCCTTCTTTTTTTTATACGCCTCATTATTTCCACGTCCTCCATCAGAGGTATATCTGCAAATCCACCTATTATTGCGAAGTAATTCCTGGCAAAAAAGAACGCCTGATCTCCGTAAGGGATTCTGGTAATACGGGAGCGCCAGGAAGCGATTCTTGCGATCAAGCGAAAAACAAGGCGGTCGGAATCGAAAGAAAGATCAAAGGCTCCTGCTATGCACTTCGGATTACCCAACGCTGTTTCCATTACAGAAAAACAACCGGCCGGAAGATAAGTATCGGCATGCAGAAAGACCACGATGTCGCCCCTTGCCATGGCAGCGCCACAATTCATTTGCTTTCCCCGGCCTTTTTCGCTGATTGCTGTTTTTACATCGCGGTGCTGGATAGCCCCAATAGTTTTCCCGTCTCTGTCGCCATCCACAACTATGATCTCAATGGCTGCTCCCGCAGTGTGGGCGATCTCCTCAACATGTGCGATAGTTTCATTGATGACGTTCTGCTCATTGACAACAGGGATAATTATAGAAAAGCGGGGAGGCATCATCTCTCTTTGCCAAAGCCATAATCACGCAGACAAAACATTGTTTTTGATCCGGCAAAACCGCTCTTTTCACTTTCATTGATCAAAGCGGCAATGTCTGCCGGATGGTCAATATCTCTCCATAATGGAAGCATGTGAACCCGGTATCCCGCTCTGTTGAGGATAATATCCATAGTCGATTTAAATACATCATCGTCACCCCATTTTATCCCCTTAAAAGCCTCCGGTGTGAACGATTCCGTATTAAAGCCAATCAGGTAATATCCACCATCATATGCAGGGCCGATTACGGCATCACTATCTTCAAGCGATTGGAATGCTTCTTTGATTATCTGTTGAGGAAGATCAGGACTGTCGCTTCCTATAACAACAACCGATTGGAATCCATCGGAAAAACATTGACAGAAGGCATTATGCATCCTTTCGCCAAGGTCTTTACCAGCCTGGGGGATGTATGACAAAGTATCTCCAAACTCTCCGGGAAAGTCTTTCTCTCTTTCCTGAGGATGGAAGGCGATCCGGAACCGGTAATCACCTCCTGATAATCTATCAATAAGGTCTTCAATGAAAGCACGATAAAGACGGACAACCATGTTTTCATCACAACACTGACTAAGCCGGGATTTTACTTTTCCTTTTTCCGGGTACTTGACAAACATGATAAGGCATCGTTCGTTGTTCATCGGCTAAATAATGATAATTCTTCTAGTGGGCTATTTAAAGAATTCCTCTATGCTGTTTCGATTTGCGACAAGGAGGTCATTTAGTTTCCATCCGGAAACTCCGGATGTTGAAACTTTCAGTTTCCGGATTGGAAAGAGGTTATTTTTCGTTCCGGCAAGGAGATATAAAATCCCCCTTGCCCCCTGATATGGACATCCAACCCAACATATGTGCTATACTTCCTCATACTTGCCTCCTTTTCCTGGCTCTGTAGTGTTTGAAATCTCTTTCTAGCACTATAACCCACGCTTGGTACTGTCAATTTTTTTGTGTGAAATTTTCATAGGCCAATTCTTTAAAGAA
>CAZLFA010000018.1:0-56540 GCA_964558665.1 uncultured Syntrophaceae bacterium
CGTAACTAGCTGATATTACCTCTTTCACATTTTCCAACTGCGGAAGATGGGTTAGCGCAGATGATTATGAATGAGTTTACTTGATGGGCTTGCAGATGGTTACGATGGCAGTCCGTAACATTAACTTTTGCTTCGGACTGCCACGTGAAAACATTATCTGAGATTTTTAGAGAAGAGTATTGGAAATCGATTTCCCAGGCTTATTTATTTCCTGCCGTTTCCGCGCCAGATGTTCATTTTTTCAGCTTCCTTGATCAGGCCTTCCCGCAGATCCGGATGAGAGATATTGATCAGGGCTTCAGCGCGCTGCCAGGTGGATTTACCTGCCAGGTCGGCTACACCGTATTCCGTTACGATCATGTGGGCCTGGGTGCGGGGCACTGTAACGATCGATCCCTGGGGCAGCGTGGGTACGATGCGTGATTTTGTTTCGCCTGTCTTTTTGTCCTTGTAGGAGGCGTTGCAGCAGATGAAGGACATCCCGCCTTCCGACATATAGGCGCCCGTTGCGAAATCGAGTTGTCCGCCGGTGCCGCTGATATGCCGCGGTCCTGAGGACTCTGAGGAGACCTGCCCGAAAAGATCGACCTCTACACACGCATTGATGGAGACCATGTTTTCGTTCTGACACATTACGTGGGGTGCGTTGGTGTAGGAAACGGGATACGATGCCAGAGATGGATTCATGTCGATCCAGTCATACAGGAACTGGCTGCCAGCGGCGAATGCATAAGCGCTCTTGTTCTTGTCTATGCCTTTCTTCCTGTTGGTAAGTTTGCCGGCCACATGCATATGGTAGTATGCATCGACGAGCATCTCGGTGTGGCAACCCAGATCCTTGAGATCGGATTCGGCAAGCTGGCTGCCGACGTAGTTAGGAAGACCGCCGATGCCGAGTTGGATACAGGCGCCGTTGGGGATTCTGGGGATTATGTGCGATGCAATCTGCTTGTCGATATCATTCGGGGCTGCCGGCGGAATAACTTCGACTTTGGATTCAAACTCAGTAATATAGTCTACTTCGGAGATGTGTAAGACTTCTTCATTCCCCCCCATTGCCCAAGGAAGCAGCGGATTCACTTCGACGATGATCTTCTTCGAAACATCAAGCGCTGCACGCACTGAGGCATTGCCCATATGTGTATTGAAGTAACCGTCCTTGTTCATCTTTGTTACGCGGATCATGGCCACATCGACACTCTGGATGCTTTTTCTGTAGAAAAGCGGCTGGTTGCGGAAAATCATGGGGTGATAATAGCATCTGCCTTTGTCGTGGAGCTTGCGTGAGTAACCTGAGAAATGCCAATCCTGATATGTAAAGACTTCTCCTTCAGGGTCTGCTTCGATGCAGGCCTGGGGGGTCAGACTCAACGTATGTCGGATATTGATGTCTTTGAGTTCCCCTTTGCGTGCTGCAAGGGCTTTGTCCAGAGCAACCGGCTTGGTATGGCCGAATCCATAATCAATCCAGTCTCCACTCTTTACCACTTTTACTGCTTCTTCCGGGCTGACTAACTTTTTACGATACTGATCTTCTAACGACATTTAAATCTACCTCCCTTTTAATTAGTGATTTTACCTCTCGTTAGGTTCTGCTGTCTGCTGATAGGAACTGCTGCTTCTCAACGGTCGCTTGGAAGTTCAAGAGATCCCACTACACCATGATGCATCCTAATTAGAAGGCGCGGCTGCGTAACATATTGGTCTTAAAAAAGCAACCGTGAATTGCTTGCACAAGGCCGGTCTGAGGGGAGCCGCGGGCCGGACGCTGAAGCTCTCTCGCTGGTGAAGGGATTGATTTTAAAGAAAAATATATTACCTAATCCACCAGCATCAGGCAGTAAACATTACGGGTTTCTGTCTCATGCCTCAGTGTTTCGATAACGAAGCCGTTATTGCGGGCCGTCTGAAAAACATCGATGCCGCACGCCTCCATAGAGGGGCGTGCCCTGTAGCCATTATAGCAGTAATGACCTGATATTTTACCGCAAGTATTGCAAAGATCACACGGCCCGGCCAGGAATACAAACGCTTTATAATAGCCGTCCCTGAAAATTTCGTCTTCCAGGTCAAGCAGCATCCTGCGCGCATCCTTCAGATTTCTATCTCTTGTCCGTGAAGCAGGCGCTTCGATATGAAAAAGAATGGCGCGTTGGTAGGCATCAAGGATTTTTCTTGTTTCTTCGCAGGTTGGCGTGTGCGGGGGACAGCAATAACCGTAATCATAGCCGCCGCATCCGAACTGGCATTTGAGCCTCACCCAGGGGGCTGTAACGACGCTTTCGAGAGAGATTACAACAGCGTCTGTCACTCCGCCCTGCTTTGCTGCATCGCAATATTTCTTCAGCCTGTCCTTCTTCTTCACATTCACCTCCCCAAAATCCTTGATATGGGTTATACAGTAATATACCTGTATGATTCGATTTAAGGCGGGGAATAATCGCATGTCAAGCAGCTTGTCTGAAATTCATTGACTTTGTGGCCTGGGATTTTTTAGAATGTATAAAAGCTTTTTGATGGAATCATGTATGATTCCCTCTATAGAGAAAGGACCACGGGCATGAAAATCCTGATTGTAGATGATGAACTGACCAGCAGAGAATTGCTGAAGGCGATGCTTGCGCCGTACGGCGAATGTCATATATGTGAAAGCGGCAGGGAGGCCGTGAAGACATTCAAACGCTCGGAAGATCAGGGCGAACGCTTTGAACTGATTTGCCTGGATATCATGATGCCGGAAATGGGCGGCCACGAGACGCTCAGGGAGATCCGCAAGATGGAGGCAGCGAGGCAGGATGAGAATTCTCCCAGGACAAAGGTTATCATGACAACGGCGCTGGGGGATGCCCAGAATATCATGGACGCAGTTAAATCGGGAGACGATGCCTACATTGTAAAACCGGTAGGAAAAGAGACGCTGATTAAAAGGATGAAAGAACTGGGTCTGCTGACAGAAGATGCGTCATAATAAACCCGCCTTTTATATGGTTTCTTTTTGCAGATTGTAGCCCCCTCCGGTGTGTTTTATGAAAAACCCTTTTCTTTCCTGGCCGATACGCTCCAAGCTTCTTTTCCTGGTCGCCGTATCTCTGGCTCCGGCCATCATTCTCGTCATCTATAACACCAGACTTGACCTCAGCAAGGCAGTAGAGGACGCCGAAAGGGATGCTCTCAGGACGGTGGAGGGCATGACGGCACAGCAGGAGGCCGAGATCAACGGCATCAGGAAGACGTTTATAACACTTGCCCGTCTCTCTGAGTTTCAAAGGCGGGATGTTGCAGGCAGCAACAGGATTCTCAGGGAGATCATAAAAAATGATCCCCACAAACTCAATATCGGAGCTGCAACGGCTGACGGATTGATCTTTGCTTCCGGAGAATATGCCGAGCCGTTAACGGTAAGCATTGCGGATCGCAAGTATTTTCGGGATGCAGTGAGAACCCGTAAATTTTCCGCAGGCGAGTACACTTTCGGCAAGGTTACAAAAAGACCCGGCATTCATTTCTCTTATCCCATTATTGACGAGGCGGGCAGGCTCAAGGGCGTTATATATTCATCCCTGGACTTTCTCTGGACGGATAGGCAGGCGGAGCAGATGAACCTGCCGGCAGGGTCGGTGATAAACATCTCAGACCACAGGGGCATAATTCTTTTTAGTAATATCGATCCTGATAAATCGATAGGATACGCGGATGTTGGCCATGTACGCCGTCATATGACCGGAGAAAGGGATGCCGGAACATTCAGAGAAAAAGACGGTGACGGAACGGAGAGGCTTTATGCCTTCAAACGCCTGGCGCTCACCGGTGATTCGCCGCCATACCTGTTCATACGCATAGGCGTTCCTTTGGACAAGGCAATCGGCAGTGCTAAAAAAGAATTGAGGCAGAGCATACTGCTTATAGGGCTGGCAGCGCTTCTGTCCATGGGGATTGCCTGGTATCTGGGAGACATCGTCCTTGTCGGCCGTATAAAGAAAATTATTGAGGCTGTAAGGGCGTTCGGAGAGGGCGACCTGCAAAAAAGAACCGGTGTCGATTATAAAGGAGAGATCGGCGACCTGGCCAGGACATTTGATGAGATTGCTGTCTCCCTAGAGGGGCTGATTGCCGGGCAGAGAGAAAGTGAAGCAAGATTCCGCAGGCTTTTCGAGTCAGTGCATGTGGGGATAATCCTTGTCGATGCAAAGACGAGGAGGATTGTGGATGTCAATACACAGGCTCTGGAATTGATGAACTATACGCGTGAAGAAGTTCTGAATCAGGTATGCCATAATTTCATGTGCCCTGCCCAGGTGGATGACTGCCCCATACTCGACAAGGGACAACTTGTAGACAACAGCGAACGCGTTCTTCTCGGGAAGAAAGGAAAGATGGCGCCGGTCCTGAAGACGGTTGTTCCTTTTGAAGCAGGAGGCCGAAGTTATCTGCTGGAGAGCTTTGTTGATATTTCCGAACGGAAACGGGCCGAAGAAGCGCTGCAGGAAAGTGAAAACAAGTACCGCAGCATTTTTGAGTCATTTGAGGATCTGTATTTCCAAACTGATCTGTATGGCAGAATACGGATTATAAGCCCTTCCGTAACAAGGCTGGCAGGCTATGATCCTGACGAGTTGATAGGGCAGTCGGTGGCACTTGTTTATGCAGAGGAAAACGATCGCAAAAAACTGATGAAAGCGCTTGCCGCCTCAGGCCGCGTGTCAAATTTCGAAGCTGTGATGTACAAGAAAACGGGAGAAGAAATTGTGGCCAGCCTGAATGCCAGGCTTGTCTATGATAATGAAGGCAAACCGATTGGAGTTGAAGGGGTCATCCGGGATGTAACTGAGATCAAGCGTACCGAGCAACAGTTGAAGTCATTCAACCGTGAACTGGAACACGCAATAGAACGGGCAAACCAGATGGCTCTTCAGGCCAATGTAGCCAGCCAGGCGAAGAGCAGTTTTCTTGCCAACATGAGCCATGAGATCAGGACGCCGATGAATGGTGTGATAGGCCTGGCGAGACTTCTGCTGGAAATGGATCTTCCGCCCGGACAGCGTCAATATGTCGAATTGATACGTTCCAGCGGCGAGTCGCTTCTTTCGCTGATCAATGATATACTTGATTTTTCGAAGATCGAGGCCGAGAAGCTTGAACTGGAGATTATGGATTTTGACCTGCGGTCTGTAATAGGAGAGGTTACGGAACTGCTGTCGATCAACGCCGGCAAGAAGGGGGTCAAGCTGGAGAGCGCGATAGCATCTGAAGTCCCCGCCGGATTGAAGGGGGATCCGGGAAGGCTGCGCCAGATACTGATGAACCTGGTCGGCAATGCCGTCAAATTCACGCATGCGGGAAGCATATCTGTAAGGGCGCTGCCGGATGGCGAAGATGCCCGGCGCGTGACGGTGCGTTTTGAAGTTGCCGATACCGGTATAGGAATACCTGAAGATAAAAGAGAGATGCTGTTCCGTCCTTTTGTGCAGGTGGACGAGTCTACGACGCGCAAATACGGTGGTACGGGTCTGGGGCTTGCCATATCCCGGCAGCTTGCCGAGATCATGGGCGGGCGCATCGGCGTGGAAAGCAACGCGGAAAAGGGATCCACCTTCTGGTTTACCGCCGTCTTTGAGAAGCAGGCGGGAGAAGCCGCGCCGGAAGACGTGGCGGTGGAGCCGGCAGAGGAGATATCCATATCTTCTGAACAACGGCAGCAGGCGCGGATATTGATTGTTGAAGATAATATCACAAACCAGCAGGTAGCGTTGGGAATGCTGAACAAGCTTGGATACAGGGCTGATCTGGCCGCAGACGGCCGGGAAGCGATCAGGGCGCTGACAGAGTCTCCTTACGACCTGGTGTTTATGGACTGCCGGATGCCCGTGATGGATGGATTTGAAGCCACACGGATGATTCGCGACGCAAAGACATCCGTGCAGGATCATGCGGTGCCGGTTATTGCGATGACGGCCCATGCCATGCCTGAAGATCGCGATCAATGTCTGGCGGCGGGTATGAACGATTACATATCCAAGCCTGTGACCATGGATGTGCTTACCTCGGTTCTTTACAGGTGGCTTGCCGGAAAGTACGGAAAGACATTATCGCCTCATCCGGCGGAGAAGGGCGTTGATGACAGGTCGGGAGCTGGAAATGCCGATGTTGTCATAGGTGAGATGAGAACCGTTTACGATCGGGACGGCTTCATGGAAAGGCTCATGGGTGATGAAGATCTGGCAAGGCATATCATCAGGAGTTTTCTGTCGGATATGCCCGAGCAGCTGGAGGCGCTGAAATCCGCCATAGAAAATGCCGATTGCCCGAAGGCGCAGATGCAGTCGCACAAGATCAAGGGGGCGGCGTCCAATATGGGAGGTGTTGCCCTGCAGCAGCTTGCCTATCGCATGGAGAAGGCAGCGAAGGCCGATGAACTGGAGGCATTGAAAGGGTTATGGCCGGAACTGGAAAGGGCATTCGATTCCCTGAAGGAAGTGCTGGAGTCGGGACCGGCATGAAAGCAGCAGAAGGTTCAGAAGCGAAGAATATGGATTCGGAAGCCGGGGGATTATGAAGAACTGGAAAAACAGATCGTTAAGAATTGTACTGACGCTGACGGTTATTGCGCTGGCGGCCGTTTCTGTCAATTATCTATATTCGCTTGAGGCGGCTGATAAGCGCAGTCAGATATCCGATCACTTTGACGGAGAGCTGTACTTCAATCCCGCAAGCATGCATCCGTCGCAGCCTGGAGCCGCCAACCTTCCCCGTCGCGGCGGTTCCGGATGGTTATGGCGATTACTGTTCGGGACAGAGTGGCCGGAGTGGCCTCAGGTTCAGGAAAACAGCCGGATGATGAATCTTCCCGCGCGTGTTTCCAAGGGAACATTGCAGGTGATTGCCGTAGGCCATGCCACCTTTATCATCCAGATGGACGGCGTCAATATCCTCACCGATCCCATATGGTCGGAGAGGTGCAGCCCCGTTTCCTGGGCAGGGCCGAAGCGGTTCAGGCCGCCCGCCGTTCGCTTCGAGGATCTTCCTCCCATCGATGCAGTGCTGGTTTCGCATAACCACTACGACCATCTCGATCTGCCGACACTGGAGCGTCTGGCAGGCACAGGTGTTCAAAGGGCCGTTGTGCCCCTGGGAAACCGGGAGATCGTTGCCGGTACGGGAATAAAAAAGGTGGAAGAACTGGATTGGTGGGAGTCCGTAAGAATATCGGATGATGTCACTATCCATCTTGTACCGGCGCGGCATTTTTCATCACGTTCTTTGTGGGATCGCAACAAGACGCTCTGGGGTGGTTTTGTCATCACCGGTCCGTCAGGAAATGTTTTTTTTGCCGGAGATACGGCTTCAGGCACTCATTTTCGTGAAATAGCCCGTCGCTTTAAACCTGTAAAAATGGCCATTCTGCCGATCTCTCCCTATCGTCCGCAGCAGTCCCGCGATAAGATGTCCCGGATATATTCTTTCGTTCACATGGGGCCGGCAGAGGCGGTACAGGCTCATGAGGAGCTTGGCGCGGAAATAAGCATTGCGGCTCATTTTCAGGTTTTTCAACTGGGGGCCGACGGTTATCATGATGCGGTAAATGAACTGCCCCTGGTGCTGAAGAGCCGTAATCTGAAGCCTGACGATTTTGTGGTGCCTGTCTTCGGCGCGGTCATTTCCGTACCAGGGAGGAATGATTCATCCCTGTCGGGGGAGATAAAACTGCGGCGGGATAAGCGGAGTTGAAAACCCCTGTCGCCTCAGCGAAAGTGAAGGTCGAACCCCATGCCTATGAGCAGATAAACCTGCTGCTGCCGGTCGGGATCTTCCAGGTAGTAGCCGAACTTTATCTGGAGGTAGGGCTTGTCCAGCATGCCGATTGTTTCCCAGGGTGTAAATGAAAAAGCGATGCCGATCTTCTGCTGAGTTATCTCGGCGTCTCTGACGCGCGTGACCTCATAATACGGGCCGGCAAGCAGTACTCTTTTACTGCTGCCCTTCCATATCTCGAACAGCACGGTTGTCTCATTCGAGATCAGCAGGTCTCTGTCCTTCAGAAGAGTGTAGTATTCGAGATCGAGAAAATACGGCCCCTTTCCTGAGAAGAAATAGTAGGCCAGATCGGTCTGGTTGCGAAGATAGACAGGACCGATTTTCGCCTGAAGCGTTGGCTGAAAGAGGAGCCGATGTCCGTCGGTTGCCTCCTCCTCGTTGCGGTCGCTCTTCTGTTTGATGGCGTCATCGCTGATTGATGACCGTGCGGAGGGAAACGACAGCAGTCCCCAATTCCTTCCGAAATAACGATCATAATCGTATTCGAGCTTAAGGGGCAGAAAAAGCCAAGGCATCCATTCGAAACGCGCGCTTGCCCTGCTCATGGAAGGCGACACCGCCAATCCCACTCCCGTCTGCCAGTATGCGGTCACCAGGTCGTCCCGACTGTCGTAGCCGTAAACGTTGCGGTAGTTCAGGGCTCCGGAAAGGTATAACCCCTGAGGATTGAGGCGCCCGCCCAGTTCGGCGTTGAGCAGCCAGTGCCCGCCCGTTTTGCCGCTCTGTTTCTGCGGCGTATCTTTTGCCGATTCCTGCGCCCGGGTATGCCCGGTAAACGTCAGGATAAAAAATATGGCCAGTGCCATCGCGATAAGATCCGCCAGGTGCCGTTTCGTTTCCATAAAGAATCCTTTTGCTGAATAATAATATACAGCGTGAAAATTTCATAATTATGGAGAATTGTCAACGATGATGATATTATCCTGGTCAAAGGGCTTTCCGCGGCTCAGAATATTTTTCACAAGAAAAATATTTGATTCGCCGCTTTAAAGCCCCTTTGACCAGGATGCCTAAGGGTATTGCCTGATTTTTATAGCGTAAGCCGGGATTGGGAAAATTTTTTAAAAAACTGTGTCTTAAGAAAGATCGTTTTGGTTATGGAAACCGGCGGATAAAAAAGTATCGGTTCGATGGACACCTTCTTTGCCGTTTATATATCATGCTGGACTTTAATCTGCCTTATAGCGGCCTTCCTGTATTTAAAAGATAGAAACGATTATGCCATATCACGTGCAGGCTATTGGCGGTTTCTCTTTGTGCGCTGGAAGGTCATTACCTTCCTGACAGCTGCCGCGGGGATGATCATCATTGCGCCGTACACGGGAGATCCGACCTGGGACTATTTCGATGCGCTGTATATGTCTGTGCTGGCGTTTGCAACGGCCCCCTGGACTTTGGGTACAATATATAAAGCCGTCAGAAAAGAACTGCCGCTCAGGCAGGGATTTGTGGCTTTCTGCGTTTGGATGTTTTCTGCAAGCTGGTCATATGATCTTTATATATTGCTGCGGGATGGCGAATATCCGCTTACCTGGTATGCAAATATTTTTGCTTCGTTGGTCCTTTACATCCTTGCCGGTCTGTTCTGGAGTCTGGAGTACAGAAAGGAGAGGGGGGTGGTATTTTCGTTTATGGAAAGAGACTGGCCTGAAAGCGATGTTAATAGCGATTTCCCGAAGATTCTGGCCTTTGCCCTGCCCATCATGGTTCTGGTGGCTGTTCTGATCCTGTATTTTTTCTGGTTCAAGCTCTGATGCCCGGCGAAAACCGGGAAGGAAGTTTCCAGGGCCGCAGTATGTGCGACATGAAAAGCAATAACAGAAAATATTTTTTCATCAGGTTGATGACGAGTGTACTGCTGATTTATGCCGTCATCAATGCTTCCGCTTTTCTATTTTCCGACAGGTTTATATTTTATCCGCAGGCGCCGGGTTATGCGGATCATCAGGGCATCATCAAATTAACCACAGAAGACAGGACGGAAATATCCGCCCTTTACCTTTCTAACCGGAAAGCGCGTTACACGATTCTGTTCAGTCATGGGAATGCCGAGGATATCGGCGACATTCACCCGATCGTCATGATGCTTCACGATATGGGCTTTTCCATATTCGTTTATGACTACAGGGGATACGGCACCAGCAGGGGCAGGCCGTCCGAAGCAGGCTTATATCGCGACATTGATGCCGCGTGGGTATACATGACTGAGAAGCTGTCCATCCCGCCGGAGAGAATCATTGTTTACGGAAGATCGATTGGAACCGGTCCGTCTGTTGAGCTGGCAGAGAGAAGAAGAATTGCCGGATTGATTCTGGAGTCTCCGTTCATGAGCATATACAGAGTTGTGACGGAAATGCCGCTGCTGCTTTTCGATAAATTCAACAACATTCAAAAGATCGGAAATGTTCACACACCTGTTTTAATCATCCACGGGGAAAAAGACGAACTGGTTCCGATCCGGCACGGCAGGCAGATATTTCAAAGGGCAAACAAACCCAAATACAGTCTGTGGATTGCCAACGCCGGCCATAATAATATAATCGATGCCGATCCGGTCAAATACCGGGAAGCGATCACCGCATTTTCCGGGACAATAGGCAATTGAGAAACCTGCTGCCGATGGGCCGAGACCAAAAATGAATCGAAACTGTGATGCCGGGAAACGCTTATCCGCGCACTTTATTATCAATATGAGCTTGTGAAATAAGCTCATTCTTTTTTATATCATAGGACAGCTTTTGCTTGAGTTTCTTGTGACCGGAGAAATGAGGATCATGTCAGCATTTTAAACAGCGTCCACGTGTTTGAGCAATACAGAAGTCTTCTGGAAAGCGTTGACAGCGAAAGAATTTCCTCCGCAGCCGCAAGAAAAAGAGGCAAGATCAGATTCCGTTATTCTCTGAATCAGTTCAGCGATGTTCCGCCTCTGTGGATGATGATGTTTTTCGTTCCGCGTGAGGAAAACCGGGTGCTGTTTACTCTGGAACCGGATCCTCTTAAAACGGATCAGGAGATCGGTCCCATCGTTGCGGGGATCTATGACGTGGGACTGCTGGCCTGGGGATACAAGCCGAATCCTTCAATGCGCAATATCATAGTCGAAAAGGAAGGAATAGCAGAGATGCAAATGGGTCTGGAGCCTCAGGGCATGGCGGGCGGGCAGATTCTGATGAAGCTGGAAAAAGACGATCTCTATTGGGGATTCATGCCCACAGTAAGGGATCGCAGAAAAAGGATAAAGACCATCAGCCTTACGGGCGGCGGCTTGCAGCGCAGGATCATTCCCGGAAACATGAATATCGATCAGGCGACGCAGGCCATTCTCAACAACAGGGATTACTTTTATGAGGACTGGTTTATCTTCTTTGACCTGCCCAAGGGGCAATACCGGTTGACAGTCGAGGCCGATGGTTTTGCCTCCGTTGTAAAGACGGTAAACGTCGATCCTAAAGTCGTTCCCTTGCCGCTCAAGATTACGCTGTCGCCTTAAACCCGGATTACACGATAAAAAAAGTAATACCCCTTGGCATTCTGGTCAAAGAGGCTTCCCGCGGCTCAGAATATTTTCTCAAGAAAAGTATTTGATTCGCCGCTTGAAAACCCCTTTGACCAGGATAATATACACACGTATCCAAGCGCCTATTAGTTCTTATTGCGTAATCTGGGTTCAAAATATGAATTGCTCCGCTTCCTTTCACCCCTGAACAGCCATCCTGCCTCGCCGGTTCATCCGCTGATACTATGGTGAAGATTTCCTCACCGCATGAGGTATTATGCTCCAGACAGGCCTTCTTCTGCCGTATGCTTTAATAGGGTATCTTCTGGTTTACGTAAATAAATACATGATGTTACCCGGCATTTATTTTTCCCGTTTCCCCTTGGCACATCTGTTGCTTTTATCGGAGAAAAGAGTTGGAACAAGTTGCAAGCAGGGCACCACCTTTGTACAGGCGGTTGAGATGGTGAACGGTGAGGCGCCAGCGGTCAGAAAAGGACAGCCGGCAAATAAAAAATAAAAATTCAGGAGGTAATAAGTTATGAAGCGTTTAATGGTTTGGGTTGTGGCGTTGATGTTCCTGGTTTCCGGTTCGGCGTTTGCTCAGGCGAAGAAGGATGTGGCTGCTGATCCGGCTAAAGTAGAGAAGAAGGCTGATGCAAAGAAGACAGCAGCGGATGAGAAGAAGGAAGCCAAGAAAAAAGCAGCGGAAGAGAAAAAGAAGGCAGCCGAAGAGAAGAAAGCCGCTAAGAAGAAGGCGATAGAAGAGAAGAAGGAAGCCAAAAAGAAAGCGGCGGAAGAGAAGAAGAAGGCAGCAGAAGAGAAGAAAGCCGCTAAGAAGAAGGCAGCAGAAGAGAAAAAAGAAGCCAAAAAGAAAGCGATAGAAGAGAAGAAGGATGCAAAGAAGAAAGCAGCAGAGGAGAAAAAATAATCTCCTTTTGATTCCTTTGTGTCATCTGCAATAAGTCTGAAAAACAGGGCGTGTCCGCAAGGCATGCCCTGTTTTTTTGCTTTCCGGAAGTAATCAACGGGATAATATGCAGGGGGGATAAACCCGGATTACGCGATAAAGACTTAATACCTTTTGGCATCTTGGTCAAAGTGGCTTTCCGCGGCTCAGAATATTTTTCACAAGAAAAATATTTGATTCGCCGCTTGAAAACCCCTTTGACCAGGATAATATTCACTTATCCAGGTGCCCAAGCATTCTATTGCGTAATCTGGGATAAAATTTCCGATTAAAAGGATATTGCCGGCGCAAAGGGTTTTCCCCTGCCCGGAATGTTGTTTCTGATATGGTTCCGTTCAGGAGAAGTTGGTCACTCGCACGCCCAGCAGTCTGACCCGCTTTTCCAGGGAGACTCTTTTTAGGCATTCAAAGACGGCTCTCCTGATTTCCTCCTCGATATCGGTTGGCTCAGTCAGCGTCCTGGCGCGTGTCAGTGTTTGGAAGTCCTCGAATCTGATCTTTATGGCGATAGTCCTGGATTTTAGCCCGTTTTCGGCAAGATCGGCAGCGACCTCCTTTGTAAGTGTGGCAAGGGTTTTGGCGATTGTCTGCCAGTCGCTGACATCACGCTGAAAGGTTGTCTCCCTGCTTATCGATTTCGGGTCCCAGTGAGTGATAAGCGGACTCTGGTCGATGCCTCTGGAGGCGTCATGAAGATAGCTGCCGTAAGAGTTGCCGAATTCCCTGACAAGCCGGTCCGAAGGGATATCCGATAACTGGCCGATTGTTTCTATCTTGAGCTCCTTCAGGCGCGTTTCCGTTTTTGGGCCGACGCCGTAAAGTTTCCTGATGGGCAGCGGCCATATTTTATCGCGGACGTCATTTTCTCTCAGGATGGTCAGACCATCCGGCTTCTGCATGTCGGAGGCGATTTTCGCAAGCAGCTTGTTGGGGGCGATGCCGATCGAACAGGTCAGTCCGGTCTGTGTCATGATGCCATCCTTGATTTTCTGCGCGATGATTTCCGAAGAGTCACCTATATCCGAAATATCCAGGTAGGCTTCATCTATTCCGCCGCTTTCCATAACGGGGCTTATTCCGGCCAGCACCGCTTTGAATTTTCGGGAGGCCTCTGTGTATGCTTCAAAGTCGACAGGAAGAAAAACGGCATGAGGGCACAGTCTATAGGCGGTTCTCAAAGGCATGGCGGAATGAATGCCGTATTTTCTTGCCTCGTAGTTTGCCGTGGAAACGACGCCCCTTCGGGAGGGATCACCGGAGCCGCCGATGACAACGGGCTTGCCCTTCAGTTCCGGCCGCCTTTTTTCTTCTACTGCGGCAAAGAAGGCATCCATGTCGATGTGGAGGATTCTTCTCATGGGTAGTTTCCATCCGGAATGACTGGCTGTATTATTGCCGGTGCAAGGGGTGTTCCGCGGCTCAGAATATTTTTTCGACTGAGGCCGTGTTCATTCCCCACGCTCTGCCCGATGAAAAAATATTTGATTCGCCGCTGCAAACCCCTTGCACCGGCTTAGTTGTCTGTACGCAAGGAGTTCTCCGCGGCCCAGGATATTTTTTCGACAGAAGCCGTGTTCATTCCCCAGGCCCTGCCCGACAAAAAAATATTTGATTCACCGCTGTAAACCCTTTGCACGGACTTCACAAAGATCCTGTCCGGAAACCAAAGGCTTCAGCAGCCGGGGTTTCCGGATGGAAACTATTTTACCAGAATTGAGAAAAAGACGGGCAGGAAATAGGCAACGGCGACAGCGATTACGAGACCGCAAAAAAAGTTCAGTTTCTTTTCATGCCTGATAATTTCTTTATCCCAGTCACCCTTTTCAATAAAGCAGATGGTTTTTTGCATGACCGACGGAGCCGGTTTGCATGTTCCGATGAATCGCTCTGCCTGCTTCACATCCGCTGTTGTATAAATAACTGCATTTGTCCGCATTGATATGCCTCTTGTTCCCTTACAGGTGATATTTTCTGATGACGGCTGTGATGACACCGCCCAGCTTCAGCTCTGACCTGGGTCTGATGACGGGATACCTGGGGTTGGCCGCTTCCAGAAAAACCTCCTTCCCGGTCTTCCGGAAATATTTCATTGTCCACTCGCCGTCCACCTCCGCCAGGACGATGTCTCCCTGCCTGGGTTCCCGTCCTTTTTCCACAATGACCAGATCTCCCTCCATGATGCCTTCGCCGGTCATGGAATCACCCGTTACCTTGAGCAGGAAGGATGCTTCCGGTCTGGTTACAAGGAATTCATCCAGGGAGATGATGTCGCGCAACTCCTCCTCGGCCGGAGAAGGAAACCCTGCCGCGACCGTTCCGGCCATGGGCAGTCCGAAGGATTTGCCGGAAGGCCTCAGATAGCCTTTTGAGTCCTTCTGGATTATTCCCTTGTCGAGGAGTTTGTTGACCCAGAAGTGGACAACGCTTTTCGAGCGCACCTCCAGCAAATCCATCATCTCCGAGTAGGTCGGCATACGCCGGTACTGCTTGAAGAAGGAGGAGATGCTTTTTTCCACCGACTTTATGGTCCGTTTCTTTTCCATGGCTGCTGTATATAGAACAATCGTTCTATTGTCAAGCAAAAAAAATCCCTACTGCTTGATATTCTCGATACGATCGCTCCAGGATGGATGGCTCGCCCAGAAACCGCCGCCCTCGGATGACGTCTTCCGTATATTTTTCATGATCTCAACCTGCCGTGCCTTTGTTATGCCGAAGCACTTTTCGCAGGACTCGGAGGCAAGTTTGTCTGCGTCGTATTCCTGCGTTTTGCTGAAGTTGTTCACAATGGCGGGGTTGATGACGTGATTAAGCAGACCGATGCCGGGAATAAAACGACCCGCAATAATCATGATACCTGTGGTTACAGCGCTGGCCGCTATCTTCTTGCTCACGTGTCCGAGCTTGTCATGCGCTATCTCGTGGGCGGCGATAAAGGTCAGGGTTTCATCATCCCAGGCCTTGAGAGCGCCCTGTGTGAAGGTTATCTGCCCGGATATGTTTACGGAAGCATTGGGCTGCTTTTCGCCGCTTATGGCAACAGAATACTCTTTGGCTTCGGGCATCATGCAGGCCGTCACGCCGGCAACAATATCCTTAATCCGGAATGCCGCGGATGTTTTCTTCTTGACAACCTCAGGCCTGCCTTCGATTTCTTTCAGCAGGTCGGTTACATCGCCCTTTTTGTTTTCTATGGCATAGTCCAGCGCTGTCTTTCCATAGCCGTCCCTGTGCAGCGGATCGGCGCCTTTTTCAATAAGGTGTTTTACGATGTTGATGTCGCCCCTGGCTGATGCACCGGTCAGGGGCGTGCTGCCTTCGTCGTTGGATGCATTTACGTCCGCATTATTCTGTGTCAGCGCCTTGATTAAATCCAGGCCGTCTGTTCGGGCCGCCATGATTAACGGAGTATTGCCGTAGTTGTCTTTTATGTTCACGTTGGCGCCCCTGCCGATGAGGTAGAGCGCTGATTTGGGTTTGCCGTTTACGGCGATGAGAAGAGGGGTCAGTCCGTAGTTGTCGGTTACATCCGGAGAAGCCCCTTTATCTGTGAGTGCAATCAACATTTTCAGAGCATCTGCATCTTCGCAGTGATAAACGGCCAGATGCAGAGGTGTGGTTTTCCAACTGCCTGAACTCTTTTCGTTTACATCGCCGCCCCTGGTAATCGATGAATTGATGGCCGGCAGGTCGCAGTCCTTAGCTGCCTTGTTCAGCGGACTCATCGTTGTGCATCCTGAAATAAACAAGGCAAGAAATATAAAAGACAGGATGGATTTAGATTGCACGAAAAACCTATACTTTGCTTGTTTCATCGCTACTGATCTTCAAAACCGTCCCACATATCTTCCGTAAAGCCGAGGCCCTTGGCGGCATATTGTTCTACGTAGCTCAGATCTTTCCATTCTTTAGCAGCGCTTGGAGGTGCTTCGTTTCTGTCCCATTTATCCTCTCTCCAGCCAAGTTCTGTCCAGAAGCCCTGTTCTTCGCTGCTCATATCCGCCCACGACAATTTCTCCCAGATTCCCGGATTACCTTTCATGTCTCGAACTGCCATAGCTGCCTCCCGTGCACTTTATGTGCATGATAATAGAGTGTAAGCATGATCCGCATAACAGTATGCGAATACCACAAATACGATTTTACGTCTGAATTATAGGCCAGAAGAATTTCGGATGTCAAAGGCAATATTATGGTAAAAAATTGTAAGAGAGAGCAGCAAAATCAAACCTGCGCAGGTTGAGACGTCCGGGGCGCAATGCGATCGTGAATCAGACAATCTACTTCTTGTCGTTTTCCGCGTCCCAGCCGCCGCCCATGGATTTATAAAGATTAACCATGGCGCTGAACATGCTTCCCTTGGTCTGGATGTAGGTCAGCTCTGTACTGAAGAGGTTTCTCTCCGCATCCAGAACCTCAAGATAGCTGCTGTAGCCGTTTTCGTAGCGCAATGCAGCCAGATCCCGGTAAGTGCGCAAAGAGGCAACCTGCTCTCCCTGGGCTTCCATTTTCTCCCGGGTTTTGCGCTGATCGATAAGGCTGTCTTCAACCTCTTTGAAGGCTGTCTGGATGGTCTGCTGGTATTTGATCAATGTCTGTTTTTGAATTGCCTCTGACGCCTTCTCCTGGCCGTAGATCCTGCCGGCCATAAATATCGGCAGCGTAATCGTACCGCCGAAATTCCATACCTGGGCCGGTCCGGTGAACAGCTTGGAATAATCCACACTGACGGATCCGAGCATACCGGTCAGGGAGATGGTGGGAAAGTAGGCGGCCCTGGCAACTCCTATGCGTGCATTGGCGGCGATAAGATCCTGCTCGGCCTGCCTGATATCGGGACGGCGGACAAGAATGTCGGACGGCAGTCCTGCCGGCACTTCCGGTATGACAATCTGATCAATATTCTTTCCCCTGTTTACCGGTCCCGGATTCCTTCCCAGAAGCAGATTGAGGGCATTCTCCTGCTGGGCAACACTCTTTTCCAATTGCGGTATGGACGCTCGAGCGCTTTCATACTCCGATTTGACCTGGTTCAGTTCAAGCAGCGAAACCACGCCGGCATTGTAGCGCAGGTTGAAAATATCCAGCGAGTCCTTGCGGGTTTTCAGTGTCTCCTTTGCTATTTCCAACTGCCGGTCAAGGCTGCGCAGATTGATGTAAGCATTGGCGACCGACGTCACCATCGAAAGCATCACGGCACGGTATGACTCCTCCTTGCTGAGCAGATCGGCGCGTGCCGCTTCTGTGGCCCTCCTCAGCTTGCCCCAGAGATCGATTTCCCAGCTTGCATTCAGGGAGGCCTGATAGTTGTTGTAAACCGGAGACAAGCCCTGCTGCCACCCTGATATCGTCGTCTGCGAGGCATGCTGTCTGGTCAGACCGGCGGTTGCCGTGGCCTGCGGGAACAGATCGCCGCGTGTGGCGATGTATCTTCCTGAATATTCCTCTATCCGCGCGGCGGCAATAAGCAGGTCCTGGTTGCCCTTTAAAGCAACTTCGATAATCTCATTCAGCGCCGGGTCATTGAATTTCTCCCACCACTTGGCATTTATGACGGCCTTGGCGTTTTTTTCCTCGAAACGCCATGCCTTGGGAGTTTCAGTATCAGGACGCTTGTAGTCCGGCCCTACGGCGCATGCACAAAGAATTGCGGACAGGCAGAATGACAGGAGTACCTTTTTCATGTCACGCCTCCTCCTTCTTGCCTTCGCCGGCTTTCTCCGCGTCAATTTCGTGTTTTGCTTCCCCCTGTTCCGGGTGGCCGTCCTTTTTCTTTCTGTGTTCCAGCCTCTCCGTCAACTGATCGAAGAGATAGAAGAAGAGCGGCACGTAGAGCATAGCCAGCGTCGTCTCACCGATCATGCCGCCGATGATGCCGGTTCCTATCGAATGCCTGCTGTTGGCTCCGGCGCCTACGGCGATGGCGAGCGGCAATACACCGAAGATGAAGGCAAGCGACGTCATGATAATGGGGCGAAGCCTCATTTCGCCGGCCAGAACCGTTGCCTCCATGATGGATTTACCCTGCTTGCGCAGTTCCACCGCGAATGTCACGCGCAGAAGGGCGTTTTTTGCGCCCAGGCCGATCAACACGAGAAGGCCGATCTGGAAGTAAACGTCGTTTTCAAGTCCCCGCAGCCAGTTAAAGACCAGGGCGCCGAAGATGCCGAAGGGGACGGCGGTCATGACCGCTCCCGGCAGCGTCCACGATTCGTACTGGGCGGCAAGGATAAGGAATACGAAGACAAGGCCGAATCCAAAGGCGATGGCGGATGTGCCGCCTGACTTTTTCTCTTCAAAGGCAAGGCCCGACCACGCGAATGTATAGCCGGCCGGCAGTGTTTCTTTTGCCGCCTTTTCCATGGCTTCAATCGCCTGTCCTGAACTGTAACCCGAAGCGGCGTTGCCGTTTACCTTGGCTGCCGGGAAACCGTTGAAGTGGGGTAGAAGATCGGGACCGACCACCCATTTAGTGCTTACCAGTGCCGACAGAGGAACCATCTGGCCTTTGCTCGATCTCGTGTAAAGGCGGGTGAGGTCATCCGGTTTTTGCCTGTATTGCTGATCTGACTGAAGCACGACCCACCACACACGGCTGTATTCATTGAACTGGCTTGCCGTGAGTGATCCGAACTGCGCCTGTATCGCGCTGTAGACGTCCTGTACCGGCACTCCCAGCAGGGTCGCCTTTTCCCGGTCGACCTCCGCGCGCAGCTGCTGGCTGCTCGCGCGGAAGGTGCTGCTCATACCGCTGAGCTCCGGCTGTTTGCGTGCCTTTTCCAGGAACTGCTTGGTGACCTCTTCCAGCTGCTCAGGTTTGCCGGAGCCGGTATCCTGAATCCAGAACTCGAATCCGCCCGTTGATCCTATTCCCGGGATGGCCGGCGGTGCAATCGGGATTACAAGCGCCTGCTGGATGGACTGTGCCGCCTTGTGAACCCTCGTGAGCACCGCCTGTGCGTTTTCCTCGCGCGCTTTCTTGGTGGATCCGTAACGCTCTTCGAAGGGTTTCAATCCCAGAAAGAAGGCGCCCGCGTTAGTCTTGAAGCCGCCGTCCAGAATGCTGTATCCGGTCAGAGCCGTCCTGAATTCAAGACCCGGAGTGTCCGCGATCAATTTATCCAGTTGAGTGAGAACTTCCTGGGTGCGGTTCAGACTCGCCGCGTCCGGCATGATGACAGCCGTCATAACGTATCCCTGATCTTCATTGGGGACAAAGCTTGTCGGGATCGTCATGAAGAGGTGGACAATGGCATAGATCATGATGGCCAACAGTACAAAAGCAACGGCCATCCGTTTGATGACGAGCAGAACAACCCGGCCGAATGCGTCGGTAAAGCGGGCAAAGCCGCGGTTGAACCAGGCAAAGAATCCTTTTGTCGGAGGAGGCGTGTGTTTGAGCATGACACCGCACATGGCCGGCGTCAGGGTGAGCGCAACGAAGCCGGATATGATCACCGATATCGCGATGGTTGTGGCGAACTGTTTGTAAAGCTGTCCCGTGGTTCCGGGCAGAAAGGCCGCCGAGATGAAGACGGAGGACATGACGAGCACCGTAGCGATAACCGGGCTTGTCACCTCTCCCATGGCCTGGATTGTTGCTTCCTTGGGAGCCAGATGAAACTGCGACATGTTTCGTTCGACATTCTCGACGACGACAATGGCATCATCAACCACGATGCCGATTGCCAGTATCAATCCGAAGAGCGTGAGGAGATTGATGGAGAACCCCAGGGCGATCATGCCTGCGAACGTGCCGATCAGCGCCACGAAGATGGCGATGCAGCAGATGAAGGTGGCGCGGAAATTCTGGAGAAAAAGAAAAACCACGAGCACAACCAGCACCACGGCTTCGACGAGGGTCTTCTTGACCTCGTCGATGGAGATTTTAACGAATTCGTTTGAATCCATGGCAACCGCGTAATCGATCCCCTGGGGGAATCGTGTTTTCATGTCTTCCATGGCTTTGCGGACAGCCTTGGAAACCTGAAGGCCGTTTGCGCCGGCCTGCTGGTAGATGGCAATATATGTTGCAGGAGTGCCGTTCAGCTTGCTGTCGATGATGTATTGCAGAAGTCCCATCTCCGCCCGGGCAACGTCTTTCAGGCGGACGATCGCGGTTCCGTCCTGGCTGGCGCGGAGAATGATGTTCTCATACTGCGACGCTTCCTTGAAGGGCCGCTGGGTGACGACGGGAAAGGTGAGCTGCACAGCATCGGCGGTGGGCTGCTGGCCGATCTGGCCGGCCCCGAAAAGCTGGTTCTGGGTGGCTACTGCCTGCTGAATGTCGCTGGTCGTGATTCCGAGCGATGCCATGCGGTCCGGGTTCATCCAGATGCGCATCGCCTGGTCGGGCACGCCCATGATCGATGCCTGGCCTGCTCCCGGCACTCTCTTCAGCGCGTCGAGGACGTGGACATTGGCATAGTTGGCAATGTAATTTGCACTGTAACGATTGCCCTTGTCGAAGATCGCGATCAGCATCATTATCGAGGCCGATTTCTTCTGCACGGAAACACCCATCTGCGTTACAGCGGAAGGAAGCTGCGGCTGTGCCAGGCTGACTCTGTTCTGTACCTGTACCTGCGCGACGTCCGGGTCCGTTTTAAGGTCGAAATAGACCGTCAGCGTCATCTGGCCGTTTGATGAGCTGGTCGAGGTCATGTAAAGCATGTTGTCGATGCCGTTGATCTGCGCCTCGATCGGAGCAGCGACCGATTCCGCTACCGTTTGCGAGTCCGCTCCCGGGTAGGTGGCATAGACGGTGACCTGCACGGGGGTGATGGTCGGGTATTGTTCGATGGGCAGCAATGCCATCGATACGGAGCCGGCGATGGCAATTATGAGAGAAATGACGGTGGCAAAAATGGGATGCTCAATAAAAAACCGTGAGAACATGAAGAATCACCTCAATTATCAGGGGTTGGTTTTCTTTTTGGCCTCCGCTGCGGGAGGGTTTTTAGAAGCGGTAAACGGTGTCGTTGAGACAGGCTGTGCAGACGGCTTCGGAGCCGCCGCCACCGGTGACGTTGACGCGGGTTGTGCAGAGGATTTTGGAGCTGTATCCGGTGTTGTCGATGCGGGGTGGGCGGGTGATTGCGCCGCCTGTTTGATTGTCAGCGGCATACCGGGGCTCAGCATCAGCACTCCGTCAACAACGACCTTCTCGCCGCTCTTGAGTCCTTCAAAGATGAACCAGTCGTTGTCCTTCCAGTCGCCAACGGTGACGGGACGCAACTCCGCCTTGTTGTTCTTGTCCACGACCCAGACGAAATGGCCTTTTGCGCTCTGCTGGACGGCGCGCTGCGGGACGAGGATTGCGTTGGGCCTGACATGGCCTTTCACGCGCACTCTGACAAACTGATTGGGCATCAGTATTCCCTTGGGATTGTCCACGCTGGCGCGAAGAAGAAAAGTTCCCGTCTGGGCGTTGAAAGATGACTCGGCGAAGGTTATCCGGCCTGTATGCGGAAAAATTGTTCCGTCAACAAGTATCACTTCCACAAGGTAGTTATTGTCCGCCGGGGGGCGCAGCAGTCCCTTTTTAATCTGATCACGGCCGCTTTGCAGCTCATTTTCCGATAAGCTGAAGTTTATCCACATCGGGGTCAGAACGGCGACCGTAGTGAGCAGGCTGTTCTGCTGGCTGATGTAAGTTCCTTCTGTTTGCTGTGCGTAACTGGAGATGCCGTCCACCGGGGCGGTGATGACGGTGTACGACAGGTTGAGTTTTGCCGTTTCCAACTGGGCCCTCGCCTGTGCAACCGCGGCCTCGTAGGTCCGGTACTGGCCGGTGGCATCGTCGAGGTCTTTCTTGGACACGGCGTTGCGTTCCGCCAGCGGTTTTATCCTGGCAAGGTTTGCACGCGCCGTTTCCATTGCCGCTTTTTGTCCTTCCATCGCTGCCTGTGCCTGATCCACCTGCACTTTGAAAGGCTTCTGGTCTATGATGAAAAGCGTCTGTCCCTTTTTGACCATGGCCCCTTCTGTGTAGACGCGTTTTTCGAGGAAGCCGTTGACCCGGGCCTGGATATTGACCATCCGTGAACTCTGGGTCTGCGCTACATACTCGAGACTGACAGGCACATCCCTGGCTTCAACCGTGACCACGGTAACTTCGGCGCTTTTTGTTTGAGTCTTGTCCTGGGAAGACTTATCACAGCCCGATGCCAGGAAGAAAAAGGCAAGCAGCGGAATGACTGCCATGCGGCATATAATACAGCGGATGTTTACCCCCGGTGAAGATTGTGCACTATACCGCTTCCTTTCGACCTGCATGAACATAAACCTCCTGAAAGTGAATAGACATCAATGTTGCAATATAGGTCAATGACAACTTATATGTCAATGGGAAAAGTTTAGTGTAACCTGTTATTTATGCACTCGTGATGTCTGGTTCGCTTCTGTCATGGAAGGATGGTTTTCACATGGTGATGTCTGCCGTGAAAAGTTTTTTCCAGTTGCTATTGTTGAATATCATGGAGTAGACTTCCGCTCCTTCAATAACCGGATAAGGCTTTTCTGAATAGGATGGATTTATTTTCTGTTCTCATAATTGCCGTAGCGCTGGGAATGGACGCATTTTCCGTCGCTATCGGTATCGGGGCGGCGGGCGGTGATAATCTGCTGAGGCGCGGATTTCGTCTTTCCTTTCATTTCGGGCTTTTTCAGTTTCTGATGCCTGTGGCAGGGTGGATGGCGGGACGGACAATATCAGGTTTCATATCGAATTATGATCACTGGATTGCCTTCTTGCTGCTTGCATACGTGGGAGGCAAGATGGTTCGGGAGTCTTTTCACGAAGAAGAAAAAAGAGAACTGAGCGATCCCACCAGGGGCTGGACTCTGCTGATGCTTTCCGTCGCCACCAGCATTGATGCCCTGGCCGTCGGCTTCAGCTTTGCCTTGCTTAATGTGTCGGTCTGGTACCCCAGTCTGATCATCGGCATTGTCGCTTTCGTTATGACGGCTGTCGGCATCTCTTTCGGCGGGAAACTGGGAAAGATTTTCGGAAAGAGAGTGGAAGCCGTGGGAGGCGTGATACTGATCGCCATCGGGTTAAAAATCCTCTACGAACACATGGTATAAGGAGTAGTATTATGACAACGGCAAAGAATTATGTGTATCAGATTTTTCCTTCATGCCTGGGAATGTTCGGGGTGGTGGCCGATTCATTGAATAAACGGGAACCGGTCAAGGCTGTCTATCTGCCGGTGAAGAAAGGCAGACTGGAAGTTGTTATCAAAAAGGAATTTCCCGGCGGCGTTTGCAAAAACAGCAGGGAGGTCGAGCGGATCGGCAAAAGAATCAAAAAGTATCTGGACGGGGATAAAGTCCTTTTTTCTACGGACATCCTCGACCTGGCGATATGCTCAGCTTTTCAGAGAAGGGTGCTTGATTTGAATTTTCTTGTTCCACGGGGAAAGGTTACAACCTACGGAAGGGTAGCGGAAAAACTCGGCTCGTTGCAGTCGTCAAGGGCTGTGGGAACGGCATTGGCCACAAACCCTTTTCCGATCATTATCCCCTGTCACCGCGTTGTAAGGTCGGACGGAAGCCTTGGCGGATTCGGCGGAGGACTCGAGATGAAAAAAGCCCTCCTGGAGATGGAGGGCGTAAAGTTTGGCAGTAACGGCCGCGTTCTTCCCGGGTTTATCGTATAAGGTTATTTGGTCCTCTTCTCCTTGGCCACGGCCAGGTTGTCTCGGTGTATTACCTCATCGTAATCCTTGTAGCCGAGAACCTGTTCGATTTTCGATGTCTTCAGTCCCATTATCTTGTGAATCTCCGCCGAGGTGTAGTTCACCAGCCCCTTGGCGAGCGGTGTCCCTTCGCAATCCACACAGGTGACAGGATCGCCGATGCTGAATTCCCCTTCCACATCCACAATGCCCGATGGCAGCAGGCTTTTGCCTTCGCGCACCAGCGCTTTCTTGGCCCCTTCGTCGATTATAAGTCTGCCCCGTGATTTGAGCGTGAAGGCGATCCAGTATTTTCGGCTGTTAAGATGTTCGCTCATGGGGAGGAAGAGAGTACCTGTTTCGGCTCCTGAAAATATCTCTCTCAGGACGCCTTTGCGTTTCCCGGATGCTATAATATAGGGTATGCCGGAAGCTGCTATCTTTTTAGCCGCAATGACCTTGCTTCTCATTCCTCCCGTTCCTACGTCCGATGTCTCTGATGTGGCAGCGGCTTCAAGATCCTCGGTAAATTCTTTAACCAGAGGGATGACTTTTGCCTTCTTGGACTTCTCCGGGTTTTTGTCGTACAACCCTTCCGTGCTTGTCAGGTTGATGACGAGGTTAGCCTCCATCAGGTTGGCAATCATGGCTGCCAGGTGGTCGTTATCGCCGAATCTGATCTCATCGACTGATACGGAATCGTTTTCGTTGATGATGGCGATCACTCCCCAATCCATGAGCGTGCTTAAAGTGTTGCGGACATTCAGATAGCGCTTGCGATCCACGAGGTCCGAGTTGGTAAGCAGGATTTGTCCGACGTAAAGATCATGCTTCCGGAAGGCATTGGAATAAACCCTCATCAGACGCCCCTGACCAATGGCCGCCGCCGCCTGTTTCTGCGGCATGCTCTTCAGCGGGCCGGTGATGCCCATACGGTGTTTGCCGGAGGCGATCGCGCCCGATGTCACTATCACAACCTGACGCCCCTCCTTTTTCAGATCCGCAATTTCTTCGACCAGATGATCTATGATCTGACGGTCAAGACCGTCCTTGCCCGTCAACACGGCGCTGCCGATCTTGATCAGAACTTTTTTCACCCCTGATACGATTTCATCTCTTGTAGCTTTCATTGCTTTTTTATGAAGACCTCTCCGAGTCCAGTATTTGCGCCATCCTGAATATTATGGCATCCACGCCCTCGCCGGTTGCGGCAGAAAACGGATAGACATCAATACCCTTCTTTTTAAATCTTTCCGACACTCTTTTAATCCTTTCCCTTGTATTAGGCAAGTCTGTTTTGCTGATGCCGACGATCTGGGGCTTTTCTGTAAGCGATGGACTGAACAGCGTCAGCTCCCGGTTGACCGTTTCGAAATTCTTCCAGGAGTCGACTCTTCCTTCGGCCGATATATCCAGGATGTGGAACAGAATTTTTGTCCTTTCGATATGGCGGAGAAATTTGACGCCCATGCCTGCGCCCCTGTGGGCTCCTTCTATAAGTCCGGGAATGTCTGCAAGTACAAAGGATTTGTCATGGCCGATGCTGACTACACCCAGATTCGGCTTTAAGGTGGTAAAGGGGTAGTCGGCGATTTTCGGTCTGGCGGCGGACACACGGGAGATAAAAGTGGATTTCCCGGCATTCGGCAGGCCGATGATTCCTACGTCGGCAAGAAGTTTGAGCTCCAGAAGAATAAATCTCTCTTCGCCGGGCATGCCGTCCTGGGCGAAGCGCGGCGCCCTGTTGGTGGATGTGGCAAACCGTGCATTGCCGCGTCCTCCTATGCCTCCTTTTGCAGCGATGCACCGCTGGCCGTCAACGGTCAGGTCGGCAAGCACCTCTCCTGATTCTGCATCCTTCACAACCGTGCCCACCGGTACGACAATGACAATATCCTGCGAATCTCTTCCGGTGCGGTTGCTTCCTTCTCCGTGCCCTCCGTGTTTAGCCACGTGATGCTGACGATACTTTAAATCCTGCAAAGTCTGATGTGTGCCCGATGCCCTGACGATGATATCTCCGCCTCTGCCGCCGTCTCCGCCGTTCGGGCCTCCGCGCGGCACATACTTCTCCCTGCGGAAGCTTACACAGCCTCTGCCGCCGTCACCCGCCTTAATGTATATTTTCGCTTCGTCTATGAATTTCATACTTGATCACTGTATTAATACATATAAACCCGGATTACACAAGAGAACGTATAGGTTCTTGGATAAGTGAACGTTATCCTGGTCAAGGGGACTTTCCGCGACTCAGAATATTTTTCACAAGAAAAATATTTGATTCGCCGCTTGAAAGCCCCTTTGAGCAGGATGCCAAAGGGTGTTACTTTTTTTATCGGGTAATTTGGAATAAATAACACATTTCTCGCGGTCTTTTGCAAAAAAATAAAGGCACTTTTTAAAGTGCCTTTTCTATCGATATTCAATGTCTGTAGTATTAAATATTGTAAGCAGATTTATGGAGAAAAAATTCAGAGTATTTTTACCTCTGCAGCCGCCTGACCCTTCTGATCCTGCCTTACTTCGAATTCCACACGGTCTCCTTCGGCGAGACTGCGAAACCCCTCGGCAATTATCGATGAATGATGAACGAAGATGTCTCCTCCTGTCTGACGGGTGATGAATCCATAGCCTTTCTTGTCATTGAACCACTTGACGATCCCTGTTTCTCGTTCCCCCATAGTTTATTGAGACCCCTTCGAGACGGCTAAGCCGGAACGGGCGCGTATACGCTGACCTTCTTTCTTTTCTTGTCCAGCCTTTCAAACTTCACGACACCGTCAATCTTGGAAAATATCGTATAGTCCTTGCCTAACCCAACGTTGTTGCCGGGATGAATTTTCGTTCCTACCTGACGGACAATAATGGAGCCGGCGCTGATCGCCTGACCGGCGTATACTTTTATTCCTCTTCTCTGGGAATTGCTGTCCCTGCCGTTGCGGGAGCTTCCCTGTCCTTTTTTATGTGCCATAATGCCTCCGGTAATTACATGGAAATTTCTTTTATTTTCATACGGGTTACAGGTTGGCGATGCCCCGTTTTCTTGTGAAAGCCCTTTCTCCTCTTCATCTTGAAAATCGTTATCTTGGGGGCTTTTGCCTGTGCGATGATCTCTCCCACAACCTTGACATCTTTGAGAAGGGGCGTTCCGATTTTTACCTCTTCCTCCCTGGAGACCATCAGTACTTCCTCAAATATTACTGAATCTCCGGCATTCCCTGTTACCTTTTCAATTACCAGAGTGTCGCCTTCAGAGACCCGGTACTGCTTTCCGCCTGTCTTTATAACTGCGTACATGGTTCGATTCCTTTGAGAAAAATTTGAACGGAACATCTACGAAATAAAAACCTGTTTGTCAATAGGGTTTTTTATGTTTGCTGAATAATTACCTGCCCGAACTACGCGTAAATTATCATAAACCAAATCAATACCATAACTATCCGGTATATGCCGAAAGGGATGAAGGTGTGTGTCTGGATGAAGCGCAGCAGGAATTTTATACTCAAAAGGGCCACCACAAAGGAGGAAATAAATCCCGCCGCGAGAATATTTATCTGGCTTGCAGAGAAAAGAGAGCCGCTTTTATAAAGATCGTATAATGTTGCCGCCGACATGGTAGGAACAGCCAGAAGGAAAGAAAATTCGACGATCGCCTTGCGCTGCAGTCCCAGCGCCAGGCCTCCGATGATTGTTGCCGCGGAACGCGATACACCAGGGATCATGGCAATTGACTGAAACAGGCCTATGATGACCGCCTGTTTATATGAGATGTCTTTAAAACCGGCGGCAGACTCCGGTCTTTTCCCATGCCAGAGCTCAAAGCCGACGATGATAATGCCGCCGATAAAGAGAGACCAGAGGACCACCATTCCTGATCCTAACAGATATCCTTTAATGATTTTGTATAGTGTAAGACCGATAACCCCTGTCGGAATAAACGCGATGACAACTTTTTTTAAGACATCGATGTCAACCAGCAGTGATTTCCAATAGAGAACAACTACCGATAATATTGCCCCCATTTGAATGGCGATCTCGAAACTCTTTAAAAAATCGGTATGTCCAAGCCCCAAAAGCTGTGCCGTCAGGATGAGGTGGCCGGTTGATGAAATGGGAAGAAACTCGGATACGCCTTCAACAATTCCCAGGACTATCGCTGTCCATATATCCATGCCTGTGTTCTCCTTTTTGCCAAAACGATCATAATAACCTGTAATTAATAGAGTCCCGGCTCAGCGTCAGCCGACTGATCGATTTTGTTGCAAACCCGTATTACATAACATATTATGAAGTCAATACAATTTCCGGTTGGAAAAGGTTCTTCTCCGGTTCTGAATCATATCCGGAATGCGGGCACAGGGGGGCTGCTCGATGCGCATTTATGCAGCGGCATATTCACGGTAGAATAAATAAACTGGGAAAAATACAGTATAACATTGGGGAAAAAGGCTGCGACGTCCTTGTCCTTGCCGGTGGTATCTGCGGCCGTGCAGCTGCAGTGCGAACCATGAACATTATAAATGACACACCGGTTCCCGTATGATTGAAACCGTTGCAGCGGAAAAACAGCCAGGGGGCCTTATTTGCGGGCATATCCATGATGGGCGGGGATATGCCGTGCCGGGGCAAACCGTAGTTGTGAACAGCGCTCCGGGCAGAGACAGTGAAGGCTGTATTATTGAGCTTGATGGGGATAGGGCACCGGAAGTATTAATGATATAGATATACTATATTGTCCCATAAGGACTAATATTAACGCCGATGCCGCTCTACATCTTACTAAGGTTGCGGGCAGGCCGTTACTTCGCGGATAACTGGCCTGACTTGGCGTCGACAATGGTATCGGTAGTTTTCTTGAGCCTCAAAACAAGCACCTTGAGCATGGTCCGAAAACTGCCGGAAAGTTTATTGAATTCCTGGTCCATGTAGTCACGGTCAATAATGCCGACCGTGGTTTCTCCGATTGCCTGTGCAGTTGCAGTCCTTGGTATATGGGCCACAAACGCCATTTCACCGAAGACATCGCCCCCTTTTAAAACCTCTATAATAATCTTCTGGCCGCCTACCATTCTTGACAGTTCGACAGAACCGGAATCGACTTCATAAATCCAGTCGCCGCTGCTGCCTTCCTCGAATATAGTCTGACCGTCCTGATATGTCTCATATGCAGCGATTTGATACATGGCTGTTCCCCCCTTTTTTATTTTTACGTTGCCTGATCAATAAGCCATGATTCTTAATTATAGGAATTTGTTGACTAAGTCAATATTGAAAGCGCTTTTCAATATGGTACCGCCTTCCGGCGTACAACTAAAAAACTTTCAGCACCTGTCTTGTTTTGTTTTTTCATGCATCGAAAATAATCCCTGATTTTAGGGCTATAAAAGATAAAAACCGATTAAATCTAGCAGAGTCAGACGATGAACAATTTTTATTCAGTATGAGATTTATCTTGACAATCTTAAAAAAAAGAGTATTTTTCCGCGCTATATGGTTTTATACAACCAGAGATTGAAAATCTTTGAAAGGAGGTAAATTGCTATGAAAAAGGTGTTTGCTATTATTCTTTCAATGCTTCTCTTCGTGACGCTGTCATTCGCAGTTGTTGGCTGCAAGAAAGCCGAAGAGCAGAAACCTGCAGAGCCTGCGAAGACCGCTCCTGCTCCCGCTCCCGCTCCCGCACCTGCACCGGCTGCAACAACTCCGGCTGCCCCGGCAGGGACGAGTGCTGCACCTGCAGCAACGACCGCTCCGGCTGCAAAGTAACCTTTCAAATCAAAAAGGAAAAACAACCGAGCATCTCAGCAATGAGTGCTCGGTTAGTTTTTGCTTGCAAATCTTTCCTGACGCCGATCTTCCAAAGAATTTTTATCTGTTTCCCGACATCAGTTATAGTTTGTCATGGCCTGTGCTGTTGCTGTTTCATTTCTCCAGGCGATCAATCATATCCTTCATGAAGGTTTCCTGCTGTTTAAGAGCTCTGCGGAATTCCCGGTCGTCGGTGTTTACAACTTCCCTTCTCATGTTGGGATAGTATCTTTCCAGGATGTTCAGAAGCATCTTTTCCTCTTCTCTAGTCAAATCAAGTTTTGACATGGCCTCTCTCCTTTCTCCAAAAATTACCACGTCATTTGGATAAATTTGATATGCCACCGCGCCGCATTATTTCTTCATCAGTGATTCTTTTGTGGCGCCTACAGGGTAGACCGGAAAGATCTCGAATCTCAACAGATCAATCCACGCAGCACGCGCAGCTATTAATCCCTTGGCATCTGCATCTACGACATATATCGTTCTGCAGCCCTGAAGATCATAGAATTCCGAGATCACCTTTACATCCTCAGGCCATTCCCATGTTACCCTTTTGGTCCTTACCTCTCTTTCATCCATGGGATCCCATGTACAGATCATCATGAAATACATAAAATCACCTCCTGATTTCTTGTTGATATTAGTGAGATGACTACTCCTCAAAGGCCGCGGCCGTTTGAGACTTTACGGCTGCACTCTTGCAGCATGCATTTCCTGAATGTCAGCGAAACCTGGATCGAGAAATAATTAAATGGTGAAGTTTGATAAACTACGCGTCTTAAAACTGGTTTAATTTATGAGTTGTTGCTGATGTTAACCGAGTGACTTACGATCCTGATTTAAAGTTAATGCTTTATTACGGAAATGTCAAGATGTGATAATGTGAAGGCTGCCGGTGCAGTTTCCCGGAAAGGAAACTTTTAAAAGGCGGCTGAAACGCCGGCATCCGGAAGCCCGGGATTCAGGAGCCGGCATGAACCGGGGGCGATTAAGTCCAGTTAAAGCTGTTTTTTTCGAGAACCGTTATACATGCATCGACAACATCAGTATCATATAATTTCCCCCGATGCGACAGAATCTCTTTCTGAGCCTTTTCAAGACCCAGCGCCGCTCTGTAGGGACGGTGGGAGGCCATGGCTTCCACAACGTCCGCAACGGAAATGATCTTTGCTTCCATATAGATTTCATTTGCCTTTATTCCCAGCGGATAGCCGGACCCGTCAATCCTTTCATGGTGCTGGTGAACAATGGTGGCTATTGGCCACGGGAAGTCGATGTCCTTAAGAATTTTGAATCCCGTTTCCGCATGTTCCTTGACAAGTTCGAACTCCATTGAAGACAGTCTGCTCGGCTTGCTGAGGATTTCAGCCGGTATGGAAATCTTGCCCAGGTCGTGGATGATGCCCGCCATACGAATGCCTTCAATGGTATTTGAAGGCATTCCCATTTCTTCGGCAATCGCTACGGCGAGTTCGGCGACTCTCTGCTGATGGCCGGCCGTGTAGGGGTCTCTGGCCTCTACGGTCAGGGCAATAGCCTGTACGGTGGCATCCATCGATTTTCTGAGATTGACTAAGGATTCCTGGAGTTTTTTGGATACCGAATTGCGTTCTCTGAGGAGTTCCCGTTCTCTGAGGACGCGTTTGACACGGATTATCAGCTCCCTCACTCCCAAAGGCTTCTGCATGAAGTCGCTGACGCCCAGATCAATGCTGTCTTCATAGCTGAAATTGTCAACGTATCCGGTCATCATAATTACGTCTGATGTGTACTTTTCCTTTATATGTTTGGTGAGATCGATCCCGTTCATGTTGGGCATCATGATGTCGGTGATAACGACATCGAAAACGTGATCTTGCATGATTTTCAGGGCTTCTACGCCGTCTCCGGCCGACTCGCACTCAAAACCGGCAAACTCCATGGCGTCTTTAACAATATCGCGTAAAGTCACTTCATCATCGACTACAAGAATACGAATCTGAACGGGCATTGCGGAAGAATCTTTTTTAAACATGCTTTTACATGTTCCTCTCTTCAGTATCCATATTGTGTTTTATTGTGCCCCGGCGAAAATCCAGGACCACCAGACACAATACTATCGGCTTCCTGACACAGTGAAATCTGATGACAACATGTATGTCTTATATCAAATATGCATCTGTTTCTCCAGAATAAATCTTGAAAACCCTGTATGGCGGATATCATATAAGATGCATGATATATGTATTGACTACATAAGGAGAGTGCATGCAACAGGCGTCAAGTCATCAAATATCCAGGTGCCGGCTTTTTATTGAAGAAAAAATCGGCTGCAGAATACCCGGCATGAACATAAAAAAGGCAGCGGCACGAGGAGTGCAACTGCCTGATAATCATGGTAGGCGATCTGGGGATCGAACCCAGGGCCTCTGGTTCCGGAGACCAGCGCTCTATCCTCTGAGCTAATCGCCCATTCTGTCGAATTTGAGAGGCGTTCCTTTGCCACTTTTTAAAGTGGCTGTCAATTCTTTTCGCCCTGTTGATAACGGTTTCAACAGCCCTATTTAATAACCTCCATATTTGGGGGCTGTTCAAAAATGCTCAGGTGCAAGGCGCGCAAGATCCGAATCGCGAGGCATATATTAAGATATGTTGAGCGATGAGGAGCGAAGCGCAACACAGCAGACGCCGTCCCCGCGAAAGCGTGGGATGAGTGTTTGTCAACAGCCCTATGCAGATTTTTTTCTTGGGAGAGTAACCTCGCGAAGAATGCTCCTAACCGGCTCACTCCTGTTCATACAGTACAAATGTATTCCGGGGATGTCATTTTTCAGCAGGTCCTCCGTCTGCATGGCGGCATACTCGATGCCGTACTTCTCTATTTCTTCAGGCTTGTCTTTGATCTTTTCTATTTTTTCCCCCAGTCCGGCAGGGATTTTTGCTCCCGCGAGGGAAACAATCCTCGTTATCTGCTTGTAATTAAGTATAGGGAAGACGCCCGGTATTATGGGAGCCTGGATTTTCATGTCCTGTGCACGGTCGCGAAACCTGTAAAAAAAGCTGTTATCGAAAAAAAGCTGCGTGATTATGAAATCAGCACCCGCGTCGATCTTGCGTTTCAGGTTTTTTATATCTTCATCCAGAGAAGGCGCCTCTATGTGGCCTTCCGGATATCCGGCAACCCCGATACTGAAGCCCTGGCGTTGCCGGATCAATTCGACCAGGTCGCCGGCGAATCGTAATCCTCCATCGGTAACGACAAATTTTTCCGATCCTGCCGGAGGATCACCACGCAGGGCAAGGATATTTCTGATGTTCTCCTCCATGAAGGCGTCAAGAATCTTGTTCAGGTCATCTCTCGTCGCCTGCACGCATGTAAGGTGGGCGAGCACCTCTCTCTTGAAATCATTCTTGACCTTGGAGGCGATCTCCAGAGATTTGTCTCTCGTGCTTCCCCCCGCTCCATAAGTCACGGAAATAAAATCGGGGTCAAACTCTTCAAGAGAGGCAATGGTTTTATACAGGTTTTCGAGATTTCCTTCCCTGACCGGAGGAAAAACCTCAAATGAAAGAGTGAATCTCTTCTGAGCCAGCATCAGCTTGATATCCATAAAGAGCACCTTTGTTTTTTGGCGACTAATGGCATCCTGAGGCGATGTTGTCAATACCTTTTATCCAGGATTACGTGATAAAAAGTAGTCCTCTCCGGCACCCCGGTCAAAGAGGCTTTTCGCGGTTCAGAATATTTTTCACAAGAAAAATATTTGATTCGCCGCTTGAAAACCTCTTTAACCGGGATAATATTCACTTAACTTTATTGAAATCGTTCAGTGAATTTGCTACATTCCGCCTGTGGAAAGGGATTTCAAAGATAATATGCCGGGATTTGCAAGAATCATATTCCGTCTGAGTGTTGTTCTGCTGATGTTATATCCGACAGTCGCCTTCGGCAGCGTGGGCGTCATGAACATCCGGCACTGGACGGCGACCGATCATACCAGGATCGTCATAGATACGAGCCAGGAGGCTAAATATAAGCTGGAAAAGAGCGATAAAAAGCTGACGATCGATTTTATCGATGCCGTTGCCGCGAAAGGGTTGCCGCGTCGAATTGTTCTGAACAAACCGGGAATTGAAAGGATTCAAACATCTCAGCGCCCGGACAGGACTCTGCGCATCGAACTGTTTCTCCCCGGCGGCGTGGAAAGCAAGGTTTTTAAACTGAAAAAATTTCAGGATAAGCCCGACCGGGTGGTCATCGACATCGGTTTGCCGGACGTGGCAAAACAGGAAAGCATTACCAGGAAAGAGGTCAAGATCCAGAGAAAGGCGAAGATTGTCATTATCGATCCGGGACACGGGGGTGATGACCCCGGGGCCATAGGTAAAGGCGGTACAAGAGAAAAGACGGTTGTCCTCGCCATCAGCAAAAAGCTGAGAGATATTCTGAACAGTCAAAACGGCTACCGGGCCTTCCTCACCAGGAAAGGCGACTATTATGTCTCATTCAATAAAAGATTGACCATTGCCAGGGAATACGGGGCCGATCTGTTTGTCAGCATTCACGCTGATGCCTTCCGGGGGAGAAGCGCCCGGGGCAGTTCCGTATATTGCCTGTCATTGAGGGGGGCAAGCAGCGAAGCCGGACGTATTCTGGCGAAGAACGAGAACCTTTCGGACGTCATCGGCGGCGTTCCCGATGCGGAAAGCAGCGACGAGTCCGACCCCATTGTTCTCAACATGTTTCAGACAAACACCATCAATCAGTCAAAGGCCTTCGGCAATCAGGTAATAAGGCATCTTAACGGTGTCAATCATATCAAGCACGCGGTAGTTCAGGAGGCACCTTTCCGTGTTCTCAAGCTTCCCGACATACCCTCGCTGCTGATAGAAACTGCATTCATCTCCAATCCGGGAGAGGAGCAGTTGCTGAAAAGCGGCAGACATCAAGCCAAGCTGGCGAACGCCATCGCCGACGCCATTGTCGAGTTTATCCCGATCCAGCCGCCTGAAAAGCCGAAGATAATAATAACAAAGGATCAGGGAAAGAAAAAGACCGGCGGATTATCGGCCGATCCGGGGAAAAAACGCCCGTCAGTCTACAAGGTGCGAAAAGGGGATACAATAGCTTCCATTGCACAGAAATACGAGACAACGATCGCGGTTCTGCTGAAGCTTAACAATATGAAGCTGGACGATCCGCTTTTTGTTGACAGGAAAATCAAGCTGCCGGCGCAGGAGGCGGACAAAAAACAGGACATGACGGATGCGCGTCAGACGAAAAAGAACGGCACTAAAACCTACAAGGTGGTCAGGGGAGACACGCTGGGAATCATTGCCGGCAGGTTTGAAGTCGATGTGGAAAAGCTTGCATCTCTCAACAATATGGATATTAAGGACCCGCTGTATGTCGGCCGCCGCTTGAAGATACCCGAACGGACGCAGCAGGAAGGCGCCCTGAAAAAAGAGGAGCAGGAAAAGGATGTCTCCCCGGAGATAAAAAAGCCTGAAGTCCCGCCTGCGAAGACGCACATCTATAAAGTAAAGGAAGGCGACACGGTCTTGATTATTGCCAGAAAATGCAATACGACAATAGGGGAACTGCTCAGGCTGAACAATATCCAACTGACCGATCCGCTGTACATCGATCAGGAGCTTGTTGTGCCCGATGAAACGCCGAAATAGTTTCCGTCCGGAAAGGGCTCTTTTCCGGACAAAAATAGGATAAAGGAATGCAAAGAAGACCGCTATTGCCGGTATTGATGTTGACCCTTTTTCTGTCATGCAGTTGCCCTGCGGCAAATACTGCGAACAGCTCATCAATGCCGGGGCTTAAAAAGACAACATCTTCCCTGCCCGCCGCTGAACGGTATGGTAGTCCGGACCTGGTAAAGCCGTATCTGCCTCCTGACCGGGATCATCTTTTACTGGAGGAAATGCTTAAAACGGACGATCTTTACAACAAGAAAGAAGATCAGGTATGGAATGAGCTGACATTCAAATACTTCAGGCTTTCCGTCTCCTCCATGCTGATGGATGAATCGGTCGCCAAAAAGTATCTGCGCGGCACCTGGGAATTCAAGCCCTGGGAGTCATCGCTTCCCTATTCACAGCTCTTCACCGGCACCTACAGGGATACAATGCGATCGATAGGCGGAATCATTGAACCGGAAGTAAAACTTAAAATAGAATTTTGACTTATACATAATCGCAGATTACGCAGTAAAAAAGAGATAAAAGTTTTGCCGCCCGGGGCGAAGAGGCTTTTCGCGGCTCAGAATATTTTTCACAGGAAAAATATTTAATTCGCCGCTTAAAAACCTCTTTGCCCCGGGAAATATCAGCTTCTTTAAGTGTCTATATGTACTATTGCGTAATCTGAGATAATAAAAAGAGAGGAACTTTTACATGGAAATATTCAGCGGTCTTTATGCCTTCATCTGGCAGGACTATACGGAAAACAACTGCAACTCCTATCTGATTACCGGTAAAAAAAACATTCTTATCGATCCCGGACACCTGCATCTCTTCGGGCATGTAACGAGAGGGCTCAACGCCGCCAAACTGCCTTTGGAGAAGATCGACGTCGTCATTGTAACGCACGGCCATCCCGACCACATGGAAGCTATTGCCAAACTTGAAAAGCCGACCCTGCTGGCCATGAACCGGGCCGAACATGAGTTTATCAGGAAGCTTGCCGGGCATTATATCAGAATTCCGGAGCCGGATTTCTTTATCGGCGAGGGGGATTTAACAATCGGAGAGCATCGCTTTGAAGTTATGGTTACACCCGGCCATACGCCTGCTTCCATATGTCTTTACTGGCCGGAAAAGAAGGCCCTCTTTACCGGCGACGTCGTTTTTGCGCAGGGGATAGGGCGCACCGATCTGCCGGGGGGAAGCGGTAAACAGCTCAAGGAAAGCATCAAGCGGCTTGCCGCTCTCGATGTTGAATATCTTTTTTCAGGCCACGGAAATATTGTCAGCGGCAGGAAGGCTGTTCAGGAGAATTTTCAGATAATAGAAAAGCACTGGTTCGGTTATCTGTAAAAGCCGGTACCGATTTACGCCGTACCGGGTGAGCGTCTCCTTGATAAAAAAAGTTTTCAGTTACGGCCCTTCGCCGATGACTGTGGCGTCCTCCGGGCATCGCTGATTGATGCCGCTTACCCATGCCCTTCTGATTTTATACTTGCCCTCTGCGTCGACATCGGCCCGGTAGGAAGGATAGGTGAACATCATACTTTCCTTCGCCGGCAGAAGAAAGACCGTAAAAGACTTCCCGTCTTTTTTTGGTTCCATAATATACCTGCGCCGGGCGTCACGGATTTTTTCCTTTTGGGAAGCAAGCGCTGCGTCCAGATTATCAAGTTCCTTCCTGTTCCGCTTTTTGTCGCGGGTGAGCTCCAGCCTTTTGGTTTCCAGTGAGACCATGTTTTTCAGGTCTGTTTTTTCCAGCCGCAGCATATAGCCGCCCGTTCCGTAAGAGGTTCCGTGCTGCACAAACACCAGGGTCAGCAGAGACATTATGACGGTGATGACTGCGAGGGCGCAGCCGGACGATATAAGCCGGGACGGCCTTGCATCGTGCAGATAATCAGGCTTGCCTACGGTGCGCCGGGCGATCATGCCCCAGCGTATCAGTTGTCCGGACCTGTAGATTGCATATATGCCGAAGGCCAGGCAGAGAAGTAACGACATCCCTGCAAATGCCAGAGACCAGATAATGATGAACAGCCAGAATACTGTTTTTGCCGCTGTCTTTAAATATGAAACGACCTTGCTCTTGCTGTCCGCTCCGGGCGGTTTCAGCCGGTTGATGATCGTGTATCCGCCGGCCAGCATCGTCAGCATGATCATGGCAATGGGGATCAGATAGGCGAACATCACCTCGCCGACTGTACCGGGCGGATTGTTCGCATAAGCGGGAAGAGCGCCGAATACCACCAGCATGAAAACAAGAAGGACCGCCGCCGGGAACCTTGTCCTCATTTGTCTGCCGGGTTTCGCTGCAGATAACGGCGGGCTCTTGCTGCGGTTACTGAAACTTCGATTCAAATATGAAGTCTTCATGATTTTACTTCCCTCCATGAGAAAATCCAATCCTCATCCGGCATGAAATCCAGTTTGTTGAATTCGAGGAATCCATTTTCGTTTTTGTTTAATGCATAGTTGGAAGATACAATATCAACTCCGTGTGTGTATATGCGATAGGCTGCCTTCTCCAGCGGTTTCCGCCACTGTCTCGTCGTCAGAAGGATATAACGGGCATCTCCCTGCGGAGACCGCTGATGGTATTGAACGTGGATGGTGCAGAAACCGTTTGCAGCCAGCCGCAATGTCGTGCGCTGCTTGTCCCAGAGATGCAGGGTGCCGATGTCATTCATCTCAGGTTCTAACTGCCGGACAAAAAACCGGTCGGGTGCGGGATGCCTTTCATCTACGGGAAAAGGAATCGACAATCCCTGACGAACCGGGAAAGGGAGCCTGTTCCGATATGTATAATAACCGTCCACGACGATCCGTTCCCGATGAACATTGATTTCAATAAGCTCTTCCGTGAAATCGACAATCGGTAAAAGTCCGCAGATAAAGGGCAGAGGAAGCAGACAGAGTATCAGGCTGTAAGCAGGCCTGGTCAGATGACTACCGATTCTTTTCATATTTGTTTTCTGTCCTTAATAAATCATCCACCGCTGCCACGGCCTTCTGAAACCTATCTTCCCAGCTGCCTGTGATTAGCACGTACGGCGATCCCCTGTCTTCGAGTTTGCGCAGGAACCTTTCATACATCTCTTGACGCCGGTGCCCCAGGTCGCGCTGCGGGTCATCATACCAGGGTGTGTCGATAAAGAAAAGAAGGTAGAGATCATAGGCATTGGCTTCGTAAACCCAGTCGGGATAGCTGGGCGTGCAACCGAAATAGACCTCGGTGTATATTTCCGTCGTCAGCACGTCCGAATCGACAAAGAGCACCTTCCCGGCAACCTGCCTTTTGGCCATGATCTCCTGTGCATGAGCCGGACCGATCAGCGGCACATGCTCCGGGCTGAAGCTGCCCGCGCCGATGATTTCCCTGGCAACTTCCGGAACCCATTCTGTATCATAGCGGCGGGCAAGCATTTCTGCCATGACCGTCTTCCCTGTGCTCTCCGGACCGTAAAGGCAGACTGTCTTGACAAAATAGGGTCGCGCCGCAGGGATAATCCATTCCCAGTACAGAGAGGGCGCGCTTCTGATCATGGATGCCGAGACGGGGTTCCCGGCTCGATCCGGATCGAAGGGGACATGGTCTGCTCCCATATATTCGGCGACGAACTCCCCGTACTTCTCCGAGGAGAATAGCACATCCGTTGCCGGATAGCGACCGGCAAGATATTCCGCCCAGACCTTTGAAACCTCGCGCGAGGAAACAGGTGCATCGGGCAGATCGTCCTCCGTATATTCGATAACTATTCCCGCATCGTCCTTGAATGTTTCCCTGAGCCACTGCTCTCTGAGAGTGCCCGGTATCGGTTCATCAGGGCGTGCGCCGATGAGAACCGTCAGCTTTTCGCACCGGAGCCCGGCAAACTCGATAAGCGCCATGTGCCCCAGATGCGGAGGCATGAATTTACCGATGATCAGCCCCGATCGTTTCATGTCTCCGCCTCGCACGTGGCACTTATCATCCTGTCCGCTTCCCGATCGTAGCCAGCATATTCCCGGCGCCATACGAAAAGTCCCATGGCAGCCAGCATTCCGAAGACAAGATACTCCAGGGAAACGAGTTTTATGCCCCTCAGGAAATAAACAAAAACGGCCAGGATGTCCACGAATATCCAGAAATACCAGCAATCCAGTTTTTTCCCGGCCATGAGAATTGTCGCGGTGACGGAGAATACGGCAATGAAGGAATCGAGATAGGGGAATGCCGACGGACGCGGAAACAGGGCAGGGATGTAAAGATGCAGCCTGCTCATGAGAAGGCCGAACGCGGCGCCGCATGCGGCGGACGCGGCGACAACGGCGGCAAGACGGTTTGCCGCCAGTGAAGTTATTCTGAGTTCATTGCGCGAATTGGCTTCATCGGGGCTCCGCGGGTTTGCCCATTTTATCCAGCCGTAGATGCTCATGACAAAGAAGAACACCTGCAGGAGCATGTCGGCGTACAGGTGCACCTGGTAGAACATGAAAAAGAAGCAGACGATGTTGATGATTCCCACCGGCCAGCAGGAGATCCTTTCCCTGGCGGTGAGCCATACGCAGGCAAGGCCGGTCAGCGTTCCTGCCAGTTCCAGGCCGCTCAGAGGATATCCCCAGACGGTTATTAAAGGAATCGATACGTCGATAAAACTTTCCGGCATTACAGCTCCCTGATGAACGGCTCCCACTTTCCCAGCTCCGGGTGAAGGCCGTCGCTTATATGAACAGCAATGTTTCCCCCGAAGAGATTAACGATATCCTCTTTCATACGTTCATCCTGCCCTGTGAAGACGAGACGGTCAAGATCGGCGCCGGCCAGTTTCAATGTGACTGAGTGATCGGGCGTCTGCACGAACTGGAAGTGCCCGACAGCCGGGTAGCGCCGGGCGATCCCCGCCAGGTCAAGGGTGTTGACTGCCTGCCCCTGCGGTGTGGAAAAGACAACCAGGCGGCGGCTTTGCGAAAGCCTGACGAGCGGAAGGGGATCGGGGAGCTTGTGGTCGTATATGACAATCCCTCTGTCGCCCGTTCGGTATCTGAGGAGAGGCAGATAAGGATTGCGTCCGCCTGTGACGAGTATCTCACCTTCCGTACCGGGGGAGACCGGCCGGTTGTCGGCATCTACTGCCTCTATAAAAATGTCGTTGGGTATCAACTGCATATATTCCGGGCTTTCGGGAACGGAGCAGGCGATGGGGCCGGTCTCGTTTGTGGAGTATAAATCGACAAGCGGACATCCGAAGTGCTTTTCTATCTGCGACCTGATGAACCCGTCCAGCGTGAGTGCGGAGGACAGCATGATGCGGGGACGATAAGAAATGCCGATGCGCATTGCCTCCGAGAAGGCATAGGGATCTCCGGATAGAAACACCGGCTCCATGCCGGGAATGTATCGGTGAACGCTGTCAACCTTTCTCCAGCCCGAAGGGTCGAGGTTTATCTTGGCGAATCCGGCGCCGCCCAGGTATGAGTGGCAGGCGCAGTAGACGATGGTTTTTTTCTGGGCGCAAAGCTGTATGGCGGCAACAGTGCGGTGATCATAAGAGGCGCTGAGGCCGTTTCTGCGCAGGGCGTACTGAATGAGCGGATCGTAATGGCCGTTGGCCACAGGGTCGCTGGGCACCCGGATCGGCTCGCCCGTCGTTCCCGAAGTGGGAAGCACGATAAGGCGGCTCAAGTCGGCGTCCCGGGGTATGATTGTGTCAATCCGCTGCCGGATGTCAGACCTTTCCATGGGTCTGACAGCGGCAAAATCCTTTTCCGGATCGATGCCCGCAATCTTTTCTGCGATATAGGTGCTTCCCCCGGCTGTCTCTTTTATCCATGAGATTATTTCTCCGGACGGGCAGGCTTCATGCCTGGATCGCCTTGTGTGCAGGCGTTCCTCGAAGTCCCTGATAATGCGCGTGTCTTCCGCAGTGAGGCGGTCGCCGATTTTGATGTTCCAGAAAGGAGCATCTTCATGCTCGCTCATCTTTCTGTAGAGGGGCATCCACTCAGGCCTGAAAAGCGGATTGCGCAGGCTGATATCTTTCGGGATTATGTCCGGCATATTCATTCTCTGCTCATCTTCGATGCCGCTTCTTCCGCGGCCTTGCGGGCCATTGCCTTACGGATTTCCTGCACACGTTTCTGGGCCTCTCTTGATTTCTCCATGACCTTGGCCCGCTCCACGGAGCTGATCGAGAAGAATCTGTCGCGCGCCACGATGTCGTTCTCCCCCTGGGGAAGGAGACCCAGCCCGTCGAGCAGGATGCGGCCGATTTCTTCCCTGCCCTCCGGTTCGGTGACGTATCTCCCGGCCTGTGCGGCATCGGTATGCCTTCTCAAATCTCTCGTGATCAGTGTCATGATGCCGTTTCTGAACGATTCCCCTTTTTTCTCTGCAAATTCGCCGAACCAGGGATCGTGAAGCAGATAGCAAAGACAGTGGACCGCCAGCAGATAGTTGCGGTTCTTCGCGTCAGCGGGGAGATTGAATCCGCCTGCCTCATCCGCCGACAGGAAGCCGAGACCAAGCCAGGAGAGGGTATCGGAAAGAAGGGCGGCCGTGGAGACGGAACCTTCTGTCCTGTCCTTGTGCGTCATAGTCGGCTCAGCCAGAAAGGGGTCCGGTATTTCGGATATCCGGTGCGTAAGGTACGTTATGGACGGTCCCTCTTCCGTCATGTTCCGCTGCTCTTTCTTTGGTAGTGTTTCTGCACAAAGGCACGTGAGAAGCTGACAAGCTCATCCCAGCCGGTAACGCGGTAGATGTCCCATCCCTGGGCTACGGCTTTTACAAGATCGGGAATATCCTTCCAGGGGCTGTAAAGATTGAGCACCATCGTGCCGCCATGCCGGGAGTTCTTCAGCGCCATGCCGGCGATATCGTAACCTTTGTTGCGCTTCTCGTCAACGCTGTAGAGGGTGTCGACTCCTTCGTCCGATATAATAAGGATATGGACTCGCCGCGCGCGTGGCGAACGTTCGGAGTAGGTGTCCCGCAGGACGTGGATGGGAAAGGCAGTCGCCCCGCCGAAAAATCCGCACAGGACGGCCAGGATTTCCTCCTCCCGCGAGGTGAACCCTTTTGTTGTCTCGAACTGGCCTGTACCGCTCCATAGTGAAGCCTGGACGCGGCTGCCGCTGCGCAGGGCTGAAAGCGCGATAATCGTTCCCGCCAGCGTGAGATAGGATGTCGAGTACTGCGGATTGGGCATCGATCCTGATGAATCCACATACAGATCGAGATCGACGGGTTCTGCATCGGGTGCGCCGCCCGAGTCGACCCCGTAGTGTCTTTCGAGTGTTGTAAGGCCGGGTATGACGACCGGAGAATGGAGGCTGGTTTCTATCCAGTCGATGTTTTCCAGGGGCGAACTGATGTCCCAGACGTCCAGCCCTTCGGGCAGAGGCTCCCTGCTCCGGGGAGTTTCCTGGACAGGGAAGGGGATGAGATGCGGTATGGCGCGTTCGCGATAGTATCGCATGGCGATCTGCCGGTCGCTGATGTTTATCCCCATGGCCTTGAGCAGTTCCCCGTACTCGTAAGGCTCACGGTAGTTTCCCCCGCTTCTTCCCGGCGCCCTGGCGTCTTGCCCCGGTCTTTTTGACTTTCCTGTTTCCTCGTCGTCAAGAACCGGATGGAGGAAATCGTCGTCTTCGCCCTCGTCCATGCCTGTCAGTCCCTCGGGCAGAGCGTCGGAGCCGCCGGGCCGGAGGGTGTCAATCCAGGGCTTCAGGAATTGCCTCGTCTTGTCGTGTTCACTGTCGATGATATAGGGAAGGCATATGGCAGCAAAGCGTCCCGACCCTTTCAGCCATTCCCTGGCAAAGGCCCTCACCAGATCGCAGGCCACCCTGGCATCCCCTTCCATTTCATCCGGAAGCTCATCGGCGGCAAGGGTTGTCTTGGGAAGAGCCCAGAGGATTTCATAGATTCGCATATAGAGATTCCAAAGTTTGTCGCCATTGCCCTGTCTCAGTTTTCGATATATCCGGTCCATCTTCAGCCCGTGGGTGCGGAAGAGGCGGTCATTGATGAGCAGGTCGGTGTAGAGGTTGCCGATGAACGGCGCCAGGTCTTCATGTCCGGGAAGCGAGCGCCGCATGCGGGCGATCATGCGCCCGTAGTCGCTGAGGTCCGCCGGGCAGTATACATGATGGCCTATCTCATGTCCCATGATCTCTCTTCCGAAATCACCCAGCCCGAGAGAGAAGACATACTGCATGTCCAGGATGATCCGGTGGTCGGTCAGACGGATCTGCGCAAACGAGCCGAGCAGCTCCTCCTTCTTTGCTTCGCCCTTGTCGCGGCAGAAAACGGGCAGCCTCAGCCGGGTGAACAGACTCCACAGTTTGAGGCATTCGGGATAAATGGCCTCCCAGTCGGTGATCAGTTTTTCAAGTTTGTTATCACCCGTTTTTAACAGGTCACCCATCTTTGCCTCCGGGAAGCGCCAGAATCAATATCCTGTGGGAAAGCGGGGTTGTAAAGGCAATCAGATGCCGGGTGCTCACCAGCGACAGCACCGGCGTGCCGAGAAGCGTCTTCATATTTTGCACATCTTCTCTCCTGTACCATTCCCAAGGCCAGCGCGTGCCGTTGACCGATAATCCCGACCGGCCGGCAGAAAGGGCATCCGGCCTCGACGCCGGCAGCATTCCGTCCGGCAGGCCGCTGCGGATCTCGACAACCGCGCTTCCGAGCCTTTCCGCATACACCATAAAGTGCATTCCCCCGCTCCTGGCGGCAATCCTCTCGCATTCCATAGGTTCCCGTTCCCTTATTCCCGTCAGCACCGGCGGTTCGGGAAAGTGTCCCCCGAATCCCGTGAAGTCGCCGCACGTCATGAACGCGGGCAAGGCCTCATTGTCGGAGAATCCCTGATGCCACGGGTCTTCGGCCATGTCTTTAAGCAGCGCATCTATTCTCTCCGGTTGAAAGTTGACGAGAGCGCGCAGTGTGTCCTTTGCTTCATTTCTGACCAGCAGTTCCAGTGACGCCCTGCGGAATTCCGACAAACCGTTGAGCCAGGCGGTTATAACGCCGCCGTTGCGGAATGTCTCATAATCGATGTCTTTCCCTTTGAGAACTGACATTCCTGATTGCCAGGCGAGGGCTGTCCGGGGAGAGCGGCGCGCCGTCCGCCACAGCGCATTTACGGCGGAGGCGAGAAAGCCTTCCGGATTTTCCTTGAAGGCTTCCGGAAAATCGGCCAGCAAAGATGCCAGCATACCAAGATAGTCCAGGCTGTTTTTTGACGAGAAGAACCCTGCGGAGGTCATCTCCAGCAGCTTGCGGAAGACGATGAACAAAACATCTTCCGGATCATGGAAGCGTTCCCCCGTTTCATGGACGGCATTGAGCATCCTCTCGACGCGCAGCAGAAAATCATGCCCGTCCAGAGAAGGCTGCGCCAGCCTGCAGGCTTCAAACAGGGCGTTCAGCTCTTTGCGGTTTTTCCTGAGATGCTGACGGAAAGCGGCGGAGCTTATCCTTTCCATTCCAGCCACCTGAGATAGTTCGAATAACGCTGGTGCAGATACTTGAGCTTGAGGATGTCGTCGTACATGGGGCCGTGCAGCTTGCGCCCGGAGCTGTACTGCTCCATGAGCCTTTCTATCCTGACGAGCTGTTTGCGCGTATCCTCGGCGCTCAATCCCTCCAGGCCGGCGTTGAAATCATCGGATATCCGTCCGACCGGATCGTCCTTTTCCAGGTTGAGGCTGTCAAACTCCGCGCAGGAAAGGTCGAAGAGGTTCCTGAGCCAGCCGATCCTGTCCACGCGGTATATCTCCCTGCCCTGCTGAGAGAAGTAGGGCGCATCCTGGTGCTGTACGAGTTTGTCGTGCAGGACAAAAGGCAGGATGTTGCGCATGTCCTCGAGGGTGACCTCCTTTGCTCCGTGGAAGTATGCGCAGGCTTTGACGAAGATCAGTGCCGTCATGATGGCGCGCACCGAAAGGCCGTTCTTTGTCTGCAGACCCAGGTCCTTCCATCTGTCCTTGCCCGATTCAGCGGCCACGACCTGCGTGAATTCCAGCCCGGAGAGCTTTATATTGTCCTTGGTCTTGTACTCCAGGATATCGGCTCCCTGTTCGCAGAATTCGAACTGGCCGGCAAAGAATTCGAGGCGCCGCAGAAGCCCGTCAGGTATGGATACCTCAAGGACTTCCTGGTAGACCGTGTCCAGTTCGTCTTCGGAAAAGATTATCTCCGGCGGCACCATTTTTTCGGGCTGGATGCCCCGGTCTATCCTGGCCAGCAGGTCGCTGATGAAGCGGGTGTTGAAATGCAGGGCGTGCACTACTACGTCGATGCGGTCGCGCAGCGCTTCTATTACCTGGTAAGTGCCGCCGCCCACGTCGTCGTTCGCCGTCAGGTACCAGGCCGCCTCGGGGCACTCGTATATCTGATCCAGAATCTCGGCGTAATTGTCGGCCATGACCGTGAGCAGTGCCGATTGCGTGCGGGTGGGAATCCTGTTGTATTCGTCGATGATCTTTACTCGCATGCCCAGCCATTTACGCCAGGCGATACGGATGTCTTCGAAATTCTCCGACTTCATCAGGTCGGATGGTATCGGATTGCCCAGCAGGTCGGAGATCGTCATCTGCGGCTGTCCGTGCTGGATGGCCCGCTTGACCTCGGTCAGGCTGTATCCTGCGAGGAGGGCCATAATGACGGCGCTGGCCGTCTTCCCGCGCCCCGGGCCGCCTATGAACAGGCAGCGCCTGCGTACGGCCAGATTCAGGAGCGGAAGCAGGACAAAGCTGGAATAGCTCTGGGCGGAGGGCAGGGTGACGCGCGCCTTGGCGTCGCCGATCCTGTACTCCAGGGGAGGACGGGTGTTGTATTCGATGTCGTAGTAGGGGGTGATGATGGCGCTGTTGGTGATCCAGAAGTAGGCCTTTCTCAGCTTCTCGTCGAGACTGACATGATCCTTTTGTGAAACGGCGCCGTCGGAAACAGGTTCCCTGTAAAGGTCCGCCACGTCGAACTTATCCGCTCCAGGCTTTTTCCCGGGAAGGGTTGGAGAGACGGATACCTTGTCCATCTTCGGTACGCGGTACATAACACCTCTCTTTTTTTCATAAGGGTTCAAGAATGCGGACACTTAATTTTTTAACTATGGCCTTTGTCGCTTCGCGGTATGTCTTCATATGGGGAGCGGCCAGGTGAGCCTTCAGCGCTTCCAGATCCGTCCATCGTTCCACGATGGTCACCACGTCCGGACCGGTTTTCTCCTGCACAGGGATATCGGTTGCGATGTCGCCCGCAGGTCCGTAATCGATGCATCCTTTCTCGGCTCTTACATCGGCGATTATTTTCCTCAACTCCTTCAGATAGCTTTCGCGTGCCCCATCAGCAAGTTCTACGGTGGCTATTACATGAATCATCTTTCCCTCCCTTGGCTGTGAGAGTGTGTCGTAATGTCATTCTGGAGGCGCCAGCCGAAGAATCATGCTTTTTAACATGCTGTAATAATTAGATTCTTCACTTCGTTCAGAATGACACTATGGGCATTTCAAACATTACGACACAGTCTGTGTTAAAAAATGTGATGGCGATTTGTGAGAAAATGGTTGTCAAGCGGCAAATCAAATATTTTTTCATCAGGCAGGGCCAGGGTAATGATCACGGCTTCCGTCGAAAAAATATTCTGAGCCGCTGAGAATCATTTTCTCACATCAATTATCATATGACAACAATCAGCGTCTGCATTCAGGCCAATGCGGCTTCGATGTCCTTTTTCAGTTTGTCCTTTATTTCCTTTACCTCTTTATGCCATGTCTCATCCCCGGCAAAATTGGGCGTCACGGCAGAACCACTTATCCCTTCCTTGTGCAGTTTCTCCATGATTCTGTCATACTTTTCCTCCTCCAGGGATGAAACGGCTTTCGGGAAAGATGCCAGAATCTTCTCCGCCGGCGCCGGATCGATGCCTAGGATTTTCTTCATCAACTGCAGAATCTTTCCATAATCGGCATCCGGATCGAGGCTGTCCAGCAGTGCCTGCCGGATAACGCGTTTTCCGTAAGCGGTCTCCTTTATTTCACTGCCGATTTCTTCATTTACAGAATCGGCATCAATGCTGCCGTCCAGATACCTCACCAGCAGTCCCCTTGCCTTTGCAGCAAACTCCTTTTCTTTGAGGGCCTGTTTCTCTTCTTCAGATATGGTCAGGTTTTTTGTCCTTTCCATTATCAGGTCTATTGTGCTTTTGATCTCCGCCATTTTTTCAATCTCCGTAAAAATATGATTTACCTGGTCATTATCAGCCGCTGCTCCTCCTTCGGGACGTACCACTTGATGAAGTTGTGTCCGATGCCGATCGGGGCGGGATCGATGCCCCGGAACCGGGCGTGAATCATCGGCAGTGCATCCGGCACGAACAGGAAGAGATACGGCTGTTCTTCAGCGATGATCTCCTGGAATCGATCATAGCACTTTTTTCGCTCCTTCCTGTCAAAAGTGCTTCTGCCCTTTTCCAGCAGTTCATCCACTTCTCTGTTGCTGAAGGAGATGAAGTTCAGCTCCTCCGGCTTCGTCTTGCTGGAGTGCCAGACGTCGTAAGAGTCCGGATCCAGAGGGATCGACCATCCCAGAAGCGCGGCATCAAAACTCCGCTTGTTGATGAAGTCTTTCACAAAGGCCGCCCATTCCAGGACCCTTATCTTGGCCTTGATGCCGACCTCTGCCAGGCGCCGCTGAATGATCTCGGCGCATTTCGCCCGCACGTCATTGCCCTGATTGGTAATGATCTCAAAAACAAACTTCCTGCCGTCCTTTTCCAGGATGCCGTCGTTGTCGGAATCCTTCCAGCCGGCTTCCGCCAGCAGTTCACGGGCCTTTTGCGGATTATAGGCATAGGTCTTCACATGCGGATTATGCGCCCAGCTGCCCGGCTTATAGGGGCCGGTGGCCTCCTTTCCCAGACCGATGAGGACCCCCTGAATGATCTCCTCCTTGTTTACCGCGTAGGCGATGGCCTGACGGACGCGTTTATCGGCAAAGAGGGGGTTGAGAAGATTATAGCCGAGATAGGTGTAGGAAAAGGACATATAGCGGTACTTGTTGAAGTTCCTGCGGAAGATGTTGTTTTCCGTCTGACGCGTGTACTGCAGGGGATTGAGGTTCATACGGTCTATCCCCTCCGCCCTTAACTCGAGGAACATCGTCGCCGTGTCCGGTATGACCCGCATCACGTATCCGTCAATGTAGGGACGGCCTTCGAAATAGTCGGGATTCGATACCAGGACTATCTTCTGGCCGGTCTTCCATTCCTTCATCCTGTATGGCCCCGTTCCTACCGGCCGGCGCGACAGGGGACTTTTTCTGATGTCCGTGTTTTCGAGAAGATGCCTGGGAAGGATGGCGCTGCCCCAGCTCATCAGGGCGGGGGCAAACGGTTTTTCATACGTTACGCGGAAAGTGTGCGGATCGACCACCTCGGCCTTTTTGACCTTGAGAAAATCGCCTGAATAGGCCGTCGGAGTCTTCGGATCCACCGTTACCCTGTACGTGTACATGACGTCTTCCGCAGTGAAGGGACGGCCGTCCTGCCAGCGCACGCCCTTCCTCAGGTGAAAGGTGATTACCAGCCCGTCATTGGAGATGTCCCATGATTCGGCGAGATCACCCACGATGTTCATGTCCCTGTCATACTTGACAAGGCCGTTGAAGATGAGTCCCGCAATCTGGTGAGAGGCGTTGTCCGTAGAGAGGATGGGAATAAGGTTGCTCGCGTCGCCGATGGATCCCTCCACCATGATGTCGCCGTATGCGGGCACCCCGCTGCCTCTTGCCGCTGCCGTGTCCCCGGTTTTCTCCTGACTGCCGCATGCGCAGAACAGTCCCAGTAAACATATGATAATCAATGATCTGCAGCTTGATTTCTTCATGGCGAAAAATTAACCCATGCATCCCGCTTTTGCAATCAAATTGTGAATGGCAGAAAATCCATCATCGTCGTCATCATTTCTTTCATTTTCATTGACACGTGGACCGTTCTTGTCATAATCTCCCCTTACAAATCTATTTGCCTGGTTGTGATCACTGCCTTAGAAAGGGGACATTATGGATGATATGCACTCAGAAAACAACTCCGGTTCTTTCCAACGATATTTGATTGTTCTGGTTGTCCTGCTCCTTATGGCAGTCATTGACGGTGCAATAATATATGCCGCCAAGATGTTTCTGGAACCGCCGGTCGCCGAGGTTAAGACCGAGGCTGCAAAATCACAGGTGCAGACGGCTTCCTCTACCGCGACAGGTGGAAGCACGGTCTTTACTGCGCGTCGAACCGGAGCGGATCCGGCCGTTACCACACCTGCAACCACCGCTCCGGCTGTTGCGTCTGAAAAGCCTGCCGCCCCGGAAAAACCTGTCGTACAGGAAAAACCTGTTGCGCCGGTGAAGCCTGCAGCGGAAGATGAAAAGGCTGCCAAGACCGCGCCTCAGGTAAAGAAGGTAAAAGTCGTCGGCAACAGCGACAGCAAGCGCTATCATCTTCCGGGGATGAAATACTACAACAGGGTTGACGCCCATCATCGCGTGGAATTCGGTTCCGAAGAGGAAGCTGTGAAGGCCGGGTATCATAAGGCACCCAGATAATTTCCGTCCGGGAAGGGCTCTTTCCCGCTCTGGCTGTGTCGATCTGAGATGCCGCCTGTGCGCAGGGAGTTTTCCGCGGCTCAGAATATTTTTTCAACGGACGCCGTCAACATACCCGGGCTTATTTCTATAAGTGGTAATATCTCTTGACACAGTAAAAGGTGTATGTTACTTATCGATCAAAAGAGACCGACCGGTCTCCCCACATCCCCGGCGGATTCATATGAAAGAATCTGTTACCCTGAAAGAAAGAATTGTTCATGAATCATTGAAGCTCTTTTCGTTAAAGGGATTCCTCAGTACATCGACTCAAGACATAATACGTGAAGCAGGAACATCAAAAGGCGGACTGTATAATCATTTTAAGAGTAAAGACGACATCTTTTTAGCCGTTTTGGAAGAGTCGCGTCAGATATGGAGACAGAGAAATCTTTACGGCCTGGAGCAGGCAAAGACACCTGTCGCCAGGATAAAAAAACTCTTGAACAATTATCGGGATCGATACCTGAAAGATCGTGATACGTTTCCCGGAGGCTGTATTTTTGTGACGCTCTCGGTCGAGCTGGACGATCAGAACGATTTTTTCGCCAAAGCTCTGAACGAAGGTTTTGCGCGGCTCAAAGCGATGATCAGGAAACTTCTGGATCAGGGCAAAGAGTCGGGAGAGATAAGAAAGGATGTCGATACGGCAGCGGTTGCCGAGATGATTTTTTCCGGTATGCTCGGTGCTTCAGTCATTTACGGCACGGAAAAGTCCGAGGCAGGTCTGAATAGGTGCATCAAGGCATTGATCAATTATATGGAAAGTTTGTCTCCTTAGATGAACTTAAGGCTGATGGAGTGTATATTTGGACAAGTTTGACGTAATCATCGCGGGCGCCGGACTGGCCGGACTTGCCTGTGCCTATACGCTGGCGGACACGGGACTCGAAGTCCTGGTGCTGGAGCGGGGAGATTATCCGGGAGCCAAAAACGTCACGGGCGGCCGCCTTTATATCAATCCCGTGCGAGGCCTTTTCCCCGGTCTCTGGGAGAAAGCCCCTCTGGAGCGCCATATTGTTCAGGAGGGCGTTTCGCTTCTGGCGAGAGACAGGGCCTTTTCCTGTACTTATTCCGGAAATGAGCTGAGGCTGGAACCACGCCAGAGCTATAGTGTCCTGCGGGCCAGATTTGACCGCTGGTTTTCCGAGCAGGCGGAGGCAAGGGGTGCCATGCTCCTTACCAAGGTGAGGGTGGATGATGTTATTCGCAAGGATGGCAGGGTTGCGGGTGTAATTGCGGGCGGCGACGAACTGCTGTCCGATGTCGTTGTCGCATGCGACGGGATTCTGTCGCTGGTTTCAGAAAAGGCCGGACTGCGCAGTCCCGGAAAACCGCACGACTATGCGGTGGGGGTGAAAGAGGTCATAACTCTGGATTCCGCTGTCATCGAAGACCGCTTTAACCTGGGAGAAGGTGAAGGAGCGGCTCGCCTCTATGTCGGTGATATAACGGAGGGCAAGTTCGGCGGCGGATTCCTTTACACGAACCGGGACAGCGTCAGCCTCGGCATTGTCCTGGGTATCGAGGATGCTGCCGGAGATAAAAAGGGTGAAACGGTTGCCCGGCTTCTCGATGCGTTTAAACAGCGCCCCGAAATCGCACCCCTCATCAAGGGAGGAACAACGGCCGAATATGCCGCACACGTCATTCCCGAGGGAGGGTTCAATGCTCTCGGAAAGCTCTACGGTGACGGCATTCTTGTAGCCGGTGACGCTGCCGGATTCGCACTTAATATCGGTTTCACCGTCCGGGGCATGGAGTATGCGCTGGCATCCGGATATTACGCTGCGCAGGCTGTTATTAAAGCTAAGGAAAAGAATGATTTCAGCGCCGGTTCGCTTTCCGTTTACCAGCGTCTGCTGGAAGACAGCTTTGTGCTGAAGGATTTCAGGAATTTTCAGGAAACGCCGGGAGTAGTTGCCAATCCCCGGTTTGCGGTTCACTATCCTGAGCTTATCGGCAGAATCATGTCGGACGTTTATTCGGTTCCCGCCGGTCCCAAGGACAGGATATATCCAACTGTGAAAAAGCATCTGACCGCCGGTGAGATGTGGGGGCTGTTTAAAGATCTCAGAGGGATGATGAAGATATGAGCGATGATGCGGGATTGAAGGCCAAGCTCGGTCTCGATGTTTTCAAGCCGGGAACCGCCCCTCATATAAAAATAAGGGCGGGAAAGGAAAGCGACCCGCGGCTGAAGTCGGCGGTCAGGCTGTGCCCGGCGGGACTTTACGCTGAAAATGAAAATGGTGTGATCTCGATGACGACCGACGGTTGTCTGGAATGCGGAACCTGCCGTATTGCGTGCGGCATTGAAGTCCTGGAATGGGACTATCCGGAAGGAGGGACAGGGGTGCAGTTCCGCTTCGGATAGCCGTTATAATGAAAGCGAAAGAAAGCCACAAGAAACAGTATCATCTTTGTCACTGCGAGAAATGCTTCAGCCCGACGAAGCAGTCTCATGAGATTGCCGCGGTGCTTCGCCCTCGCAATGACACTTTCCTTTTCTGTTTGCTATATGGATAATGGCATCAAGGTGCATTAAGGCCAAAATAATATGATCAAAGGAGGGTGACATCATGGATTTCAGACTGACGGAAGAACAGGAATTGATTCGTAAGAACATGCGGGAATTTGCTGTAAAAAACGTGGATCCCATCGCGGCGGAAATCGATGAAAACAGCCGCCATCCGGCCGAACTTTTCCAGAAGCTGGCAGAGGGAGACTGGATGGGCATTCCCATTCCTCAGGAGTACGGAGGAGCGGGTTCGGACTACCTGACCCACATCATCGCCGTTGAAGAGCTGTCGCGCTCCTGTGCATCGACCGGTTTTACGGTATCGATCCATGTGGGGATCGCCTGCATGCTGATCAATCTTTTCGGCAACGAGGAACAAAAGAAAAAGTATCTGATCCCGCTGGCCAAGGGGCAGCATATGGGCGCCTTCGTTCTGACAGAGCCGGGGGCGGGAACGGACGTCATGGCGGCAACGACGACCGCCGCTAAAGACGGCGACGACTATGTGCTTAACGGCACCAAAACCTTCATCTCCAACGGCCCGCTGGCGGACACGTATATTGTCTTCTGCTGGACGGACAAGGCGGCAGGCCGCAAAGGCATGAGCTCCTTCATCATCCCCAAGGGTACGCCGGGGCTGAAGCCGGGTGAACATTTCAAGAAGATGGGTCTGCGCTCTTCGCAGACGTCGGAGGTTGTTTTCAAGGATTGCCGTGTGCCGAAAGCGAACCTGCTGGGCCAGGAGGGTGGCGGTATGCCGATGGCGATGACCGGTTTCGATCACGGGCGTGTCGGCATCGCGGCGCAGTCGGTCGGCATTCTGCAGGCGGCTCTGGATGAATCGATCAGGTATTCGAAGGAAAGGGTGCAGTTCGGCGGACCCATTTCCAGGCAGCAGGCCATCGCCTGGATGATCGCCGACATGGCCACCGATCTCAATGCCGCACGGCATCTCACCTACCATGCCGCCTGGCTCAAGGATCAAAAACTGCCCTTCAGCAAGGAGGCCTCGATGGCTAAACTGTACGCATCCGAGAAGGCCATGCATCACACGATCAAGGCGGTGCAGATCCACGGCGGTTACGGTTACATGAAGGGACAGAAGGTGGAGCGGCTGATGCGCGACGCCAAGATTACAGAGATCTACGAAGGCTCATCCGAAGCGCAGCGCATGGTGATCTCCGGCAACGTCCTGCGGTAAAAGAAAAATATTCCCTCCCCTTGAAGGGGAGGGTTAGAGGACACCAAGAATTCCCTCCCCTTCAAGGGGAGGGTTAGGGAGGGGATGGGTTAGTTGTGATCGGCCAGACAAATAAAAAGATTCTTTCCGGCAGATTGCAACGGAATCTGCGTAATTCCATGACAGACGCGGAACGGGCTCTTTGGCGCGTGCTTCGCGGTCGTCAGATGTTGGGTGTCAAGTTTCGACGTCAGCATCCTTTTGATAACTACATCCTTGATTTTGCTTCCTTGGAAATCAAGCTGGTGATTGAAGTTGACGGCAGTCAGCATGCGGGGCAGGACCATCCCCACCCCGGCCCTCCCCTTGAAGGGGAGGGAGAAAAAATGGGGCATCCTCCCTTTGAAGAGGAGGGAGAGGATAGATGTGACGCGGATGCAGTTCGTACAAAGAAGCTGGAAGCCGCCGGCTTCAGGGTTTTGAGATTCTGGAATAATGAAGTGATTAAGAACATGGATGCGGTTAAAGAAAGAATTTGTTTAACAGTTCAGGAAATTAAAATATCCCCGTAGAAGTAATATTCTCTAATAATTTAACATACAGGGTCAGTGAGGTAATTGTCATGCCTGCTATTGTTGCATGTTTTAAATGGGTTGTTGATGAAGCCTATATAAGGCGGGGAGTCGGGGGAGGACTGGACTTCTCTTCCGTGGACTACAAGATCAGTGACTACGACCGTAATGCCATCGAAGAGGCAGTCCGCCGGAAGGACGCGCTCGGAGGCAGCGTCATTGCCGTTACAGTGGGTGTGCCGGAGGCTACGAAGGGTGTCAAGGATGCCCTCTCAAGGGGCGCCGACCAGGCCTTTTTCATCAGCGATGCTTCTTTCAGTCAACTGGAGCCGTCCCAAACGGCCGCCATCCTTGCCGAGGTTATCAGCGCACGGATTCCCTGCGACCTTATTATATGCGGGGAAGGCTCAAGCGATCTTTACGCCCAGCAGGTGGGGCCGCGCCTTGCGGAGCTTATGGGCATGCCCTGCATTTCCTACGTGCAGAAGCTGACTGTAGAAGGCGGAAAAGTGACAGCCGAACGCCGGGTAGAAGAGGGCATTGAAACCGTCACCGCTTCTTTGCCGGCGCTGGTTACGGTATTGCCGGACATCAATACGCCGCGCATACCGGGTGTCAAAGATACACTGATGGCGTCGAAGAAACCGGTGGTATCTGTAAGCAAGGGCGAAATAAGTGCAGGGCAAACCGCACACCTGCGGACGACAGGCATGACAGGATCAAGCACTGCCAGGGATGGAATAAAGTTCGGCTCAGATGCGCCTGAGATTGTGCGCTTTATAGATCAACTTAAAAAGAAAGGCGTCCTGGGATAGGAAACGAAGCCGTTGGTAAATTGGTTTAAAAAAATAAGGAGAGGGAACAATGGCCGGTGTCTGGATATTTGCCGAGAATAAAGAACAAACGATGGAACTGCTCAACGCCGGGCGCAATATAGCCGGGAAAATGGGCGTGAAACTATCCGCCATGATCATCAAGGATCGCGTGACGGCGCAGGAATGTATGGAGCGAGGTGCCGATGAGGTGATGATTATCGGACTGCCGGACGGTGAACGCTCTCTGGATGCGCTCGTGTCTGTCTTTGCCGGGGAGGCAAAAAACGGAGAGCCGGATCTGCTGATGATTGCCGCCACGGCGAAAGGGAAGGAACTTGCCGCCCGTCTTGCCGCCCGTTTAAATGCGGGACTGTGCAGCAACTGCACTTCTCTTGATTACAATGAACAAAGCAAGACAGTGGAAATGGAAAGGCTCGCCTACGGAGGCGCCGTGGTGCAGAAGGTCGTATGTGATACACGACCGGCAATGGCGACGATACCACCGCGCCTTTTCGATTCAGCGGCCGCCGATAAAACTGGTGAAGGCCCGGTCCGGGAGATTGCCGTTCCCGGAGCTTCGCAGGTTGCCATTACCGGTGTGAAGGCCAAGGAAAAGCAGGAACGCGACATCACGGAAGCGAAAACAGTAGTCTGCGTCGGCAGGGGCGTTGAGAAAAAAGAGGATATAAAGCTTGCAGAAGACCTGGCAAGCCTGCTCGGAGGTACAATAGGATGCACCAAGCCGATTTCCGATGAACTGCACTGGCTTCCCGAGGACCTGTGCATCGGCCTTTCCGGCGTGCAGATTAAACCCGAGCTTTACATCGGCCTGGGCGTGTCCGGCCAGATCCAGCACGTGACAGGCATTCGCAGCGCCAAGGTCATCTGCTCGATCAACAAGGACGAAAACGCGCCGATTCTTGCCGCCTCCGATTTCGGGATCGTCGGCGACCTTTACGACGTTGTGCCGAAGCTCATCCAGGAACTGGAGAAACTGCCGAAGCCTTGACCGGCATGAACCCCTGAGATGTCATGATAACGAGTCCCATCATCATAGCAAGAGAACAAAAGCAAATGATGCTATCTTGTTGTCGGGCGAAAACGTAAAATTATCCTAATAATTCACACGTTGCAGCGGCGGTTTTCCCGCATTGTCACTTATGAGGGATCTTAAAAACAGGATCAGATCCTTCCGATTCAAGTTCGATACTCCTCAAATACTTCTCAAGAATTGATATAATTATCCTATTATATTCAGATATGATATAATACCTGCAAGGTCTGTATCAATAGAAGTCATTCAACTTAAACTATCGTTTTATTATCAGGTAGTGTAAGATTTTTTGTGTAAATTCACAAAAGCCTATAAGAGGTAGA
>CAZLFA010000019.1:0-55377 GCA_964558665.1 uncultured Syntrophaceae bacterium
ACTCGATTTCACAGATGGCACATGGACGATTTTAGATTATTTTGGACAGCATTGAGGGGGAATATAAAATGAAATCCAGGAGAGCATTGTCTCTCATACTATCGGGAATATGTATCGTCATTATGATTACCGCCGGTTGCGGAACGGATGATAAACCAAAAACCGGCACCGGTCAGGCTGCAAAACCTGAACAGCAGCAGCCGGTACCCCAGACGACATCTCCGCCGGCCCTGATGATTCCGACACCGGCAACGCCTGTAGGTCCCCTCGCGCAGCCTTCAGTTGACCCTGCCAAGCCGGCCGGTCCCGCCGATGTGATAGTTGAGGTTGACGGCGCCAAACTGACGCAGGGCCAGATCGACGCGGAATATAAAAAAAGAATGTCGGTGCTGAAAGAGAAGATTCCCGCAAATAAACTTCAACAGGTCAAGGCGAACATGAGAAGGAAAATAGCGGAGGATTTTATCGTCCGTACTTTATTGAATAATGAGGTAAAGAGAAGAAAGATACCGGCAACCGATAAGGAGCTTGCAGAAGGCATGGAACAGTTCAAGGCCGGTCTGCCCGCCGGTATGACCATGGAAGATATGCTGAAGAAAAACAAGGTGTCGCAGGAGCAGATGCGTCAGGAACTGATCCTGGGTATCAAGATAAAGAAACTGGTTACTTCGCTGAGCAGCAAAAAGAAGCCTACGGACAAGGAGATCGCTGATTTTTACCGGAAGAACAGGGACAAGTTCAAGAACCCGGAATCGGCCAGGGCACGCCATATTCTTATTGCCAAGAAACCGGAAGACGATGCGAAGATCAAGGCGGAGAAGAAAGCGAAAGCGGAGGATGTGCGCAAACAACTGCTGGCAGGTGAAAAGTTTGAAGATCTGGCCGCCAAATATTCCGACTGCCCCAGCAAACAGTCGGGCGGAGATTTGGGTGTCTTTGGCCGCGGGCAGATGGTCAAACCTTTTGATGATGCGGCTTTTTCACAGAAGGTCAACGATATCGGACCGGTCGTGGAGACAGAGTTCGGGTATCATATAATACAGGTAATAGAACGCTATGCCCCGGGTCAACTTCCCCTGGACAAGGACGTAAAAGAGAAGATATCCGGAATCCTCGAAGCCAAAAAACAGCAGGAAGTTTTTATGGCCCTTATTAAACAGCTCAGGGAAAAGGCCAATATCATCGTTTACAGACAGCCGTAAAAACGTCTGATTACGATTTAAAATTGACTGGGAGGTGATATGTCATGAGATTCAGAAAAGCCGGCAGGATCAATGATCATCTTTGGTATCTGGGCAGAGAGGAAGCGGGAGTATACGTACTGGAAGGCCGGGACAGATCCATTATGATAAACGGCGCTCTCAGTTTTATTTTGCCCGATGTACTGCAGCAGATGAACGATTTCAAGATTGACATTAAAAAGATCAAGGGACTTTTAGTTTTGCATTCTCATTTCGATCATGCCGGTCTGGTTCCCTACTTCAAGCGCACCTATCCCGACATGGAGATCTATGCATCTGCGCCGGCCTGGAAAATATTCGAGATGCCCAAGGCAATCGAGACCATGAATTCCTTTGGAAGGCTCGTTGCGGAGCAGATGGGGGTTCAGGGGACGCTTGATAAATATGACGCTCTCTGGCGCGATGACATCACGGGCAAGACGGTTGCCGACGGTGATCGCATAGACCTGGGGGGGAAAGTCCTTTCCATAATCGCCACCCCCGGACATTCATCATGCTCCATTACCGCTTATGAGCCGGAAAGCAAGGCACTGTTTGCATCGGATGCCGGAGGCATCCCCTACAAGGATACTTCGTTTCCGTCGATGAATTCCAATATAACGCAGTTTTTGGAAAGCCTGGAAAAGCTCAAACCGTTACCGGTGCAATACCTGTGCGCCGACCATTACGGATATCTGACCGGAGATGAGGCGGGCGGATTCATAGAGCTGACAATAAAAGAGGGTTATAAGCTCAAACAGGAGATGGAGGACGTTTACCGCAGTAATAACGAAGACGTGGATGCCGCGGCAAAGGCCTTAAATAAGACCTTCTTTGAAAAGAACCCCGACTATTTCATCGCCCCGGATATTCTGGAAGGGGTATTTAAGCAGATGGTGAAGCACATACAGAAAAATTTATGAATGTATCGACGCTGATTGAAAAGATTAAACAGCATCCTGATTACAGCAGGGTGGGGATGATTCTCTGCCATAACGGCGTTGTGAGATCAACGTCCCGGGACGGTGTGCCTGTCCGTGAACTTACCGTTCGCGCTGACTTCAGTAAACTCGAGGAAATCATCGCGGAAATCAAAAGCCGTCCCGGTATTGTGGAGGTGCTGGCGGAGATTCAGGAGGGACAGCTCATGGTTGGCGATGATGTTATGCTGGTGGTCGTCGCCGGCGATTTCAGGGAAAATGTGTTCAGCGCCCTCATGGATGCGGTTAACGGTATTAAAAAGGACGTTACCAGGAAAGAGGAAATTTGAGAATTGCCTTGCAGCCGTTTATACCGGCCTGGATGCACAGTTCAGCCGATTTGATACATGCCTGGAGAATTGAACGGAGAAGACAGAAAAGATACGGCAGACAGCATCGCGGATGATAAAGATGCCTGGTCAGCCGAAGAATACCTTTGCTTTCAGATTGTATCTGCCCTTGATGTGTTTGATAAACTCAAACGCGTCTATCTTCCCAACATGCCTCACCTCAGTGATTCACTGACGCCGATCCAGAAAAATTTAACATCTCTGAATGATGCCCTCAACGCTATCCCTCCTTCGGAGTCGTCAGGCGATACGCGGGCGATTATCAAAGAGGCGGTTGAAATATTTACTGATGCCTTCCGTCTCTGTGCCATGGGTCACGGACCGGATGAATCCTTCCTGAATTTCAGGAAAGCAGAGCGCAGGATAAACCGCCTGCAGGAATTGATTTACCCTCTGTGCGGAAGCATTCGCACAATCAACCTGCACTTCCTTGAGCATGAGCTCCACGGCAATGCCGGCAGGTACGCAGAAGATATGAAAAGGACCGGCGATACCGGAATTATTCATGTGCAGCAGGGCGGCCAGCCGTATGCAAAAGGCGGGTTCTCATTTTATGTGCCCGAATCGTATGACGGCAACACAAAACTGCCCGTTGTGATTGCTCTGCATGGAGGCTACGGGCACGGCAGGGACTATCTGTGGTATTGGCTGCGTGAGGCCAGAACCCGCGGGTTCATGGTTGCTGCGCCGAGCTCACGGGGAATCACCTGGAGCATCATGGGTGCTGATGTCGACGCTTCTCTGCTGAATGAAATGCTGGGATATATTCAGGGACGATGGCACATAGACGAGAAAAGAATTTTTCTGACGGGAATGTCCGATGGAGCGACTTATGCCCTCAAGATTGCCATGAGCGAGTATTCACCGTTTTCCTCTTATGCTGTTATTGCATGTGTCCTGCCGCCTTATGATCTCAGGCATGTCAGGGGAAGGAGGATATTCTGGGTGCATGGGGCGCGGGATTGGATGTTTCCCGTTATCTATGCAAAAAACGGAGCCGCCAGGTTAACAGAGGCAAAAGCGGCTGTTAACCTGAAGATAATTCCAGATCTTTACCACGCCCATCCGCGGGAAGAGAACGACGGGATATTAACGTGGTTTGACTCTTCTTTGGCGATTCAGCAGCCTGCCTGAAAAAAGAACAGGGAGGATGAATCATCCTCCCTGTTCCTAAAAGACTGTTGGTACGGCCGATAATTTCCTGTACGAATTTCAGTAAATGTAAGTGCACAATAATGCTACGATGATCGGAACTGCTGATCACCCGTAGGTTCCGGGCAGTACAACACTTCCCGTAATCTTTTACCGGCGAGCTTGTTTTTCACCCTGTTTAACTTTTGGCGGATCTTTTAAAGCTTTTATTTCCGATTCAATTTTCGCCGTTTGCTGAATATTACCGGCGAAAAACGGCAGCGCCGCTCGGAAATGGTACAGCGCGTTTTCCGTCTTTTTGGCTTTTTTAAAATACATGCCGAGATAGTAGTGATAAAATCCCTGCTGGTTTGTATTTCCGTAGGCCAACGCCATATTGTAATAAAGATCGGGGGCATCGATTCTTTTGTCTTCTATTCTCTTGTAGAGATCGAGGGCGGATCCGTAATCTCCCAGTGCCGCATAGGAGCGTCCCAGATACTGAACGATGTCTTCATCGTCGGCATTTATACTCAATGCTCTCTGCAGCAGAGGTATAGCCTCATTCGTCCGTCCCAGCTTAAAATAGACAATCCCCATATCGCGCAGGATATCTTCATCATTGGGCGCCAGCCTTATTACTCTTTGAAATGCCTCAAGCGCCTGGTTAGACTGCCCCAGTTTGTCATAGGTGAATGCCAGTCCATAGAGGTCATCGATACTGTTGGGATTTTTGGCGAGTCCCTCCTGGAAATGCTTTAGCGTGGAATTAAGATTGGTGCTGTTAAAAAGCAGAATGGTCTGGATTCTCTTTAACCGGCCGGTTTGATTATCGCTGCCTCTCTGCCTGTAGGTAGTCTGCATCAGGGCGTCAAGATATCTGATCCTGTCACTCGTGCCTGGGTGCGTCAGAAAATATGAGGGGACGCTTTTGGAATAAAACTCGTAGCGCCGCATCAGCTTAAGAAAGGCGGGCATGCCGCCGGGGTTGTATCCGGCACTTACAAGATATCCCATACCGATGCGGTCCGCCTCCTCTTCATGCTCGCGGCTGTACTGGAGATTGAGGGTCGTTGCCGCTGCCAGCGGAAATAATGTCAGGGCTGCGCCTAAATCTCCTCCTCCCCCCAGAAGTGCCGCTGCCAGTGTTGCAGCCAGCGCCGCCACACTAACTTTTGTTGATTTCTCTATTATCGAGGCGATATGCCTGCAGTTAGCATGCGCGATTTCATGAGCCAGAACACCTGCAAGCTCGGATTCTTTTTCCACGAGATTTATCAGTCCCTGATTCACGTATATGTATCCTCCGGGTGTGGCGAATGCATTAACGGCAGAGCTCTTCACAACGGAAAAACGGTATTCAAAGGTAGTCTGATAAATGTTTTTAAGGATCATATTTCCAAGGCGGGTAACATAATCATTCACTTTCTTGTTGCGAATCAGATAATTATGATTATCCAGTTTATCGTAAAACTCTTTGCCCAATTTTTTTTCATCTTCGATGGTAAAATCCGCACCGGCAGGTCTCACAGCAAATGAAGACAGTATGCATAAAACAGTAAACAGTATGAAGCAACTTTTTATAATAATGCTTTTAAATACGTATGTTGACATCCTGTAATCCGAAAACCCGTTCATAATATGGTTTCTTGACAAATAGTTAAAATATTCCTAGCATGAGACCTGTTTATCTCATATTTTTAAGGAATAAAAGTATTTTTTCCACTACCGGCAACGTTCTTTATCTATATACAAAATTATATTGAGCAGGAAAAAGGTATAACCCATGCCCAGCATGCCCAGCAGTTTACCTATCAGTACAGAAAAAGCGCCTAATGTAATACTTGACGTCATTGTAAGGTTGAAAGTTAAAGACGCGCTGTTCCATCATGTTGTAAAGGCCGAAAAGAGCAGCACCTTCAGAGAGCTGCAAAAATTGATGAAAGAGAATCAGATATCAGGCGTGCCTATTGTGGATGAGGAGAAGGTAATAGGCATGATCAGCGTCAATGATATAATGAACGCTCTGGACAAAGGCTATATAGAAGATACAATCGACAAGTACATGGCCCCCTCTCTGGTGCTTCTGGAAGAAGATATGCCCCTGGCTTTTGCCATAAACAACTTCGATAAATTTCCCTATCGCCGTTATCCTGTAATAAATAAAGAAAAGAAGCTTGTCGGTATGATCACAAGCCGGGACATTCTTGTTGCTCTGCTCCATGAACTCGACAAGGAGATAAAGGAGCTGGAAAGCAGAATAAAGCAGAACCGCGTTGAATATCCGCATCAGATTTACCAGGAGTATATTTTAAACAAACTTGACCTTGAGAATGCAGGCCGGTCCTCCTTTGAGATCAAAAAAATTTTGAAGGACAGAAATATTCCACAGAGCATCATAAGGCGGGCCTCCGTCGCTTCTTATGAGCTCGAGATCAACATCGTAATTCATTCAGAAGGGGGCAAGATGGTTTTCGTTATGGATGAAAAGCAGATTACCATCATTGCCAAGGACAAAGGTCCCGGCATTTCCGATGTGTCTCTGGTTTTGCAGGAGGGGTATTCCACTGCCAATGAATGGATAAGGTCTTTAGGTTTCGGTGCGGGAATGGGGATACCCAACACAAAAAGGGTTTCTGATGTCTTTGATATCCAGTCGCAACCCGGCAAGGGCACGACCGTCAAATCTGTTATATACCTCAGCGAATATCCTCCGGGACATAAGTTAACCGGTGGAGCATAAAGGCTTTTCTGCTCACCAGACCATTTCCCGGCGATCTCCCAGTCCCGGCTTGATTTAAATCACTTACTCTGGTATGTTCTCCGCGCTTTGCAGCGTTGTATCAACGGCTGTTATTGTCATTGTTTTTTGAAATGATGCTTTGGAAACATCAACAACATCAGCATGTATACCACGGAAGTAAGACCTTGAAACAACACTGCCGGAGACGGAAAAATTATTTCCTTATGGAAACAAAATAAAGACATGATGGAGGAAGTATTTATGAGCAATGAGAATTTGGAAAGTAAACGTTGGCTTATCGCGATTGCTGCAATCATCATGCAGCTCTGTCTGGGGACAGTCTACGCCTGGTCAGTGTTTAAGCTGCCGTTGATGAAGGCCCACGGCTGGAGCGACTTTTCCGTTTCCGCCACTATGATGATCCTGATGGCCGTCATCGGTGTATCGGCGGCCTTTGGCGGGACCCTGGTGGATAAGAAAGGTCCCCGTTTTGTGGCTTCCGTCGGCGGGATCCTTTTTGGGTCCGGTGTCCTGCTTGCCGGTTTTGCCGATCAGGTGGGCAATATTTATCTGCTCTATCTGGGATTCGGAATCATCGGCGGCCTGGGTAACGGCTTTGGATATGTGACCCCCATTGCCACACTGATTCGCTGGTTTCCTGATAAGCGCGGTTTGATCACGGGTCTTGCCGTTATGGGATTCGGCGCCGGCGCCTTTTTCATGGGAAAGATCGCCCCCGGTATGGTCAATGACATGGGTGTGGCCAACACATTCTACATATGGGGGGTTATTTTTCTTATTGTTGTAACGGGCGCAGCTCAGTTCTACAAAAACCCGCCCAAGGGATGGCTGCCTGCCGGCTTCACCCCTTCGACGACGACTGTCTCAGCCGCAGACTCCTTCACTTTTGAAGAAGCGGTGAAAAGACCTCAATGGTGGATGCTCTGGGGCATGCTTTTCTTAAACGTCGCCGCCGGATTGGGGCTCATCTCCCAGTTGTCTCCCCTGGCGCAGGATGTCATAAAAAAGGCCACCCCCGGTATTTCTCCGACCGAGTTGGCTGTTCAGGGCGGGACAATCCTTGCTATCGCCTCCATCTTCAACGGTCTGGGGAGACTCTTCTGGGCATCGCTCTCCGACAAGATCGGGCGTAAGATGGTATTCATGGTCATGTTCATATCGCAGGCCGCCCTGTATATACTGCTGCCGCAGATCGGCAATGTTATGATTTTCAGCATCATTGCCTGTTACCTGCTGGCCTGTTATGGCGGCGGATTTGCAACCATGCCCCCGTTCACGGCCGACTCATTCGGACCAGGATATATCGGGAAGGTTTATGGTATGATGCTGACAGCCTGGGCCTGCGCCGGAGTTGTAGGGCCTTTTGTATTTTCAAAAATTCCCGGCATGGCGCTTTATGTGGCAGCCGGTCTGTTGATTGCGGGTTTTGTCGTATCTATCAGCTTTACCCGTCCGGCGCCTAAAGGAGCCTGATCCTGATCTTTGGCTTTCAATTTAAGAATCAAAAGAGGTGGGCGAGAAATTTGTCCGCCTCTTTTATTTTTGGGGTTTCTCTGCCGCAGGTGGAATTGCCGGCACGATCGTTTTCTGTATCGGTTCGTATGTGGTTACAGAGGATGAATTGGATCGGGTTGCTGAATTGCCGAGAGAAGAGTATGCTTTGAAAAAGCTGCCTACCCAGAAAATGCATGCCCAGAAAAAAACAGAAAGGAAAATGGCTGCTATATATTTAAAATACGGTGATTTCCTGAGCGGATTTTTTCCTGAAGAGGTTTCTGCATCTTGATTGGATGGCGATGGCGGAGATGCGCTTATCTTTTTTTCCGGAAACGGAATTACTTTTCCCTGAACCGGTTTTTTCCCCCCTTTGAACGTCTCGGCTTTAAATGAATGATCTTTTTTATGTGATATCGGCTCGTTCGTTTCAAGGTCGGCGACTCTCTGGTACATGGAGTCAAGTTCACGAAGAAGGTCTTCTTCAGACACTGCATCATCTTTCATTGCCGTCTATCCTTTTAAGATAACGTTCAGCAATGGTATCAGGATTGATCCCCATGCATTGCAGGTATGACTTCAGGAATCCCTTCAGAAGCAATTTTGAAGGGAGGTCGTTGTACCTGTCTTCTTCGATGGCCGTCAGGTACTCAGGCCGAATTTTGGTTATGCCGGCCACCACCTCTATAGTTAAAGCCAACTCAAGACGAACACTTGCCAGGTCATGTCCGGATATCGAATCATTTGACAGTATCTTCTGGATGGAAGGACTCGACAATGTCCTCTCCCTGATAATCTCCATTGTTTTCAGGACAGGACTGTTTGGAGATAAAGTCCGGTCAATATCGAAAATAGGCATGGAGGATTTACTGTTTTCATCGGGAGGCGGGTAGTCTTTCAGACAACCTGACTCCGTAAGGGAATTATTATACAGAGTCCTTGAATTTTCATCGATCAGGATGGAATAGGCGGTATCGATTTCCGCCAGAATTTCTTGACGCTCCTCTTGTGTGAAAAAAGAATAGCTGGCCAGGGAATCGTCATGGTAAAGCTGGTGCATTTCATTGTAGGCGTGCCGAATCTCAAAAGGAGCAGCACTGGAATTAATGCCCAGTATATCGTAATAGTTTTGTGTCCTGCGCAGCATAACAATGTCCCGATTGTCAGGCAACGGCCCGCTGTTTTCCTATGGATATGATTCCTTTAATAACGTCGTGAAGGTCAAGGGCCGTTTGCGTATAGGGGTATCTTTCGATGAAGGAGCCCTTGCTGCATACTGCGTCGTGAACCCGGTCGTCAAAACTGACATTTCCCAGAAATTCAATGTCAAGGCAAAGATGCCGCTCAATAATTTTGCATATCAGATTGCCGAGTTTAACGTTGTCTCTCTTGCGCATCTGATTAAGTATCAGTTTGAACTTGAAGGAATGCAGGGAATCCTCGATAAGCCCCGCCTTCTCCGGCTCCATGTCTCTGAGAAGATCGACGAGATACTCAGGACTGTTGACAATAGAGTCCTTGTTTCTCTGCTCGGCTTCATCGGCAAGAGTTTTAAAGCCGTGTGTTTTCAGTATCTGACGGATCTTGCGCACATAGACGGAACGGAAGAGCCTGTAGATGTTCTCTATGGACGTGGGTTCCGGAGTCGTAACGAAGATCCCTGAATTTGATACTGTGAAAAAATCTATGGTATTAAATGATGTGCCTGCTCCCAGGTCTATGAGAATATAGTCGAACTGAAGTTTTGAGATGGCGCGCAAAACTTTCATTTTCTGTTCGTGAGCCAGATTCGAGGCGTCAAGTTTATTTCTTGCTCCGCTTATCAGGAAAAGCGCAGGCAGGGGCGTGGCAAGGATCGTTTCTTCCAGCGTTGCGACGCGTTTGTTGATAAAATCCGATATGCTCTTCTCCGGATCGGGAACACCAATGATGGTATGGAGATTGGGAGCCCCGAAATCACCATCGATGACCAGAGTTTTAAAATTCTGCTTGGCCAGGAGAATGCCTAAATTGCCGGTTAGAAAGCTCTTGCCGGTTCCACCTTTACCGCCTCCGATCGGCCAAATAGCGGTTTGCATCATGCCCCCCAAAAACGATAATAATATCTGCATTATACGCCATCGGTTAATAATGTTCAAGTATTTTTTATACTTAGAGGTAGCGAGGTGTAATGGCATATAATAACAACATGTTACGAGAGTGATTGCAGGGCTTCCGGAGAGATTTTTGTATAAAATCGGTATTATTTATTTTTTTCAGGTAGTAAAACGGAAGGGCAGGGCTGATGACAAGAATCTTTCAGGACAATAAAAGCAGCCAGTGAAGGACTGCAATCAATTGCATTAATCGGCAGGTAATGCTACAAAAATGGATATTCAGCAAACGTGAAAAAGGAGACAAGGACAGTGTTTTTTGTAAAAGATGAAATCAAGTTTTCCGACCACTTTGAGAAGCTGGCTGACAAGATCGAAGAGGGAGGAATTCAATTTTCCAGAATGTTGCAGAACTACGATCAGTCAGAGGAGATAATACCGAAGCTTGAAGAAATTGAGCATGAAGCAGATGCCGTTACACACGAGATATACCGGAAGCTGCATAAAACTTTTCTCGCCCCTATTGACCGTGAAGACATCTTCGCTCTGGCCAACAAGATGGATTCCATTATCGACATGATAGAAGCGTCGGCCGTAAGAATGAAACTATATCAGATCTCCGAACCAAACGCCGAGATCCAGGAACTGGCGATTATTCTCAATAAATCCATCTCGCTGGTGAAAAAGATTATCTACGCCATGCGGAACAGAAAGATGCATACCGATGAAATTCTGGATAATTGCGTCAAGATTAATGAGCTGGAAAATGAAGGAGACCGGGTGCTGAGGCAATCGATGAACCAGCTTTTTGAACGCGAGAGCGATGCCATAGAGATTGTCAAATGGAAGGAAATCCTGGAGCGAATAGAAGAAGCAACCGACGTATGTGAAGATGTGTCAAACATCATTGAAGGAATAATCCTCAAGTATGGTTAGTATCCTCTTTCTTTATTGAATAAACAGTCTTGCCGGAGAGATGTCTTTATGCAGAAGACAGTCAACCATGTTTTCAAAAAAATCTCATGTGCGGCAATGCTCATCATGATGCTGATTCCATCCGTATCTCTTTCCCAGTCGCAAAGAGGATTGCATGAGGCGGCATCGGAAGGCGATGCGGCTCTTGTATCCAGGCTGATCAAGGATGGAGCTGATGTAAACGCAAGAAACAGGGAAGGCGTTACACCCTTAATGGTAGCGGCGGGGAGAGGCAATGTAAATATCATAGCCATCCTTCTGAACAATGGCGCTGATGTCAATGCCGGGCTGGATGCCGAGGGGTATAAGGGACTGACCGCGCTGATGGTTGCTGTATTCGACGGCCATGAAGAAGCCGTTAGAGTCCTGATCGAAAAAGGCGCCGATGTGAATGCAAAGTATGAAGGGCGCTGGTCGGCGCTGACGATAGCAACAGCCGCGGACCGGCATGCCATTGCAAATTTGCTGGTGAAAAACGGCGCCGATGCGACAGACATCGATAAGAATGTTGCGCAGTTCAAAAAAACAAAGACAGGCATGGAAAGCCATAGGGCGCATATAGCGGCTTTGCATGCAACGCTGAAAAATGCCTTCCTCGCGGCCCAGGTTTATCTGACGGAACATCCTGAAGGCACCGTAACGAAGCTGAGCCAGCTTGAGGAGGCAGGATTCAGCAACAGAATGGATGATGTCGTATTTGTACGAGCGAACATCTCCATGTCCTCCGGCAACATCGTATTTTCCTGCAAACGTCTGGACGCGTCCAACAGCATTGCGGCCGAAGGCCTTCGCACAGGTGAGGGAATGATCAACGCCGCAGGTGATCTTACTCTTCCGAAAATAAAATAGGAAAGAGGTGTTAAGATGAGTTCCATGCGGCCGCGCCGGTTCTGTCTCTGTAGAGCAGACGGCATGACATAAGAATGGCTGCGATATTATCGGTTAATGAAATAAACCCGGATTACGCAATAAAAAAGTAATACCCATTGGCATCCCGGTCAAAGAGGCTTTCCGCGGCTCAGAATATTTTTCACAAGAAAAATATTTGATTCGCCGCTTGAAAACCCCTTTGACCAGGATAATATTCACTTATCCAAGTGCCTATAAGTTCTATTACGTAATCTGGGATAAAAAAGGCGGGAATTCTCATGTGCCCGCCTTTTTTTGTCTCCTTAACTCAAGAACTGCTACGCCGCTTCCACTCTTACTGCGCAGACTTTGTATTCGGGAATCTTGCCGATGGGATCAAGCGCGGGGTTGGTCAGAAGATTAACCGCCGCCTCCCGGAAGTGGAAGTTCATAAAAACCGTTCCCTGTGGCGAACGCCTGGTCAGATGAGCCTTTGCCTGCACTGATCCCCGGCGTGAAGTCAGCTTCACGAACTGCCCGTCCTTGATGCCGAGTTTGTCTGCGTCCAGCGGATTGATTTCAACAAGTGATTCCGAGCAGCGTTCCATTATACCTTTGGATAGTCTTGTCATCGTACCGGTATGATAATGATAGAGAACCCTGCCCGTCGACAGGATCATCGGGTACTTGTCGTCGGGAAGCTCAGCAGGCGGCAGGTATTCGATGGCATGGAAAAGCCCCTTGCCGCGGCTGAACTGATCCTTGTGGAGGAACTTTGTTCCCTTGTGCTCTTCGTTCGGGCACGGCCACTGCAGACCTTCTTCATCGATGCGGTCGTAGCTTATGCCTGCATAGCTCGGTGTGACGAGGTTTATCTCCTCCATGATTTTTTTTGCTGAGGAGTACTTCATGGGATATCCCATCTGCGTCGATATATCGGCGATGATCTTCCAGTCTGGTCTTGCCTCTCCCGGAGCCTTGACGGCCTTTCTGATCCGCTGCACTCTTCTTTCGGTATTGCTGAATGTCCCGTCCTTTTCGGCGAACGATGCCGAAGGCAGAATAACATCGGCCAGTCTGGCAGTCTCCGTAAGGAAGAGATCCTGGACGACCAGAAGATCCAGATGCTTCAAAGATTCTTCTACATGCGTGAGATCGGGATCTGAGAGCATGGGGTTTTCGCCCATTATATACATGGCCTTGATGTCGCCCTTGTGTGCGGCGTTCATCATTTCGACGATAGTCAACCCGGGTTTGGCCGGGAGCTTTACTCCCCATGCCTTTTCGAATTTTGCCCTTGCTTCATCGCTGGCCACCTGCTGGTATGCCGTAAAGACATTGGGCAGGCATCCCATGTCGCAGGCACCCTGAACGTTGTTCTGTCCGCGCAGCGGATTGACGCCGCCGCCTTCGATGCCGATATTGCCGCAAAGCATGGCGAGGTTGGCGCAGGATTTCACGTTGTCGGTTCCCGTGGTGTGCTGGGTAATACCCATGGAGTAAAGCAGGGATGCCCTTGGAGCTTCGGCGTACATGCGGGCTGCCTTTACAAGATCGCCTGCGGGAACACCCGAAATGCCTTCCACATATTCCGGTGTGTATTTCTCAACAGCAGCCTTGAGCGCTTCAAATCCTTCCGTGCGTGCGGCTACGTACTCATTGGCATATAGATTTTCCTTGATGATGACGTTCATCATGCCGTTGAGAACCGCGACGTCGGTTCCCGGTTTCTGCCTGAGCCAGATGTCCGCATATTTGACCAGGTCGATCTCACGGGGATCGATAACGATCAGTTTGGTGCCGTGCTGACGGACGGCCCTCTTGACGCGCGTTCCGATCACGGGGTGGTTCTCTGTGGTGTTTGTCCCCGTTGCAAGGATGAGATCGGTAAATTCGATTTCATCGATTGAGTTGGTCATTGCCCCGCTGCCGAAAGAGGCGGCCAGACCGGCCACCGTTACGGAGTGTCAGAGCCGGGCGCAGTGATCTACATTGTTTGTGCCGATCACCGCCCTCATGAATTTCTGAAAGAGGTAATTCTCTTCGTTGGTGCAGCGGGCAGAGGCCAAGCCTGCTATGCTGTCCGGACCATTCTTTTCCTTTATCACCTTCAGCTTTTCCGCAATAAATGCATAAGCCTCATTCCAGCTCGTCTCTTTGAGTTCCCCGTTTTTTTCCCTGCGGATCAGCGGCTTTTTCAGGCGATCAGGGCTGTGGACAAAATCCAGACCGAAACGGCCCTTTATGCACAGGCTTCCCAGATTGGGCTGGCCGTGTTTTCTGTTTCCCGTTATCTTAATAATTTTTCCTTTGTGAATATTGAGATCCATCTGGCAGCCGACTCCGCAGTATGTGCAGGTTGTCCGCACCTTTTTAATCTCCCAGGGACGTCCGGCGAATCTTGCCTGCTTGAAGGTGATGGCTCCTACCGGGCAGGCGTCGACGCATTCACCGCAGAAATAGCATTCCGAATCTATGTAGTCGGTATCAAAAGCCGGTCCGACCTTGGCGCGGGAGCCCCTCTTGGAGAAGTCGAGCACTTCGTTCACCTGAATTTCATTGCAAGCCCGGATGCAGCGGCCGCAAAGCACGCATTTGTTGAGGTCGCGGGAAATCATGGTGTTGGTGTGTTCCTGAGGATAACCGGGAGATTTGACATCAAAGCGGGGTTTTTCTATGCCCAGCCAGTAAACGAGATCCTGCAATTCACAGGCGCCGTTGCTTTCGCATGCCAGGCAGTTGTGTTCTCCTGATGACCAGAGGAGTTCGACCACCATTCTCTGCGCGTCCCTGACCCGCTTCGTATCCGTTTTGACGACCATGCCGGGACTGACGGGCATACAGCAGGCAGCTACAAGCGAGCGGGCGTTTTCAACTTCCACAACGCATACACGGCAGGCACCGACCTTCGTCGTCGCCTGGTAGTAGCAGAGCGTGGGAATGAAGATTCCGTTATCCAGAGCGACCCCCGTAATTGTTTGACCGGACAATGCCTCCACTTCTTTACCATCGATCTTGAGTTTAATCTTGTTCTCCATGCGCTTCTCCTCCCTCGACGATTATCTGCCCAACCTATGCCAGAAATGGCATAAGTCTAGTGTTCTTAAGCACTTATGTTGATAGTAGTAAAGTGACTTTTTGTCAATGGAAAAAGGGCTGAATCTGAATACTAGGGACGTATATATGCGGAGTGGTCGGCAAGGATTTATTAACCCGGGTGTTACATATATCTTCAAATAAGCAGGGAGAGTTTTGAGAATATGATCATTTGGCAGAATGAATAAAAAAAATAACGGACGGGTTACCAATGAATCAGGTATTTCCGTCCGTTATGGAAGATAGAAACGATCATCCGAGAAGATGAGAGATTATTTTATTGTCAGATTTCCGCATCACATCGCAGGCAGCGTAACGCTTCTGCTATCGCCTGTTCTTTTGTGAAACCGAGTTCAACTTCGATAAAGCTGTTTTTTCTTTCCGGACCGTGCAACTCCGGCATCTTGGTCTGAGGTCCTTCCACCGATTCTTCATCTATGATGAAAGGTATGTCGATCTTTTCTTCCTGCGGCTCTTCGTAGGCAGGTTCACCGTTCTGCATCCTGATGGCAGCATCTATATCCCGCGCCGCCTGATGTCCTGCAGCTATTGCTCCAATGACCGTATCGGGTCCGGTTAACGCGTCGCCACCGGCGTAGAATTTCGGATTTGTCGTCTGCGACTTGCTGTCTTTCGCCAGATCGAAGCAATCCCATTTGTTGACGGAAACACCGCTTTCCTTAGCAACGAAGGTGAGATCCGGAACCTGACCGATGGCAGCGATTACGGCATCAACCGGCAGAGTAAATTCCGAGCCTTTTATAGGAACAGGTCTTTTCCTCCCGCTCTTGTCGAAGTCTCCCAGTTTCATCCTTTCACAGGTAATACCGCTGACTTTGCCATTTTTCTCTTCGATCTTGAGCGGAGCCACAAGGTATTCAATCTTGATCCCTTCTTCTTCCGCGGCAATGATCTCCTCGATAGCAGCAGGCATGTCGGCTCTCAGGCGGCGGTAGAGTATTGTCACCTCGGCGCCGAGACGCAAAGCGCAACGCGCGGCGTCAATGGCTGAATTTCCGCCGCCGATGACGGCCACCTTTGAACCAAGGCTTTTTTTGCCTTTCATCCATGCATCTTCGTTGCCATTGAAATCTCTGAGGAATTCAACACCCCCATAGACACCCTTGATATTTTCGCCGTCCACGCCCATCTTCTGGCTTTTGTGGGCTCCCGGAGCCAGGTACACATAATCAAACTTCCTGCCCAGTTCGTCCATGGAGATATCCTTGCCCACCCTTGTGTTGCACTTTATTTCAACACCCAGGCTGCGAACGTCGTTTATCTCGTTATCCAGAATGTTTCTGGGAAGCCTGTAGGCGGGAATTGCCCAGCGCAGCATGCCGCCGGGGGAGGGCAGTTCCTCAAAAACAGTAACCTTATAACCGCGAAGAGCCAGATCCCTGGCGCATGTAAGTCCCGATGGACCTGCCCCGACAACGGCAACTGTTTCCTTTCTCGTGACAGGTACCGCCTCGGTCTTGGGGCGTGGCGCATTATCTGTTATGAAGCGCTTTAAAAACTTTATTGCAATCGGCTCATCCATCTTTCCACGGCGGCATTTTGACTGGCATTTGTGGTCGCAGACTCTTCCGCAAACCGAGGGAAACGGGTTGGTCTTTAATAATACCTTATAGGCATCTTCGAACCTTTCCGACCTGACCAGCGCGATATAAGCGGGGATATCCATTTCGATGGGACAGGTGTGCTGGCAGGGAGATTTGAAGAGCGCCGAGCAAACGGTAGCCACGCAACGGCCGTTCTTTATGTGGGCTTCATATTCGTGTCTGAAATATCTTATCGTGCTCAGTACGGGATTCGGGGCCGTCTGACCCAGGCCGCACAAAGAGGCGTCCTTGATGATTCCCGCCATTTCTTCCAGCAGTTCGATGTCACCTTCCTTGCCCTTGCCCTGAGTAATGTTGGTCAGAATCTGCAGCATGCGCTTGGTTCCCTCGCGGCAGGGAGTGCATTTACCGCATGATTCATCCTGGCAGAAGTCCATGAAGAATCTGGCCATGTCCACAGCGCAGTTGTCTTCATTCATGACGATCATGCCGCCTGAACCCATGATGGCACCTAATTCCGCCACCTTCTCGTAGTCAATGGGTGCATTAAGATGCTGGGTAGGAATCATGCCGCCCGAAGGTCCGCCGAGTTGGGCCGCCTTGAACTTCTTCCCCTTGGGAATGCCTCCGCCGATGTCATATACGATTGTTCCCAGTGTTGTGCCCATGGGAACTTCAACAAGGCCGACGTTGTTGACATCGCCGGTAAGGGCGAACACCTTTGTGCCCTTGCTCTTTTCCGTTCCCACGCTGGCGTACCAGGCAGAGCCGCGATTTATTATCTGACCGATATTGGCCAGAGTCTCCACATTGTTCAGCACGCTCGGCTTTTGCCACAATCCGGCTACGGCCGGGAAAGGCGGTCTGGGCCTGGGCATGCCACGCTTACCTTCTATGGAGGTCATCAGGGCTGTCTCTTCACCGCATACAAAGGCACCTGCGCCCTGATAAACTTCCAGATCGAAGTTGAATCCGGTGCCCAGAATATCCTTGCCCAGGAGCCCCATCTCCTTGGCCTGATCCATGGCGATGTTCAGGCGATGTATGGCGAGCGGGTATTCGGCGCGGCAGTAAATATATCCGTGGTTGGAACCGATGGCTTTAGCCGCAATGACCATGCCCTCAAGAACGGCATGGGGGTCGGCCTCCAGGACGCTTCTGTCCATGAAGGCGCCGGGATCACCCTCATCGGCGTTGCAAAGAACATATTTGATGTCGCTTATCGACTGTGAGGCGAACTTCCACTTCAATCCGGTCGGGAATCCCGCACCGCCGCGTCCCCTGAGACCTGAATCCAGGACTTCCTGGACGATCTGCTGCGGAGTCATTTCCGTAAGGGCCTTTGCCATGCCGGCGTATCCGTCACGGGCGATGTACTCTTCAATCTTCTCCGGATCAATGAGACCCCTGTTCCGGAGAACGCGCAGGTCCTGAAGGGCGAAGAAGGGTATCTCCTGCATGGTGGGAATGATTTCTTCGGTAGTGGGTTCCTTGTAGAGCAGTCTCTCCAGGATTCTTCCCTTGACCATGTGTTCCTCGACCAGTTCCGGTATATCATCCGGCTTGATCATCATGTAGATGATGCCTTCAGGATAAACAACCATCAGGGGGCCGAGAGCGCAGAAACCATTGCATCCCGTTTCGACAACCTTGATCTCTTCGGATAGTTTCCTCTTTTCCAGCTCTGCAATGAGCTCTTTTTTAACAGCGATACTGCCGGATGCATGGCAGCCCGTGCCTCCGCAGACCAACAGATGTGAGCGAAAAACCTTCATTTGGAATGATCCTCCTTCACGCGAATGAATATCTTGCCGGTTGGGCTTTTTGACAGATCTGCCCAACATTACGGATTCCTTTATCTTACGACTTCTGAACCTCTGGCCAGAACGAACGGTGTCTGGATTTCCCCTTCAAGCACATGGCGTTTGAAAACCTGCCTCATCTTGTTCGGGTTCATAAGTTCGTATTTGATCGGCTCCTTGCCGATGATTTCCACAGTTACGAGAGGTTCGCGGCTGCAAAGCCCCATGCATCCCGAGGTGGTCACGGTGACATCCGCTACTCCCGCTTCCTCTATCTCGCGCATCAGGGCATCCATTACTTCCCTGGCACCGGACGCAATGCCGCAGGTACCCATGTGGACTGTCACCTTTGCTCTCTTGTCTCCTTCACGGAGAGCCGTCTCAGCATGAACCTTTTCCTTGATTTTTTTTAGATCCGCAATCGTGATTTTTGCCATAGCAATACATCTCCTTATTTATCTGTCAACTATATTGACTAAGGATTTCTTTAACCTTTACCGGTTTTACCCGTCCGTGGACTTCTTCGTCAACAACGATAACCGGTCCCAGACCGCAGGCGCCCAGGCATCTCACCGATTCAAAGGTGAAGCGTCTGTCGGCAGTAGTCTCCCCCTCCTTTATTCCGTAAATCTTCTCAATGGTGTCGGCCAGCGCCTTGCCGCCTCTCACGTAGCATGCGGTTCCCAGGCATACACGCACAGTATGGCGGCCGCGGGGCGTCATCGTAAAAAATGAATAGAATGTGACCACTCCGTATACACGGCTCAAAGGCAGATTAAGCCCTTTGGCAATTCTCTTCTGAATATTTATCGGGAGATACTCAAGAACAACCTGAGCCTCTTCCAGAACGGGAATAAGCCCCCCCGGCTTTGATTTGTGCTTTTCGATGATAAGATCGAGCTTTCCGATTTGTTCGGGAGTAAAATCCTTTAGCAGTTCAGCTTCTTCAGACTTCATTAGTAGATCCTCCTTATGACTTTTTCAGGCTTTGTTCAGCCCCTATCTCTTCAAGACCTCCTTCAATGTGTCTCCTGATAAAGTTCAAAACATCTACATGATTTATGGGTACATCGTCAATTTCTTTTTTGATAACCCTGGTGTCGATTTCGAAGTCCCGGCCATCAACCTGATGACGGTATAGAAAGTCGGTCTCCGGGTTCCCGGCTATCAGCATGATCAGTGTATCCGCAATGTTTCCATACGGTTGCCTGTCTATATGATTAAGCTTGAAATCGACGGTAACCGTTGTGCCGACGTTTTTCTTTGATTTAATATCGAAACTGCCTCCGGCTGCACGGGCGGCCTCTGACAGCATCGGCAGTCCCAATCCAAAGCGGCGGACTTTTTTTGTCGTGTAGAAGGGATCGAGGACTTTTGCAAGAGCCTCTTCCGTCATCCCTGCGCCGTCGTCGATAATTTTTATCTCTAATCTGTCGGAATCCCTGTCCTCTGTTACCAGTATTTGTAACAGCCTGGCCCCTGCGCGTATTGAATTCTCGGCAATGTCCAGGATATGGAGTGACAGCTCTAGCATGTTATTCCCGGATCATTCTCCCTTCGAAACGGCTGAAAGCTTTCTTCAGTTCAGCGATCGTCGGCTCTTTCATGCTTATAACGGTTGCAGTGCTGCCGATGTCTTTCAGGTAGTGGGCATCGGACGATTCGATAAAGGCATGCCCGCTGAGTTTTGGAAATCTCCTTCTGCCCTCTGCGAGACCGGTGGCGCGCGATATCTCCAGGGCGTCGAAAGGCATGGCCGGATCTATGAATCCGAGCTGGCTGATGACGCTGAAGCTTTCTCTGTCTATATGGGCTGCTACAGCCAGTCCTCCCCGCGAGTGGATCTCAGTGATGATGTCGGATAGTGAAATCATCGTGGCTCCTATAAGAAGCCGGCTATTGAAACCTTCCACTTCATCAAGATCATTGACTATGGCCTGGCACCCGAAAACGTCTTCATTGTTTTCACCGGGAAGGTTTTCATAGATGACCTGTTGAAGGTTCGAAAGATCGGCATAATGATCAAAGAGTGCCAGTACGTGAACTTCCTCGCTACTCGTAATTTCCATTCCGGAAAGCACTGTCAGGGGTTTTCCGGCGGCGCATTTTTTTACGTATGGTATGTTTTCAGAAGCATTATGGTCACTGATAGCTATTACATCAAGACCTTCTGCGATGCATTTATCCACAAGTGCCCGGGGATACATGTCCAACTCGGAGCAAGGGGATAGGCAAGTGTGAATATGCAGATCGCAACGGAACGCCCTGATCATTTTAGACATAACCTGACAATAAGGCAAAAAAAAAGACCCTGTTAAGAGTCCTTTTATCCGGCTGCTGCACCGTCCGCTGCAATTATGTTATAAATTTTGCCGGTGATATCGAAAGCCGTCATTGCCGTGATCATGATAGGGATGTCTTCATTGATAGCCTTTTCCAGTGTGTCCTTGGCAGGTTCGCTGCCCTGCACAAGAATTATTCCCGCAAGGTCTCTAAGGCTGGCAACGGCAATGATGTTCTGGTGAACCTGTCTCGTAATCCAGATATCACCCTCCTTGCTGTTGGCCATCACGTCACTGAGCAAATCTCCTGCAAATCCTCCCTTAACTTCCCTGTCAAGTTTATCCTCACAACATCGAACCTTCAGATTTAATGCATTGACGATAGCGGCCAAATCCATCTATATTCCTTAATTAAAAGTATTCTCTACTTTATCAACACAGCCGATAATACCATTCTGGTATAATCTGCCTGCTGTTTCAAACAGAATGTATCGGGTTGTAAGTACCGGGATTCCTAATTCTTCGGCGAGGGTAACGGTTTCAGGTGTCGGTCTCTTGCCTCGCACGAGAACTATTGCTGCGATATCGAGTACGTCTGATGTGCGAATGACCTGGGGATTTGTGAGTCCAGTCAACAAAAGGCTTCCCGCTTTTGCGAAAGCCAGAACATCACTCATTAAATCGGCTCCGAAAGCGGTTTTTATCTCTTTGTCGAGCTGATCATGACCGACGATAACTTCGGCATCAAGTATTTCCTTTACTTCGCGAAGTGTCACTTTGGTTCTCCTTTTGGGGTTCAGCCTCGAAAAGCAGTATATAATAGAACAACTTACCGAATAATGAGAAATCTTATCATAAACCGGAACACGCTGAAATTTAGCATATAGACCGGGTGATGTCAATATCTTTGACACTTTATGAGTCGGTAAGCAGAAGAGGCAAAGTGGATGAAATTTTTGAATACCCATAAAAAAATTGCGTCCGTTGTTGATTTGCGTTAAAAAACGACCATGAACGATTTGCTGGATGTATATCTTAATTACCTGGTTGTTGAGAAGGGAGTTGCTCACAATACAGTAGATGCATACAGCCGCGATCTGAACAGGCATCTTGATTTTCTCAAAGGAAAAGGCATTGATGACTTAAGCAGCGTTACCAGTGACGATATAATTCTTTATATGGGGGGACTTCGCGGTAACGGTCTTTCATCAAGATCCGTGAACAGAAGTCTGGCAGCCGTCAGAGGATTTTACAATTTTCTCCTCCGTGAAAAGCATATTAAGAATAATCCCGTGTCGCAAATTGAACGTGCCAAGGTATGGATGCGTCTGCCTGACACGCTTTCCCAATCGGAAATGGACAAACTTCTGACGCAGCCGGGAGATAAAACGCCGATGGCGATCAGGGACAAGGCTATGCTTGAGCTTCTGTATGCAACGGGAATAAGGGTATCGGAACTGGTATCGTTAAACATGGGCAGTATAAACTGGCAGGTCGGTTTTTTAATAGCAATGGGAAAGGGCGGTAAAGAGCGTATCGTGCCTGTCGGAAGATCAGCATATGAGCATCTTTCAAGATATGTTGAGACGGTAAGGCCCGGGCTTTTAAAGGGCAGAACCACCGATACTCTTTTCCTCAACCGTTCCGGTCAGATGATAAGCAGACAGGGATTCTGGAAAATAATCAAAAAGTATGCATCTGCCGCCGGACTGGCAAAAAAGGTCTATCCTCATACCTTCAGGCATTCTTTTGCCTCCCATCTTCTTGAAGGCGGAGCAGACCTGCGGTCGGTTCAAACCATGCTGGGGCATGCCGATATTTCGACTACGCAGATATATACTCACGTGACAAAAGAAAGACTAAAAGATATACATAAGAGGTTTCACCCTCGTGGATAAAGACATTTCAGGTAAAATATTGTGGATAGATTAAGAGAATCAAAAACTTACGTAATAGTTGGCATCATCGTCGCCTCACTGGTGTCGCTTACAGCCGGTTTTGTGATCGTTTATTACATGCTGTCCGGCAACTCCATGAGTACTGCCGGCGGCTTTTCGCGGGTAACCAATACACTGGCTTTTGCGATCTTTGGCACGAAGCCTCATCTATATTATCTCGAAGGCGAAAAGAACGGAAAGGAGTTTCGTCTTAAGCCGGGTGAGGCATTTGAAGTGACCTACCGCGACGAATTCGTTTTCAAGAAGATTTCATCTGATGCGTTCGGCAGCAGGCGCATCTCCCTGGCGGTCGAGGGCATGAAGGGAGAGAACCATTTCAGAGTGCTGCTGAAAGGCATAGAACTGGTCGACCAGACTGTTAAAAAAGAAGCTCCTGCCCCGTTTCAGATTCTCGTGCGATACGACCGGGATGTAATAGCTTCTCTTCCCGTCAAAGTCGAGATTACCGCTCAGGACTGGCTCCGGTATGCCAAGGAAACCCAGAACGTAAAATTAAAAATCGAGTATCTCAAAAAGGCGATTGCTCTTAATTCCCAGGACACTAATGTCCGACAGGCGTTAATCGCTCTGTATCTGAAGGCGGGTATGACAGGGGAGGCATCAGCCCTGCGGCACGAACTCGCTGCTTTGAAAGGTACGGAATATAAGACTGCGGTAAAAAAAGAACCGCCGAAGGCAGTCATTAAGCCCGCCAGGTCTGAAAGAGCCAAAGCATCTGACAGCAAACGGGATTCAACCGCTGCCTCCAGCCGAGCCGTCATGGAAAAGAAATATCTGCATCTCGGGGCAGAGTATGAAAGGAAAGGGAATATCAAGGCGGCCCTCAGGGCGTATTCAAAAGCCTATGAGTTAAATCCCCGTTCTGCAAAGGCGGGCGAAAAGATACCTCAGTTGAAGATCAGGCTGTTGAAGGAAAAGTATAAGGATGAAGAGGCGTAGGCAAAGGCGCTTGTGTAGTATTGTTTAGTGGGAGAGGCAGATGAAGCAGATCAGACTGAATGATATCGTGATTGGAGGCGGTGCGCCTTTTGTGCTGATCGCCGGGCCCTGTGTCATCGAATCGGAAGACATGGCCAGAATGCTTGCCGGTTCGCTGAAGGAAATTACTTCGCGGCTGGGGATACCCTTTGTGTTCAAGGCGTCTTATGATAAGGCGAACCGAACGTCTTTATCGGGTTTTCGGGGACCGGGCATTGCAAAGGGTTTATGTATTTTGGAGAAAATAAAAAATGAATTCGATATTCCGATACTCTCGGATGTCCATCGCTTCGAAGAGATCGCCCCATCCGCTGAAGTGCTGGATGTCATGCAGGTGCCGGCATTCCTGTGCCGCCAAACAGATTTTATTGTCGAGATCGCGAAGAAGGCAAAGGTGATAAACATCAAGAAGGGGCAGTTTCTGGCTCCGTGGGATATGGCAAATGTCCTTGAGAAGGCTGTCAAAGGGGGCAATGATAATATAATGGTCACGGAGCGGGGATCGAGCTTCGGATATAACAACCTGGTGACCGACTTCCGCGGCATTCCCATTATGAGAGGCATGGGCCATCCCGTTGTCTTCGACGCCACCCACAGCGTTCAACTGCCCGGAGGAGCCGGGACATCTTCAGGAGGACAGAGGCATATGGTGCCCTATCTCTCAAGAGCGGCAGTTGCCGTTGGTGTGGACGGCATTTTTATGGAGGTTCATCCCGAGCCCGAGGCGGCATTGTGCGACGGTCCAAACTCTGTGCGTCTTGACTCTGTTGCCGAACTGCTCGCCGTTCTTAAAACAATCGACGGGACTGTGAAGCAAATAATCTGATATCATTGTGAAAGGATAATCGATGGTTTGGGAACTTGATGATAAACTTAAGACAAAACTGCATCATGTGCGCCTGCTGATTCTCGATGTTGACGGAGTAATGACAGACGGCAGAATTATCATGGATGATGATGGTCGCGAGATAAAGCACTTTAATGTGAGAGACGGTCACGGCTTGAAGATATTGATGCGCTACGGTATAGATATAGTCCTTTTGACAGGCCGACGTTCCAGGGTTGTCGAGCATCGCGCCAAAGACCTTGGAGTCAGCGAGGTGCATCAGGCAATATGGAACAAAGCAGAGGCTTTCGAACAGATCCGCAGCGCGCATGGATTGGAAACTCACAATGCAGCCTTCATGGGCGATGACATTGTGGATATTCCTCTGCTCCGTAAAGTGGGGTTTTCAGCCTGTCCCGCGGATGCCTGCAATGAGGTGAGAAGCGCCGTTGATTATATAGCCGTAAACAACGGCGGGCACGGGGCTGTAAGAGAGATATGTGAAATCATCCTTCAAGCTCAGGGAAAATGGGCAGAAGTGGCGGCAAAATACGAGTTTGCATAAGCTTTTCTCAATAAGTATTAAACCCGGTTTACGCGATAAAAAACGTAATATCATTTATCATCCTGGTCAAAGGGGCTTTCCGCGGCTCAGAATATTTTTCACAGGAAAAATATTTTATTCGCCGCTTGAAAACCCTTTTGACCGTGACAATATCCACCTGTCCAAAAGCCTGTACGTTCTATCGCGGAATATGGGTTAAACTTTCAATTTACTCAGATTCGCAATCCCTGATAAATCTACCCTTTCAACTCCGATGTGCAGTTGGGGCAACGAACCGCCTTGATGGAAATGCTTGACATGCAATAAGGGCATTCTTTAGTGGACGGTTCTGCGGATTCCTCCTGTGGCTGCCTCTTCAGCCGGTTGATCTGCCGCACAAGCAGAAAAATAGCGAAGGCCACTATTGTGAAATCGATGATGTTGTTTATGAACATGCCGTAATTGATTGTCGCTGCTCCCGCTGCTTTTGCCTCGGCAATAGTTTTGACGGGTTTGTCGGATAAATTCAGAAAAAGGTTTGAAAAGTCCATTTTCCCCAACACTATGCCGATCGGGGGCATGATGATGTCATTGACCAGCGATGACACGATTTTACCGAACGCTGCACCGATGATAATGCCGATGGCCATGTCGACCACATTCCCTCGCATGGCAAATTCCTTAAATTCTTTGAGCATGGGCTTCCTCCTTGCAATGATGTTCCAAGAGTTGATTGATTTCTTTGCAGAGGCTGCGAGCGTACATATACCGTTCTTAAAACCATTTGACCGGCGTTTGTATTTCTGTGCCGCGAGCAAAGAATCAGATTAACGCCGGTGTGCATTAAGTCATTTCTCATTATCCTCTTTGCATTTTAAGATAATAATCACCGGCCGTCAATATTGAAAAACAAAGCCTGTTTTCTTCCTTTCCACGTTTCATCTTTACAGAATGGAATGCGGGTGATAAGATAACAGCCAGATAAGTTAAAGCCGTTCTTCTTTAAGGATATAAAGTAAATATTCGCGTGTTCAAAACTCTTGACGGGGGAAAAGGTTTACAAACCGCGTGATATGAAAATAAGCAAAAAAACGGGGTTTGTGGCCGCGATCGTTGCTGCGGCAATCCTGACAGCCATCGTCTTATTTTTTGGACAAGGAAAAGATGCATCGAAATCCGCCTTGAAGGTAATGCCTGAAAACATTGACCTTCAGGTAAAGAACATTCTGCTTACAGAAGTGGGCGGAGCCGGCGAGAAATGGGAAATCAGGGCCGAGACTGCTCAATATAAAAGGAAAGAGAATCTGGCGCTGTTCGACAAGGTTACCGTCAAGCTTGTCATGAAAGACGGGAAGACATTTGTCATGACAGGAGACAAAGGGAAATTCATGACGGAAGCAAAGGATATGGAAATATCCGGCAACGTTGTCATTACCTCGGAACAGGGTGATCGTTTTACAACTGATCAAATGAAATACTCTTACAAGGACAGGAAGGTGTATACGGATGGAAATGTGACCATGGATAATCCGAGGATGACGGTTACGGGAGTGGGAATGAGCCTGTTAATGAATGAGAAAAAGATTAACATCTTGTCAAACGTCAAAGTGGTAACCAAGTAACGGGACTTAATCTATATGAAAAAGCATTTTGGATGTTTTCTTTTGTCGATGTTGATGGCTTTCTCTCTGGCTGCAGATGTCTTTGCAAAAGAACCTGCACAGAAGAAAACTTCACTGCAGTCTAAAGAGCCGATACAGGTTGTATCCGACCGGCTTGAGGCGTTTGATGAACAGAAACTTGTTGTGTTTTCAGGAAACGCGGTAGCAGTTCAGGGAGACAAGGTCATTAAAGCCGACAGCCTCAGTCTGTTTTACAAGAAAGATAAAAATGCCGGCAAAGGCAAGAATCAATCGGATATTACTGGAGGAGGAGATCTGGAAAGGATTGAGGCCAAAGGACATGTTTCGGTTACTCAGGGGCCGAAGGTGGCAACCGGCGAGCTTGGCATTTACTATCAGGATGAGCAGAAGATCATCCTGACGGGAAATCCTGTAATGAGGGAAGGCAACAATTCCATAACCGGCGATAAAATTACAGTGCTGCTTAATGAAAACAGGGGCATTGTTGAGCGGAGCGGAGACAAGCGGGTAACGGCAATAATATATCCAAACGAAAAGCAGGATGCCGGCAAAAAAACGGACAAGGAAAAGAAGAAATAATAGAAGGGATGAAAGGCCTTCTGCGTGGACAGGCCTAATATATTGATGCAGGGAAAACTGTCGGCAAGAGGGCTGATCAAGGTATATGGCGGAAGGAAAGTAGTCAACGCCCTTGATCTGGATGTCAACCCTGGCGAGGTTGTCGGTCTTCTGGGGCCGAACGGTGCCGGTAAGACAACGACTTTCTACATGATTGTCGGTCTTCTAAAGCCGGATGGGGGGAGCATCTATCTCAATGACGAAGATATCGGCGTCTGCCCAATGTATATCAGGGCTCGCAAAGGACTGAATTATCTTCCCCAGGAGCCGTCGATATTCCGGAAGCTTACCGTAGAACAGAATATAATGGCCATCCTGGAGACGCTTGAACTGGGCGAGATGGAAAAACGCAAGCGTCTGGAAAACCTTCTGGGTGAACTGGATATCACACATCTGGCAGGCAATCATGCCTATTCTCTGTCAGGAGGTGAGCGCAGAAGGGTGGAAATAACGCGCGCTCTCGTCACATCGCCCAGATATATTCTGCTTGACGAACCGTTTGCCGGAATAGACCCGCTTGCAGTTGCCGATATACAGCAGATAATCTATAAACTGAAGTCAAAGGGAATCGGCATCATCATCTCTGATCATAATGTCAGGGAGACGCTGTCTGTATGCGACAGGGGATATATCATAAACGAGGGTGTTGTGCTTGTGGAAGGCGATCCGGAAACTATCGCGAATTGCGAAATTGCCAGAAAGATATACTTCGGGGAGGACTTCTCTCTCTGAGGCAATGATTGGATAACAATAATTTATGGCTCTTGAACTGAAACAAAATCTTAAACTATCGCAACAGCTTATAATGACGCCTCAGCTGCAGCAGGCCATCAAGCTTTTGCAGGTTTCCCGGCTTGAACTGATAGACGTTATCAATCAGGAGATGGAGGAAAATCCTCTCCTAGAGGAAGCCGTGTCCGATGATTACCAGGAGTCGGTCGCGGTCACGGAAACAGACGATTTGAAGACCGCGGAGTCTGAAGAATTTAAGGCTGCCGATCATACGGAGGAGTTGACGGGCGAGGGTGATGGCCGCGAAGATTTTGACTGGGACAATTATCTCGAAGACTACGGGCCCATGGGAGTGACTTATGAGCGCAGGGATGGAGAGGCAACTACCTGGGATAACCTTCTCACCTCGGAAGCATCTTTGACGGATCACCTTATGTGGCAGTTGAAGCTGTCCCGGCTGACAGACCAGGAAATGAAAATCGGAGAGCAGATAATCTGCAATCTGGATCACAACGGTTATCTTGTCGCTACAACGGAAGAGATCGCATTGCAGGCAGGTGTTGAAGAATCTGTTGTCGAAGCTGTTTTGGTCAAAGTCCAGGAATTCGATCCTCCGGGTATTGCTGCACGTAACCTTAAAGAGTGCCTGTTGATTCAGGCGCGAGTACTTGGATTAACCAACCCTGTAGTGGAGGGGATTATTCGTGATCATCTCAAGGAACTGGAACTTAAGAATTACACCCAGATCGCCAGGCGGTTAAAGGTGACATTGGAAGATGTGCTGGAGGCAGTATCTGTAATTACTGACATGGATCCCAAGCCGGGAAGCGCTTATAATGAAGAGAAGGTTCAAGGCGTAATACCAGATGTTTATGTTTTTAAAATGCTGGACGACTATAAAGTGGTCCTTAATGACGACGGCCTGCCGAGATTGAGAATCAGTAATTTTTACAGGGAGATAATGGCTGGAATAAGCGGTGATGCAAGGGCATCGGAAAACAAGAAGTATATTAAGGAGAGGGTCCAGGCGGCAACGTGGCTTATTAAAAGCATCCAACAGAGACAGAACACGATATATAAGGTGGCGGAAAGCATAGTAAAATACCAGAGAGATTTCTTTGATAGAGGAGTAAATCATCTCAAACCGCTTGTTTTAAGGGATATCGCAGAGGATGTGGAGATGCATGAATCGACGATAAGCCGTGTCGTGTCAAATAAATATATGCATACTCCCAGAGGAATCTTCGTAATGAAGTATTTTTTCGGCAGCAGTTTGAACACGGCGGGCGGAGAAGCAATCGCGTCCAAGAGTGTCAAGGAGGATATCCGCAGGATCATTAGCGAAGAGAATGGCAAAACCCCTTACAACGACAGTGAAATAGTTGAAATACTGGCGAAATCAGGAATCACCATCGCACGACGTACCGTAGCTAAGTATCGGGAGATGATGGGCATTTTGCCTTCATCGAGAAGAAAAAAGTTTGTCTGATTTTGGTGGCGCCCATGGCGGCGTTTGATGATGAAAAAAGAAAAATTGAAGTTGACTTTTTTGCCGATCATCACTATATGACTGCCCTTTGTCATCGCTATGTAGTGATAAATTGCTGTTATTACTTCTGTAGCGGTTTCGTTGATTGAAAAAACAGGAGGAAGCAAGTATGAAGATTTCCATAACGCTCAGAAACACAGAGGCGGGGGAGACTTGGCAAAAGGAGTATGTGGACGACAGACTGCGTAAGTTGAAAAAGTATATTGACCACCCTGTGGAGGCCCATATTGTTCTTTCGGTGGAGAAGTTCAGAAATGTCGCCGAGATTAATCTGATGGCAAACGGCCTGAATGTTAATGCCAAAGAAGAAGCAAAGGATATGCATCTGGCCATTGATAATGCCGTGGACAAGATTGAACGTCAGCTTAAAAAACATAAGGATAAAATCAGAGCTATAAAGGCGAAGGCGGCAAACTCTGAGGAGACAAGAGCCCTGGATGCACTGGCGGAGGAGTCCGACGACGTAAAAGACGTGAAGGTGGTCGAAACGAGAAAGATAATCCTCGATCCCATGTCCGTTGACGATGCCGTCATGCAGATGGAAACTTCCAAAAACAGGTTCATCGTTTATCGGGATTCTTCGACAGAGCAGGTAAGTGTCATCTATAGGCGCGAAGACGGAAAGTACGGCCTGATCGAGACTAACGGATAATCTTTCACATCCTGAGTAACAGATCCATAGAGCAATAAGGGCGGGTCAATCCCGCCTTTATTGCTCATTTCATTGTATTGAAGAAGATGGTATTTTGATGAGAATAAGAGATATGATCAAAAAGGAATGTATCATTGAGGACCTGGTCTCAACTGACAGCAAGAGAGAAATCCTTGTTGAATTGTCGAGTTTCCTGTTTAAGGGGCAGTACTCCTTCAATGAGGAAACGGTGATTGCCACTCTCATGAACAGAGAGAATCTGGGAAGCACGGGCATAGGCGACGGCATTGCCATCCCCCACGGGAAACTTGAAGGGCTCGACCAGCTTCTTCTTCTGTTCGGCCGAAGCCGCAGAGGCGTTGATTTCCATGCCATGGACGGAAAACCGGTTCATCTGTTTTTCCTGCTTGTGGCTCCGGAAAATTCGGAGGGCCGGCATTTGAGGGCTCTGGCAAAAATATCCAGAATGCTCAAAGATGCAGCTTTCAGGAGAAAGCTCCTGGATGCCCGGTCTAAAGATGAGCTTTTTGAGGTTATTGCCGAGAAAGACAAGTCGGATTGAGAAGCTTAACCTTCTTTGCAGGCGGCACACAAAGGTGTTTTTAAGTGCAAAGTGCATCAATCGGCGACCTGATAAAAGGGTCGGAAGAAAAGCTGGGCATCAGGCAAATGGAGGGCATGGCCGGTTTATCGAAAAAAATTGACCGGATGAAGATTATCAGGACCTCGCAGCCAGCAGACAGTTTATATATTCCCGCCGCCGATAATGCAGATCGTGTAATGCTGGTTTCACCTGACCGGCAGGAACTCTTTCAAAGGTTCGTTCACCGTCGTTATGATTCCCCCTCCGGCAAAACCCCGGAAATTTCCTGTTTAGTCCTTGCCCGATCTGATCACCTGCCTTTCTTTCTTATTGATTATTCCCGTTCCCGAAATGTTTTTTCCTTTGCCACCGGTCATGACGAATACCTTATCGAGTCCAGGCTTAAAGGGCTGTATAATGAAAAGGTGATGCGCCGTGCAATGATTCACGGTACATTAATCAATTGGCGCGATGCAGGTATTGTTCTGACCGGCGAGAGCGGCACAGGCAAGTCGACGTGCGCCCGCCGCATGATTGCAGGCCGTCATGCATGTCTGGTGGCCGATGACGCCGTCATCCTGGAAAAAAGAGACAATCTTATTTATGGAAGACCTCACGAATTGACTAAAGGTCTCATGGAAATAAGAGGAAGAGGCCTTGTGAACGCCGGAGCATTTTTCGGAAACGGAAGTGTTGCTGACTGTTCCAGGGTGGATCTGGTTGTGAGATTTAAGGGGCCGGCTAACAGTTGCACGGAATCAAGATGCAGATTGATTGATACGGAGCTGCCTGTAATAGAGATTGGTGTGCATTCAGATGCATTTATCATCGACAAATCTATAGAGAATGCTGTAAACAGACATTTCTTGAGAGGAGCATGCAATGCCTAATCCCAGAGTCGTTATTGTGACCGGTCTTGCCGGATCCGGTAAAAGTACCGCGCTTCGTGCTCTTGAGGACATCGGCTTCTTTTGCGTAGATAATCTGCCGGTCGTTCTGCTTCCCGAATTTCTTGCCATTCAGGCTGATCCTTCAAAAGAGATTTCCCGGTTTGCAATGGTGATGGATCTGCGCGAGAAGGGGTTTCTCGAAAAGTATCCCGCGGTGTTTAACCTTCTGAAAGACAGGGGATATAAGATAGAGATTCTTTTTCTGGATGCAGATAATGAAGCGCTTCTTCACCGGTTCAGTGAAACAAGGAGGGTGCATCCGGTGAGCGCCAAAGGTTCCGTTATGCAGGGCATAAACATTGAGAGAGAGAAACTGGGGCCCTTAAAAACAATGGCCGACAGAGTCCTTGACACCTCTTCCTTGAACGTTCATCAGCTCAAGGATGCCGTGCAGAGGTATTTTCTCCCTTCAGATGCCATGAAAAGACTCGTTTTAAATATATGTTCTTTCGGATACCGCTATGGAATTCCCATGGATGCGGATCTTGTGCTGGATGTTCGTTTTCTCCAAAACCCATATTTTGTAGAGGAATTAAAGCATCTGGACGGCCATGATATCCGCGTGCACGATTATGTCGTGAGCTTTGATGAAAGCAGGATGTTTATACAAAAAATGTTCGACCTGATGGCCTTTCTGATTCCTCTTTACGAGAAGGAAGGCAAGGCAAGGCTGGGTATAGCGCTGGGATGTACAGGAGGTGTTCATCGCTCGGTTGTTATGGCCAACACGCTGGGGAACTACTTTTCGTCAAAAGGATACCTTGTTAATGTAGCCCATCGGGACATCGACAAGATGTGATTTCCGTCTGGAAAGGGCTCTTTTCCAGTTCTGAATCAGAACGCTGGCTGCGTCGGTCTGCGGGATTTCCGGTGCGCAAAGAGTTTGCCGCGGCTCAGAATATTTTTTCGACAGAAGCAGTAATCATTACCAAGGCCTTGCATGATGAAAAAATATTTGATTCGCCGCTTACAAACCCCTTTGCGCAGACTTCAAAAGTTCTTATACAGAAATCGAAAGTTTCAGCATCCGGAATTTCCTGACGGAAACTAATTGGCAGTTGCCAATTTTTTGTTAACATTGTCCGCAATCCAGTGCGGATCCCACCACTCCACCGGGTCGACAAATTCTCCACCGACAATAATAGAAAAATGCAGATGATCACCGCCGGCAAGACCGGTTAGTCCGCTCTGGCCTATGATATCGCCCTTCTTCACAGACTGACCTGTTTTTGTGCCGATGGAGGAAAGATGGGCATAGAGGCTGAAGATGCCCAGGCCGTGATCGATGATCACGGCATTTCCGTAAATGCCGAGCGGTCCCGTGAATACTACAGTTCCGTGATTACTTGCTTCAATGCCGGCATGCGCTGTAGATGCCAGATCAACGCCCATATGAATGCTTTCACCAAGGGATTTTCCGTTATACATGTAAGTCCTGCTGTCGCCGAACATGGCCATGGGGGAGGCATTCTTCATCCTCAGGAACGTGCCTTCCCACAGTTGCCGCGGTTCTGATTTCTGACAGACGGACTGTATGGTTCTAAAATTATCGTCACGCATCTTTGTGTTGACGGCCATAAAAACATCGACCGGCTGCTTTCCCCGCAACTCAGGGCTTATTTGCTGAAATTCGGTCATCTTCTGCAGAAAGGTGTCCGACAGATTTACAGAATCTTTCCGGAATTTTTTATCAAGAATCAAGGCCGGTATGGCGACGGATGAGGTGTTGCCGGCAGCGTCACGGGCCATTACACGCAGGGGTGTCTTGCCGTTTCTCGCCTGGATGGAGAGGGGAAAATAGGCCATAATACATGGTTTCCCGGATACGGTGGTGGAATAACCCGGATAGAATTTGTTCTCCGCCTGAACTCCCGATACCGGGGCAGGTTTGGATGTCCTGTATAAAACCAGGCATGTTCCGCCGGGATTGATGTTGTTGATTAAATTGAACAGCAGCGTGATCTGGGGCGGCATGAGATCAATCGAAACCTGGCGGCTTATAATGTTCTGGTTTTTCCATATGGAATAGTCGGTTGCCGACACTGTTAATATGGCTGGACCCTCCACAAGCTTTAATCCTGCGGCATCCACGGTTACGGACAGCAGTTTCTTTTTGGTTCCGCTCTGGGGGAAATCTGTGGAGGAGATGACAGATGTGTTGTTGTTCTGCGTTATCGAGACGGTAACATTGCGGAGTCCTCTCTTCTCGTCGCTCAGATTTATGTCAATGCTCCTGTTCTGGCCTATTGCACTGACATCCTGTCCCAGATTTATTGCGGGTTTTTCCAACTCGCCGATTGTGAAAAAGAACAGCGCTCCCGCGGCAACGATGGTTATTGCAATTGCGGAAAAGATGTGCATCTTGTAATTTTTCATTTGTTCTCACCCTTATTTTTTTTGCTTTTCTATAGTGGCTTTTTTTTTGTTTGGCAAGGACAAAACATATTTTGTTTGACAAAGGATATTTACTGCTGTAGGCTGAACGCATTCAGTAACTGAATGCGTTCAGCTAATATGTTGCTTAATCCCACCTTAATTTAATTGAAAATTGAAACAGAGATTAAATGGGCATCAGCGAGAGAAAAAACAGAGAAAAAGAGTACCGCATAAAGCAAATACAAGACAGCGCCGCCGCCCTGTTTTATAAAAAAGGGTATGTTGCCACAACCATCGAAGACATTGCGGCATTGGCCGAGATATCCAAGGGGACTATCTATCTTTATTTCAAGAGCAAGGATGACCTGTATTACAGCCTGGTCGAACCATCGCTTGAAAGACTTTCCCGGAAGCTGATCAAGATTGCAGGCATGAAAGAGATCTCATCAGAGGCACGAATCCGGAATGTCGTCGATGCGACATACGATTTCTATGAAAAAGACCCCGACGCATATCACCTGGTGTCGCGGTACGAGGCGTCTGTGTTCTCCAATCTTCTTTCAAAAGATAAATTGGACCATCTCAAAAAACTTATGCTCTCCAATCTGAAGCAACTGGAGACTGTAATCTCCGACGGAATCAAACAGGGCAGATTCCGTAAAACCGATCCCCGGATGGCGGCGATTATTATCTGGAACACCTTCATGGGCATCATTCAGTTTCAGGAGAATCGTCTGGAAGAGGGGAAAACCGATTATCGCAGATCCACGGTCGAAGGCGCCGTGGATATAATTATTCGCGGCCTCAGGAAATAATTTTTTTTGCATTATGCTGACCGCGTTTATTAAATAAACGCATTCCGGACATTGGCTGATGAGGCGGCTTGCGACAAGCTGTCATGATAATTCACAGTGAAGGGAGGAGTCTGATTATGATGGTAAAGGACAAAGTAGCGGTTATTACCGGCGGAGCATCGGGGCTGGGGGAGGCCTGTGTGCGAAGGCTTCACAAACTGGGTGCGAAGATCGCCATTTTTGATTTTGCAGCGGAGAGGGGTGAAAAAATCGCCGCAGAAATTGGCGGCGACACGATCTTTGCGCATACAGACGTATCGGATGATGCCGGCGTGCAGGCCGCCGTCAGGAAGACGATGGATGCATTCGGCGCAATTAACATCGCCGTAAATTGCGCCGGGGGAGGGGCGCCCATGAAGGTTCTGTCGAAAAAAGGACCCATGCCGCTGGCGAATTTCAGCAGAACAATTCAGATAAATCTTATCGGCACATTCAATGTCATCAGGCTGGCTGTAGAACAGATGGTCAAGAACGAACCCGGGGAGGACGGTGAAAAAGGGATTATTATAAACACGGCGTCCGTGGCGGCGTTCGACGGGCAGATCGGTCAGGCGGACTACAGCGCGTCCAAGGGCGGCATCGTAGGCATGACCCTGCCGATAGCGCGCGAGTGTGCGGATTATGGAATCCGCGTCATGACGATTGCTCCCGGCCTGTTCAACACGCCCCTTCTGCACAGTCTTCCCGAGGCAGCCCGTGAGTCCCTGGGGAAAATGGTTCCCTTCCCGCAACGGCTCGGCGATCCGGACGAGTATGCAATGCTGGTGCAGCATATCATAGAAAACCGCATGCTGAACGGTGAAATTATAAGGTTGGATGGAGCGATTCGCATGGCGGCTCGCTAAATAAGGAGACTTCCAAAATGGAAAGAAGCCTTTTTACAGAGGAGCACAGGATTTTCAGAGATGCCTTGGGGCGCTTTCTGGAAAAAGAAATCGTTCCCCACTATGAAAAATGGGAAGAGGACGGGATTGTTCCCCGGATGATCTGGAAAAAGATGGGAGAGAACGGTTATCTCTGCCCCTGGCTGGAGGAAGAGTACGGCGGTCTTTCCGCCGGTTATGAGTACTCGGTGATCATCATGGAGGAGCTTTCCTTCAGGGGGATTCTCGGTCTCATGCTGCCGCTCCACAACGACATCATCGTTCATTACATCCATAGTTATGGAGACGGGGAGCAGAAGAAAAGATGGCTTCCCGGATGCGTTACGGGAGAAATCATCACCGCTATTGCCATGACGGAACCGGATACAGGTTCTGATCTCGCGGCGATCAAAACCTCTGCAATAAGAGACGGCGACGCCTATATCCTGAATGGTCAGAAAACATTCATTTCCAACGGAATCAATTCCAATCTTGTAATAGTGGCAGCCAAGACGGACACGCACGCCGGCGCAAAAGGCATAAGTCTGATCTGCGTTGAAGACGGCACCCCCGGCTTCAAGCGCGGACGCAATCTGAAAAAGATGGGTTGGCACAGCCAGGACACCGCAGAACTTATTTTCGAAGATTGCCGTGTTCCTGCCGCCAATCTTCTCGGCAGGGAGGGCAAAGGCTTTTATTGCCTGATGGAAAAACTCCAGGGGGAAAGGCTTGTGGCGTGCATCATGGCGCAGAGCATGGCCGAGGCAATGCTGGACATGACTGTGAGGTACTGCCGGGAGAGAAGAATATTCAGCCAGCCGGTGAGTTCGTTTCAGCATAACACCTTCAAGATAGTGGAGATGGCTACGGAGATCGAACTGGGGCGCGCTTTTACTGATTCCCTTATTTCCGATTTTATCGCCGGCAGGGACATTGTAAAACGTGTTTCCATGGGAAAATCATGGATTCCGGAAATGGCAAACCGTGTCGCCTACAACTGCGTTCAGCTTCACGGAGGTTACGGGTACATGGAAGAGTATCCGATATGCCGCTTCGCCAGGGACGTCAGGGTGATTCCGATTTTTGCCGGTTCGACAGAAGTCATGAAGGTTATAGTAGGGAGAATGATGGGGTTATAATTAGTTTCCGCATGGAAAGGGCTCTTTCCCGCCCTGGCTGTGTCGATCTGCGGTATTGCTTGTGCGGCGTACGTGCTGATGTACGCCTCCGCGCAATACCTTGATCTCCTTGCCAGAACGAAAAATAGCTCCTTTCCGATACGGAAACCGGTATTTTCAACATCCATGGTTTCAGGATGGAAACCTTTTTTAAGGAGGATTTAAAATGGGTAAGCAGGATGATATCGTTATTGTCAGCGCTGTCAGAACCCCCTTCAGCCGGTTTGATTCCGTCATGGCTGATATTGCCAGCATCGATCTTGGTGCTATGGTTATGAAGGAAGTTGTTAAGCGGGTGAATCTTAAGCCGGAGGAAGTTGACGAAATCAACTACGGCTGCTGCGTTATGGCGGAAATGGCGCTGGAGACGGATATCCCGGCACGCCAGGCATCCTTGCTGGCAGGTTTTCCCCCGGAGAATATTTCCATGACAATAGACAGGGCATGCTGCTCATCCCTGACCGCGTTTCGCATGGGATGCCGGGCTATCAAGGCAGACGAGGCGGAAATCTGCATGGCCGTCGGTTCGGAGAACATGCCGCGTACTCCTCATCTGGCGCCGGGATTGCGAAAAGGCATGCGGCTGGGCCATATTAAGCTCATCGACGGACTTTTTGAGCTTGGCTACTCCGCAAAGGGGTTTGCACCGGTGGTTGTCGATGCCGGAGAGGTGGCTCTGGAATACGGAGTAACAAGAGAGATGCAGGATGCATGGGCAATGCTGTCTCAGGACCGATACGCGAAGGCGTTCAGCGGAGGTAAGTTGAAGATCGGCGAGGAACTCATGCCGGTAGTTATCCCCCAGAAAAAAGGAGAGCCGGTAATTATTGATCGTGATGAATCACCGCGAAAAACGTCGATGGAAGCGCTCGCAAAACTGAAGCCCATCTATGGGAATCCCACGATCACCGCGGGCAATGCGCCGCCCATCAGTGCCGGAGCAAGCGCCATTCTCTACATGAAGCGCAGCAAGGCGGAAGAAAAAGGGCTCAAGCCTCTGGCTACAGTTCTGACATACGTCGGTACGGCAACCAGGCCTCGCGACATTGCCGTCATCCCCGCACTTACCATCAAAAAGGCGCTGCAGCAGGCGGATATGACCATCGATCAGATGGACATCATCGAGATCAATGAGGCCTTCGCCGCCATGCCTCTGGTTTCAACAAAAATCCTCGCAGGAAACGATGAAAAGAAATGGCAGGCTCTGCAGGAGAAAACCAATGTCAACGGCGGCGCTATCGCCATAGGCCATCCTGTCGGGGCAAGCGCGGCGAGAATTACCATGCACCTGGCATATGAGCTCAGACGCCGGGGCGGAGGATTCGGAGTGGCATCAATATGCGGAGGTCTGGCCCAGGGTGAAGCCGTTATATTGAAATATGAGTGAATGGTATTCCCCGGGTCTGAAAAAAGACGGTTCCGGTGTGCCGATGGTGCTTTAATTCCCTGAACGCGACGGAAAAAAAGCCATCATCATGAAAGGAAAATAAAGAGTGTTAAGAAAGCGGGAGCAATAGTCCCCGGATCGCATTCCCCCCAATTCTTCCGGAATTATTAACTCCTTGATATTCGCCTTGATAGTTGTTATATTTCCCAATAGTTTCAATATTGAAGCAGAAAGGGAATGTGCATGTTGAAAGGCAGGAGGATCGTTCTTGGCATCTCGGGCGGGATCGCCGCTTATAAAAGCGCGGAGCTCACGCGCGAGCTTGTCAGGCAGGGCGCGGAAGTCAAAGTAATCATGACCGAAAACGCCATGGAGTTCATCACCCCCCTTACACTCCAGACGCTCTCGGAAAATCCGGTCTTCACTGAGATGTTCTCCCTTGTAAAAGATCACGATATCGCCCATATTTCTCTGGCGGATTTTGCTGATCTTGTCCTGATCGCACCGGCAACGGCCAATGTAATAGGAAAGATTGCATCCGGTCTGGCCGACGACCTCCTTTCTACGGTCGTGATGGCGACGAAGGCGCCTGTCCTGATCTGTCCTGCCATGAACAGCAAAATGTACGAGAATCCCATCGTCACCGGGAACATAAAAAAGCTGACCGGTCTGGGATATCATTTCGTTGAACCTGGTTATGGAGAACTGGCCTGCAAAACTACGGGATACGGACGTCTGGCCGATCTGCCCGACATTGTTGAAGAGGCTGTATCTATCCTCACCGCCAAGGATCTTGCCGGTGAGTGCGTGCTGGTTACCGCGGGTCCGACACGGGAGCCCTTTGATCCGGTGCGCTTCATTTCCAACTATTCTTCGGGAAAAATGGGTTATGCCATTGCCGTCAAAGCCAGAAGGCGCGGAGCCGGGGTAATCCTTGTCAGCGGACCCACGTCGCTGCCTGCGCCGCGGGGCGTGCAGTTTGTACCGGTATCCAGTGCAGCGGAAATGCGGGATGCCGTCATGTCCCATCTCAAAAAGGCAACAGTGGTCATAAAATCGGCGGCCGTCGCCGATTACAGGCCGGCGGTGCGTTCCGGCTCCAAGATAAAGAAAAAGGCCGGTCCGCTCACTCTCGAGCTTGAACGCAACCCCGACATCATCGCCGAGATTGGCAGGAAGAAGGGCAAAAGAATAGTTGTCGGTTTTGCCATGGAGTCGGAAAATCTTGTAAAATATGCGCGGGACAAGATGATTGAAAAAAACATGGACTTCATCGTGGCCAATGATCTGACTCAGGAAGGTGCGGGATTTCAAACCGATACGAATATAATAAGGATTATTGATAGAAACGGAGGAGATGCAAGTCTGCCGATTATGGACAAAGCGGATGTGGCGGACAGAATACTCGATCGTGTCAGGGAATTGATGGACAGGAGATGACCGAACAATCAACAGACAGTCATGAAGATCCGGCAAAAGAGCTTCAGGAAATGCTCATAAGCCTTAAGAACCAGCTTCTCTTCGAGCGGGAGTCAGGAAGGCGTCTGTCGGGTTTTTTCATAAAAGGCGGAGCAGAGCCTTCAGCGCAGACCGTTCCTGAAAGCAGGGATAAACAGACAGCCAAGACAATAAGCACCCTGGATGAAGTGCGTAATGAACTGGGAGACTGTCAGCGTTGTCCTTTGGGCGAAAAGAGGAAAAACCTCGTCTTCGGTGAAGGAAACAAAAGAGCATCGCTGGTATTTGTAGGAGAGGCGCCGGGAGCGGACGAAGATATGCAGGGCAGACCGTTCGTCGGGCGGGCCGGCCAGCTCCTGACAAAAATCATCGAGGCCATGAAGCTCGGAAGAGAAGACGTTTATATTTGCAACATCCTGAAGTGCAGGCCGCCGGGAAACAGAAATCCCGAAGCGCATGAGATTGCCGCCTGCGAACCGTTTCTGATCAAACAGTTGGAAGCCATAAAACCGAGGATAATATGTGCACTGGGTTCGTTTGCCGCAAAAACGCTTCTGAAATCGGATGCACCTATTACCGTGCTGAGGGGAAGATTCCATGATTATCAGGGCATCAAGCTGATGCCTACCTATCACCCGGCCTATCTGCTGAGAAATCCCGGCGCCAAAAAACAGGTGTGGGAGGATATGCAGATTATTATGAAAGAACTTGAGTGAGGGTGACATGAGAAATTACATGCGAAAGATAAGAGTCGTGTCGGCGGCGTTACTTCTAATCTTTTTGTCAGCCGGCTTGGTGTCCGGAGCTGACGATAAACCCGTCTTTGACATCATACAGGTAAACGCCACCATCACGCCGCCGATCGCCGAGTTTATTCTGCAGAGCATCAATGAGTCGGCAAAATCCGGCTCGGAAGGGATTATCATCCAGCTCGACACGCCCGGAGGCCTTGACCTGGCCATGCGGGATATTGCAAAGGCCTTACTGAATGCCAACATCCCTGTTATTGTCTATGTGTCTCCTCCCGGTGCGAGAGCGGCCTCGGCAGGAGTGATAATCACGGTCTCTGCGCACGTGGCGGCCATGGCCCCCGGGACCAATATCGGCGCCGCACATCCGGTGGCCATAGGAGTCGGCGGAGGCATGGACAAGACCATGATGAGGAAGGTCGAAAACGATGCCGTTGCCTATGTCCGGGGAATCGCCAAGAAGAAAGGCCGCAACGAAGATTGGGTTGAAATGGCGGTCAGAAAAAGCGAATCCATTACAGCCGAAGAGGCGCTGAAACACAATGTGATCGATTTCATAGCATCAGACGTAAACGACCTTCTCAGGCAGATGGACGGCCGGGAGGTCATGGTCAGCAGCGGCAAAAAGACGATCAGGACAAAAAACGCCGTTATAAATGAAAAGAAGGCCGGGATGAGGCAGAAGATTCTCGCGGCCATCAGTGATCCCAACATTGCCTATATCCTTTTCCTTATCGGTCTGGCCGGCCTCTATTTTGAGTTTTCGAGTCCTGGTGTAGTCGTACCGGGCATTGTCGGAGGCATTGCACTGATACTGTCCTTTTTCGCCATGCAGACGCTGCCGGTGAATTACGCCGGAGTGGCTCTAATAATCTTCGCAGTCATACTGTTTATTGCCGAGGTCAAGGTCAACAGTCACGGCATTCTGACGATAGGCGGTGTGGTCTCGCTTGTCCTGGGCTCACTGCTGCTTTTCGATACATCGGAGCCGTCGCTGCGCATATCTTTGGGTGTGATGATTCCCGCTGTGACCATCACGTCTCTTTTCTTTGTCGGGGTAGTCGCTCTCGCCCTCAAAGCACAGTTGAGAAAAAAACTGACCGGCAAGGACGGAATGATCGGACAGGAGGGGAAAACGACTACAGAAGTTGAAAAAGAGGGCAAGGTGCTGATCGGCGGGGTTTACTGGGACGCATGGAGCGACAAACCCATCGATCGGGATGTCGATGTGAAAGTTGTGGACGTCAAGGGGCTTAAACTGAAAATAGAAAAACTATAAAAAGGAATGGAGGCATTTTTATGGCACTTTCAACAATAGCGACACTGATTATCCTTGTTATTATGTTTCTTTCGGCGGCAATACGTATCCTGAATGAATATGAGAGGGCGGTTATATTCCGTCTGGGCAGGCTTATCGACGTGAAGGGGCCGGGATTGATTATTCTCATTCCCGTCATCGACAAAATGGTTAAGGTCAGCATGAGGACGGTCACCATGGATGTTCCCCCTCAGGACATCATCACCAGGGACAATGTCTCCATCAAAGTGAATGCCGTCATCTATTTCCAGGTGATAAACGCCAACTCGGCGGTCGTCGAGGTGGACAACTACCTCTATGCCACGTCACAGCTTGCACAGACGACATTGCGAAGCGTCTGCGGTCAGGTCGAACTGGATGAAATCCTGTCGGCGCGCGAAAAGATCAACCTGCATCTCCAGGGGATTCTGGATAAAGGGACCGAACCATGGGGAATCAAGGTCACCCGTGTTGAAGTCAAGAACATCGACCTTCCCGAAGAAATGAAGCGGGCGATGGCCAAACAGGCAGAGGCCGAAAGAGAAAGACGCGCCAAGGTCATCAATGCGGAAGGAGAATTTCAGGCCGCCCAGAAACTTATCGAAGCAGCAGCCCTTATGGAGACGCAACCGATGTCACTGCAGCTTCGCTACCTGCAGACACTCAATCAGATAACGAGTGACAGAAACTCGACTACGCTCTTCCCGATTCCGATAGACCTGATCAAGCCTTTTCTGAAACTGGCGGATAAGTAAATACAGACACGGCATCAAAGCCGGTTTGCTTTTCTTCTGTGCGCTGACGGTTGAAAGGAGCTGTTTAAAAATGGAAGAAAGAGAGAAGATGCACATTCTGACGGGCGGGATGATTCTGATTACCCTGGGTGTCCTCATCCTGCTCAACAGCATGGGTATATACGGGTTCAATGAAAGCTGGCCCATACTTCTGATCATTATAGCCATCGGCACGCTGATACAGCGTGTCAAGGACATCGGCGGCTGGTTCATTGCTGTCGCAGGCGTCATGTTTTTTGTCGTTCAGAACAAGATTGCCAACATGAACCAGATAGCCTCATACCTGCTTCCTGTTCTTCTGATCCTCGTAGGTGTCAATATCTTGAGAAAGAACAAGAGCAAGAAACAGGAATAAAGAATTCTGCACGATCAAACGTGAATCAACAGTAAAAAATGTATGGCTATTTCCACGAGCCTTGATATTCAAGAAAAATTGCCGCAAAACGAAAAACAATCCAAAGAAAGTACCCTGGTTATTTGTGATTTCGACGGGACCATCTGCACCGTGGACATGGGCAACATGATCCTGAACCGGTTTACAGAGGAGTCCTGGCAGGATATCGATGACTCGTTTATCAAGGGAGAAATAGGTTCGAGGGTCGCTTACAGCAGGATTGCCGGGCTCATTAAGGGCAGCAGGCAGGAGATGATGGATTTTGTACTGCGCCATGGGGCAATCGACCCGGGGTTCCGGGATTTTTACGACTACTGCCGGGGCAGGGGCATAGAAATCAGGATTGTGTCGGACGGCCTTGATTTTTATATCAGCGCCATTATGGCGCATCACGACCTTTCTGAGATCAGATACTATTCAAACACGGCAACCTTCGGGAACAACGGCGGCATCCGGATCGGTTTCCCCCACGCCAGGGAAAGATGCGGGAAATGCGGAACATGCAAGCGGTTTGTACTGGAGACCTATCGCGCGTCGCATAAGAGGATCATCTATGTCGGCAACGGACTTTCAGATGTATGCCCCTCCGTAGAGGCCGATCTGGTTTTTGCGAAAGACATCCTATGGGAGAGATGCATGGAGAACGGAACAGACTGTGTCCGTTATAAAAATTTCCATGATGTGCAGAAATACCTGATGCAGATATAAGAAGATTGCTATGCGAAAAATGAAAAAAACGTCGATTTTTCTGAAATATTTCACAGCAGCCTGTCTGGTGGTTTCCATTGTTGCCTGCTCAGGAAAGGAGCCTCCCCGTAAGGAAAGCCTCTGGAGGCTGTATGCACAGTCGGAAGATTACCAGTTTTTTTATGACGCAAACAGCATTGCCACGGATGGCGGGCGGATTGCCAGGGTTGATGTAAAAAGAACACTGAAGGAAGAGCCGCAGATCATCAATGAAACGAAAAAAGGAATTGCCAGAGAGTTGAAGAAGAGACAAAAGACGGGAATGTCAATTCGTGGTTTTGAGAATTTTGAGCATGAAATCATTACCTGTCAGGTTGATTGCAAATCGGGACTTATCCGATTCCTGAAGTCGATTAGTTATGACACCAGGGGAAACGTACTCGAGACGGTTGTTGTCCCCGACGCTATTCTGAAATGGGAGAAGATAATTCCGGACACAGTAAACGACACATTGCGGCGCTATATATGCAAAATGCCGTGACATCGATTCAGGGGGTGTCTTTTGAAAATCATCAGCATTCTGTGTGCATCATTGTTTGCGGTATTTTTCGCTATTGCCGTATCGGCGGCAGAGCCTGCATATAAGGGAAAAACAGCGGAACAATGGCTGGAGATGTTAGCCAGTCAGGAAAGTGGTGTCAGCGGCAAAGCCTTTGCCGAACTTACAGAGGCCGATGCGGACGGTGGCGGTGTCCTGCTGGTTTTCCTGGCAAGTCCTAACCCGGGACTGAGAGGGATCGCCGCCCTGGGGCTGAATCATATGGCGCCGGGTTACCCGAAAGCCATTCCCGCGCTTACCGAAGCGGTGCTTGATGTCAACCTGAACGTCCGGTACTGGGCATTGTCGGCGCTTAAGAAATATGGAATTGTCGCACGAAAGGCTATCCCCAACATTATCAAGGCGCTCGAAACCCATCAGGGAACGGGGCCTGCTCTTGACGGTCCGGACCGCTATTACGCAGACGCGCGCGCTCTTGCCGCGGAGGCGTTAGGCAGTATCGGCTCCGACGCAAAGGCGGCCATTCCCGCCCTGGAAAAGGCTCTTCAGGACCCGTCACCCATAGTACGGGATGCGGCGAAGATGGCCATAGAGTCGATCAAGGGATTATAAATAACATGAGGAAAACATGAAAATTAAAGATTTCAGGATGGGACTAAGAATCGTTAAGGTATGGTTGTTGCCTATACTTCTTCTTTGTGTGATGTTTGCCGGTGTCTCTCATGCGGAGGAAAAACCGGAGATTTTCCCGCAGCTCGGTCAAAGTGGCTGGATTCAGCGGGTAGCCATGTCGAACGACGGCAAATATTTGCTGACCGGCGACTTCGCGGGGAGCATCATGCTTTGGGATGCCCGGACCGGCCGTGAGATAAGGAAATTCAGCAGCCAGTCGCATATCGAAGCTCTTGCCTTTACGCCCGATGGGAAACACGCTGTTTCCAACCACTATGATGCTGTAAAACTATGGGATTTGCAGACCGGACAGGAGATATATACCAGCAAGAAGAAGAATTCTGCCGTCACGAGCTCCATCTTCTTTCTTTCCAACGGCAGATACTTCATGGCCTTCGGGTTCCAAACTCCCGTCCATGTATGGGAAACCGCTACCGGGCGTGAGGTCGGGGGGCTCAGCCTGCCTGATGATTTCCATAAAAGAAGCGGCACAATAATCGTTTCTCCCGGCAGCCGTTATGTCCTGACTCAGTTGTATGAGCGGGTGAAAATGAGGCAGGAACCGGCAAAGCTTTGGGATCTGCTAACCGGCAAGGTTGTTCGGGAATTAAACCGAGCTATTCCCTATTATTCGGTGTTCACAAAGGATGGAAGCAAGATACTGTCTGCCCGCTATGAGGACAACAATATAGAATTATGGGATGCCTCCACGGAAAGGGTCTTCTGGTCAAGTAAAGGGCATACAAAGAGCCTCGATTACATCGCCGTATCCGAAAGCGGCGCCATAGCCGTATCGGCCAGCAAAGACGACGGGACCATGCGGGTATGGGATATGGCAAACGGCAGTCAATTACAGATGATTGCCCTGCCCAAGGGGTTTAAACCGATTATACTGTCGCCGGACGGCAAAAAGATTGTTCTACTCGACGGGTCTTTTTTCGGCGATCATAAAACGGCCAGGCTTTACGACACGATGAGGGGCAGGGTGATTAAATCATTTTCGAAGGAAGAATGTGAGTCGATGTCTTTCACACCCGATGGACGCCTGCTCCTGGTAAAGGTCGGAAAGGTCGCTATCTGGGATGCAGCCGCCGGACGGAATGTTCAAAGCTTCGAAGGCAGCGGCGAACCGGTGATGGGCATGACCTTCGCGGCAAAACAGAACGTCGCTGCCATCATTGGGGGCAAGAACGTATCCATATGGGACGTCGCGGCGGGCAGACGCGTCACCGTCCTGAAGGGACATGAAAAAGTGGTTTCCTCTGCGGTATTTTCACCCGGAACCACAACCCTTGCCACGGGGAGCCTTGATAACACGGTGCGCATCTGGGATCTGAAGACGGGCCGACAAACTTCATCCCTTCACGGTCATGCGGGAGGCGTTGTTTCAGTCGCCTATTCTCCCGACGGGCGATACATCGCATCGGCGGGCAACGACGCCCTGGTCAAGCTATGGGACAGCACTACCGGCGTACTTCTGAAATCCTTGACCGGCCACATTCAGATGAAGAGCAGAGACATCAATAAATCGTTTACCGGCATTTATAACGTGGCCTTCAGTTCGGACGGGAAGCGGCTGGTTTCCTGCGGCACTGACGGCGCTATTAAATTGTGGGACGTCATCGCCGGCAAAGAGATCAGAAATCTGCAAGGACAAAAAGAAGATGTTACAGCAGTTGGTTTTTCACCCGACGGACGTTCCCTCGTCTCGGGCGGCCTGGATGGCAAGGTCAGGATCTGGGATGCTGATTCCGGAAAGGAAATCAAGACGCTGGGCAAGACTGAATTCGGATCCGTCGACTCTGTCAGTTATTCTCCCGACGGCCGGTATGTCTCCGCTTATGGACACGACGAGATCTCGTATGTATGGGAAGTCGCTTCGGGGAATGAGGTGAGGCGCTTTTCAGGAACAAAGACCCGACTTGCGGCCATTGGTATCATGAACTCCACTTCATTTTCACCCGACTCGCGATTCCTGTTGACCAATGACGGCTTTGCGGCGGTCAGCCGTCTCTGGGATATAGCGTCCGGCAGGGAACTGGTACAGTTCATAAGCTTTAATGACGGCGAATGGATTGCTTACACGCCGGAAGGGTACTTCAACGCCTCTGCCGATGGCGCACGGCACCTCAACGTCCGGGTTGGCCTCAACGTCTACGGCATAGATCAGTTCTTCTCCCGGTATTTTCGACCGGAGCTTGTGCAACTGGCTCTGGCGGGAAAGGAAATTCCTAAAGGCGAGTTGATTACGGACATTGCTTCCCGGAAACCGGCACCCGTTGTTCAGATTATATCGCCTGCTGCACAAAGCTCTGTTGATCGGGACAGCGTGACCGTAACCATCAGGGTAAAGGACGCCGGCGGTGGCATTGGAGCCGTGAATATTTATCTTAATGGTACGCAGGTTGCCAACGAGACCAGGTCAGTAATCGTTAAGGGCAGAGAACCGGCCGATGAAAAAACACTTTCTTTCACTATCCCTCTTGTTCAAGGGAAAAACGATATCAGGGCGGTTGCCTTTAACAAAGAGAATTCCATGGAATCCAACCCGGCTTTGATTTCCGTTTTCTCAAAGGCGGTCATCCAAAAACCGAATCTTTATGCTCTGGTGATCGGCATCAATGAATATAAAAATAAGTCTATATCACTCAACTATGCCGTAACCGATGCCATGGAATTTGCGAAGACATTGAAAATGACGGCAGCGCCGCTTTTCGAAAAAACAAATATCGAGATTCTAACAACGCCTGCAATGACAACCAAGGAGGCCATTATCAAAGCCTTTGAGGAGATGCGCATAAAGGTCAAGCCCAATGATCTGTTCGTTTTCTATGATGCCTCACACGGCATAGTGGACGTGGTTGACAATGAGGAACAGTATTTTTTACTCACGAGTAATGTTCTGCTTCTGTCCTCGCGTCATGTCGGCAAGGATGCCATGGGGCAGAAAGAGTTGGCCAAGCTTATCGGAAGCATTCCCGCCCAGAAGAAGGTCGTGATCCTGGACACATGCAACGCCGGTAAAGGCGGCAAGGAAATACAGGTTGCCCTCCTGCAGCAGACGAGAGGTCTCACGGATTCCACGGCTGTAAAACTACTGCAAAGAGCCATCGGTTCGGCGGTCTTCTCCGCATCGTCCGATTCCCAGCTTGCGCTTGAAGGGTACAAAGGACATGGACTTTTCACCTTTGTTCTCCTGGAAGGACTCCGGGGTAAGGCTGATATTAAGAAAGACGGGTATATAACGGTTCTCGGTCTTGCTGATTACGTGGAGGAGAATGTTATCAAACTTTCCGAGGAGGTGTTTAAACGTCAGCAGACACCGACGATTCAGACAGGAGCAAATTTTCCTATCGGCAAAGTGAAGTGAATCAGTATTATAACGTAGGCGATAAAATGTATTTGATATGATGCCGTGAATCCTTTCAAGGCAACTAACTATCCCGGTCGATAGTTATTACAAAGTCATCAGGATGCAGTAAGATTTCTTCATGGCGTAGAATATTTATTTTAGACTATTATCTGTTTTTTTCAGATGTCTCATCAGGAAGCTGTCGAGTTTGTTTATAAACACCTGGCAGTCTTTTTTGCCGAATATCGCCGGACCGCCGGTCATCATGCCGCTGTCTCTCAGCTCACTCATCAGGTCACGCATCGCCAGCTTGTCCTTGATGTTGTCCTCCGTATAGAGCATGCCGCGATAATTTAGCGCAAAGGCGCCCCTGGCGACCACCCTGTCGGCCAGAGGAATATCGGCCGTAATCACCAGATCGCCCGGTTCAACCCGTTCCACAATACGATCATCTGCTACATCCGGCCCCTCCGGAACAATAATGCTGGAAATAACGGGTGACGCCTTATAGCGCAACGGTTTGTTTGCTACAAAAATCAGGGGTACCTGCACGCGGATTACTGCCCTGATCAGGAGATCTTTGGCCGCGCTTGGAAATCCGTCTGCATCGACATAGATCCGCATTCAGGCATCCAGTATCTCTTTGACCCTGCCGACAATACCGCTTTGCAGGCGAACCTTGATTCCATGAGGGTGACGGGGTGATTTTTTGAGAATGTCTTTAACGATGCCTTCGGACAGTTTACCGCTGCCCTGGTCCTGCTTCTGAACTACGCGCACATGCACACCGGGTTTTATTGAAGATCGATTGTTCTCATTCATCTGTATATCTTAGAAATGGAATCGCTTTCAAGTCAAGTACGCTCCTCTAAGTCTTTCCCATGTCTCAGATCAGCACCACTTGAAGTGGCCTTTATCATTTTGACGGAACGGCCGCTTTGAACTCGTCCTTAGTGACTTCCTTGACCTCGGATGACTGCAGTATGACGTCGCTGCCTGTCCGGGCGTCTTTGAATTTGATCGCACCGCTTTTCATCGTGTCATAGTCTTCCGTGTAATAGCTGTTCTTTGACGTGGGGTCCGTTACTTTGTAATAACCGCCGCATCCGGTTACCAAAGCTGCTAATAAAACACAAAGTAACAATCTTTTCATTTGATAATCCTCCCTTTTGCTCTGTGATGATAAAATTGCAGATTTAAGAAATACTGTTCATATTAATAAACATACGCGGCATCAAAATATATAATTAATGACCCACATGTCAATAAGATTATTGCTGTTGGTATCATAGCTATGGTATATTCATATTTATGACGGAGATATTAACAACAATAAGAATATGGAGGGATCAATCATGAAAAAATCTATCAAGGGAACACTCACGGAGAAAAATTTGCTGGCGGCATTTGCCGGCGAATCACAGGCCAGAAACAGGTACACCTATTTTGCCAGTGCAGCGAAGAAGGAGGGATATGAGCAGATTTCGCATATCTTCCTGGAGACGGCCGACAACGAAAAGGAGCATGCCAAGATCTTCTTCAAGCATCTGGAAGGCGGTGAGGTGGTAATCACAGCCGGTTATCCGGCGGGAGTGATCGGGAATACAAAAAGCAATCTCGAAGCCGCAGCAGCCGGCGAAAAGATGGAATGGTCGACCCTTTATGCTGATTTTGCTAAAACAGCCAAGGCGGAAGGATTTCCCGATGTGGCTCGGTCCTTTGAACAGATCGCAAAAGTGGAAAAGTTTCATGAGGCGCGGTACAGAAAACTGATTTCCAATATAAAAGACAATGCAGTGTTCAAAAAGGGCAAGAAGGTGAAATGGCACTGTCTGAACTGCGGTTATGTCCTGGATGGGGAATCAGCTCCGAAGGCATGCCCGGCATGCCTGCATCCGCAGTCTTACTTTGAAGTCCTGGCGAAGAACTTCTAGAAACGGCACTTTATTCAGTTTCCATCTGGAAACTCCGAATGCTGAAACTTTCTGAAGCCGGTTTGATGAGAAACAGGGCAGTCGCCTGATGCGTTATGACGTGCAGAGAATGTCGGTGTAATCAGCAACGGTTGTTACGGGAGGATGAATTACATGAGAAGATTGGCAGGTATCGTATTAATATGTGTTTCAATATTAACCTGGGTGGGCATATCGGCGGGCTCTGATCATTCCGATATCAATGAAATGCTTGACCGCTTTGAAAAGGCAATTGCCAATGACGATACCGACGCCATGGGGAAATGCATGACCAGGAAAGGTTTCGTTCAGATATACGACTACAGCCCCAGAGGTGTCCAGATATACGGTATTGACAGCATCATCAACCAGGACTGGCTGAGAAGCAATCGCTTTGTAAAATTCGAAAACAGGCAGATTACGGTTGACGGAAATCTTGCCTATGTCCGATGCACGGAAAATTCACTGCACAGCAGCGGGTCTAATCCCCATTACAAGGACATGCTCATTCTGGTAAGACAGGAAAGAAAATGGGTGATAGCGGTCATGTCCGGCCGCCAGCTCGACTTTTGAACGCGTTTATGCCCGGGAAGGGTCATGCCCCTAACAACGGTCCCGGCCGCATTTTGCATATTAATCACCGAATATAAATCAGGGAGGATAAGATGACGCTGGTTTATGAAAAAAAAGATGCTGTAGCGCTTGTTGGCCTCAACAGACCCAAGGAAAAAAATGCCCTGGACCCAGACATCCTTATGAATCTGCATGGAGTCTGGCAGGATGTGAACAAGGATGACAGTATCAGGGTTGTTGTCCTTTATTCCTGTCTTCCTGAAATATTTTGTTCCGGTATGGATCTGAAAACGGCGATACCGGTTTTAACAAATGCCAGGCCGCCGGAAAACGACGCAGAAAGATGGATTGTCGGATTCGGAAAGCAGGTGGGGGAGGCAATGCTGAAGCCCAGTATCGTCAAAAAACCTGTTATCGCCGCCATCAACGGTTACTGTCTGACCGGAGGATTCGAGATGGTCATGGGTGCGGACATCAGAATCGCTTCGGAAGATGCCGTGTTTCAGATGCGGGAGGCGTCTCTGGGAATCATGCCTACCGGAGGTTCAAATGTGTATCTGCCGAGAATAATGAGTCCCTGCCGTGCCCTGGAGATTCTTCTGACAGCCGATAATTTCAAGGCGGCTACTCTTTGTGAGTGGGGTTTCATTAACAGGGTGGTTGCCCGCGAGAAACTGATGGAAAGCGCACTAGGCATGGCGGAAAGGATTGCCGGCAACGGACCGCTCGCAATACAGGGCATTATACGCTGCCACAGGGAGAGCATGGATATGGATTATCCGGCAGCCTTTGAAAAGGAGCTCGAGATAGGAATACCGGTATTCGGCAGTGCAGATGCGCGTGAAGGAGTGCTGGCGCAGAGGGAAAAGAGACGCCCTGATTTCCCCGGCAAATAATGATGATACGGGAAGCAATATTTAAGTGACAAAAGAAATACTATTCTTTACCGCCGGCATGTTTCTTTTTCTGTTTGGCATGGCCAAGCTGGGAGAGAAGGTTCAGGGTTTCTTTACCATACGCATCAGGGAATATATAAAGTGTGCCGTGCGCAGGCCCATATACGGCCTGATCACCGGCATGTCAACGACCGTAGTCTTTCAAAGCAGCTCCGCCGTCTCAGTGATTACCGTCGGGATGGTGAGTGCGGGGCTTATCAGCTTTTATCAGTCGCTGGCGATTATGCTGGGCGCAGATATCGGCACAACCCTGACCGTGCAACTGGTTGTCTGGAAGGTTACCGATATCTCGCCGGTGTTCATTGCCGCGGGCGGTTTCCTCTGGTTTGCAGCCAAAGGGCGATGGCGGAAGATCGGCGAAGCGGTATTTTACTTCGGAATGATCTTTTTCGGTCTGAACCTTATGGGAGCGGCGACGGCGCCACTCAAACATCACCAGGGAACTATCGAATTTTTCCGGGAGATGCGCAACCCCCTGCTGGGAGCCGCTGTGGGGGCTCTTTTTACCGGGATAGTGCACGCTTCGGTTATACCGATAAGCATGCTTGTCATTCTGGGGCAGCAGGGGCTCATTACAATCGATGGCGCCATGCCGATTGTCTTCGGCGCGAACATCGGAACCACTGTCACGGCTCTCATGGCGGCGGCAATTTCCAACATCAGCGGCAAGAGGTGCGCCGCCTCGCATCTGATTTTCAAATGTGCGGGAGTTCTGGTATGCCTCGCCTTTATGCCCGCATTCATCACGGCGCTCAAGGCATTTAGCGTATCAACTGCGCAGCAGATAGTGATCGGCCACTTTCTGCTCAATATTGTTATCGTATGCATCTTTTTCCTGATCCTGAAACCGTTCGCCGGCCTCGTCGAAAGAATCATACCCGGCAGGGAGGACGTGCTGCCTCTCTGGCCGGAGTTTTTGCACAAGGAAGATATCCCGGATCCGGATAAAGCGCTTCACAACACTCATAAAGAGATTGAGCGCGAAATGATCATGGCCAAAAGGATGTTTGATGAATATCTCGGGATGAAGGGAGAATTCAGCGAGGGGGCGAGAAGGAACATTCTCTACATGGAAATGATGATCAATTACCTGAGCAGGGAAATACGCGAATATCTATGGCAGGCATCCTGTGCAGAATTTTCCAGGGACATGTCCCGAAGGCTTTTTACCTACACGGCAATGGTCGATGATGTGGAAAGGATCGGCAATCACATCGTACGGCTAATCGATTCCGCCAGAGACAAGAAAAAAAGCAGCGTCGTCTTCAGCGCCGAAGGCAGGAAGGAGCTCGACGAAATAGAAAAATCCGTAGCGGACAACCTTGCGGATGCCCTCAATCTGATCGTCAGCGGTGATCGGTCGTTGCTGAAAAAAATATCCCTGAGGGAGGGGGAAATAGATGCGATGATCAGGAAGGCCAGAGAAAATCACCTGGTGAGATTTCACAGGCGGATCTGCCATGCACAGGCAGGGCCGATTTTTATCGACATGCTTATCCATATGGAGAGGATATCGGATCACTGTCAGAACATTTCGGAACATGTGGAAGACATTGATAATGGCTCAACACAAAAGGAGGTATGACATGAAACAGCCGGTTTATGCGTTGGAGATCGCTCTGAAAAACGAGCTTAATGAACACGAATTCTACGTAAAACATGCGGAAAGGACGACAAATCCTGCAGGCAAATCAATGTTCATGCAGATTGCGACGGAAGAGATGGAGCATTATGAGGTGCTGAAGCAGATTTTCGAGTTGTGGGAAAAGGAAAGAAAATGGCCGAGCTCGGTTCCTTTGAAGGTGCGCGATACCGGCGTCAGGGATGTTCTCAAAGGAATCCTGAAGAAGGCTGAAAAAATAAGCACCGGCGACAGGGATGATCTGGAAGCTATAAGAACAGCTATCGAATTTGAAGCCGACGGCTGTTCAAATTATGCGAGGCTCCGCGATGAATGCTCAAATCCTGTTGAAAAGGAGTTCTTCAATCTCATGGCTAATATTGAGCATGAACATTATGTATCGTTGAAAGAAACGGAAGAACTGCTTACCGATCCGGCTTCCTGGTACCGCAAGATGGAGAGAGGCGGACTGGACGGCGCATAGAAGCAGTTTCCGTCCGGAAAGGGCTCTTTTCCGCCCTGGCTGTGTCGATCTGCGGTATTGCTTGTGCGACGTACATTATGTACGCCTCCGCGCAATCGTGAAAAACCCCCTTTATAAAGGGGGCAAGGGGGATTTTATATTCCTTGCCAGAACGAAAAATAACCGCTTTCCAATCCGGAAACCAAAAGTTTCAACATTCGTAGTTTCCGGACGGACACTAAATAGTCCGAGATTTACTGAAGATAGTGTCCCTAAAAAATAACGAAAGGCTTTGAAAATGTACAAATCCCTCGCTGCATGTGCGCAGCTTGTGCTTCTTATAATTCTGGTTCCTTTGTGTGCTTTTGCAGCGGAAGTGCCTGGTGAGAAAATGGCTGAATGTTCAAAGATTGATGATAATTCGGAACGCCTGAAGTGCTATGACGGCATTGCCGGCCGCAGTCCAGAACAAAAAACCAGGGTTTCGTCGACTGACGTGAAAGATGATAAACCTCAAACAACTGAAAAGCCGTCGGTAATGTCCCGGTTGTGGGAACTGGATCCGGTCAGCAGGAAGAACGCCACCCTGGTCAGAGCCCATCGCTCATCCTATATTCTGCCGCTGGCTTACAATATGACGCCAAATAAGAATGCAGCTCAAGATGCCGAACAGGCAGATAAGATGCAAAATGCGGAAGCAAAATTTCAGTTGAGCTTCAAGACAAAATTATGGGAGGACATCTTAGGAAAAGATCTGGATTTATGGTTCGGCTATACGCAACTGTCCTTCTGGCAGATGTATAACTCCGCATATTCATCCCCCTTCCGGGACAGCAATTACGAGCCGGAGCTCCTTTTAAACCTGCGCACAAATTACGACCTTTTCGGACTGAAGGGGCGCATCATCAATCTCGGCATAAACCACCAGTCAAACGGCCGCGCCAAACCGCTTTCCAGAAGCTGGAACAGGATAGTCGCGAACTTCGGATTTGAGAAAAGCAGTTTCAACCTTCTTGTAAAGACATGGTACAGGATACCGGAAAGCGAGCAGGACGACGACAATCCCGGCATCGAAGGGTACATGGGATATGGCGAGATATGGGCTTCGTATTACTGGAAGAAACACAAATTCAGCATGATGTTTCGCAACAACCTTCGCGCCGGAGACAATAGAGGCGCCGTCCAGATTGACTGGGGATTCCCCCTGCCGTTCATCAACAACGACCGGATCAGCGGTTACGTGCAGTATTTTAACGGCTATGGAGAAAGCCTGCTTGATTACAATGCAAGCTCGAATCGCATCAGCATAGGCCTCATGCTTGCAGACTGGAATTAAGCTGGACATTGTTATGTAATAGGGCGGAGTTTCCTTTACAGCAGGCGAAAGGATGATTCCATGCTGCTATTTACGCTGACAACATATCGTGTCTCGATAGAATCTTGCCTTCAAATACGAGTCTTCAGCAAGGGCGATATTGCCAGGGTAATGATATCGGTTAGTAGATGCAGTTTTCATAAGCCTATTTTTCTGAATATCGGAGGCATTTTTGCCTTCCTG
>CAZLFA010000020.1:0-689 GCA_964558665.1 uncultured Syntrophaceae bacterium
TTTCTACCTCTTATAGGCTTTTATGAATTTACACAAAAAATCTTACACTACCATTATTCCTCACTTTGGTTGGCAAATAAGACCCGGAATGAAGTTTGGAAAGACTTTACGATTTACCTTTGGACAAAATGTTATCACAAAGAATTATGGGCAAATAAAATCTGATTTTGAATCTCTTTTATCGACCATTTCTCAAGAATGTGAACTCATCAAAGAAGATAATCTCGCGCGAGGTGATTTAGTAAGGTTGGTAAATATAGATTCTCGTCAGCAGCAATCTGAAACATCAACCTATTGGACTTTTGAGCATAACAACTTAATTAGTGTCCATCCGGAAACTCCGGATGTTGAGACTTTCGGTTTCCGGATTGAAAAGAGGTTATTTTTCGTTCCGGCAAGGAGTATAAAATCCCCCTTGCCCCCTTTATAAAGGGCGTTTTGCATGATTGCGCGGAGGCGTACTTTACTTACGCCGCACAAGCAATACCGCAGATCGACACAGCCGGAGCGAAAAAAAGCCCTTTCCGGACGGAAACTAATTAGCCCTGTAAAGTCTGGCGATCCAGTAGAATATTGGGGAAATTTTTCAGTGAATGACAATGATTTAATAACGAACGTTGAAAAGTTTCCATGGATGCCTGTTGATATAAGTAATGTTGAAGTTCCGTTTTAATATCCTGACTTTCATA
>CAZLFA010000020.1:789-55041 GCA_964558665.1 uncultured Syntrophaceae bacterium
TCTATCTATCTATCTATCTATCTATCTATCTATCTATCTATCTATCTATCTATCTATCTTCTTGCTGATAGAGGACTTTTGGGGTATTCAGCGGATACTATACATAATTGAGAAACGAGATTTATACAGTCGCGGCGCAGGCAAAAGGCAGTATCAAAAGCCTTTCGCTTTTTTCTTTGCACTATCCTTTCCAAAGTTAGATTGCATCTGCAAGTTCATGCCTACTTTTTAATTCCTGTTCATCGGCGACAAGCAGACCTCAAGACCCAACGGCGGGTGTGTAATTTTCCAAGATGATTCCCGATCCCCGGCTCCATATCAACCATACCTGTTCGTTGAGTTCCTACGGCATCACCATGCCTTTGATGAATAAATAGTTCACACCTGTACATCCAACACATCGTTTCCTGCTTTACTCTCCGGTTGATGAAATCAATAAAACATGCAAGGGTGCGGATCAAAAATACAGTCTGTAAAGGGTTTAATAATTGTGATTCGCCATCTTGCTATCGTACTGGCTGCTGTTGTGCTCTTCGCCGTTAGTTTCCTTATCACCGGTTCCTGCCATGCTGAGGCGCAGGAAGACATTGCGGTTGACGATTGGGTCGATATTTATCAAAGCCGTGAACTGTCTTTAGAGGTTGCGAATGCGGCCATTGCCGCTGCGGAGCGGGCCGGCGGCACCGGCGCCGTTGTCCGGGGCGGCGTGCTGAAGCTCAGTGAGGTGAGGCGGGCAAACGGGCCGGTGCAGCAGGCGCCTCCCGGTTTTGCATATCCAGTGTCTTCGTCGGGCATATCGCCGGAATTAGCCGAAGAGAAGTGGGATGAGGACGCAGTCGAGGCGCTGGAAGCCGGCCGGGTACTGCTCACCGCCACGTCGGCGGCGCTTCGCGGTGCATCCGAAGGCGACGTGCTGCAACTGGAAGGGTGGAACGGTACGCAGTTCGAGCTTGTTGTCGGTGCGGTGGTGCCTGACGATCACAACATGGGCGAGATTATCATAAGTGACAGCACAGCCGACCGCCTGGGGCTCAGACGGCCGTCACGCGTCATCCTCTGGGGCTTCGACTCGCGTGACGAAATGCAGGCACAGCTTGCGGCCGGCGGCCTGGAACGCCCCGGCGTGCGCATTCGACGCAGTTGGGACCTACCTGATCCTGACGAAACATTATCCACCGCCGAGTTTAAAGCTGAGCTTGGCGAATTCTGGTATAAGTCCGAAATCGGCCGGACTCGCTGTTCGTCGCTGCGAACCCGCAAACGCGGCCGCAGGGTGCGTGTCTGTTCCAGGCAGCGACGCGTTATCATCGACAGTGAATGGATGCGCTCGGAGCTGTCGGACCGCCGGTTGCTGAATGACGAAATCCGGCTCAGCGCCCGCTGCCATAATGTGGTTTTTGAAGCACTGCGCAACGCCATGAAGGAGGTTGAGGCGAACGGCCTGGAAGGAACCATCAATGTGCGCACCTCAAACCGCTACGGCGGCTGCTGGGCGGCCCGAGAGGTCCGCGATCTCGGCAGCACCACCGGCGGCTTTCTGTCGCGCCACAGTTGGGGCGGCGCTATCGACATTAATGTTACGACAAACAGGATCGGACGCGAGCCTACGCTTGACTGCCGGGTTGTACGAATCTTCCGCAAGTGGGGTTTTGCGTGGGGCGGCAACTTCACCACGCCTGACGGCATGCACTTTGAGTGGGTGGGAGAGCGGCGTGATTTGTGGCCGTATCCGTCACGCCGCTGTGCGAACATGGTGCCCGTTCCGGAAGGCTCCTGGCCCCGCAAACCATAGCCTTCTTCCATGCAGGCGTGATGCGGATGCACCCTGCAAATAAACAGAACCATTGTCCGTCCCGCTTATTTCCCCGGCTGAAGCATGTTTCGCTCAGCCGCTCAAGAATTATCTATCACACTATATCACTTCCAGTCTGAAAAGCTTCCGGGGTATTCCTTTCTGAATTTAGTAATGACATTGTCAAGGAGGGGCGTTGCCGGCTGTTTCAGCGGAATGAGGGCCGGCATCTTCGCCAGTGGCTGATTCATCAATGGATGCTCGAATGACCCTGGATTTGGCAGACCCTGCCATTCACGCAGGCGAAGGAATGTGAGAATCTCGTGAGGAAATATCATCCGGTCTTCGGTATCGAACTCGTCAATCTCATCGTGAGCAGTAGCCCTTGTCTCCTGGATATGAAAATCCGCCATTTCCGAGACGAACGTTTGCACCTTGCTCAAGTCCTTTGTTCGCCAGTCGGCCAGTACCGCCGCGTAAGGACTCATGTCTTCAGGATAGGAATACAAGGAAGTATCAAGTTTCAGCTTCTTCACCTGGCAATAAAGATGCATCAGGAACCAGAGGTGGCGAAAGAGTTTGCCTTTTTCATGCTCTTCAGTGTGGCGTAAATCAAGGAGCGATGTATCCAGCCCCTTATACAAGGCGCGACCGACAATGTCTCCTTCCACCGACCAGCCCGCCAGGACATTCAATGAAAAGAAGAACACACTATCTACCATTAAAATAGAGCCACCCTGTCCGGCATTGGCGAACGCCTCTTCAAACATCACTGTTGCCCGGGCATACCGCGCCGCCAGGGCAAAATCCTCCAGGCCATCTTTCCCCTCATTCAAGACTGCATGCATGAAGTGGGTAAAGTGCCACATATGGAGGCTGTCTGATCGGGAAGCAAGATAAGCAATCTCATCTTCCCCTTTAAGATAATTATTTAATGACATCGGTGGTTCATCTCTGAATAACTCCATGTTTGTTTCGTCAATGACCCACTCCTTTGTCCATTTGCTCACCTTCTTATGCAGTTTTGTCACCTCTTTTTTCATATCCATACTGATCATCTCCCTGTAATGTTGCCACCCTTGCCCGGCCACGGCTTTGATCTTGATGGTCTCCTTGGATGTTTAGCACAACCTTTTTCTATGTCATCGATGAAAACTTCACGCTTTTCGTAGGAGACTTTACCGTTGGCATCTTCAATCCAATCTTTAACTTTATAAAAATTTGAAACTTGAATACCCCGTCCTGTGGACGGGGATGAAAAGTTTTCCTGCCGAAGGCAGGGATAAGTGTGCTATGTTAAGCACATGGCATTGAAAAGAACACCACATGCAGTATACGACACAAAATATCATTTGGTATGGGCACCGAAGTATCGGAAGTGGGTTCTTCGTGGAGATATAAGAGAACGAGTAAGGGGAGTATTTCATGAGATAGCGGAGAATCATGATTTTGAGATTGATACAATGGAGATAGCTGAAGATCATGTGCACATTTTCTTGTCTTTTCCTCCACGATATAGCATTTCGAAGGTTGTAGGGATTTTGAAGAGTATTAGTGCAAGTGTCATTTTCAGGGAATATCCTGGGATCAAGAAGCAACTTTGGGGTGGTGAGTTTTGGGAGGACGGGTATTTCGTCCGCACAGTAGGAGATGAAGTTACAGCAGAGGTAATCAGGAAGTATATTCAGTATCACCGCGATCAAAAGGCTGCTCCGATTCAATTAGAATTGTTTTAAAGGTCATAGATGCCCCGCCATGTGGGCGGGGTAATTCACTTCTTGTCCTTATCTTTGTCTGTCTTTTCTTTTTCCTGCTCCTTAAGCCATTCCGTATAACGGCTATCTATCATTGCCTTGACTTTCTCGTAATTTTCCCAGGTGTCTGCCATATATAAACCTGAGATTTCATTTCCTGATACTTCATGAAAATCTGCATGATAGTAATGATTCCACCCGGGGCGGTAATATTTTTTGGTAAAGGCATTACCTTGAGTATTCAGATGTTCTTTCATGAACTCATCTTCACAACATAACCGAAATAATTTTCCAGGTAATAAATCACGTTTTTTAAAACTTTCAATGGCTTCTTTGTTGTTTTCTTTTAAGGCATCTGAAGCTAACTCTCTTTCGATTGCCCAACCAAGATACATGCCTAAATGAATATAAACAGCACTTGGTGGGAGATCAATTGGATAATCTTCATCATAGTGCCAAGATGCGGCATCATAAGGAAGGTTCTCAGAAAGTTTCTCCGCTTCTTTCATAAAGTCATCAACGATTTCTGTAGGGGTTTTGGGTCTAGCTTTTACCATTTATTAACCTCCTCATAGGTATAATCATTTACTATTCTTTAGCTTTTCTAAAACATATTCCGCCCAGTCATTATCGTCCATGAAATCTTCATCGGATATTATATCTTTAAAAATATTCTGTGTCTCTTCAGGCATTGACCTGGCTATTTTTACAATTATATCCCATTCATCTTTGTTAAGTTCGCGGCCGGTATAGCTAGCCATTACAGAATACCACTCTGTCCGCTGGGTTTCTTTGTATAATCTGGGAAGATCTTGAAAATATGCCTGATAATATGTTTCCACATCAAATATGCCTAATTCATTGACAACACACTCCTTGACACCATGATCCGGTTTCTTTGTAAATGTTTGAAAGAGTGTAACAGCTATGTTCAAATCTTTTGGAGCATTATCGATCTTATCAACGAGATCACAAAACTCGATAGATTCTCTCTCCGTTTTTTGATCTCTTATTTCCAGGATACGCTTGCGCCAATTTTCAAAGGTAAAATTTTCTTCGCTCATTAGATATACTCCTTGCATTTAGAATAAGCTATCATCTGGGCTATTGCCGAATCATATTTGTTGCCAAATTTTTTCTTTATATCTGCAATATCCATAAGCATAGCATTGAACCTACCCGCTTTGCCTCTAGACATAAGTGCTTTTTGGATTTTTCGGTATTCATCTGCACCCTTTTTATTATCATAACTTGCTGTTTGCTTATGATCCGCCCTATCCATCTGAATCGCAGGTCCATTGTTTTGTTTAATGGGACTGGCAGAATCAGCAGGCATGTGATGTGCCTCCTGTCCTCTTGCTTTACCACCGGGTGCTATCTTACCATACTTTCCACCCTTGTATTTCTCTCCCGGTACACCACCTTCAAGCGCCTTACAGGGATCAACTTTTTTCTCTTTTTTCTTCCCCTTAATCGTCGTTCCATTCTTGCCCTTCTTCTTGGCTGCTTCCTGCTGTGCCTTTCTGGCTGCCTCTTTCTTCTTTATGATTTCTTCAGCAAGTCTCTTTTCCTCCCTTGCAGCAAACGTTGCCAGACGTTTCTCGGTTTTCGCCATTCCTTTAACGGCGGAGTAGGCTTTCTTGCCCTTTGTGACCAGCTTGCCGGGGCTGAAGTCGGTTAAGTTATCGGGAACGAATACCTCATTTGCCGCCGTGGCCGCCGCCCCGATACCCATTACGACCGGGTTGTAACCGGAGGCCTCGACTACTTTGTCGATGCCGTCCTGGATACCTTTTTTCAGTTCCTGCAAGGGTTTGATATTCAGTTTATCATAAAGGCCGCCTACCTTCTCCAAAAAACTTTTCTCTGCAGGCGTTTCCGGTTTTATCGGCGGATTGGAGTCGCCGCCTTTGCTGCCCCCGCCACCCTGATAGATAAACTTACCAAATGTGTTGCCATTGTTCATCTTGCACTTGTCACCGTGACGCACAACAGGTCTTTTGTTGACATAGAAGTTGGTGCTGCCTTCTATCGGCTCAACAAGGGACCGGTTCGTCCCGGACTTCACTCCGCCTGCCATTCCCGGTTCATCTCCCGTAACTCTGGTTACTTTGCTCTTGTTGAGGATAAATACCGGATCGCCGCAGAAGTTGACGTTGGGGCTGGTCGAGGCGCTGTCATTCAAATTGGCTGTGATAGGATAAGGGATGGGAACAACCGTATTGCCTACCGGCGTCTTGCAAACGTCAGAGGTCGTGCAGACGGCGATGAACTTTCCGCTCTTGCGCGCACCTTCCTTATTTGCCATTGCCGGCCTCCTTCAGCATCTTCTCTTTGTCCTGCCGCAGGATCATTCGTGACTCCAGGACACGAACCTCCGGTTCGGTGCGTATGCTGAAACGCCACACCAAACTGACCTGCTCCTTTTCCGGCTCTATGAATACAGTGTCCAGATTTGCCCTGGCCTCTTTAATCTCGCCTTCCTCATATCTTATCAGGACAAACACGATATGACCGGGCAGGATGATCTTTTGTCTGCCTTTCGGTGTGAGGTTGGTCAGGTGAATTTACTCGTCGCCTTTCAGAAAAGGAGTCTGCAGATCGGGATGGGCACAGTTCCAGTAGGCGAAGTCAAAATCCTCCGGAAGGTTCGGCCAGCGTCCCGCCTGCCAGTTCTCGTCATAAGTACCAGCCAGTTTCCGGCGCGGCTGCCAGGTGCGGCAGATGGGGCCGTAGCCCTCGGGTGTCAGTTCCTGTCCGAATTTTGCATTCAGATCTTCCTGGGAAATTATTCTCGGCGCAGGAACCCGGTCGCGGCGTTTTGCTTCAGGATGCGCCCATTTTGGCCAGTAGCCGATGCCGAGGGGATTTTTATCGTAGAATGCGGTCCGGTCTCTTTCCGTTTCCGGGTCATAGACGGTAATCATGCCGCCGAATGCGTGTTCATAGCGAATAGGCATGCTGGTGATCGGTTTTGGTGTGTCGGTATTCCATAAGCCAAACAGAAAATGATTCCAGTAGCAGGGGCCGCTGATGATCATTTTCTTCTCGCAGACTGTCTTGCCGGGCTGAGACGGACTAACCACCTTTACCCCGACACGGAACAGTTTTGACGGTTTACCGCCCGGGGCATATGCAGTGGCATCCAGAATGATGTCCGTCCTGGGTTTGAACGGTGCGAAATCGCTTTCCTGACGGACGCTGGACTGACTGGTCTCGCCGTAATACTCATCCGTGGCCACCAGCGGCGTCTGTTCCTCGGACAGGCACAGAAGACCGTCATCGGTTGCCATATGAAACGTCCCGCGCATCACGACGACGTGGTACTCACGGTCTTGCTTATCAAAAGTATCAAACGTTGCTGTTTCAAAAGGTGTATGGTCTCTGTATTCCATTAGTCGTTCACATCCACTTTCTGGCTGTTTAATTGAATATGGTCGAAGCCGTTAAATTCCAGGTCGGAACCGCTGATAATTACTTTCCCGTCTTTGTCCATGCTGATCTTTGATTTGCCGCAGGTGATGGAAAAACTGTCCACGACGGTTATGTCGTAGCTCTTTCCCACTGCGACCTGCTTGGTCAAGCCCACTTCTTCAAACTGCCCCAGGCCGACGGCGGTATTCATGGCGCCAATAACGGTCACGGCATATGCCGCGCCGACGCTCAGGGTCTTTGCTGCCCCCACGTTTTCGGTCGAGGCCAGAAGCACATTCTCATTTTTTAGGCCGGATACGGTCAGGTTCATGTTGCCGCTGATCGACTCCGTATGATTCGCTCCGACGTTGATGGTCTTGTTTGCGCCGATAGTTTCGCTCTGGTTGACGCCGACGGTCTTGGTGCGGTTATTGGCGACGTTCAGGGTCTCGTCATGGCCGACAGATTGCCCCTTGTCGTTCTTGATGACGATGTTCCAGTCCTTCTCGCCGTGCAGGAATATCTCTTCGCTTCCGGCCTTGTCCTCGAAGCGCAGTTCGTTGAAGCCGCTGGAATTGGGATAGCTTCTGGTCCTGATCGTGCTTCTCGTCTTATGGTCGGGAAGGCTGTAAAGGGGATTCCTGTCGCCGTTATAGACGCTGCCTACGATGACCGGCCAGTCGGGGTCGCCATCCATGAAGGCCACCAGCACCTCGTCACCGATGCGGGGCAGAAAAACCATGCCCCAGCCGTTTCCACCCCAGCCCTGGGCGCACCGCAGCCAGCAGGAGCTTTTGTCGTCCTTTTTGCCTTTTCTGTCCCAGTGGAACTGGACCTTCACCCGGCCGTATCTGTCGGTGTAGATCTCCTCTCCCTGCGGCCCCACCACAACGGCACTCTGTATGCCATAGATGAAACGTTTTTTATGTTCCCGCAAAGGACGGTAGGGGACGGAGGAGGGGATAGCCAGAAAATCGTTCGAGTAGCTTGTGCCGCTGTCGGCATCAGCCTGTTCTTCCAGTGTCTGAGGCTGGTTGCCGGAGTGATCGACAGACACGATAAGGTATTCAATGTTGTAAGCATCTATGGCATGGTTGTCCAGGGTAAAGGTAACGCCAGGGATCATTCGCGGGCAGTTGCTTTCTCCCGCGGCCTGATCCCGCAGAGCCAGATTTTCCTCAAGACGGATTTTGGCGATTTTTTTGCCAGGTCCTGCATCTCCGTAAGGGCCGGGGTAGTCGTAGATCTCATACTTGCGGGTTCCCTCATCCTTGCTCTGTTCGTTTGTCTTGAGGTCAACAGCAGCGCGCTTGAAATTGAAACTGTTATGGGCGTAATTTCCGGAACGGAGGCGACGGGAAAAATCTATGCCGCTGATCACCTCCTTCTCGGGATTCAATCCGCTTTCCGGCTTGAAGGTAATCTCCGGCGATCCTTCGATGAACTTGCAGCAGAATGGGTCGTCGGCAAAGACCATGACGTGTTTGTCCTGGAAATGTTCGAAGAAGTAATAGATGCCCTCCTCTTCCAGAAGCCGGGAGATGAAATCAAGGTCTGTCTCGCGATACTGGACGCAGTATTTGCGCTTGTGCTCCTTGTTCTTCAGGCGGAACTCAAGGCGGTCTGATGATATGCCGCTCTCCTTGAAAATTCCCGCGATGATGTCCTGTACCTGAGTCGCCTGAAATATGCGGCAGTCCTGTTCAAGCGAGAGCAGTTTCACAGCGGGTACGATTTCGGCGTCGTAGAGATATTTACGACCGCTTTTGCCCGTAAACTCAAACTTGCGGACGATCCCGTGAAAATAGCGCTCTGTTTCCGCCCCTTTGATCGTCAACAGGGCTTCTTTATGGATTACATCGTCATATGAAATCTTCGCTCTGCCGGCCAGTGATACTGCGGCTACAAACGGCTTTGATAATTCTTCAACAGCCCTGAAGTCGGTTACTGCAGTTTCAGGGGCACCTTTTATCTCAAATATAAAACTTGCTTCCGATCCTTTATCAAACATCTGCATTTCATTATCCTCCGTTAGTCGCTTATTGTTTTTCTTTTCGTCTCTGCTTCAACTGCGCGTCAGACAGGCAACGCCACCTTTCCACATGTGGACTCGAATATGCTTTGTCATACTGAACTTCACAATACGCCACATCTTCGGGCAGTTTTCGTGCTATTGTCGCACTGGTGTTGTTGTAAAGGCATGATACCCAGTACCCCACCGCTGACTTGGGGAATTCCCATTCGGCGATTGATTTTCCTTTCACCTTCTTCTTTCCGATCGGCGCAAGAATGATTTGCAGATCCGGCGACCCCTCGGAAAACATCACATTCACAAATGGATGACTGCTCCGGTCATCGTGTTTCTGCCAATCATCCGGGACATTCCCGGTGATGTCGTGTTGAACGGTCAGTCGGGGCGGACAAACGATCTCATCCCCGGCAAAGGCCAAAACATTCATCATCATGACCACGGCCGTAATCACGCATAATAGAAATGCCATCACTGTTTTATTCATCATCATTTTCACCTGCCTTTTGATTTTCTTTTTTTACTCTCTGCTTTTTTCTTTAGCTCTGCCTCGGATAAGCAATGCCACTTTTTTACAACCGGTTCTGAACTCCGACTGTCATATTCGACTTCGCAATACGCCACATCTTCGGGCAGTTTTCGTGCAACCGTCGCACGGGTATCTTTGTACTCGCATAGCACCCAGTAGCCTTCAGTTGGCCTGGGTAGTTCCCATTCTGCGATTATGGCACCCTTTGCCTTTCTATATCCTTCCGGCACCAAACTATATTCTTCCTCAGGTCCCCTTTCGGAAAACGACAGATTCACGAAGGGATGTCTTTTATGGCTGCCATATATTTTCCACCCGGAAGCATCCTGAACAACGCTTTGCTGAACGGTCAATTCCGATGGACAAAGGAATTTATACTCGGCATAGGACAAAACATTCATCATCATGACCACGGCCGTAATCACGCATAATAGAAATGTCATCCCTATTTTATTCATCATCATTTTCGCCTGCCTCTTGTTTGCCTTTTTTACTCTCTGCTTTCTTCTTTAGTTCTGCCTCGGATAAGCAATGCCACTGTTTCACAACGGCTTCTGGAAATATTCGGTCATACTCGACTTCGCAATATGCCACATCTTCGGGCAGTTTTCGTGCAACCGTCGCACTGGTATCTGCGTACTCGCATAGCACCCAGTAGCCTTCAGTTGACTTAAGTAGTTCCCACCTTGCAATTAATCTGCTTCCCTTTCTTTTCTCTTCATCCGGAACCAGAATATATGATTCGTTAGGTATTCCTTCGGAAAAAGACAGATTCACGAATGGATGTCTTCTATGGCTGCCATACATTTTCCACCCGGAAACATCCTGAACAATGCTTTGCAGAACGGTCAATTCCGATGGACAAACGAATTTATACTCGGCATGGCTCAAAACGTTCGTTGATGTAATCGCCACGGCAATAATTGATATTTGGAATAAATCAATTATGTTTTTCATTATTCAATCACCGAAAACGCATCGCCGTTGCTGCTGGGCGAAACGTAAGCGCCATTTTTATTCTTGCCTTTAAACGTTAGATGGTGTTTTCTTATTATCTGAGCCCCCGACCACTGTTCAACAACCCATATGCCCCGTGCATCCTGGCCAATATAAAATGCGGCGTGATTACCATGGCGACGATTTGGATATTTTCCCTTTACAAAAGTCGCAATGGCAGTGCCTGTTTTCAATTTTGTATTACCCTTAACGGCCTCGCCCTGCTTCCATCGCGCTGTTTGGGGTGCACTTGTATAGTGTTTGACCAGGGCAACGCATTGCTTTGTACCAACGGGTTTCTTATCCACCAATTTTTCCGCGTCTGAATAAACATAAGGCATGATAAACCTCCGTTATTTTTTCAGGATGTTATGGGACTCCTCTGAGTTATCTCAATTTAGTCGTCACGCCGTTGATCTGCATCCCACCCTCATGGCTGCTCATGTGTCAGTGCGTAGGCTGTGCATTCAAGAAGTGAGAGAGGCGCGTCCGGCGCCTGGCTCTTGAACCATTCCAGGACGCTTTGTTCTTCTTCCGGTAATGCACATCCGCCCCACACACCCTTGTATTCAATGTCCCCACTGTTTCCTGAGAGAATGAATACGCCCCGCTCCATATTCGTTGGCGTTGTCCACACAATGTGCCAGTTATTCTTTCCCGAATATTTTTCTATTTTTTCGATAACGGCTTGCCCTTCATTCACTTTTTTAGACATCTCCCGGTTCAGTACATGGATGATGGCAGAGGATAGCGCTTTGCCTGGTAACCGCTGATCTATTCCAGCACACTGATTTCCAGCATCAAAATTGTTCCCGGCCAGGCATGCAGATGACAGAATCAAAAATGATAAGAGAACTGCCGTTAATTTCACGTCTGCCAGTGTTATAAGCATGTGTCTCATCTGTGATATCGATACCATTTGAACTTATCGCTCCCTTGTGCAGTTGAAATACCGAATGATTTAAATGGTCTGTCTGCTCATACGGTATCCGATTTATCAACCGGCCTGACGTTGATTTTCACTTAGCCGCTCATTGAGGGGGAAAACCGGTTATTCAATTTAAAAAAATGGTCTTGTGATTTTTAAAAATCGGAAACTGTAATTTGATTGCTTTGAGATGATGAGGAGATGATTTTATTTATGCGGAAATCAGTTCCGGGTCAACGCTCAAAAAACACCTGAAAAACACCCGGGTTTTTTAAGGGTTCGGCTAATTCATAATAATTGCGGACTATATTCGCAACGGCCTCCCCGGTGTTGAAGGCATTGAGGGGAGTCATGATAACCTGCCGCCGGAGCCGCACCTGGTTTTCATCAAACCAAACCTTTACAAACATTAAGTGATTTTATAAATTCTACCTACCGGTAAGTATTTTCTTGACAGAGGTATCGTGTTTGGTTATATATACCTACCGTTCGGTAAATAAATATTGTGGGGAATTGTAGAGCATCTGATTCAGGAAATATAGATTCTTCGTGCCCTGCGGGCACTCAGAATGACGCAGAAGGGTGGAAGGAATGACTGGATGCCCGTTTGCACGGGCATGACAAAGAGCGGCGGGCATAACAAAAAGGAAATAGATTCTTCGCGTCCTGCGGACGCTCAGCATGACACTGAAAAGAAGGCACTTGAATGAAAAGGGGGGAGGGAGACGCAATGAAAAAGAAGGAGCACAAAAAGGAACAGAAAGCGATGCATGAAGGCGATGCGCGGGAACGGCTTCTGAAGGCGGCGCTCAAACTCTTCACGCAGAGCGGATACGCGGCAACGTCGGTCAGAGAACTGGTCGAGGAGGCGGGCGTCACCAAGCCCGTGCTCTACTACTACTTCAAAAACAAGGAGGGCATCTATTCGGAGATAGTAAAGACGCACTTTACAAGCATCGACGCTCTCTTCGACTACTACCTCAAATGCCCCGGCAGCGTGAACGAGCGGCTGACGAACCTGTTCGACCGCATACTGTCGTTTGTCATCGAGAACAAGGATTTCGTGAGGCTGATGCACGCCATCTATTACGGGCCTCCCCAGGGCGCGCCCTATTTCGATTTCGAGACATTCTGCGGCGACGTGCACGGCTTCATCGCCGCCATGATCGAGGAAGGCATAAGAACGGGCGAGTACCGTGAGCACAGCGCCTCCGACATGGGGTGGGTTGTTTTCGGCGTGATCCACACCTCGATTGACGAACAGATAGCCAACCGGGGGCCGATGATAAGCCGCGTAGACAGCCTCCGCATTCTCAACCAGGTGCTTGCTGAAGTGACGAATAAGAAGAAAAGAGGAAGGAAGTGATCTTATGAGAAGGGCATGCCTGCTTTTGATGTCCTTGTTGTATCTGTTTGTTTCCGGCTGTTCGCTGGGAGGCAGCGCGGAAGGACGCGCCGAGAAGAGAAGCGCCCGGCCGCCCGTCGCCGTTGATATAGCTGCGGCGGAGTCGTCCAGGCTTGTGGAAGGCATCAATGTCACCGGGACGCTTGCCCCGAAGTTTGAAGTGGACGTCAAGTCGGAGATCATGGGCGTTGTCAAGGAAGTGCAGGTCAATGAGTGGATTCGCGTCAAGAAGGGGACCGTGCTGGCGCGCATCGACAGCCGTGAACTGGACGCCTCGTCAAAGCGGGCGGAGGCGGCCCTGGAGTCGGCGAAGGCTTCCTATCTTCAGTCGCGTGTAGGCGACAACCGCGCCAGCCGCGAGCTCACAAGAATGAAGAAACTCAGGGAATACGGGCTTGCCACTCAGCAGAATCTCGATGACTCCGGAACGGAGGCGGAGGCCTCGGCCGCGCGGGTGAAGGCCGCAAACGCCCAGGTCAGGGTTGCCAGCGAGGACTACAGGCAGGCGAGGACGCGTCTTTCCAAGGGCGTTATCACGGCGCCGATAGACGGTGTCGTATCGATGCGGCGCGTGAACGTGGGGGACCTGGTCGGTGAAATGGGCGTGGACAGGCCGCTGTTTCATATTGTGGACAACCGCATCCTGAACCTGACGGTGTCCGTGCCTTCCATCGAGATGGCCAGGGTGCGCGTCGGGCATGAACTGCATTTCACGACGGATGCGCATCCGGGCAGAACCTTTATCGGGAAGATTATGTTTATCAATCCCTCGGTCAATGAGACCGACCGCGCCCTGAAGGTCATCGCCGAAGTGGACAACACCGCGGAAGAGCTGAAGGGCGGGCTCTTTATCAAGGGCAGGATCATCGTGGGTGAGAGAAGCAACGTCGTGCAGGTGCCGCGCACGGCCCTGATGGGATGGGACGTGACGGGCAGGAAGGCGAGGATATTTGTCGTGTCCGGCGATACGGCGGCAATGCGTGAAGTGAAAACGGGAGTCCTTTCCGGAGACAGGGTGGAGATCGTCGAAGGCCTGAAGCAAGGAGAGTCGTATATCCTGAAGGGCGGGTTCAACGTCAGGGAAGGCGACCGCCTCATCCTTGCGAACGGGCGGGGGGCATGACCGATGTATCTGTCCGACCTGTCCATCAAGCGTCCGGTCTTCGCAACCGTGATGATGCTGGCGCTGGTCACGCTCGGTGCCTTTTCCTACCGCTGGCTTTCGGTGGAGATGTGGCCGAACGTCGAGATCCCCGTGGTCTCCGTCGTTACCAAGTATCCTGGTGCTTCTCCCGACACTGTTGAGCGCGAGGTGTCGAAGAAGGTCGAGGAGGCGGTAAACTCGATTGCCGGCGTGAAGCACATATACTCGTTTTCGCGCGAGGGTGTGTCGACCGTAACCGTCGAGTTCCGGCTCGAAGAGAAGCTCAACGACGTGGCGCAGGAGACGCGCGCCAAGATCAACTCCATCCGCAGCCAGCTTCCCAAAGCAATCGACGAGCCGATCATCCAGAAGCTCGACTTCAACGCCATGCCGGTTGTTTCACTGGCCGCTCAATCAACGAGCCTTACACCGCGGGAGCTGACCGTGCTCACGGAGAAGAGAATCAAGCGCCGCTTCGAGGGTGTTGCCGGCGTGGGCAAGGTCGATCTCGTGGGTTCCATGAAGCGCGAGGTGAACATCGACGTCGATCCGGCGCGGCTGGAGGCGCTGGGCCTGGGAATAGAGGCGGTCGCTGTGGGAGTAAGGTCGGAAAACGTCAACACGCCTCTCGGCCGCCTTAATCAGAAAGGAACGGAATATCCCCTGCGCATATCCGGCAAGCCGGAGCGTGTGGACCAACTGCGCAACATGGTGATTGCGGAGCGCTCCGGCCGCCCCATCAGGCTTTCCGAGGTGGCGCTGGTGAAGGACGGCGTGGAGGAGCAGCGTTCGCTCGGCCTGGTAAACGGCGTGCCGTCTGTATCCATGGATATACTTAAACAGTCCGGCGCCAACGTCGTCGAGGTTGTCGATGCGGTAAAAAAGGTTACGGCGTCGCTTCAGTCCGAACTGCCCCCTGGGACGACTTTGAAGGTCGTCCGCGACGGATCTACAGCGACGCGCGAATCGGTGGACGACGTCATGACGACCCTGATTCTCGGGGGCGTTCTGACGGTGCTCATCGTCTTCTGCTTCATCAACTCGTGGCGCTCCACTGTCATCACCGGCCTCACCCTTCCCATATCGGTAATCTCCGCCTTCATCGTCATGAAGTTCATGGGCATGTCGCTCAATACGATGACGCTGATGGCGCTGTCGCTCGCCATCGGCCTTCTGATCGACGACGCCATCGTCGTGCGGGAGAACATCGTCAGGCATCTGGAAAACGGCGAAGACCATTTCACCGCGGCGCGGCGCGGCACCAGCGAGATCGGCCTGGCAGTCCTGGCCACGACGATGTCCATCGTGGCCGTCTTTGTCCCGGTGGCCTTCATGCGGGGCATCATTGGCCGGTTCTTCTTCCAGTTCGGCATCACCGTCGCTTTTTCCGTGCTTGTCTCCCTGTTTGTTTCCTTCACGCTCGATCCCATGCTTTCGTCCCGGTGGCATGATCCAGCCGTTGAAAGCAGGGGAAGAAGACGGGGCATCGCCGCACGGCTGGAACGCTTCAATGAATGGTTCGACGGCCTTGCCGACAGGTACCGGCAGTTGATCGGCTGGGCGCTTGACCACAGGAAGCAGGTGACGGTCATGGCGGGCCTGTCTTTTGTCGCGGGGCTCGGCTTCTTCCTGCTGCTGGAGACGGAGTTTATCCCCAAGTACGACAAGGGCGAGTTTCAGATCAGCTTCAAGACTGCGCCCGATGCGTCGCTTGCCGAAAGCGCCGATCATCTCCAGGCCATGCTGGCGGCCGCGGGCAGGATGCCGGAGATCAGCCATACCTATTCCACTATAGGCGCGGGCGACAACGGCACCGTGAGAAGCGGCGTGGTGTATGTAAAGCTCAAGGACCGCGGCAGGCGGAAGCTCAGCCAGTACCGGGTGCAGCAGGAGATGCGGCGCGAACTGGCGAAAATACCGGGCATCATCATTTCCATCGAAGAAGTCGGCGAGATAGCGCACAACCTGAAACCGCTGCAGGTGAACCTGCGCGGCCCCGATGTGGCGAGGCTGAAGGAGTATGCAGTGAAGCTCAGGGAGGAGATCTATCGCGTCCCGGGCATCGTCGATATCGAGATAAGCCAGGAGCACGACATCCCCGAATACAGGCTGGCCGTGGACCGCGACAAGGCGCTGAACGCCGGCTTCATGACCGACGACATCGTGCGCACGCTGAGCGCCCTGGTCGGCGGCGAGGTTGTATCGACATATGAAGACGAGGACGGGGATGCGGTGGACATCAGGATCCGGCTTCCCGAGGGATTGAGGCAGAATCCGGAACAGGTAAGGGGGCTGCGGCTGGCCGTGGCTTCAAGGAGCGGCTCTGTCTCGATGCTGCCGCTGGACAACTTCCTGACTTACGAGGCGCACGCCACGCCCACGGAGATCAACAGGCAGGACCTTATCAGGCAGGTCACGGTCAGCGCGAACCTGGATGATCTGCCCATCGGCACCGCCATTGAAAAAATCAGGGCGGCGGAAAAAAGAATAGGAATGGAACCTGCCTACAGCATCGTCTATTCGGGAGAGGCGGAGGACATGGCTGAATCCTTCGGCTATCTGGCGGAGGCGCTGGTTCTCGCCGTGCTCTTTGTATATTTCATACTGGCGGCGCAGTTCGAATCTTTTCTGGAGCCGCTGGCGATCATGCTGTCGCTGCCTCTCTCCATCGTGGGCATGGCGGGCATGCTGTTTGTCACGGGCGACACAGTCAACATCATGTCGCTGATCGGGCTGATCATGCTGATGGGGCTGGTGACGAAGAACGCCATCCTCCTGGTGGATTATGCCAAAGCGCTGCAGCGCCGGGGCATGGAAAGGCGCGAGGCGGTGATCCTTGCCGGGAGGACCAGGCTGCGGCCCATCGTCATGACGACGCTGGCCATGATCTTCGGCATGCTGCCTCTGGCGCTTGCCATCGGCGCGGGTGCGGAAATGCGCGCCCCCATGGCGCGAGCAGTCATCGGCGGACTTCTGACGTCCACAATGCTGACGCTGGTTGTCGTGCCGGTTGTGTATACGCTTTTGGACGATCTGGGAAAACGGATAAAGATGAGATTCGGCGGGAAAGGGAGTGCAGTGCAATGAAGACAGGTATGAAGAGTTGCTTATGGATTGCGATGATCGCAGTGTTGATTCAGTTGATGCAGACCGGCGCCTGTGCGGCGGGCGAAGTGAGGGTGCTGACCCTCGACCAGGCCATGAGCGTTGCCGGGGAGAAGAATCGCGACATCCAGAAGGCGCGCGAATACATTCATTGGGCAAATGGCAAGTACGTGGAGGAAAGAGCGGGCGCGCTTCCCCAGGTGACAGCCGCCGGTTCCATCGGGCGCGATCAGGACAGCAGCCTGAAGATTTACAATCCCCTCATGGCGGAGCGAATCGGCAGACGCTCGGCTGAGGTGGGCGTAACGCAGCCGCTTTTCACCTGGGGGCAGGTTAGCTCCTCGATTCAGGCAGCCAAGTCCGGCCTCAAGTCCGCTGACGAGCAGTTGCGTCACTATCAGCAGACAGCCAGAAAGAACGTGTCTGTCGTTTTTCACGACATCCTTCTGGCGAAGGAACTGCATCGGCTTGCCCTGCAGAATCTGGAGCAGAAGACGAGGCACTACGACGAGGCGATGAGAAAATTTTCAGCGGGAGTGGCCACGGACTACGACGTGCTGGCGGCGAAAGTTGCCGTGGAGAACGCGCGTCCCGAAGCCATACGCATGGAAAACCAGATCAGGACGCAGCGGGAGAGGCTGCGGTTCCTGCTGGCGCTGGAGGGTGAAGTGGATGTCTCGGGAAGCCTCGATGTCCCGATGCGCTCTTACCCTTCTTACGAAGCGGCCATTGCCGTTGCCCGAGAGCGCCGTCCCGAGCTTGCCGATTTGAAGCACCGGACGGACATGTACGGGGAGCTGGTGAAGGTTGCCGGCGCCATGGACAAACCGCGCATCGATCTCAAAGGCGGTTACGGATGGCGGGATTTATCGGTTCTCGACTATTCAGCGGACGGCCCGGCATGGAACGTCGGCATTCAGCTTACCATTCCCCTGTTTGACGGGCTTCGCACCCGAGGCAGGGTGGCGCAGGCGCGCAGCGACTATCGCCGGAATCAGATCGAGGAGGCAAAGCAGGCGGACGCTGTGGCGCTGGAGACGCGCGATGCCATCTATGCCCTGAGGGAGTCGGAGGAGATTGTCAGGTCTCTGTCCGGAACCGTGGCGCAGGCGGAGCGGCTGCTTTTCATGGCGGAGAAGGGTTACGAGTACGGAGTGAAGATTCGCCTGGAGGTGGATGACGCCGAGCTCAACCTGATCCAGGCCAGGGGCAACCTGAGCCGCGCCCGCCGCGAATATCTGATCGCGCATGTCAATCTCGAGTGGGTCATGGGTGTTTTGGGAGAGGAAAAACCATCTGCGATTTCTGATAAAAAATAGTTCAGTGCCGATGGGCTCTGTCACTTGCGTTTTCTTCTGTCACTCCGATCTCTTTTTAGTCATCCCTGTGTCCCTTTAGTCATTCCCATGAAAATGGGAATCCAGAAAAAACATGGATGCCCGTTTTCACGGGCATGACACCGTTTTTCTTTTCACTCCCGTTTGTTATCTGTCTCTCCTGTTTCCGTCTGTCACTCCCATTTCCTTTTGTCACTCCCGCGGAAGCGGGAGTCCAGAAAAGATAATAATTCAAGATTGACTCTTACATTATGACTGTTTTAAGGAAGGACATCAGGAATTCTTATGAAGAGTTACTATGTTTATATTCTTTGCAGCAAAAGAAATGGAACCTTGTATGCAGGTGTGACCTCTGATCTCGCACGCCGCATTTATGAACACAAGAGTGACATAGTGGAGGGATTTACCAGGAAATACCGTGTTCACAAGCTTGTATGGTACGAGAGGCATGAATCAATTGAAGAGGCCATTATCAGAGAGAAGCAAATTAAAAAATGGAATCGTAAATGGAAACTGGAAATGATTGAGAGGGAAAACCCCGAATGGCGGGACCTATACGATGAAATATGCAGTTGAAGAACCTGGATGCCCGTTTGCACGGGCATGACACCGATTTTATTGTCACCCCTGTTTCCTTTTCTATTCTTCTGACAGGCAAGTCGATACTCTGCCGTTAATACTCACTTTCCCTGCAAATCAATAATGCATTTACTTAAATTGATAGATTACCGGTTTCAGATATGGTAAAAAATCAGCAGCGGATGATATTAATATTTACTCTCGGAGTCCCAAGGGCGACGGGAGTATCGAGAGCAACTTTTCAAGTATTTATAGCCAGCCGCTGTTAGTATTCCCGAAGTCAATATTATTCATAAAGCAAGGTATGCAGATGAACTTCATTCCCAAGCGTATATTAGCGTCGATTCAGATTGTTGCCATGATTGCTTTTTTCATTTTCCCGCTGTCCGGTTATGGGGGCTATGCCGGAGAATGTACCGATGCCAATACCCTCAAACCCGACACCAGCGGCAACCCTCTTGAAATCAAAGGTGGAGAAGTTAAATGTATCGGAGCGGGGACCTACAATTACAGCCTGGTCAACATCCACGGCACTATCGACAAAGACGGAAAGCCTGCGGCGGAAGGAAAGCTGATCTTCAAGGACGCAAAGATTGACTTCTGGGCAAAATCGATTCTCGTGGAAAACGGCGGCAGTCTGATTATCGGATCGGAGACGGAACCGATCACTAATACCGTAACAATTTACCTTTACGGCAAGACCGGTGACCCGGGCATCACCTGCAAGACAACCATACCGGAAAAGTCTTCCGCCCCGGACTTCGTCTGCGGTGTTCCCAAAGATAAATGGAAAGACAATGGTAGCGACGAATATGAATTACCGGGAGGAGTGAAGGATAAAGTTTATGCATACCAAAAGACGGATTTGCAGGATATCAGCGGCGGGGAGGAAGGAAGCTATTTCGGACGCAAAGTTCTGGCCGTTTCCTATGGCGGTACCCTCCGGATGTTCGGAAAAAAAGGGGCGCTATATCCGGGGCTGCTCAATAGTCAGAACACCGGCTTTTTGAAAATCGCCTCACTGAAGAAGCAGGCAAAGAAGAGAGACAGGCATCTGGAACTCGACAGGTTCGTGGACTGGAAGCCGGGGACAAGAATTGGCCTGATACACAAGGCAGGGAAACCAGGCCTCTCGGGCATCTTCACGATAGGTGAGATCACCGCCGAATCCGGGGATTACCACTCAAACATCACTATCAGAGAATCCGGGGTCAATTTTGATCCCGACATCAGCAAGGAATATATGGTTGTAGCCCTCGACCCGTCAGGTACGAGTTGGGCCAGGCTGAACGGGACCATCTCCGATAAGACAACCTCAAAATCCCTTAGCCTGGACAGGGAGGTTGACTGGCAGGAAAATGACAGGATCGTGGTGACGACGACGGACTATCTGCCGGGACATTCCGAGGAACTGACCGTCACGAAGAACTTCGGCAAGACCGTCAAATTCAATGAGGATATCAAATATCCGCATAACGGGGAGAAGTATTCCCTGGATAAACATGCCGTTCCCGACAGGCTCACAAAAGAGGGGTTCGGAATCAAGGAAGTCGAGACAAGAGCGGCCGTTGCCCTGCTGACAAGAAATATCCGTATTGTCTCCGCCGGTGACGAGTACGGTAAGAAGGAGTTGCCTGCAGACAGCTACTTCGGCGGTCACACCATTGTCCGTCAGGGATTCAGGCAGTACCAGGTTCAGGGCGTCGAGTTCAAACAGCTCGGCCAGGGGGGGCGGGCGGCCCGCATGCCTGTGAACTTCTTCCTGACGAGACAGGCACCGGACAATACCTTTCTAAGAGATTGCTCCATCAACGAATCGATGACGCACTGGATTGAACTGCGGGGCGCCCACAATGTCAATCTGGATCGCAATGTAGGCTACAAGTCGATCGGCCATGGATTTGTCCTTGCCGAGGGAACGGAGATCAATAATACCCTGAGCGGCAACATCGGGATCTTTGCCCGTGCGGCCGTCGACAACAAACAGAATCCCCGTAAAGCGTCGGGAATTCTGGCCAGACTTGACACGATGGACAATCTTCTCCAGGAAGCCGGCGATGCCGTTCATCCTTCCGTGTTCTTTATAGCAAACGGGTACAATAACTTTGAGAACAATATGGCCGCCGGAGCAGGCACGTGCGGGGCATGCTACTGGGTCGCGCTGCCGGTAGGCGGGCTCTCTGCCAAGCAGTACAGAAACAGCGATGATTACGACGGCATTCAAAGTGACGGGACACTTTCCGCACCCTTGAAGTCGTTTCATGGAAATTTCTGTTCCACAGCCCAGCATTCATTGATAACCATAGGAAGTGTCGGGGTTTGCCCCGGCGTGGTTAAAGCAGACGGCAAAAAAGCCAATGCGGACATCATCAAGCCCATTTCCGCTGCCGAGGCTTATTTCAGTCCTTCGAAAGTGACAATCGACAAAGCGTCCTCCATGAAAGCCGGTGTAAAAAAAGATGATTGTTTCAGCATTGACCGGGATCAGGGAAAGTGCATAGCCCAAAAATGTCAGAAAGAGAATGAGGCATTTTCCAAATGCATGCTGGCTAACAATAATGACGCAAAAAAATGCCAGAAGGAAAATGGAATTTTATCGATATGCAAGTATCCATGCGAGGCAGCTTATAAAAACTGCGCATCCGTATGCTCCATGGGATATACGGACAACTGTGCCGTAACCGTCATCGATAATTATACATCTTCTTTCCACTGGGCAAGCACCAACGTCAGCGCCATATGGCTCCGCACTAACTGGTTTCTCGTAACGGGCAGCGTGCTGTCGGATGTACTGAACGGCGGATTAACCATGGTTTCCGGAGGCACCTACGATCAGGTCATCAACGGCTACTGGGCTCTGACGCGCAAGAGCGCCTTTATCGGCCACACCCAGGAGGGCAACCCGTACGCTACAAACGCCGGCCCCATCAGCCCGGGAAGTCCTCTGAAATGTGCTGACCAGGAAGGGTTCTGCGCCATCGCCGATGAAGGGGTCAGTTATCCCGCTGAGAACTTCTCCGTATATCAGCGCCTCTATAATATCTACGACGGCCCTGTGTATCAGGAAACAAACGCCTTCCTGAATATCAAGCAGACGCCCATAGATTGTAAACTCGGAGAAAACGAGGCCAGGGGCAACTGCCACAGTGATTACATATACGGTTCCAACAACAGAGGAAAGGGTATCCCGATAGCAAAGGAAGGGGATAATAAAGGCAAATGCATCCTGCCCAATGCCGCCGTCGGCTGGAAGCAGCCCAACGGCTTCTATTATCCGCCTGCCTTCTATTCCCGTCAACTCTTCTTCGACAATGTGGACCTGCGTCATTTTATCATCATCCCGCTGTTCGATCCGGGAACCTACCGTGTCAATGAAAAAAAAGTGCGGGAAAGATATTGCACCTATAACCCCACAGACCCGAAGGGCCTCTTCATGACCGATTGGACGGACATTGACCGCCAGACGGAGCTCAACGACATAGACGGCACGCTCAGCGGCCTGATCAACACAATTTCAGTCAACAATGATGAATTCTTTTCCGTTCCCATGAAGCCTGATGAGTGCCTGTCGGAACAAACCTGCTTTCAGGTGCCTTATGATTATGTGACTGCCGTTGTGTTTCCTGAAGGTGCGGAGAGGGGCCGGAATAAGGCGGTTAATTGGAATAAACCATGCAAGACCCAGACAGAGTGCCAGGGAGTTCCCCTCTACAGGCAGCTTCTCATGAAGGATGAAACGAAGGGGCCCGAGCAGATGGCGCATATGATGGGCGGTGAAACATACCAGCGGAGCACCATGGTATACAACAATGGTGTTTATTATATAGATACCTCTGCCGATTCCTCCAATCAGTTTATGGAGGGGCAGACATACGATTTCTTCCTGGTGTACGCAAAAGACACGACGCGTATCACTTTTCAGATATACGTGGGCGAAGGATTCAAGGATACCGGAGACCCAAAGAACAGCAATCTGAAACCGATCCGGGTGAATATCAAAAGGCCGCTGCGGTGGGTCATAAATCCAAAGCATGTTGAACGAGAGATAAACTATCAGCCCGACATATATGTTGCCCCCGCAGAAGCATGGAATTCCAAATGGGAGAAGACCTACAAAGACGGCATCCTGACGGTTACAATGGATATGACCGCTTCTGAATTCAAGGAGGATTTCGAAAACGCCGGGGAGGAGAACTGCAGGCCTTCGAACTTCTGCAAATGGGACAAGAACAGTAAGAAATGCGTCTATGCAAAGGATAGCAGGAACCCGTCCCCGTATAACGGGGCGGATGCCGATAAAATATGCGAATGGGCGATAAAGGCTCCTGAATGCCCGAACGGAGGGTGCTACGGTTTCCAGATCACGATGCCGCAGGGATTTGATCGCAAGACAGCAGTCGGCAAACGGCCTGCCCCTCGAAAATATTCCGATAATAAGAAAGACTGGTGCCTCGACTGGGAAAAGCTGAAGTGGAAAACCCCTGCGGGTGAGAGAGCTCAGAAGGCATGCGACTACTTCAACAATGGCGTCGATCTGCCGGGCTGCAATTAGGGCGGCGCAGTTGTCGGAAAATGTTATGATGAAAAAATACCAGGTCCGGTACCTGACTGCCGCCATATTTGCCTCACTGCTCATGGGCACATGGTTCGCAGCGGACGGCGGCCAAAGAGCATCCGCTGCCGCCGCACTGTCCGGATCGGTTGTGGACCATAACGGACCCGTTGCCGGGGCGAGGGTGAGGGTGCAGGGCACCAGGGTATTTGCCGTCACGGACAAGGCGGGGCTTTTTGTCATCCCTGCTGTGACCTCAGGAAAGGCCGTCAACATCAGCGCCTGGAAAGAAGGCTACTACAGCTGCCTGCTGAAGGGCGTTCGCGCGCCGAGGGTAGGCATACGCCTGCATCTTGTTCCCTATCAGATTTTCGACAACGACAAATATGATTGGATTCCGCCGGAGGGTTCCCGGGGAAGTTGCGTAGAGTGCCACCCTGTCATCACGGAGATGAGCCTCAAGGACGCCCACATGAAGGCGGCGCACAACCCGCGCTTCCTTACCATGTACTACGGAACGGATGTGAAGGGCAACCGCAGCCCCCTCACGCGTTACAAAGAGGGAGGCGGCATCAGCGCCTGGGCAAATCTGAGAGTGCCGTTGCCCCCTGATCTCTCCAAGCCGTACTACGGACCGGGCTATCTTCTGGATTTCCCGGGCACGGTGGGCAACTGCACGGCCTGCCATATCCCCGGCGCCTCCATTGCATCCCCCGTCGATCCCCGCACAGTGAAAGGGGCGGATAAATTCGGCGTCCACTGCGATTTTTGCCACAAGGTGGAGGACGTCCATGTCAGTTCGACAACCAGGATGCCCTATGACATGAACCCCGGTGTTCAGGCGATGTCGGTGAGGCGTCCTTTCAAGGGCGATCCGAAAAGGCCCCAGCTCTTCTTCGGAACCATCGAGGACGTCAATGCGGAAGAGGGCGACACCAGCCTGCTGCTGCTCAGCGAAAGCCGGTACTGCGCGAGCTGCCACTTCGGTGTCTTCTGGAACACCGTCATCTATAATTCCTACGGTGAGTGGCTCAAGAGCCCCTATGCCGATCCCAAGTCCGGAAAAGCAAAGACCTGCCAGGAATGCCACATGCCGTCCCCCACGATCTACAAGGGGAAGAGGCTGAACAATATCGCCCCGGGCAAGGGCGGGATCGAACGCGACCCGTCCGCGATTCATAACCATAACATGACGGTGGATGCGGAGCTGCTGCGCAGCGCGCTGAAGATGGATGTCTCGGCGGTGATCCGCAACGGGAAGGTGACGGTCGATGTCACGCTGACCAACGACAGGACCGGGCATCACATCCCGACCGATTCCCCTTTGCGCCATCTGATCCTGCTTGTGGAGGCAGCGGATTCGCGGGGAGCCTCTCTAAAGCAGCTTGCCGGTCCCCGGCTGCCCGACTGGTGCGGCACGGGAGATATTCACAGGGGCCACTACGGGGGACATCCCGGCAAGGCGTACGCCAAGATCCTGGCCAATAAATGGAACGGGGAGTACCCGACGGGTGCCTACTGGGACCATACCGTGATTGTCAGCGACAACCGCCTGGCGGCGCTGGCTGCGGACCGGGAGGAATTTGCCTTTGAAATAACCGGCAGGAAAAATGCTATTGTATCTGTGAAGCTTTTATATCGCCGCGCATTCATTACCCTGATGGAGCAGAAGAAGTGGAATACCCCCGATATTGTTATGGCGGAAAAGCATATAATATTGACAGGGAACCAATACTCAGGAAGAGGTAAATAACACATGATGAATTCTTCGATATTTCAAATCCCGCCCTGACGTTCTTGCTGATTCTTAGTAATTGAATTTCCGGTTTTTCACGAACAACAACTATCGCCATTTCCTTAAAAGAGGGCATATCTTTTTTTTGCGGTTTATGCTATATCGCAGCCCACTTATCGAAGACTTTGTCAGGGGGGGGCAAGGATATAGATCAGGCTCAGTTGAACCAACGGAAAAGAACAGGGGAATTTTCAGCAGGATCTCACCGGCTTTGGATGCTTTTGCCGGTTTTTTTTATTTTCGTGGCCGTGTCAGTCCCTTTTAAACCGGCCTTCGCCCTCCCTGGAAGTCCTCTAAACGCTTCATACCACGTAACCGGCGCCGAAAGTAATTCGATAAACTATGTCATAGGGACAGGGATACTGTATATTGATGTTGGAGCATCCTTCACCAATAATTCCACGGGAACCATCAATAACTTCAGTCAAATAAATAACTCGTCCACCATTAACAACTCCGGCACCATTAACAATTCTTCCACGGGCGTCATCGACAACAACGGTACCGGTACTTTCAACAACAATTCCGGGGGCACCATCAGCATCTATGGTGGGGTCATCAACAACGGCGGTACTTTAAACAACAGCGGCGTTCTGGATTTGATGGCCGGGAGCTCCTACAATTTTAGTGGCGGCACCCTGAACAACAATGCCGACGGAACGCTGATCTTCCGCCGGAATTTCACTTCCAACGGGACCACCAGCGGAACCGTAAACCTGAACGCGGGCGGCACGGTGGAAAACTATGCAACCTTTACGAATTACGGAGGCTCTCCCACCAATGCCGGTGTCTTTAACAACAACACGGGTGGTATCTTCTTGAATGTAGATATCTTCACCAACGATGGCAGCTTAACCAACAATGGCACCTTCAGAAATCAAGATATCCTCAAAAACAACGGGACATTTAACAACAACACGGACGGTATCTTAGTGAATTCCCATAGTTTCAGCAACAAAGCCGGAGGCACCCTCACCAATAATGGCAGCTTCAGCAATACCCGTGAAATCTTCAACAACGGAACATTTAACAACAACGGCACCCTCATCAACAATGGTACTGTATCCGAATTCTGGAACTATGACACCTTAATCAATAACGGGACCATCACCAACAGCGGCACCTTCATCAACATTACCGGACGCACCCTCACCAATGCCGGGACTTTCAACAACAACGGTACTTTCGACAACGACGGCACCTTCACCAACAACGGAACCGTCAAAGGCACGGGGACGATCGACGGCAACTTCTCCAACGACGGAATTCTTGCCCCGGGCAACTCCATCGGCACCATGAACGTCACCGGCAACTACACCCACAACGCCGGAGCGACCTACCAGGTGGAGACAAATGCAGCGGGTCAGTCGGACAAGCTCGTCGTTACCGGGACGGCCACCCTGAACGGCGGCACCGTCTCCGTTTTGGCCGAATCGGGCGTCTATAAGATGGGTACCAATTACAACTACACCATCCTCACCGCGGGAAGCGTCGTAGGGAAGTTTGCGAATGTCACAAGCAACCTGGCCTTTCTTACACCATCACTGAGCTATGATCCCACGAACGTCTACCTGCTTTTGACCAGGAACAGCACCGGCTTCGCCGACGTGGCCGCCACCCTGAACCAGCATGCCGTGGCCTCGGGGCTCGACCGCGCTTCCCCAACTGCCCAGGGGGATATGAGCGAAGTCATTAATAACCTTCTCGGCCTCTCAGGCCAGGGAGCGAGAAGCGCCTACGACCAGATGGGCGGCCTCTCCCATGCATCGCTTACGGAAGCGGCGTCCTTCTCCGTGAACAGATACATAGGCGTCCTGTCAGGAAGAATGGGTGGATGCAGTACGGGAGGGACGGCTCTCTCCGATGCGGATAACATCCTTCTGGCCTTCAACGAGAACACGGGAAGCGACGCGGGAAACATGCTCCTGGCGGCCATCAACGGCACCAGAGAGAATGGCGGCATGAAGGAAAACGGCATGAGTGCACTGCCCCGGGGCCTCTGGGCAAAGGGATACGGCAGCATCGGGGAACGCCGGGGCGATGAGATATCGACCAAATACGACTACAGGGGCGGAGGCCTGATCGTCGGCTTCGACAGGAAACTGAGCGAGAGGCTGCTCCTGGGTGCGGCTGCGGGCTATTCCTATACGAAGGTGAATATGAACAGCCTCAACGACGACGGCAGAGTGGCGAGCTACCAGGGCTCCCTGTATGGTGCATACAACATCGACCCCTGGTATGTGAACGGGCTTATAGCCTACGGCTATAACCGCTACGACACGACCAGGAACATCGTCTTCGGAGGCATTGCCAGGGTTGCCCATGCCAACTATGGCGGCCACAGCCTGAGCGGCTATGCGGAGACCGGTTATCGGATCAAAACCAATGCCGTCGACATCATCCCGATGGCATCTATACAGGCCGGTTCCTTATGGCGGAATGCCTTCACGGAGAGCGACGCCGAGGCGCTTGACCTGAATGCGGACAGCGACCGGACGTCATCGTTTATCGGTTCACTGGGAGTGAAGCTGAGGAAGGAATACAAAACGAAGATCGGTTCCCTTACCCCGGAGGTCAGGGTCAGATGGCTCCACGAGTTTGTCAACAGCGACTATGCGCTCAATGCCTCTTTTGCTTATACTCCCGCTTCCACTTTCAGCGTCAGGGGAGACAGCGCCAGGAGGGACAGTGCGTCCGTTGGCGCGGGACTGAACTGGGAAATCGACAGGAACTTCGGCCTTGCCCTTACGTACGACGCAACGCTGTCCGGCGACCGCACGGAGCACGGCGGGACGGCGGGCATCAGGATCCGTTGGTGAGCGAAGATTGCAGATGATTATCGTTGAAAATCAGATTGACCTGAACAGTTCCGAATGAAAACTGCAGCACATAGACATCACCGTCCTTCATTGTCTTCTATAAGTGGTCGGGGAACGGGAGTCCGGACAAGACCTGGATGCCCGTTTGCACGGGCATGACAATGAGGCAGTGAGTATGACAATTTTTTCCGTTGCTTCTTCACTTCTTGCCGCTGCCGTTTCCTAAAAAAATTTCTGAATCGAAGGTCAGGGGATGGGCCAGAGAAAGCTCCCGTGCCGGAGGAAATGGACCGCCTGTTCGACGCTGTGCCGGGCCTTCCTTGCAACAGCCTCCTCGGTGTTGAAGGCATTGTGGGGAGTCATGATCACCTGAGGGCGGCCGGCAAGCTCAAGTGTGGCCTGCACTTCCGGATCGCTGCTGGCATGCCCGCCGCGCAGTGATACCGCCAGTTCGCTTTCACGGTTAAAGACATCCAGGGCTATCCCGCCCAGATGTCCCTCTTCAAGAAGGCGGGCAAGTCCGGAGGCCGGTGCCATTTCACCGCGGGCAACGTTTACGAAGATGACTCCCCGCTTTGCCGCCTTCAGACGCTCGTATGAGAAGAATCCCCGGGTTTCATCCGTAAGGTTCATGGCGCAGACAATGATGTCCGCCAGGGCGATGCCTTCATGAAGGGGGAGATAACGCACGTGGCTGTGCTTTTCCCTGATGTCCGCGCCGTACACCTTCATTCCCAGTCCCTGACCGATTGTTGCAATCTCGGAGCCTATATTGCCGACACCCACAACGAGAAGCGTCTTGCCCAGGCACTCCCTGCCGGTAAGATCGTCCCGCATGAAGCTCCGGAAATGCTCCGTCTGCCGGGGAAGCCTGCGCAGGAGGGACATCCATAAAAGCATTGCCTGTTCGGCAACGGAGCGGTTGCAGTAAAGGGGAAGGTATCCGCAGGGAATGGATTTTCCGTACCTGTCAAGGTAGTCCTGAAGGTGGTCGTATCCTGTGCTGCGCGACAGGATTCCCGTCAGCTCATCACGCCACTCCGGCGGAAGAACGGACTGCGTGCGGATGCTGATCAGCGATGCAGGGGGGCGCTTGTCGCCCTGCTCCTGAATGGTTGCCGGTGTAAAACCGGCTTCCAGCGACGTGCCTGCCAGACATTTGCAGATGGCTTCGCGCTCCTCCGCAAATGCCTCGTAGAAAAATATGTTCATCGTGTGCTGTCCGGGAAAGTTTTTGAATGGTCTTCCTTATAGCATTACTCCTGCAAATCTGCATTTGAAAAGATGGCCGGTGAGACGCGCCGAAAAAAATTGTCCCGGCCTGCGTCATGATCCTGTGGCAAACATCAATCCGCCTGACGCCGGCCGGATAAAAATCAATCAATAGATTTTCTTAAAGAGAACAACCAATCCCGTTTGCCGATCAACAGCATCTGAAAGGTTTTCCTGATAAAATAGGGAAGGGGGACCGGGTGGCGTAGGTCCCGGTCCCTGGGAAAGCGCCCTCATCGAAGAGGCGCTGCGAATACACAAAGAAAGGGACCGAATTGCCTCTTCGGTCCCTTTTTATGAGGAGGCTGGCGACAGACCTGCCTACTCCAGTGGACCTGATCATGGCATGGCAACGGCGAAGCAGTAATGCACGCTGTCGAGTTGAGAGGATTTTAATGATTATAGGATTAAACTCAATATCAAAAGATATTTACCAAAAATTTCATAAATTGAAATATTGCTGAATTTGCAAAAAATGGACATTCAGGCATGAGATTGTCTAATACAGGCTCCAGCTGAACAAAAAAACTGCGGCCGGATTTCCTGCAAAGCCGGCCGGCATCAGGTCTGACTGGAAAGGAATGCCTCGAGATTGTGCTTGTTGTCGGTGACGCCCATCTTTTTTCTGATGCGGTGGCGGTGGATATTTATGGAGTTGGGGGAGATGTTCATAATCTCGGCTATCTCCTTGCTGGTAAGCCCCTCCTTGATGAAGTTGGCGATCTGGATTTCGCGGGAGGTGAGGTTGGAGTATTTCGTCGACAGCTTGCGCGCAAAAGGAGACACGATGTCCTTGAGATTGGATTCCAGAATGTTGATGTTGACTGTGTCTTTTGCGCTTATGCGGCTTCTCTTCAGCTTGTCGAGGTAAGGAAGCACGAGGGTTCTTATGTTCATGAGCATTCTTTCTTCAAGCTCGCTCTTGTCGTCCTCCCGGCATTTGACCATGACGCGCAGCGCTGCATTCAATTCCTTCAGCTCGTGAGTCTTGAGTTCAAGCTCCTTTCCCCTCTTTTTAACGGCCTCTTCGGCATACTTGCGATCGGTGATGTCACGAATCGACTCGATGGCACCCGCCAGTTTGCCCTTGCTGTTGTAGAGGGGGCTGGCCTTGGCCCAGAGATAAGCGTTCTTGCCTTTTACCTTCGGCACGTTTGTTTCGACAATGAGAAGATCGCTCTTTTTCTTTAAAAAGCGATAGCCGTGCTTGAGCTTGGTGCGCGGCTTGAGGATCAGGTCGATGAGAATAGGCCTGCGGACACCGTAAAACGGGATAGCGTATTCATAATCGCTCTTGCCCATTATCTGCTCCGCCTTGACGCCCGTCATATCTTCAATGGCCCTGTTCCAGGCAATCACGACACCTTTTTTGTCGATGGCGAACGTCGCATCGGGCAGGAACTCAATGATGTCGGCCAGGCGCCGTTCCGATTCCCGGAGGGCTTCCTGGATCCTCCGCTGTTCGGTGATATCCATCGAGTTGCCGAGGATGGCGGGCTTGCCCTGATAAAAGATGGATGTGACCGTCTCGATGATCCACCGGATTTCACCTGCTCTGGTTATGATGCGGAATACATGAGGCGACAGGCTTTCGCCGCGCAGCATTTCACGTGCGTGCTTTTTCACCTTGTCCCTGTCTTCCGGATGGACGATGCTGTCGGATTTGCTTCCCGTCAGTTGTGCCAGAGTGCACCCTGCATAGGATGCGGCATTGGTGTTGGCGTAGCGGAATTTACCGTCCTGGACGACGTAGATGCCTGCGAAAGACTTCTCGGCAAGTGTCCTGAATAACTGTTCGCTCTGCCTCAGAGCCTCATCGGCATGCCTGTGGCTTAAGGACTCCTTCTCGAGTTCCTTTATCTTCTTTTTTAATGCCTTAGGGTTTTCATTGTGTTCCATGGTTCGGCGATCCAAAGATGCAAATAACGGTAAGCGTCTGTAACGAAAGAAGCATATAAGGAGATCGGAGGACGGTGTCAACAGTAATCTTTGTGCGATCGTAAAAAAGCAGTTTGACATATCAGGATGAAAAGTGGCATTAAAAGCCATTATATAAGAATGAGAGTTACAGGAAAATGAACCAGATATATCGTACGGCAAAACACCCGGACGGCGCTTCCCAAAACCCGGAGTTTGAGATCAGGGGTGATTTAATCTACAGAACGGTTCATCATCCTCAGGGGGCATCTTCCGCGGCGGAATATATTATAAAGGGAGGCATGATCTGTCGGACGCCTGAGCACCCGGACGGATCGTCGGCGCTGGCGGAATACGAAATAAGAGGCTCACTGATATTCCGCACCGATTATCACTTCAGAGGGGCTTCCTCTGAAGCGGAATACGAAATAAGATAGTTTCCGTCTGGAAAGGGCTCTTTTCCTCTCTGGCTGTGTCGATCAGCGGTATTGCTTGTGAGACGTACATTATGTACGCCCCGTGCAATTCCTTGATCTCCTTGCCAGAAAAAAATACCTCCTTTCCAGTCCGGAAACCGAAAGATTCGGCATCTGGAGTTTCCGGATGGACACCAGATAGTTGTTGTCGCTAAGGGAGTGAGAGAATATGAAGAAGACAGTGATGACACTGCTGCTGCTCCTTTTTTGCAGCAACGCCTTCGCTACGGCGCAGTTTCCGGATTACCTGCTGTATAAAGGCGAGAAACTGCCTATATACAGCAATCCTCTTGAATCGTATTTCAGCGCAGACAATCCGCGTCCCAAAGATCTTTTCAGGTTTTCCTGCACTGCCCTGTGGCGAGGCTATCTGGCTTCGTGGAAGATAGAGGACGGGTATCTTTATCTGACAAAAATTGTGACGGGAAGCTGTTCAGCCGACGCCCCGGAGATTCCGATTGCCAGGGTATTTCCCGGCAGGGAAGCGCCGGTGAAGGCCGTCTGGTTCAGCGGAACCTTGAGAATTCCCCAGGGCAAGCGTCTTCGCTACGTCCATATGGGATACGGATCGGTTTATGAAAAGGACCTGTTTCTGACTTTCGAAAAGGGCAAGCTCGTCAGGGAAGAGATTATCGACAATACAAAAAGCCGTCTGCCGTCTGAAGAAGAAAAGGCGCAGGAGGAGCTGGAAAAGCTCAGAGAGCGCAAGTGATCTCACGGCGAAGTTTCCGGGTGTCGTAATCAAATGACTGCTTAGCTGTTGCTTCAGTACCGGTCGTCGGCTCCGCCGCCTCCCGAATCTCCCCCTTCAAAGGCAGAAGGGGAACGCGGCAGCGGCTGAGGAGCATCCGCAAAAGCCGGAACGGCGGCCGCTCCCAGTGCCGCCAGGTCAATGCCGGAACTCTCCGGCTTCAGAATATTTTCTGCAGTGTAGCCGTATCGCATCTTCTCTTTGCCTCTGCCGAGCCAGCGTATGATCATGAGCGCTGCCGCGACAAGGAATATTCCCATGACGGCGGGATCCCACGCGTAGTGAGTCATTCCCAGATAGTCCTTATTGGTGGCCAGGGTGGCAACGGCGGCAGCGGAACCGGCGATGATCATCAGGCGTTCTCTTTCTTTTAATCCGTAATAAATGCCTCCTGCGGGAATCAGAAATGTCAGGATGTAGGAAGTCCAGTAAAGAGCCGGTGAAACACCGCCGAAGGGAGGAAGTACGGACGGCATGAAAAAGGAGCTTCCGAGTACCGGCAGCCGGAGATTGACGGCGATATAGAGGCCGCAGAAAAGTGATGCCATGACGATGTCATGATCGAGTCGCCTGAAGGCGTATCTTACTTCCCGGTTTTCAAGAAAAGCATGAACAAGAAAAGCAGTCCCCAAAAACAGAGCCAGGCTGGTCCTTATATTTTCCGGAGAGAGTTCGAGATGGAACGGCAGTGAACAAAGCGCCAGATATCCGGCAACGGCGGCATAAAGATATCCGAAACGGATATAAATCCAGAATGACAAAAGAGAGCACAGCAGTGTTGTCATCAGCGACTGCGAATGGTGATCTGCATGCCTGAAAAGCAGTATGGCCATCGCCATGCTGCAAAAAAAGACGCTCTCCGCCGCGAGCGCCTCTTCCATGCCGTACCGGTAAAGATTCTTTGTCCTGATCATATACTCGGATAGCGCGTAGGCGGCGAAGGCGAACATCATCAGGGCAATCGAGATAAACGTTTCATCCGACGGTTTTATGATCCAGAAGAAAAAGCCGGCGACTGCCGCGGTGCAGACGATCGTAAAAACGAAAAACAGGATGCGGAAGAACAGGTTGGTCTGTTTTAACTGCGTATATGTGCGGTCATTGATGATCCGCAACTGTTCCTCCGTAATCAGGCCTGAACGCTGCCATGATCTGGCGTTTTTCCTGATCAGGATATTTTCCTCGTCTTCCCTGCTGTAGAGTCCGATGCTCATAGGTCTTTTCTGAACTCCTTTGAAGTCCGGTAAATCAGCCAGACGACGGCGAGGGAGGAGATGATGAAATAGACGAACAAAACCCCCGTACCGGCCCGATAAAACGCCTTGCATACGGCGACGCTCAATCCTGCATATCCGCAGATAATGGCATAGAGAAGATAGAGAAAGTCCCTGGTGCGCAGGGCATAAACGGCGGCGACGGCACAGGCTGCCGCCAGCGCGGGAAAGTAGAGGGAAACGAATCCCTCGTTGGTTATTCCCGATATCAGGGCTGCAAACAGGAAAAGGGACGTGAAGTTCAGGTATATATCGAGGAAATGGCGCTTGATGGAAAGCCTGTACAGGGCTCCTCCCGAAACGAATACCAGCAGTGCATAGGCAACGGCATACATCCGGTGATATTCCCGGAAGTGAAGAAGATCGGCGGACAGCTTGAATCCAAACCAAGCGGCCAGGGTGGACAGCGCCAGCGACAGGACAAGTCGGTTGTCGAAACGGTACGCGAAAAAGAGAAACAGAACGGAGGACGCAAGGAGATAATTGACCCAAAGATCGGCCACAGCGGGTATCTGCGCGACGATATAGGCGATATCGAGTGAATAGACGGTGCAGCCGAAGAAAAGAATGTAGTCGAAGGCCATATTAGGCGATTCCACGGAATCTGATGAATAAGCCTTTCCCTTCATGAAACAGTAGGCAAATGCGGCCAGTGCGGAAGCGCTCAGCGCGCCGATGACGGCGATGTCGCCCAGTTGCGCAAAGTATTTTTTGACCGTCAGGCCGAGGCCGGCCAGGATAAAAAGGACCCCCGCATAGAGGCACGCCCGGAGCTCAAAGTGGAGCGAAAAGCGCCTGTTAAGATGGATGTCCGTCAAAACGCCGGTCTGCGACTGTGTCAGTATTTGCTCGTCTTGCAGCTTCTTCAGCAGCGCGGTTGTCTTCATAATGCTTGTTCATATAAGACAGTTGACTTTTGCTTGTCAAAGGTATTATACAATTATTAATAAATTGGGGGGGATTGAGGAGGCAATCATGCTGAACAAATTATTTTTGACAATCCTGGTTTTTTCCTTTCTTACTGTTGCCGCTCAGGCATCGGACACGACCATCGGTTATGTGAAAACGGCTAAAGGCGATGCCACGATAGTAAGAGGAAAGAATGTCATCCAGGCGCGGATCAATGATAAAATATCCAGAAAGGATATTTTGAAAACAGGGGCCAACAGTGCACTGGGCGTGACGCTGAAGGATGATACCCTGATCGCCCTGGGATCAAACAGTGAAGTTGTTGTCAGTGAGTTTAATTTTTCCCCCGCTGAAGGCAAGCTGAATCTGTTCACAAGGATATTGAAGGGATGTGTGGAGTTAACCTCCGGAATCATCGCCAAACTGTCCCCGGAAACAGTCAAGTATTCTACTCCTGTAGGCGATATCGGCATCCGCGGTACACGATTTGCCGTCTACCTTGCAGAATAGCAGGGTAGTAAATCAGCCGTAAAAACAAATCAAAACGTCATCAGGCATGATGGAGGGGGCAATTGTGATGTCTGCCATTCCCCGGCTTTTTTTTGTTATCTGTTTGATTGTGATGCTGGGCGCATGCACAAAGAAAAGCGTTGTTGTGCTGTTGCCCGATCGGGACGGAAAGACCGGCGCTATAGAAGTACGCAACCAGGGCGGATCGCAAAAACTGAACGCGCCGAACGAGTCAACGGCAATATCCTCGTCAAAAAAAGCTCCCGATTCTCCTGAAATCATGAGCAATGACCGGGTGAAACAGGTATTCGGGGAGGCGATGTCGGCCACCCCTGCCCCGCCTGCGCATTACATGCTGTATTTCCTGACTGATTCAACGCGGTTCACCGATGAGTCCAAACTTGTATTTGAGGAGGTAATAGCCTCCGTTAAAAAGATAAAGCCGGCGGAGGTTTCGATAGTGGGGCACACGGACCGGGTGGGATCAAGGGAACAGAACTTCCGCCTGGGGTTTGAGCGGGCGGCCCAGGTAAAAAACCTCCTGGTGAAGCGGGGAGTCGCAGAAGAAATTATCGAAATTTCATCCCACGGGGAAGACAATCCGCTGATCAAAACAGACGACGAAGTGTCGGAGCCAAAAAACCGGCGTGTTGAAATTGTCATCAGATGACATTCGACCTCTCCACCGGATTTTCATCATAAGGCCATGTGAGCCTGCTGCGCGGCTTCACGACAGGAGAGGTTGACATCCTCGGGAAATCATAAATATGTCCATATCCTTGACTATTCTTAAGAAAAACCTGAGGGAGAATCATTATCTGTTCTTGTGGGGAATCGCCGTAACAGCAGTGTTCTCTCTCTTCTATATTTTTGAACCCCCTCTTTTCCGTTTTCTGGAATTGCGTTACTACGATGCCGTCCTGAGGGAGAATCCGATACAAAAGCCGCCTGCGGATGTCGTAATTGTAGATATCGATGAAAACAGCCTCAAGGAGTTCGGCCAGTGGCCCTGGCCCCGCTATCTTGTTGCGCGTCTGCTGAAAAAGATTCATGAACATGATCCTTCCGTAATCGGAGTGGATATGCTGTTTGCAGAAGCGGACCGGACGTCGCTTAACTCTGTGCTTAAACATATCAGGGAAACGTGCGGCGCTTCACCCGGCATGGCGGGCGTTCCTCCCATCTGCATGAACAACGACCGCCTGCTGGCGGAAACGCTGAGTACGGGGCCGTTCATCCTTGCAAGGAAATTCCTTTTCGACGGCGATGCCGTCAAATCACAGGAATGTGTAATGCATCCCCTACCGGTGGCGATTATCGGCGCGTCCTCGTCCGGGCAGGACGACAAACTGTTCCACAAGGCGTCCGGAGTCATCTGCAACATGCGGATGTTTGATTCCGCAGTTACGGCGAATGGATTTATAAACGCGGCTTTTGATATTGACGGTCTGCTGCGCAGGGTGCCTCTCATCATTCGATATGACCCGGGCAGCGGCAGTCCGGAGTATTTCCCCAGCCTTGTTCTGGCCGCGGTCATGAAGCAGAAGAACATCCGGCAGGTGTTTGTCAGAATGAATTCCGGGAAGCCGTTCCAGATTCTCCTTGGCGACATTGCCATTCCGGTTGACGGTATCGGCAATATGCTCATTCACTATCGCGACAGGGACAAGGCATTTCCTTATGTATCCGCGTACGACCTGCTGTCGGGCCGCACCCCGAAACTGTCCATGAAAGGCAAGATTGTCTTTGTCGGCACGTCCGCCACCGGACTGGGCGAAAGAAGGATAACGCCCGTTCATCCGTTTCTGCCGGGCGTGGAGATTCATGCCACGGCCGCTCAGAATATTCTTCAGTCGAACTTCGTCACCAGGCCTTCATGGGTGCCGGGCATGGAATTTCTCCTCACCGTTTTAGCCGGCCTTTTATCGACGATCCTGTTTATAAGGGCAAATGCCAAATGGAGCCTTGTGCTTCTGATAACCGTATCGGCGGGGTTTCTGGCCGTTTCGTACTGGGCATTCCGCATGGAAAGCATTGTTTTGTCCCCTCTTGTTCCATTGCTGGCGGTTGCCGCTAATTTCTCCATTCTGAATCTGTCAAAGTTCTGGATATCGGAGCGGGCACTGCGCCGCAGTGAAAACAAGTACCGCTCCATTTTTGACAACGCCATCGAAGGCATCTGCCAGATTACTCCTGACGGCAGGATCGTTACTGCAAACCCCGCTCTTGCCAGGATGATGGGGTTTGAGACGCCTGCGGATATGTTCTCGAAAATTACCCGCATCCAGTCCGTTCGCTTTGAAAATCCGCGCGCGCTGCAGGAGCTTCTCCGGCTGTTTTCGGAAAGCGGAAAACTCCGCGCCTTCGAGGCGGAGATTTATACGGCAAAGGAAACAAAGATCTGGGTTTCCATAAATGCCGGCGTCACAAGAGGCGATGATAATCTTCCTCTGTATGAGGCGTCGGTTGAGGACATCACCGATCGCAAACATTCAGAAGAAGCTTTGCAGGAATCAAGACAAAGGCTGGCGGACATCATCGATTTTCTTCCGGATGCCACTCTGGTCATTGATAGGGACGGCGGTGTAATTGCCTGGAATCGAGCCATGGAAGCCATGACGGGAATCAGGAAGGAAGAGATTCTCGGCAAAAAAAAACGCGAATACGCCGTTCCCTTCTACGGGGAAAGCCGGCCCCTTCTCATCGATCTGGCGCTTCATCCGGATCCGGAGATGGAAAAAAGTTACACAGTCTTCCGTCGAACGGGAGACATCATCTTCGGCGAGGCCTATACACCGAACCTTCCGCCGGGAAATCTTCATATGTCCGCCATGGCTTCCGTGCTTAGGGATTCCCGGGGCGAAATCGTCGGAGCCATAGAGTGCATCCGCAACAACACGGAGCGCAAGCACCTGGAGGAGCGCCTGGTGAGGGCTGAAAAGATGGAGGCCCTCGGCACGATGGCCGGGGGAGTGGCCCACGATCTGAACAACGTCCTCGGTGTGCTCGTCGGATATTCGGAACTGATGATGCTGAGGGTGCCGGAGTCGGATCCATTGCGCCGGTATGCGACAAACATTCATCACTCCGGCGAGAGAGGCGCAGCCATTATCCAGGATCTGCTGACCCTGGCCAGAAGGGGTGTAGTCGTATCGGATATAATCAGTCTGAACAAACTGGTACCCATGTACTTCAATACCCCGGAATTCGGCAAACTGAAGGATGATTATCCGGATATCGCTTTCAGGACGGATCTGAGCGGAGACCTGATGAACATAACCGGTTCCCCTGTCCATCTGTCCAAGACCTTGATGAACCTTGTATCCAACGCCGCCGAAGCCATATCGGGAAAGGGGAGTGTAGTAGTAAAAACGGAGAACCGCTATCTGGATGCCCCTGTCCGTGGATACGATGACGTGGTGGCAGGAGATTACGTCGTGCTCTCCGTGACCGATACCGGCAAGGGGATATCGGTTACGGATATAGGGAAGATATTCGAGCCGTTCTACACGAAAAAGGTCATGGGTAAAAGCGGCACGGGGCTGGGGCTGGCTGTTGTATGGGGAACGGTGAAGGACCACAAGGGCTACATTGACGTAAGCAGCAGGGAAGGTGCGGGAAGCGTATTCACGCTTTTCTTTCCGGCAACGAGAGAGGAATTATCAGAAGATAAAAAGAAGGCTTCTTTAGATCAATACATGGGGGCGGGGGAAACCATCCTGGTTGTGGACGACATGGCGGAGCAAAGAGAAATGGCGGCAAGCATGCTGAGCAGACTTAATTACAAAGTATTTTCGGTTCCCAGCGGGGAGGATGCGGTGTCCTGGCTCGCTTCTCAGAAGGCGGATCTGCTGCTCCTGGATATGATCATGGAGCCGGGCATTGACGGCCTCGAAACCTACCGGCGGGTGATTGAAATCAATCCCGGCCAGAAGGCGGTGGTCACGAGCGGTTACACGGAGACAGAGCAGGTCAGGAAGGTTCAGGAACTGGGGGCCGGCTGTTTTATCCGCAAGCCTTATGCTCTGGAGAAGCTGGGGATGGCGATCAGAGAGGAACTGTCAAAGAAGGATCGCATGTCTTGAATACAAAAGCGCCTGGCAGATATGCAGTACGGACATCAGGTTTTTTATTTGCCTGTCCGGGTTTTTTTCCTTTTCTTTGATTTCAGCCATGCCTCATGGTCTTCAATCAGCGCCTGGATATCGTTTTTCTTTTCAGCAGTATTGATCGTCTGCGCATATTCATCCATGGCGATCTTTATAACTTCGATCTTTTTGTTCAGAAACTGCTGGATCTCTTCAAGCCGCTCTCTTTCATCTTTGCTGCAAAAAGAAATTGCAATCCCCTTTTTGACTCCCCGTCCTGTCCTTCCCACTCTGTGGACATAGTTTTCGGCCTTTTCGGGCAAGTCATAGTTGATGACATAATGCACATCGGGGATGTCGATGCCGCGTGCACTTACATCTGTGGCAATCAGGATATTGCAGTCGCCGTCCTTGAATTTTTTCATCACGTCGGATCTTTCACCCTGATCCTTTTCGCCATGAATAGTCATGGCGCGAATCTGCACCCGTTCGAGGGACTTTGTAACTCGTTCCGCGCGCACCCTTGTTCTGACGAAGACGATGACTCTGCTGTCGGGATTTTCCCTGATGAATCTTTCCAGGAAAAAGCGCTTGTCATCCATTTCTACAAACATGACCGCATGAGAAACGTTCCTTGAAACGGGATCGTCCGGGGATATCTGAATGCGTATTGCCGTGCTTTTCACCTGGGAAAAAGCCAGCTTCTTGATCTCCGGATTGATGGTGGCCGAGAAAAACAGGGTTTGGTGCTTTTTCGTGAGCATTTTTTTTACATATTTGATGTCGGCGATGAAACCCAGATCGAGCATGCGGTCGGCTTCATCCAGGACAAGGGTTTCGATGCTGCTGAGATTAATGTGACCCTGATTGATGAGATCAAACATCCTTCCCGGCGTGGAAATCAAAACATCGATGCCGCCCTGAAGCTTCCTGATCTGCTCGTCCTGCTCGACGCCGCCAATCAGGGAAAATACCTTTACCCTTGTGTGTTTCGCGATACTTGCAAATACATCGCCGATCTGCATGGCCAGTTCGCGGGTCGGAACCATGACAATGCACTTGATTCCGGAGGCGCGTTTGCTGCTTTTGCTCCGGTGGATTCTATCGATGAGAGGGATGGCAAAAGCCGCCGTTTTGCCGGTTCCTGTCTGGGCTATGGCCAGGACATCCTCCCCCTGCATGATGGACGGGATGGATTTAAACTGGATATCTGTCGGTCTCCTGAAGCCGAGTTGTTCCAGGTTTTTTTTTATGGCTTCGGAAATGTAATACTTTTCAAACTTCATAATCTCAAGCCGGTTTTAACATCAGGAGCTTCCGGATGGATAACGGTTGGCTATGCGAAGGACCTGGCGAACAACTCTTTAATTGCCTTTTTGCCGTTCTCTTCGAGGAAACGTGTGCCGGTTCCGGTGAAGTGAACCCTGGTTATCACAGGTTTATCGCCCTGGTTTCGCTCAATCCAATCCAGGCTGTTCCAAGTGAACCAACTGTTTTTTTTCTGATCAAAGACGTGCAGCGGTTTATTGCAGATCTTGCTGAATTCGGCTCCCCATCCGGTGCCGCCCTTGACGGTTTTGTCGTCCATTATCTCGCCGATGACAAAGATTTCCTGTCCTTTGTTGATCTGATACCATATAGTCTGGAGGATTTTGCGAATGGTTGCGTTATCGGTATACCGGCGGTTCATCAATTTTGATATGTATTCGAGACTGACATCGCCGTTTTTCAGCTCTTCATGGTTCAGGACGCGCAAGCCGCGTTTGCGGATTATGTTGTGTCCGTCGAATGTGAAATTTACCTCTTCAATTCCAAAGCTCTCCGCGCAGGTGCCGAATTCCGCCTCCGCCCCCTGGGCGCCCCCGCTAAAGAGTATACAATCTTCCCTTTTCATTGCCGTTCCTTTCTGATGTGTGATTATTTTAAATGATTTAATTGCTGATCAAACTTCATGGAAACTAAAATATCTATCGAACTAAATAATAAATGTCAATAAATTTATTTCTATAAAACCAATGAAAACTTCCCCGTGATTTAAGTGTTTGCGCAATAGTTGACTAATTTCCGTGAAATATGCAATATTTCAAGGGTAATCCATTAAGGAGTTGAGATATGAAGCAGAAGACTGTGGTCACGGCGGCAATTACAGGCAGCATTCACACCCCGGTCATGTCGGAATATCTGCCCATAACGCCCCGGGAAATCGCAGACGATGCCATCCGGGCATGGGAGGCAGGTGCTGCGGTATGCCATATCCATGTGAGAAATCCGGAGACGGGACAGCCGACACCTGATCTTGATCTGTTCAGGGAGGCAATAACGCGGATCAAATCGGCATGCGACATGGTGGTCTGCATCACCAGCGGCGGCGGGATAGGAATGACGGCGGAGCAGCGGCTCATGCCCGTATCCACTTTTAAGCCGGAGCTTGCCTCTTTCAATGCGGGGTCCGTCAATTTTGCCCTCTTTCACGCCATGGATAAATACAAGGAGTTCAAATTTGAATGGGAGAGCAAGTACCTGGCGATGACAGAGGACTTTATCTTTCCGAACACCTTCAAATCGATGAGGGAATTCGCCCGCATCTTCAATGAAAACGGCACAAAGCCTGAATTTGAGGTCTATGATTCGGGAATGGTAAACAATGTGGCCTTCCTGATCGAGAGGGGCCATGTAAAAAAACCTGTTTACATCCAGTTTGTCATGGGTGTGCTGGGCGGAATCACGCCGAGTCCGGAGAACCTTCTTTTCCTCGTGGATTACGCGAGGAAACTGATCGGCGATTTTGAGTTTTCCGTTTGCGTGGCGGGACGGGCGCAGTTTCCGATCTGCACACAGTCCCTTCTGCTCGGAGGAAATGTTCGTGTCGGCCTGGAGGACAATCTCTTTCTCGAAAAAGGTGTAATGGCCAAAAGCAACGCGGATCAGGTTGCCAAGATCGTGCGCATTGCCCGTGAATTGGGCATCGAACCGGCGACACCGGCGGAGGCCAGGCAGATACTGGGGCTCAAGGGCATGGATAAGGTTTCTTTTTAGAAAGGGAGGTATGGTTGCGATGGGTAAAAGATTTGTCGATCTGAGTGTGGCCATTGAACAGGCATTGCCTAGCGATCCCCCCATGATGATTCCCAAGATCGAATACGTCGATCATGAAACCGGGGCGACGCAGATGCTGGATTTTTTCCCGGGAATACGCCGTGATCAGCTTCCCGGAAGCCTGGGATGGGCCCTGGAATTCCTGAGCCTGACGACTCACAGCGGGACGCACCTGGATGCCCCGTACCACTATCACCCTACGGCAGATAAGGGGAAGCGGGCCCTGACAATCGATGAGATACCGCTTGAATGGTGCATGAGCGACGGCGTCCTGCTGGATTTCAGCCACAAGTACGACGGAGAGAGGATCACTGCTTCGGATGTTCAAAAAGAGCTGGACAGGATAGGCTATACGCTTAAGCCTTTGGACATTGTCCTCATTCGGACCGGAGCGGATGCCGCATGGGGTACACCGGCCTACCTCATCAAGGGAGCCGGCATGACCAGGGAAAGCACGCTGTTCCTGACTGACAGGGGGATAAAGGTTGTGGGGATCGATGCCTGGAGCTGGGACCGGCCGCTGCCCTTCCTGGCGCAGGAGTTCAAGGAGACAGGCGATCCGAAGGTCGTCTGGGAGGCCCACTTTGCGGGCATCGAAGCAGGCTACTGCCACATGGAGAAGCTGGCTAATCTAGCGGCCATCGGCAGGCCGCACGGCTTCAAGGTCTGCTGCTTTCCGGTGAAGATCAAGGGGGCGTCGGCGGGGTGGTGCAGGCCGGTCGCCATCATCGAAGAATAGATACCAACCTGTCTGTCAGGGTAATTTAACCCAGATTACGCGATAAAAAAGTAGTACTCTTTGTCGTCCTGGTCAAAGAGGCTTTCCGCGGCTCAGAATATTTTTCACAGGAAAAATATTTGATTCGCCGCTTGAAAACCCCTTTGACCAGGATAATATTCACTTATCCAAGCATCTATACGTTCTATTGTGTAATTCGGGTTTAATTCATATCCGCATGGCGTGAAGCAAATGAGATCATAAAAGGGCAGGTAAGCCGGTTACAGATTTCAACCGGAACAGCTCGGGTGAGGCAAAGAAAATTCCACGTTGTGCCAGTTACTGTCGGCACCTGCCAACAAACGACTTTGATAATTCTTTATAGTGTGAATTACGATGAAAGGCGGAACGAAAATCTAAAAAGGAGTGGCCTTACAGGGCCACTATCGGGTCAATCACCGGGTTGGCATTTTAAAATCATTTTTCTGCAATTACCAGCATTTCAAAATCTTCAGTTGATAACTCGTCATTCCGACTAAAAGCGCCGAGCTTCGCACCGAAGATATCAATGGCATTGAAATCAAGGGTTTCTAACAACCAGGTTATTTCCGATGGCGTATAATACCTTTCGTTGCAATGGAGATCTTTTTTATTTCCAAGATCATCTACTGCATGTACGATATTAGATTCCCGGAAAGTCATCAAATCAAATGAAATGCTGTCGCATTTTGTGTGTCCTTCTTTTGTGCTTGAATCAAGGAAATCTTTGACGGAATGGAACAGAGGGAACAAGGCATTAAGAGTGGTAAAAATCAGTTTCCCTTTCTGCTTCAAGGCGTTGGAAGCATTACGGAGAATCTGATAATTCATTTTATCAGTCTCCATCAGCGAGAATCCTCCTTCGCACAACATGATGACCAAGTCAAATTCATGCAGGAATGGAAGATTTCTGGCATCATGCTTTTGAAAATTTATTTGCAGATTATCTGTGGATGCCTTTTGTCTTGCACGTTCTAATTGCGAATCTGAAAGATCAACCCCTGCAACAGTATAGCCTCTTCTTGTCAATTCAATTGTATGTCTGCCTGTTCCGCAACCAATATCCAGTATTCTCAAGCTCTTATCATAACCAATCTCTTTTTCAATAAAGTCGCATTCACCAATGGTGCCTTGGGTGAAGCACTCATTATCATATTTCATTCCATAGTTTTCAAATAGCTCTTCATACCATTGCTTCATGATATACTATCCTTTCATTTTAGTACGAGCACCTTGTCCCCGGGTTTAATATGACCTTCCGTGATCAGTGCACGCCAGGCCGTTACTCCTGCAGTGGGCAGCGCTGCAACCTGCAGATCGTCGAGATGTCCGGGCGCGAGAGCAACGCCGTGCTCCGGCAGCACCATGAATTCAGCCATAGTGCCGTCCATCTCACAGCCGAGACTTCGGGCTAACTTCTCCTGGTTCGGTTCACCCCCTGTCCAGCTCTGGAAGAAAAGAGGACAGACCCGGTCGCCGGCCTTTAGATGTTCTACGTTCTTACCGATGCAATCAACGATGCCGCAACCGTCACTGAGCATGATCAAAGGCAATGCCTGCATCCGGGATCCGTAGCCTTTTGCCGGAACAAGGAGATCGCGGTAATTGAGGGCTGATGCCCGCATCCTTATCCGCACCTCTCCATTCCCGGGTTCGGGATCAGGTCTAACACTCAGTTGCATATTCCCCATTGTCCAATTATCTTCCACTTGAAACACTTTCATGATTTCCACCTACCCAAATGATATATGAGTTGACGCGACAATAATAAATTATACTCTAGCATGAATGGCAAAAATCTGACATGCCTGCCTTCGGGGAGGCAAAAATACCCTTGATCTTTAGAAAGGCAGCAGGTGAAAACTGTACCTTTCTCCCCATATCCATTGCCTTGACCAGATCGGCTTATGTACAGATTGTATTTGAAGGTTAACGTCTCAGTTCATCAAAGACTTTTTTGAATTTGTCCTCATGACTTTTTTCGGAATTTGCGAAGCGCTGAAAAATATCCGCTATCTTAAAAAACCCTTCTTCACGAGCCGTTTGTTCAAAATCAGGATAACGAATCGTCCACGTGGCATTTTCGCCCTTGATAGAGGCTTCCAGATTGCTTTTTGTGTCTGCCACTTTAACAGCAGGAAATGATGCGGTCACATCTACAGTGCCGCCTTCAAAGAATTTATAGAAGACAGAAGCATGGTTTTTCTCTTCCCTTGATATTTTCGAGAAGATATCGGCAATCACTGTTAGCCCTTCATCTTTCGCAACTTTTGCAAAATATAAATATCGATTGACAGCCATTGATTCACTGGCAAAGGCTATCATTAAATTTTTCTCCGTCTTTGTTCCTTTTATAGACATAGCCATTATCAAATACCTCCTTGTTACCGCATGTAATTTAACATGTATGATGGAAGATTTACATGCCTGGATAAATGAGAATGAAATATTAATCTCACCTGAGACTTCTCCACAGGTTCACCAATTGTTAATTCCGCTGTTTTTGACCCGGCGATACTGCAAGTTGCTTTGACTTCCATTTTGCCTCCCGCTGATGCCTGAGTTTTACAGCTGTAACTGAAAGTCTCCTTATGAGGCTGGCTTTTTATATTCGTCTGTACCCAGAACTATCACTTTCTTCCTGACTCTCAACCGTTCTTATAACTTACCGGATGACTTCACTCTTTTTCTTGCAGCAGTCGGGCCGCTTCCGCCATGGCTTCCGGTTCTTTAAGACCGGCAAGCATGACGGGCGACTCCTGGAAATTCTCCAATGCGTTGAAGAAACGATCCAGCACGTCGCCGCTGTAGGTGGGGATGAGAAAGAGATGGGTATGGGGAATTCTCCGGCCGCGTGCGTAAAGAAACACGAAGTCCGGCTTCAGCTTTTTCATCATCCTGTCGGCCACGGTTTTTGCCAGTTTGAAGAGACTTGCGTTCTCCTCATCCGTCAGTTCGTGCCACCAGGGGACATGCCGCTTTGAGATCACCAGGCAGTGCCCTTTGGTGTAGGGATGGATATCCAGTATGCACATCGACAGTTCATCCTCGTCAATTATCCGGGCGGGCGCCTTTCCCGCTACGATATCGCAGAATACGCATCCGCCGCCTTTCTCTGCTGCCATAACTTTACCTCTGCAGTATTTTGGTGTCTGCTTAAATCAGCGTCCGCAGTTTAAACGATCTGCCTGCCGTTGTAAATCAAGAATCATCTTTTTGATCTCCTCTGTCTGCCCCTGTGTACGGGCGAGCAGCGATTCGATAGTCGCGAACTCTTCCTGAACATAGGTCATGGCTTGCTGCCGCATGGCGTCGATTGCCCTGTTGATGCGGGTCTCCCACTGAGCGGCAAGCCGGGAAAGATTTACCTCCACCTCCCGGGGGATTTTTTTCAGAAAGTTCCTTTCAAAGGCGCCCCGGAAGATAAACATGGGGATCAGAAACCAGATCAGATCGAGATGATAGCCGAATGCCCTGGGGATGTTGACGTCCGGGTGGTCCGGTTCCACAACATCGATCTTCCATTCAACCTCGCCGAGACTTACTCCCAGCACTTTACGGAGATTGTCGTCGAGAAGCCGCCGAAATATATCAAGAGATCGCATCAGACTGGCATGGGCCTTTTTAAGAGTGCCGTAAAAGTTTTTGTGTTCCGTCGTGGAGAGCGTCTGCATCTCCCCTGCCATGGTTTCCGACATCCACGCTTCGTAGCGGCGCGTCAGTTGCCAGAGATTGCCTTTCCATGCTGGCATCTCATTGCTCAATGTGCTGGTGATTCTATAGCGCAACGGTGCCTCAAACGGTTCCAGATAATTTGCAATTAAAGTACGTGTCTGACCCTGAATGTCCCTGGTGATAATCAACGTCTCTTCCCTGATGGTTTCGGAATTTACGCGCTCGTCCAGGATAAGTTTTCTCAGCGCATCGCGGTCCATGTCGGCCTTGAGCGAGGTCTGAAGTGCTATCTGCAAATAAGAAAGGCAGTTCTGTGCCAGGGAGCGCCCTTTGTGCACAGCGATACTGCGGAACTCTGTCGCCCGGTTGGCAACGATTTTCCGGAACAACTCCTTCTCCAGGAAACGCTTCCAGGAGTCGGTGTCCGCACGCGTGGAATACAGATAAATCGGGAATTCCCTGTTCATCTCCCTGTTCAGGGTCGTTTTGAAAAAGGTTACCACCTCTGACTGCTGGTCTGCCGTCAATAAATCCGCCTTTGTCAGGAGCAGGATGATGTTCGGCGTATGTGTGGCGAGCTCCCTTATTAATTGCAGGTCATGCTCTGAAAGCGGCCGGTCGGCACTGATGGCAAGCAGTGCCGCCCCCACCTCCGGCAGCCAGTTTTCCGATGTCGCTTTGTGGTACTGGAAGACGCTCCCCAGTCCCGGAGTATCGACCAGCCGGAGTCCTTCATATTCTCTGAGCGAGGGCAGGGTGATATCGATAACCTCGACATTCTTTTCATTGGCGGGATTCTTAGCTTCCGAGGTGAAATCGGCAAGATCGGCCAGACCGATCTCCGTCCTTCTGCCGTCGAAGTGAGTAACGACCGCTTTTTCTTCACTTCCGTATCGAAGTCTTGTGATAGCGGTTGTCACCGGTATGACGCCTACCGGTAAGACGGCTCTGCCTATCAGGCTGTTGATGAAAGAGCTTTTGCCCGCCTTGAACTGCCCCAGTATGGCCACGTCGATAAGCGGGTCTTCAACCAACATGCCTTTAAAGGCATCAAGCGGTCTTTGCAGAGAGGCGATACCAAATCGTTCCCTAATGGACTTGATTGTCTGGTTTAAGTTTTTGAGATTGGATAGAGATGTGCCTTCTTGTTTTTCTGTCATAAAAAAACTCCCGCAGATTGCTTCTGGCAGGAGTTATCAGCCGTCATGGCGGTTCTATGGTGAACTCCATCACCGATTTGTTGTCACATAACCATTTCCAGGGATTTTTGTCAATTTCGAATTTCCGTGCTCATACCCGAAGTTTATAAAACGGCCATGACTATTCTCAATATGAATTGGACTTGTAGATACAGGCAATATATCAATCCTCATCAATAACATAAGGATTTAGTGTGAATTCCGCCAATCAGGAAACGGGGTTGATGCCGGAAAAACTGCTTGCAGAGATCTCCGACAGGTGCACCGACTGCGGCATATGTCAGTTGGAATGTGCATTTTTGCAGAAATACGGGACGCCCGGAGAAGTCGTCGAAGGGTATGGTTCGGACGCTGACAGGCATCTGGCGCTTTCCTTCGAATGCAGTCTCTGCGGGCTTTGCGCCGCCGTGTGTCCCGCCGGCTTGAACCCGGCAGACCTGTTTCTGGAAATACGCCGCGAAAAAATGAGGCGCGATCCGGCCGATTATGCCGAACATAAAGGCCTGCTTCCCTATGAACGGTTGGGAACTTCCCGCCGCTTTACCTACTACGGGATCCCTGCAGGCAGCGCCGCCGTATTTTTCCCGGGTTGCGCCCTTCCGGGATCAAGGCCGGATAAGACCGTCTATCTTTATGAGCTTCTGAAAAAATCCATTCCGGATTTGGGCATCGTTCTGGACTGCTGCACGAAGATTTCCCATGACCTGGGCCGCGAAGAACATTTTCAGGCCATGTTCGGCGAGATGAAATCGTTCCTGTCCGAATCCGGCATCAGGCAGGTAATAGTCGCCTGCCCCAACTGCTACAAGGTGTTCAGCATGTATGGGGGAGAGATCGGCGTAAAGACTGTCTATGATGTTCTTGCGGATGGCATGCCGGTTGAAGGCAGTGGAAATGCGGACGAGGTTATAGCGATTCATGACCCTTGCGCGGTGCGCTTTGATAAGGGTGTCCAGGATTCCGTCAGAAGGATCGTTAAGCATCAGGGATGGAACTGCGTGGAGATGGAGCATCATGGTGAGACGACATTCTGCTGCTGCGCCGGGGGATCTGCCGGATGTCTCGCCCCTGACCTGTCTGATAAATGGGGCAAAAAACGAAAGCATGAGGCAGGCGGCATAAGAATGGTAACCTATTGCGGGGGATGTGCCAATCAGTTGAATAAGCTGTCGCCGACCAGCCACATTATCGATCTGCTCAAAGATCCATCGGAACCGCATGGAACGCCGGCAATGGTATCGACAGGTCCCATGACTTATCTCAACCGTCTGCTGGTAAAGAGGCGCCTTAAAAGGACCGTTGATGCAGCAATAACGAGAGAACGTGAATATCGACCGGAAAAGGAAGGCAGTAAAAAGAGCGTTATTGTAAAACGTATTTTCCTCGTCTGTCTCATCATTGCAGCAATCACCGCGGTGAGAATCTCCGGAGCGACAGGCTATCTGGAGCAGGAAAAACTGCAGCAGTTGATCGCGGGATTCGGCATTATGGCACCGATCGTTTATATGCTGATCTATTCCGTTGCTCCGGCGCTGCTTCTTCCCGGGCTTCCCATCACGATTGCAGGAGGCATCCTCTTTGGCCCATTCTGGGGAGTTGTCTATACAATCACGAGTGCGACAATAGGGGCATGTGTAGCTTTTCTGGTTGCCCGCTACGTTGCCCGCGACTGGGTGGAAAAGAAGCTGCAGGAGCCGCGCTGGCAAAGGCTTGACCGGGCGGTAGAGGATAACGGTTGGAAGGTTGTCGCCTTTACCAGGCTGATTCCGCTGTTTCCCTTCAACCTGCTCAATTATGCCTTCGGTTTGACGAAGATCAGGTTTCTTCATTACGCGCCGGCAACTTTCGTCTTTATGCTCCCGGCCTGCATCGCCTTCATTGTTTTTTCCAGTTCACTGCCTGATCTTGTCGGCGGCCGTGTATCGGTGAACTTTATCCTGGGGCTGGCATTGATTGCCGTGGTTGCGCTGATCCCAGCAGCCTATCGGCGTTATAAGACGAAGAAGGGAATGGACGATCCTGTATGATGACTATAGTGAACGACATAAGAACGTCGTCATTGCGAGGTGTGAAACACCGCGGCAATCTCACGAGATTACTTCGCTTCCTGCCGTGGCTACGCCTCGCAGCTTCGGCTCACCGTAAGGACTCCTATAGAATGTCTCGTTATTTATAGCGTTCATTATAAATAAATATCCGTGAAAGGAAGGAATGTTTGAAATGAGCAAGACAATCGAACCTCTTGTCAATGATGAATTCGTCGGTGCGCCGGCGAAAAGAGCCCTCGCTTACGTACAGTCTCAGCGCGAACGGGGAAAGCATGTAGTGGGCATCTACTGCGGATATGCTCCGCTGGAGGTTATCCGGGCCGTGGGCGCCGTTCCGGCCGTGTTGTGTGCATTTGCCAACAATACCATCGAAAAGGCGGAGGAGGTGCTTCCGGCCAACCTCTGCCCCCTCATCAAGTCGAGCTACGGCTTCATCGTCTCCGGCACCTGCCCTTTCTTTGGACTCTCGGAGGCCGTTATTGCCGAAACCACCTGCGACGGCAAAAAGAAGATGTTCGAGCTGATTTCCGACATCAAGCCGATGTACGTTATGGATCTCCCGCAACTGCCCGACGAAAGGGAAGCTCAGGAAAACTGGACGGTCATGATTAAAAAACTGCGCAGTTTTCTGGAATCGACCTTTCAGGCAACCATCACCGACGAAAATGTGGAAAAAGAGATAAAAGATTCCAATATGAAAAATGAAAAGATGAACCGGATTTTTGCATTTGCAGAGAGAACGCCGTTGATTCTAAGCTGGAGCGAAATCTATGATCTGACTTTTCTGGCAACACCCGCCGCGGGCAGGGATATCATGCCTCTTCTCGATGAAACGATTGAAAAGCTGGAGGTGCGTGTGGCGGAAGGTGTTTTCTTCGGCAGCGCCGATTCTCCGCGGGTGTTGATTACAGGATGCCCCGTAGGAGGCGATGCAACCAAGGTATTCAAGGTCATCGAGGAAGCGGGCGGCGTAATTGTCGCCATCGACAACTGCACGGGGATGAAGGCCTTCGCCGACTACTTCGAAGAAGATACGGCCGATCCTTTTGCGGCAGTCGCGAGCAGATATCTGAAGGTTCCCTGCTCCTGCATGACGCCCAACAGCAGGCGCCTGACCGAGCTTTCCAGGATGATCGAACGCTTCCGGCCGGATGCCGTCATTGATGTCGTCCTCCATGCCTGCCATTCCTACAACGTGGAATCATACAGGATCAAGGAGTATGTCAAAGCAAAGCATAACCTGCCGTGTCTGAAAATCGAGACCGACTATTCGCAGGGCGATGTAGAGCAGATCCGCACCCGTGTTGAATCTCTGTTTGACATGATTCATCACAACAAATAATAAAAACATCCGGACATCTATCAGACGCTCCTCATGGACTGGAAAGCAGCGGGAATGGAGATAGAAAAGTGATTTGCGAAGATGTATTCCAATTCAAAATCAGATCGTCCCCTGAGCCGATTTGCTCAATAAGGCAGCGAAATCAATTCAACCGTCCCACGATGATCGGCAACACGCCCTATTTTTTCGATTATAATCCGTTTGACACAAAATCCTTCTTCATATACTCCCACCAGGGAAAAGGAACTTCTGATCAGTAATAACAACCAAAGGACTTAAAGATTGCCTATGATATACCTTGCACCGGTCCAGGGAATAACCGACAGGATTTATCGCAACCTGTTCCCTGTTTATTTTAAGGGAGTTGATGTGGCGATTGCGCCCTTTATCTCATCAGTGAAGAAAATGAAGCCGGAGAATAACCTTCTGCGCGAATTTTACCCTGATAGAAATACGGGCATTCCCACGATACCGCAGATAATGAGTTCTAACCCGGATGACTTCACAACGCTTGCCAATGCATTGTCCGACATCGGATACGGCACTGTAAACTGGAATATCGGCTGTCCGTTCCCTATGGTTGTGAAGAGGGGCAGGGGGGCGGGTATGCTTTGTTATCCGGACAGGGTCGAATCTTTTCTCGAAAAAGCCATGCCAGCCATAAAGCCGAAATTATCGATAAAGCTCAGGATAGGCTTTAAATATCCTGACGAGGTGTTGGAGCTTATTCCCATTTTCAACCGGTTCCCGCTCGAGGAGCTGATCATCCATCCGAGGACCGGTGTGCAGATGTATGAAGGTGAAGTTGATCTAGATGTTTTCGGGCAATGTCTTAATCTCTCGAAACACCGGGTTGTTTATAACGGGGACATAGATTCTTTGGAGAAACTGGAGATGCTTGCGCTACGGTTCGGATCAGTCGAAAGGTGGATGATCGGCAGGGGCCTGCTCAGGGACCCTTTCCTTGCGGAAAAAATTAAATTCAATACTGAAAAGCCATATAATGAAAAAATCAAAATTGTCAGGGCTTTTCACGATCAATTATTTACTGAGTATTCGAAAATTTTATATGGCCCCGCGCATATCACCAATAAGATGAAAGAAATCTGGACTTATATGGGCGGCTTTTTTGAAAACGCAAAAAAAATACAAAAAAGAATACACAAGACACATCACAGGGATAATTATGTTGACGTTGTAAATAAGGTTTTTGATGAGCTGATATGATAAATATTCCATTGTGTCATTCCCGCGGCGGTTTTGGGCGGGAATCCAGGAAGTTTAAAAAACGTTAAATAGAATCGTCCCTGGTATTAGAATTTGTCTAAGCGACAAGGCGTGTATGAACTTCGCTTTTAATTTTAGAGCCCACTGCCTTTTCAGTTATTTTCAGATCATAGCTGGTTTGCAGGTTTAGCCAAAACTGAGCGGTTGTCCCCAGATAGCGTGCCAATCTCAGTGCCGTATCCGGCGTGATAGTACGACGCTCACGAACAATGTCATTGATTCGTGGTGCCGGAACCTTAAGTTCCATCGCCAGAGCGTGAGCGCTCATTCCCAGCGGTACGAGAAACTCCTCACGTAATATTTCACCGGGATGAATAGGCCGCATTTTGTTTTTTATAGTCATTGCATAAACTCCTCAATGATAATCGATGATTTTCACATCAAAGGCGTTTCCGTTTTCAAAGCGAAAACATATTCGCCACTGATCGTTAATGCGGATACTCCAGAAACCTTTGAAATTACCCCGCAACACCTCAAGCCGGTTGCCCGGTGGTGATCGCAAGTCTTCCAGTGTGCAGGCGTTATCCAGCATTTGTAGTTTCCTCTCTGCCACTGTGGCAATAGCTTTGAATTTTCGAGGGCATTTACCTTCAAACAAGGCCTGCGTATCTTTACAGTGGAAAGATTCAATCATGATAAAATGATATAACGCCGTGCGTTAAACGTCAAGTGGGAAAAATATTCGATAATTCACAACCCTCTTTTGTTATTCCGGACTTGATCGGGAAAATCAGAATAGTCACAAAAACAGACATTCATGCAAATTCTTTATGATCCGGTGTGGATGATGACTTTAATGAATTTGACCGGATGGGGATTATTTCATAGAAGATCAAAGCAGTACAAGCGCCCCGCGCGCTGATGGAGTTGTGGAGATGGATACAATAATAAAACTATACCGCAGGTTGATTTCCTTCGCCTTGCTTTACCGGATCATGCGGGTCGGTCTTGCGGCGCTGTTCCTCTATGCCGGAGGGATTAAGCTCCTTGATCCCAAAGCCTTTGCCCGGATCATCGCAGCATATGAAATTGTGCCGGATGCCCTTTTGCCCTTTGTGGCTGTCGGGTTGCCTGCTCTGGAGGTCCTTGCCGGACTGGCTCTGCTGTTCGATATCCGCGGCAGCTTGGCCGTCATTTCCGGACTCCTTCTCCTGTTTGTATGCGTTCTCGGACATGGAATTATCCAGGATCTGGATGTGGATTGCGGTTGTTTCGGCGCAGAGGTGTTGTCCCGGCGGGATAGTCTTCGGCATGCCTTGTGTCGTGACCTTGTTCTGGTGGGGATGGTTGTTCCGTATCTCTATCTGTCCCGCAGGTTTCGCATGCGCAGGGAGTTATGTCCTGAAGAAGTGACTGATAATAACAATAACGATTGAAAGGAGAGAAATGATGATAAAGAAATTAGGCTCTTCTGACTTTTTATACTGAGCGTCTTAAGTAATTGCCGAAATAAGGTTGATCAAATAACACATA
>CAZLFA010000021.1:0-54831 GCA_964558665.1 uncultured Syntrophaceae bacterium
GACCGTGTCTCAGTTCCAGTGTGGCTGATCATCCTCTCAGACCAGCTAACCATCGCAGCCTTGGTAGGCCATTACCCTACCAACTAGCTAATGGTACGCGGACTCATCCTTCAGCGAAAGCTTGCAAGCAGAGGCTATCTTTGACTGTCCCACCGAGGTAAAGACAGTGTTATTCGGTATTAGCCCACCTTTCGATGAGTTATTCCCAACTGAGGGGCAGATTATCCACGCGTTACTCACCCGTGCGCCACTTTACTCATCAGCCGAAGCCGACTTTCTCGTACGACTTGCATGTGTTAGGCACGCCGCCAGCGTTTGTTCTGAGCCAGGATCAAACTCTCCAGTTTTAATCCTTAGCGGAGATAACTCTCCGTACTTTTTATTGAAAAAAGGACCCACAAATCGATTTCCCCACTATTCAATTTCCAAAGAGCCAGTTAGAAACGAGCTGAAAGTTATAAACGCTGTTTCTAATTTTGTCAAGAACTATTTTCACCTAATTTGCACAGAACAAAAAATCACACAAATGTTTTGTCACTAAACTCCAATGACAGGAATCTTATAGGCGTTTCTGATTTATTGTGAGTTATAATCGAAAAACCAGGTTCACACCAAGCACTCCATCAACGAGCAAGGCGGCTTTCTATCCTGTAATTCTCTCTGAGTCAAGCATTAATTTATTTTTTTTTATCTCCACGAAATATACAAGGGAAATCGGTTATTTCTCTTGATGATACAGTTTGACAGCATGGGGTGACAATGCTATTAATTCACAAAATATTATCAAAAAAGGGGGCTTTATGAGACTTATTACGAGGTCAGATTTTGACGGGCTTGCCTGCGCTGTTCTTCTGGAGGAGGCAGGAGTTATAGATTCTTATAAGTTTGTCCATCCTAAAGATGTCCAGGATGGCAAGGTAGATGTCACCAAAGACGATGTTCTGGCAAACGTCCCCTACGTTCCCGGTTGCGGACTTTGGTTTGATCACCACTCAAGTGAAAACGAAAGATTGAAAAAGGAAGCGTCGTTCGATTATGAGGGGCTTTCCCGTCCGGCGCCCAGTTGTGCCCGGGTGATTTACGATTATTACGGAGGACCTTCAAAATTTAGCAGATTCGATGAAACCGGTCTCATGGCCGCTGTTGACAAAAGCGATTCAGCCGATTTCACGAAGGAAGAGATTCTGAAACCGAGCGGATGGATACTTCTTTCTTTCATCATGGACGCAAGGACAGGTCTGGGAAGATATCGCGACTACAGAATCAGCAATCTTGAACTCATGATAGACATGATAAAATACTGCAGAACAATGAATGCCGACCAGATATTAAATGTACCTGACGTACAGGAAAGAGTGAAAAGATATTTCAGTCAGGAACAGGCTTACGAAACAATGCTTAAGGCAAACAGCCGCAGTGATGGCAACGTAATTATTATAGATTTTCGCAGAGTAGAAGAAATTCTCAGCGGCAACAGATTCGTGGAATACGCCCTTTTTCCCGAACAGAATGTTTCCATCAGGGTTATCTGGGGAAGAGAAAAACAGAATGTTGTCTTCACTGTCGGTCACAGCATTATTAATCGCACCTGCAGGTCAAACATCGGTTCAATGATGTTGACTTATGGCGGTGGAGGCCACAACAAAGTCGGTACCTGCCAGGTGCCTACCGAAAAAGCCGAAACCGCTCTTCAAGATATCGTCAATCAACTGAAGGTCAAGGGCTAGAAGATATACATCAATACGATTGAGGATTCAGTTTTGAAGATTCTTTTTGCAGCCCATGAAAATGCATGGGGTGGATTTCTCGGCAAATTGCGTGAGAAAATGCCGGATCATGAATTCGAAGCCAGCGGCCGATTCGCTGTGGACACGCTGAAGGGTTTTGATGTCCTTATACCCACAATGTGCCTGATAACAAAAGACCTCATAAACGAATCAGATAATCTGCGACTCATTCAGCAGTGCGGCGCGGGACTGGAGGGCGTTGATCTCCAGGCGGCAAGCGAAAAGAACATCTGGGTGGCCAATGTTCCGACTGACATATCAGGCAACGCCGATTCCGTAGCTGAACTTGGCATATATTTAATGATCGGTCTTTCCCGTAATTTTAACGGGATGCAGAGGAGCCTTGCGGAAAGGCAGATGGGCGTGCCGCCGGGAAGGGCAATCAGCGGCAAAACGGCCGGATTGATAGGTCTCGGAGGAATAGGCAGGGCGCTGATTAAAAGGCTGAGGGCATTCGATATGAAGCTTATAGGCATCAAGCGCCACAATCAAGAAGAGTCACGCAGGGAACTGGGTCTGGATTGGGTCGGTTCACCCGCGGATATCAAGGTTCTTCTCTCCAGATCAGACTATGTGATTCTTTGCCTCCCCCTGACCTCAGTAAGCCGCCACATGATTGGACGAGATGAGCTTCGCCATATGAAGAAGGACGCCTTTCTGATCAATCTTTCCCGCGGCGGCCTGGTAGACCGAGACGCTCTGGAAGAAGCGCTTGCATCCGGAATAATCGCAGGTGCAGGACTGGATGTGTTCTGGGAGGAACCTCCTGATCCGAATGACAACATATTCAGGCTCAATGTCCTGGCAACTCCTCATGTAGCGGGTTCAACAGATATCTCCATGAAGGGTATCGTCAGGGTGGTAGCGGAAAACATAAGACGGTTGGGTAAAAATCAAAAACCACTATATGTAAAAAACTAGGCCGAATAAGCGTTCATAACATATAATCTAACGTTCTTCACCACCTTCACTCTCTTCACTTCCTGCGGAGGCATCTTCCTTTTTGTTCATAAGATACTTAACCAGCGGGTTATCGGCATCTTGAGCCGACTCAATCACCGCTTTACGGAATTCTTCCCAGTGACTCATAAAAAGAGGAACCCAAATTGCCTGCCCTTTCTGCGGCATTACTTTTATCGCCCTGAGTCCGGGAATGTTGGTCTGCTGCACTGACAGGATATTCTGCCACTCGATCATCCGGAACATGCCGTACGAAGTGTAAGAGCGAATCCCCTTGCTGCCTGCTTTAGTAGGAAACATAAAGACGATAAGCCATACGACAGGTATCGAGGCCAAGCAGGATACAAAAATAGCCATGCCAATTGCATTTTGTTTTATTAACCCGAAGGCATAGAAGATAGCACCCCAGATCAAAAGGAATGCCGACATAAAGACAAACACCGGCAAGAACCTCATGCGGTAGGATTTTAATTCATTGGTTTCTTCACCATCTGACATCACTATTCCTCTCTATTCTCTCTTTCTTCAACTCCGGATCATCAAAGAAACCTAGTCCTTTTAGCTGATCACTCGTATTCTCTCAGCCTTTCCTCGCCATTTAAAACCCTGACGGCCCCTGCAGCCATGGCAATCATTTCATCCTCACCGGGATATATGAAGACAGGGGCAATAAAGGACACCATATCCCTGATCCAATCTGTCAACATCTCAGAAAAGGCCAATCCTCCCGTCAGCACAATGCCTTCAATCCCGCCGCGAAGCACAACCGCCATTGCCCCGATATCCTTGGCAATCTGATATGCCATTGCACGGTAAATATCTTCGGCCTTTTGGTCGCCCTGCCGGATCATTGCCTCGATCTTCTGAGCATCTGCTGTTCCAATATATGCATCCAGACCGCCCTGACCGACAAGCCTTTTCTGCAACTGTTTCTGATCCATCTTACCCGAAAATGCCAGCGCGACAAGTTCATTAGTGGGCAGACTGCCCGCCCTTTCGGGAGTGAAAGGGCCTTCACTCAATCCATTCGTACAGTCGATGACAAAACCTTCCTGATGGGCGCCAACAGTAATGCCTCCTCCCAGATGAGCAACAACCAGACTCACTGTCTGGTATGTTTTTCCCAGTTCCGTCGCTGCTCTGCGTGCTGCCATTTTCTGGTTAAGGGCATGGAATGCGCTTTTACGTTCTATCTCGGGAATGCCTGATATTCTTGCAACAGGCTGAAACTCGTCTGTACTCGGCGGATCAAAAATGATAGCCTTTTTGTCATACTTTTTTGCCAGGTCATACGCCATGGAAGGACCAAGAGCTGACGGATGCTTACCGTATCTGCCTTCCATGAGATCACGGCACATTGTTTCATTAATTCCGTAAGCGCCGGCATGTCCCGGTTTTCCCAGTCCACCCCGACTGATAATTATGTCCAGAGCGCTTGGGTCAATATTATTCCTCTTAAGAAATTCAAGGAGGTCTTGATACCGCCGCGGCAATTCATCACGAAGTTCCGGATAACGGGACAATTCTTCGGCCGAGTACTTCATTGTTTCCTGTACTATCGATCGCAGATCATGGAAGTAACCTACCTTCGTTGATGTCGATCCGATATTGATTGCAAGCAGAAGTTTTTCCTTACTCATTGGCATCTCCTTTATTTTCTTACCGGCATTCTGCCCCTTCTCGATAATTCTTACGCAATGGAAACCATCTCAAACGAGTTTCCGCTTACCCTTCATGATTTTCCTCACCGTCACGCCGCAGTGTATATTCCCCTGCCTGCCTTTCTTATCCTTCCCAATTTTTCCGCTCTGTAGATAACGCTCCTCACCTGCTTTTCATCGAGACCGGTCTTTTTCACAAGTTCCGCTGTTTTGACTCCCTTGCTTTCTGTTATGAACCTAAGCACCGCATTAAAGATTTGGCCTCTCTTGCCTTTCCCTTCCCCCTTTTTTTGTTTCGCCTTTGCCGAGGCAGCGGGAAATTTGCCGGCCTTTCTTCCCGCTATGCCCTGCTGTCTTCCTTCCTTTACTCTTTCGGCTGATAATTCTTCAAGAAGCTTCTGTATCTTGCCGAAGTACGTTTTAACAAACCGCTCCGTTCCCTCAATTTCAATTTCCTTGGTTACAGGGTTGAATTTAATTCTAAATTTTTCTGCCATAGTCTTCCCTCACTTTCTCAATAAACATCTTTTATCAAAACATAACTTTGGCGACACAGTTTTTGATGCCTGCAAGATGATTATTCTTCGCGGACTGCCCTTCCGGGATAATAACCCGACGCATATGTTAAGTATTATCAATAGAAACCATTTATAAATCAAGTTATAAATGTGAATCGGAAATTTCCTTATGTTATTGCTCCAGCAACTAACAGGGGGATTAAGGCATTGTATGGATGGAAACTATTTGACTAATTATCCTGTTTGTATAGAATGCGCCGAAAAATGAGCGGCGCATCAAACACCGGACGCAAAAATGAACGATCGATATCAGAACTTATATGCAACAACGCTAAGAAGAACAATTGATGAGACTGATGTTTTCATCCTGTCACACTGCACTTTCAACGATGTTTACAAACTGGCGGCCGGTATCATAAAGAGCATGCCCGCCTCTGACGGCCCGGAAGACGCGCTATGTCTTTGCACGGAAGACAAGGCCATGATAGCCGCGGCATTTCTGGCATCGCTTGCCGGCGGCCCCCGGCTTATTCTGCCCTATTCATACTCCGGCCAAACCCTGCGCGAGATCCATGAAATACTGCCCTTCCGGCACATTCTTGCGGACGGTGAATGCACCCCGCCGGAGGGCGTGGAGATAATCAGGAGAAGCCGGATAGCCACAGATGACCCATCGTTCCGCCCTGTGCTCGACCCGGACAAACATTTCCTGACGCTTTTCACGGGCGGCTCCACTGGCAAACCCCGGTTATGGAAAAAGACTCCCCGGAACATCCTGGCAGAGGCGATTTATCTTGCAGGAAAATTCAATGTAACCAGTCGGGACATATTTATTGCCACAGTGCCCCCCTATCACATCTACGGTTTCCTTTTTTCCGTCGTTATACCCTTTATCAGCCGGGCTACCGTACTTCCCGACGTATATGTCTTTCCCCGGGAGATAATTTCCACCGCAGAAAAAAACTCGGCATCGATACTGGTAAGCGTTCCCGTTCACTACCGGGTGCTCAAGACTGACGATCTTGCCGGAAATAAACTGCGGCTGGCTTTTTCTTCGGCGGGCATGCTCGATGAAAACGATGCCTCATACTTCTCCGACAAGACAGGTGTCGGCATTCACGAAATATACGGCTCCACGGAGACGGGCGGGATAGCCGCCCGCTGCCGGGCGGCAGGCGAAAAATCGTGGACTCCTTTCGATAATGCAGCCTGGAAGATCGTCAATGGACGGCTTCATGTAAAATCCGACTTCATATCCCCGGACCTGCCCGTCGATGAAAAAGGGTTTTTCCAAACAGGAGACCGCGCGGAAAACGACGGCGCCGATCGTTTTGTTCTACAGGGGAGAGCGGACGGCATCGTTAAAATCGGCGGCAAGAGAGTCGACCTTGCCGAGATTGAGGCAAAGATCAAGAATATTTCAGGTGTCGGTGATGCCGTCGTCATCTCGCTGCCGGTGCCGCAGGGGCGTGAAAACGACATTTCCGCCCTTGTTGTTTCCACAATCGGCGAATCGGATATCAGAAGGCATCTGTCGGCGGTTCTTGAGCCTTATGCAATTCCCAAGAGGATAAGGTTGATCGGCAGCATCCCCGTCACCACGGCGGGAAAGCGCAACCGTAAAGCCATAGAGAGGCTTCTCAAATAACATGAGAGACGATATCCGTGTTGTCATCACCGGTCTTGGTACGGTTAACGCCATAGCGAAGAACGCCCGTGAATTTGCCGGCGCACTGCGCGACGGCACGTGCGGAATAGGACCGGTTACCGTTTTTGACACCTCGGAATACCGGACGCATACCGGAGGAGAAGTCAGAAACTTCGCCCCGCGGCAAATGATCCCTGCGGGCTACTCCCTGAAGCGCATGTGCCGCGCCGACATGATGGCTTTTGCAGCAACTATAGAAGCGCTGAAAGATTCCGGTCTTTACCCCCTGCCTGAAGAAAAAAGAGATATGACAGGCGTGGTTATCGGAGGGGGCGCCGGAGGACTACTGGAAGGCGAGGCTTTTTACAGAAAATATCTGGAATCCCACGGACGCTACGGACGTTTTTCAACACTGTCGTCGGTCTACTGCGCATCGTCGGCCGACCGAATCGCTTCCCACCTCAGAACGGGAGGCCCCAAGGCAACATTCATGACGGCATGCTCATCAGGAGCAACAGCGATCGGCTACGCACGCGACCTGATCCGCATGGGCGCTGCATCCATCGTCATTGCGGGAGGCACCGAGCCGCTTTGCGGAATTACCTATGCCTCATTTAACGCCCTGCAGGCGGTCGATCCGGAATACTGCAAACCCTTTGATAAAAACCGCCAGGGACTGTCGCTGGGAGAGGGGGCGGGCATCATGATCATGGAGTCGCTGCACCATGCGCTGAAAAGGGGCGCCGGGATATACGGCGAGATGCTGGGATACGGGGTCACATGCGACTCCCATCACATGACCGCACCGGACACAGGAGGATCGGGAGCAGTCCGTTCCATGATCGCCGCCATGGAGGATGCGGGAGTTCCCCCGGAGAGAATCGATTACATTAACGCCCACGGCACGGCCACGCAGGCCAACGATCTAATGGAAGCCAAAGCCATCAGGGAAGTATTCGGCAAGCGGGCACAACTCATCCCTGTCAGTTCAACAAAATCCATGACCGGCCATACACTGGGAGCATCGGGAGCCCTGGAAGGGGTTGTCTCCATTCTTGCGATTAAAAATGGATTCATCCCGCCGACGGTCAACCACCGGGAGACGGATCCCGCCTGTGACCTCGACTGTGTTGCGAAAGGCTCACGCGAGCAGCCGCTATCCATAGTGCTGTCGAACTCCTTTGCTTTCGGCGGCAACAACACCACCGTGGTCTTCGGCAGATACACGGAGAAGGGGGTGCTGCTTGAATAGGCGGGTCGCCATCACCGGCATCGGCATCGTCTCTCCGCTGGGCACGGGCAGGGAGAACTTCTCAAGGCGCCTCTTTGCCGGCGAAACCGGCATTGCAGAGATTTCATCCTTCGACACATCGCTTTTCCCTTCACACCTGGGAGCCGAGATCGTCGAATTCAGTGCCAGAGATTTTGTATCGGTAAAGAACCTGCGCAAGATGGACAGGCTGTCGAGTATGGCGGTTTCATCCGCGCGGCTCGCCCTGCAGGACGCCGGAATAGATATTAATGAAGAAAACAGAGATCGCATCGGCATTATCCTGGGCACATCCTTCGGCCCGACCAACGTTACCGTACAGGTTGCGGGAACGCTCATTAATGAAGGTCCGGGATTTGTCAATCCCATCCTGGTCCCCAATACCGTCCTCAACGCCCCGGCCGGGCACGCTTCCATCGAGTTGGGATTCCGCGGAATCAATTCCACCGTGACGCATTTCGGCGTTTCCGCGGAAACGGCGATTGCTTACGCCGCGGCAGAAATTCGACGCGGCGCCGCGGATGTAATGCTGACGGGCGGCGCCGACATCATTTCTCCATTCTTTTTTGAATCGCTGTCCAGGTTTCGTGCGCTTTCCGCCGCCGGGGAAGATCCGGAGGGAGCAAGACCCTTCGATGTTACGAGAAACGGCATAATCGCAGGGGAGTCGTGCGGCATAGTATGCCTGGAACCTCTTGAACAGGCGCAATCCCGCGGTGCCGCCGTATATTGTGAGGTGGCCGGATGGGGAATGGGCTCCTCCGCAGCGCCTGCAACCGACTGGCCCGAAGATTCCCGGGGAATTGAATTGACCGTTTCGCGGGCTCTGAAACAGGCCGGATTAAGCGGCGGCGACATCAGCGTTATCGCCGCCGCCGCCAATGGCGGCAGGATACTGGACCGGATAGAAGCGCAGGCATACGGTAGCATCTTCGGAATGAACAAAAGCCGGCCGCTGATCTATTCCATCAAAGGGGCTGTCGGTGAGAGTTTTTCTTCCGGAGGAATTAACGCCGCCGCTCTGGCGCTGGCAGTGAAAAAGGGATGCGTCCCCCCCACTGTAGGACTTAAAGAGCCGCTGGGAAATCTGGGTTTTGTGCAGAATGAAGCCTGCACTGCTGATGCGGCGTACGCACTGATCAACGGCATTTCCTTCGGCGGCACTTATGTTTCGCTCATTTTCAGCAGGACGAAGGAAGCAAGATGAATATCGGTGAATGGATATACAAGCGTGCCCTGAACAGCCCGGAGCGGACCTTTCTAAAAGAAGACAGCCGATTATTCAGCAATCGTGATTTCAACGAACGCGTCAACCGGACGTGCCGTGCCCTGGCCGGTCTTGGTATCGTGAAAGGCGAGAGAGTGGCCGTGCTGATGGTCAACTCCACCGAATTTCTCGACATCTTCTTTGCCTGTGCAAAGACCGGCGCCATTATGGTACCTTTGAATTTCCGCCTGGCGCCGCCTGAACTTCTCTACATAATACGCGACTCCGAGCCAAAAGCGCTCATCTACTCATCGGAGTTCAGCGACAAAGTCTCGGAGATCAGGTCGTCCGGAATCAATATCACCTTCCTCCGCCTGCACGGAGAACAGATGGCCGAAGACAGGGAATTCGATTTGTATGCTGAAAACTTCGACACAAATGAACCTCATGCCATAGAGGATGTGAAACTGACCGATCCGCTGTTCATTATGTACACATCGGGCACAACAGGTGACCCCAAGGGCACGGTGATCACCCATGAAAATCTTCTTTTCGCCGCCGTCCATTCACTGATCGGCTACGGCATCAACAAGACATACAAGTCTCTCGTGACCAGTCCCCTCTTTCACATGGGAGCCCTGGGGGCATCCGTAATCCCCGTGATATATGCGGGAGGATCGCTCTTTATAAAAAGCTTTCTCACAACGTCGGAAATCGTCAGCCTGATCACCAAAGAAAAGATAAACTACATGTTTGCCCTGCCGGTCATGTACCAGCTTATGACAAAGACACCCGAGTGGGAAAAGGCGGATTTCTCGCATGTCCACTTTTTTATCTCCGGCGGTGCGCCCATTCCGGTTCCCGTCATCAAAAAATACCAGGAGGAAAAAGGCGTCGGCTTTGCGCAGGGATATGCTCTCACGGAAACGGGGCGGCTCACCTCGCTCGATCTGGAGGACGCCATCCCCAAGGCCGGCTCCGTGGGCAAGGAGGTTTTTCATGTGTCGATGCGCATCGTCGATGATAAAGACAATGACGTGAAGCCCGGTGAAGCGGGTGAAATAATCGTTCGCGGCCCGAACGTGTTTCCCGGATACTGGAACAAACCGCGCGAAACGGAGGAGTGCATGAAGGGCGGCTGGTTCCACACCGGAGACATGGGACGGCGCGATGAGGAAGGGTTTCTCTACATAGTTGGCCGCAAGGTGGAAATGATCATCAGCTCCGGCGAGAACATCTATCCTGCCGAAGTAGAGCGCGCCATAGAAGCGCTTCCCCAGGTCAGGGAAGCAGCGGCCGTGGGAATGCCGGACAGCAGACGCGGCGAGGCAGTGGCGGTATTCGTCCTGCTGAACGAGGGCATGACGCTGTCGGAAAGCGAACTGCTTCAGTATCTCAAAACAAGGATCGCCCCCTACAAGATCCCCAAAAAGATTTTCTTTGTCGATCAGTTTCCGCGCAACGCTGCGGGCAAGATACTCAAGAGAATGCTGAAGCAGAAGCTGCCTCAGCAGCAACAAGGATAGGAGAGCCTGAAAGCCTGATGATTTTTTCATCCGGATATTCAGGATGTTTCCCAAACATAAGAAAGGGGAAATGAAAATGAGTGAAAAACAGGCACTACTCACCAGGAAAGACGGAATCGCAACCATTACCCTGAACAATCCTAAGAACTTTAATTCGATGACCCAGGCATTGCTGGATGACACGCTGGCAGCGCTGCAGGAAGCCGGATCGGACCCGGAGGTGCGCGTCGTCGTGCTTACAGGCGCCGGCAAAGCGTTCTGCGCAGGAGCGGATCTGCCTTACGTCGAGACGTTTCCCAATGCGGGATTCACCCGGCGCTATATGGAAGGCATAACAGCTGTAACCAGGGCTATCGCTGAAACACCAAAGCCGGTTATCGCCATGGTGAACGGTGTTGCAGCAGGTGCGGGATCCAGTTGGTGCTTCGCCTGCGACATCATCTTCTGCGGAACATCGGCACGCTTCGCCCAAAGTTTCTCCCGTGTCGGGCTGATTCCCGACGGTGGCTTGTCATTCTTCCTCACCAGGACTCTCAGCCTCCAGAAAGCAAAGGAACTCGCATTTACAGCCGACGTGATTGATGCAAAAGCAGCCTTCGAGTTCGGACTCGTCAACCGGGTGATTGAAGACGGCCAACTGTCGGATGCAACCTACCAGTTCGCCGCCGGGCTGGCTTCGGGAGCACCGGTTTCCCTGGGCATGATTAAGAAATCAATGAATCACGGTGTAAACCTGGGTCTTGAGGCCTGCTTCGAGATGGAGATAGGCATGCAGCTTGTCTGCATGGAGACGGAGGATCACAAGGAGGGGATTAAGGCTTTCAAGGAAAAACGGGCACCCGTATTCAAAGGGCGGTAAGTAAAATCTGATTGACGCTTGACTTTAACGGCAATGTATGAATTCTATTGCCGGCACAATTCATATAAAGGAGAGAGTCATGACCGATAAAAGGTGGGACAGTCCTCCCCCGATGACAATCGACAAGCAGAAAAATTATATTTGCACAATCGAAACCGACAAGGGAAATATCGAGCTTGAGCTTTATGCAGGCTACGCCCCGAAGACAGTCAATAATTTTGTTTTCCTGGCAAGAGAAGGTTATTACGACGGTGTTGTGTTTCATCGCGTCATAAGCAACTTCGTCATCCAGGGAGGCGATCCGACAGGCACAGGAAGCGGCGGCCCCGGATACAGATTCGAAGACGAATTCGAAGGCAACCCTCTCATCCATGAGACGGGCATGATATCGATGGCCAACGCCGGTCCCGGCACAAACGGAAGCCAGTTTTTTATTACACATTCACCGCAGCCTCATCTCGATGGGCGTCACACTGTATTCGGCAAAGTAGTGCAGGGACAGGATGTCGTGGATGCAATCCGCCAGGGTGACAAAATGATAACCGTTCTGATAACGGAAAAATAAGCATTTGATGCGTTTCCATTTCATTGCCGGCCATTAAGATTATTAAGGAGGTACACTGGCTGAACTGATCTATAAGGTTCTATCATTCCCTTGTAAACTTCATGAAGTACATGGGGGGTCTTCATGCAGGACGACAAAAAGACAAAGCAGCAGCTAATAGAAGAGCTGCTGCTTTCCAGAAAAAAAATCAAGAGACTGGAAACAACCCTGTCCAAACATCGCGGGGAAAAACAGCTTTCTGAAAAAAGCGAACAACTTCTTTACGGAGCCGTGCACGGCTCTCACATTCCCACCTTCATAATCGACAACGAACATCGCATTCTCTACTGGAACCGGGCGTTGGAGCGGCTGAGCAATATCCAGGCTGAAGATGTCATCGGCACCAGCCAGCAGTGGCGGGCATTTTACGGCAATGAACGGCCCTGTATGGCTGATCTGATCGTTGACGACAGATTTAAGGAAATCGCCCAATGGTATACGGAAAAATACACGGAGTCGAAGCTTGTGAAGGATGCCTTCGAAGCGACAGATTTTTTCCCCGACCTGGGAGACGCAGGAAGATGGCTGAGATTCACAGCGGCGCCGATCAGAAACGAAAAGGGCCGGCTTCTGGGAGCCATAGAAACCCTGGAGGACGTGACAGAAAAGAAGGAGGCTGAGGCATTATACAAAACGCTGGTGGAAATGTCTTTTGCCGGCGTCTATATCGTGCAGGGCGGGAAATTTCAGTACCTGAATCATCATGCAGCCCGTTATGCCGGCTATCATCCTGATGAACTGGTCGGCGCGAGGGCTGATTCGATCGTTCATCCTGATGATCGTGACACCGTTGTCAAGAACGCAAGAGATATTCTTCACAAGAGAAAAACATCTCCTCACGAGTTCAAAATTGTCACCAAAGAAGGCCATGTGCGATGGATTCTCGAAACGGTCACTCCCATTTCTTACAGAGGGAGAAGGGCGATTTTGGGAAATTCGATGGACATTACAGAGCGCAGGCGGATGGAAGACAGTCTCCGCGAGAGCGAGGAAAGATACAGGACCCTGATAGAGACTACACCCGATCTTATATTCATGGTGGATGAGGACGGCAAGTTTTCATACGTCAATCCTGCCCTGGAAAAGGCACTCGGGTATGCCCTGGAAGAGCTGAAAGATAAGCCGTTCACGCTGATCATTTCTCCCGAGGAGGCTATCTCCACGGTCCAGCGCTTTAAAAAGGCCAGCAAGGGAAGCTCCATACCGCCTTATGAAACGAAGCTGATCGGCAAAGGCGGCAGAAAGGTAAGCGTCGAGTTCAACGTTGCCACGCTGTGGGATGCGAAAGGCCGGTTTTCCGGGCGGCTCGGCATCGGCAGGGATATCTCGGAGCGGCTTTACCTGGAAAACGAACTGAAGGAAAAGGAGGTCAAATACCGCTCCCTTTTCGAATCAGCCAACGACGCAATATTTATTGTGGAAGACAACATCTTCATCGACTGCAATCCCAAGACCCTGGAAATGTACGGCTGCACCAGGGAACAGATTATCGGCCAGCCGCCCTACAGATTCTCGCCGCCAAGGCAACCGGACGGCAGAGATTCCTCCGAAAAGGCGCTGGAGAAAATCAGGGGCGCCTTAAGCGGACAGCTCCAATTTTTTGAATGGGTCCATACCAGATATGACGGCACCCTGTTTTTCGCCGAAGTCAGCCTGAGTTTATTAAAACTGTACGGGAAAGACTATCTGCTGGCCATTGTCAGGGATATCACCGAACGCAGGCGCGCGGAGAGAGCGATTAATGAAGCCGCCAACCAATGGAAGACGACATTTAACGCCATGGGCAACGCCATTGCCCTTATCGACGGCAACGGCAGGATCACGGCATGCAATTCGGCAATGGCTGAATTGTCAAAAGCGCCGGCCGGAGATCTGATCGGACAGAGCTGTTACATGGTGATATACGGCACGGATCATCCCATAGACGGATATCCCGTGTTAAAGGTCAAAGAAACCCAAAAAAGAGAATCCACAGAAATGCGGATCGGAGAAAAATGGTTCAGTATCTCGGTGGATCCGCTTCTCGACGAGGACGGCAATCTCAGCGGCTGCATCCATGTAATGACCGATGTATCGGAGCGTAAGAAACTGGCAAGTCAACTGCTCCACGCTCAGAAGATGGAGGCCGTGGGCACCCTGGCAGGCGGCATAGCCCACGACTTCAACAATCTTCTTATGGCCATTCAGGGCAACGTCTCACTTATCACCATGGATATGGACCCGATGCATCCCTATTACGAGAGACTGAGAATTATCGAGAGCTACATAAGGAGCGGAGCGAACCTCACCAAACAGCTTCTCAGCTTTGCCCGGGGAGGAAGGTATGAAGTAAAAACGACAAGCATGAATGAAATCCTGGAAAGGACGGCATCCATGTTCGGCCGCACCAAAAAGGAGATAACCATCAATCGTAAATTCGACAAAGAACTCTGGATGGTGGATGTTGACCAGGGCCAGATGGAACAGGTGTTCATGAATCTTTTCGTCAACGCCTGGCAGGCCATGCAAAAAGGCGGAGATATTTTTATAGAGGCGAGCAATATTTATGTAACCGATGATGCAAAGACATTGGCGATTGCTCCGGGGAGATACGTAAAAATATCTGTGACCGACACCGGTTCCGGCATGGATGACCGTACAAAGGCCAGGATATTCGAACCGTTCTTTACAACCAAGGAGATCGGGCGCGGAGCGGGGCTCGGTCTGGCCATTGTGTACGGGATTGTCCAGGGCCATAAAGGAATAATCACTGTGTATAGCGAGATGGGGCACGGTACAACTTTCAATATATATCTCCCGGCATCCGATAAAAAACCGGTCAGGGAAAGGGAAGAAGCGGGAAGACATCTCCGGGGCACGGAATCCATTCTGCTTGTTGACGACGAAAAGGAAATTCTGGAAGTGACAGGCATGATTTTAAAATCGCTGGGATATTCGGTTTTCAAGGCGGGAACGGGGCAGGAGTGCATTGCCGTTTATATGGAGAAAAAAAATCAGATCCAACTGGTGATTCTCGATATGATTCTGCCGGGTATATCAGGAAGCGAAACCTTCGATCAGTTGAAGAAGATAAATCCGGACGTTAAAATCATCCTTTCCAGCGGCTACAGCATCAACGGCGATGCCGATTCCATCATGAGAAGAGGCTGCCGGGGATTTCTTCAAAAGCCATTCAACTCCAGCATGCTGTCGCAAAAGATACGGGAAGTCCTCGATACCTGAACCTGCGGGTTCTGAGTCAAGGATGTGGCAAAAGCAGCAAAGCTGATAATAATAAAGGGTGCGTTATGATCACTCTAACGCACCCTTTCATTTTCTTAACCGGGAAGGTCACCTTCCCATACTAAGCGGGTTACTTATTTGAGCGCCGCCTGGAACTTCGGATCACTCATCACCATGACAATGGCCTTGTTGATCATCTCGTAGGAATTTTTCTCAAGCTGTACCGGGTCATTTATATTCCCCCCCGGCATGTTTACGGTGTACTGGTTGCGGAACTTAAGACTGTTGTTCTTCATCACCGCCACCGTGAATTTCATCTCCCTGTCCGTCCAAGTGTCGATAATCAAAGACATATCAGGTATACTGTCTACTGGTGACTCCTTAAAAACGCTCGCTCCTGCAAGCCAAAAGGCATCCCGGAAGCAGTCCATAACATAATATTCAAGAGGGACAGAGGCTTCATAGGCAATCTTTTTATCGGGGCTGAAGTATTTCCACTTTTTCGTGTTTTCGTCCATATTGATGAAATTGTTCAGATCGATCTGCTTGCCCTTATAGAAACCGGCAACCGATGCCGGGATGTCGGGCTTGTAAAGGTGCCTGTGCACATTGACCTTGACATCAGCGCACCCTGCAAACATAAAAGCCGCCGATAACAAAAGCGCCAGCCATAGCAGACAGTATCTTTTGACAAACAGATGCCCTTTTCCTTTGCCGTGCCTTGTTCTCATAGTTGTTTTTCTCCTTTCATATTGAATATCACGAATCGCTTTTATTATCTGTTTCCAAATACAGACCGGCTTCCGATGTCGAACAGATCGGATGCGGCGATGGCCGTCGCCATGCTTTCAATTTCTTTGTCCATGGGGCGGTCAAAAACCGTATCCCTGGCGATAGCGCGAATATTTTTCATCAGCGGCGCCAATCCCGGGCGCTTCTGATATGTATTTCTGATTTCACAGGCCTGAGCCGCGGCCATAAGGTGAATGGCAACGACCCTTTCCGTCAACGTACAAATTCTCTCTGCATCCCTCGCGGCTATTGTACCCATGCTTACCTTGTCCTGGTTGTTTGATTCCGTCGGGCGGGAGAACGAGGCTGCGGGGAGAGTGCCCTTCAGAGCCTCTGCCGTCAGAGCCGACGTGGCAATCGACATCGCCTTGAAGCCATGATGCAGGTAATCAGTGATGCCGCTATCCTTAACAAGATCGGCAGGCAGACCGCGGTTAAGCAGCGGATCAACCATCAACGCCACCTGGCGGTCCGACATATCGGCAATGGAGGCAATCGCCGACTTCAGGGCATCCATGGCGAAGGCAATGTATCCGCCGTAGAAGTTCCCCCCCATGAGCGGCCGGCCCGTTGCGGGATCAAAAATGGGATTGTCGTTGGAGCTGTTGGCCTCTCTCTCAACCCACCGGACAACCCAGGAAAGGGCATCGTACAATACTCCGGCAATCTGCGGACAGCAGCGGATCGAATACGGGTCCTGGAGCGTTTCCACGGTGTTCATCTCCAGGTCTGCCAGATTCGCTTTTGAATGGAGCAATTTTGTGAGCTTTGCAGCAATAAATACCTGGCCCGGAAACGGTTTGGCCTCTCCGATTACCGGGTGAAAATGGTGAACATGACCCTTCAGCGCATGAACCGTCAGGGCCGTCGCACATACAGAGGCATCGAGAATTCTTCTGGCACGGTCCACAACCATGGCGGCAATGCCCGTCATAACGGTTGTGCCGTTCAGCATGGAGATGGGTTCTTTCAGTTTATACCGGTATGGTTTAAGATTGGCTTTTTTTAACGCGCTTTTTGCCGTTTCTCTCCTGCCTCTGTAAAAGACCTCCCCTTCCCCGGCCAGAGCGGCCAGGATATAGAACATCGGGGTCAGATCCCCGGAAGCGCCTACAGATCCCTCACACGGCACAACCGGTGTTATTCCGAGATTCAGGAAATCTGCCATATGCTGCAAAAGTTCAATGGACACTCCGGAATATCCTCTGGCAAGACATATAATGCGACAGAGGACAGCCGCGCGGACCGCCTCGATGCCGATGGGTTCACCGGTGCCGCACCCGTGAAAGCGCAGGAGATTGGCCTGCTTGTTGCCGGCCTTTTTCATGGACAGGCGTCTGAAGCATGACTTGCCGTATCCGGTATTAACACCGTAAACGGCCACATCATTCTCAAGGGCGTTTCCGAGCATCGCCCTTGTTTTTTCCATGCGGGCTATAAAGCGGCGGTCAGAACTGATCCTGACCGGGAGCAGCCCCTTGGCAACCGCAACTATCTGCTCGATATTTATGTCACGCTCACCAATGACAACCGTTCCTGACGAACTGGACTTTACTGTTATACGCTTCATGCGGGAAATCCTTGTTTTTTTAGTCATATTGTGCCCGGCACAGCATCAAGAGCATCGTCATATATTATAATCCTTATTTTCTCAACAACTTATTCGGAAGAATACCTCCTGCTTAATCACTGCCCTATCAAAATACCGTAAACATTCCCGGCATCTTTTCCCGCGTTGCCGCCTCCTTATGCCGGCATTCACGCACTCTTTCGCATTATCAACATGCAGGCAGGATGCGGGCAGCGTTTTTTCTGCCGCCCGCCCAACCTTCCGTTTAATGGTTGTTTTTTCATCAGGTCTATAGTATCCAGACATTCACTTTTTCATGCGTCTGGGGGAATGATATAATGGCCGATGCTCTGGGTTTGCTGGCATTGCTGATCGGACTGGAACTGGTGCTGGGGGTGGACAACATCCTCGTCATCAGCATTTTTGTGGGAAGGCTCCCGGAGTCTCACCGCAACAGGGCACGCATCATCGGGCTGGGTATTGCGCTCATCGCTAGGATTATTCTGCTTGTCATTCTCCTTACGCTCTCCGGACTCACGAAACCAGTTTTTCTCCGCTTTTCAATCCGCGATATTATCCTCATTGCCGGCGGTCTCTTTCTTCTCTGGAAAGCAGTCCGGGAGATTCATCACACAGTGGAAATGAAGGATGAGGCAATGCCCGCCATTCATGATGTTTCCGGTCATTTCACCGCGGTCATCACACAGATCGTCATGCTCGACATCGTCTTTTCGATAGACTCCGTAATCACTGCAATCGGGCTCACCAATCAGACATGGGTCATCATCACCGCAGTAATAGTATCGTTTATTGCCATACTGGCATTTGCCAGGCCGATCGGTGAATTCATCATCAGTCACCCGTCTCTCAAGATACTGGCTCTTTCCTTTCTCATTACCATAGGGGTAACCATTTTCATGGAAGGTCTTCACAAGGAGGTGCCCAAGGCATACATCTATCTGCCCATGGGCTTTGCGCTTATTGTGGAACTGCTGCAGATGAGGTACGACTATAACAGGGAGAGGCGGGAAACCGTTCAGCAGGATTGAGATTTGCATTGCCTGAAAAAATGAATCCATGATCACCATCGAACATCTGTATAAATCCTATGACAGGAACCTCGTTCTTGACGACGTAAGCATCACCATCAGAGAGGGGGCGATAACGGGGCTTTTAGGGCCGAACGGCGCCGGCAAGACAACCCTGATCTCAATCATGATGGGCCTTATAGCCAAGGACAAGGGAAAGATACTGGTCAAAGGACTGGACATTGACAGGGAACCGAAAAAGATCAGAGCCATGAGCAGCATCATCCCGCAGACACTGGCCCTGTATCCCACGCTGACGGCTCGGGAAAATCTGGAATACTTCGGTGCGCTCTACGGCCTTTCCGGGAAGACGCTGAAGGCGCGGATCGAGCGTTCCATAGATATTGCCAGCCTGCAGTCCTTCATCGACAAAAAGACCAGCAAGTTCTCCGGAGGCATGAAGAGAAGATTGAATCTGGCTGTCGGGCTTTTAAACGATCCGCAGATCCTTTACCTGGACGAGCCTACGGTCGGGGTGGACGCACAGTCCAGAAGCTATATGCTGGAAATGATAAGAAAGCTGAATGAAGAGAAGCGCACAACGATCATCTACACATCACACTACATGGATGAGACCGAGCAGGTTTCCGACGACATCGCCATTATCGACGAAGGCAGGATCATCCTTCACGACCGCAAGGAAACGGTTCTGGCTCACAAGGGCGATGCCCGGATAGGCATTGATTCACTGACGGGAGAGGCGGCGACACTCTTTGCACAGATGCCGGGGATTACTCTGGAAGGCTCTGACATTCTTATAGAAAGAGACCGTCTTTTCCGGGAAAACATGGCGCGCGTCTTTTCGCTTTTGGAAGAGCGCCGTCTTGTGATAAGGGACATCTCCTTCGGCTCCCGCGGCCTTGAGGAGCTCTTTTTGAAACTGACCCATTCGCAGTTAAGAGATGAATAAGATTTTATACGTGCTGAAAAAAGAGTTCCTGATTATCGGACGCGATGTTGCCTCGCTGCTGCTTCTTTTCCTGATGCCGGCGGTATTTATCCTGGTCATGTCGCTGGCGATGAGCGAACTTTTTGCCACGCACTCCAAAGTGCAACTGCATGTCCTTGTCCTGAACCAGGACAAGGGATCGCAGTCGAAGGCGTTTATGGAAAACCTGGGGAAGGCCGGCAATCTGGTCATGCACCCGGTAGCCGCCGGCATGACAGTCGAGCGTATCCAGGAAAAGATGCTTGCTGAAGATTATAAATTCGCCATGATCGTCAAGGACACTTTCACCCCGGTCATGGAAAGCAAAAATGTAAAGGAAAACCGCAAACCGGTGCTGCTGCTCGTCAATCCAACAGTCAACACGCACACGCAGATGATATTCAAAAACGCCGTGACCGCAAATATGGGCAAGCTGCGCTTTGCCGCCTTTATCGACAATATCGCGCCTCTGCTCGACATGGCCAAGGTAAACAGGAAGGCCATCAAGAACAGCCTGATGTCGGCTGCAGATGATGATTCGCTGACCACCGAATATGTCTACAGGGACAAAAAGGATCTGATCATTCCCTCCGCCGTGCAGCAGTCGGTGCCGGCCTGGCTGGTATTTGCCATGTTCTTTATCTCCATGCCCCTGTCGAACACTTTTATTACGGAAAGAAATCAGGGTACCCTGATGCGCATGATGAGCATGAACATCTCCAAGACATATCTTCTGTTCGGGAAGTTCCTGCCCTATTTTCTGATCAACATCACCCAGGTTTTCCTGATGATTCTCGTCGGGATGCATGTCGTGCCGATCGTAGGCGGGCAGGCCCTCACTCCCGGCAACTCTCCGGGCGGGCTTCTTCTGATATCGGCCTGTGTCAGTTTCAGCGCCGTATCCATGGCGCTGTTAATATCAGTCGCAGCAAAAACGACCGATCAGGCCACAACAATCAGCGGCATCACCCATATTATCCTGGGCGCCATAGGCGGCATCATGGTGCCGAAGTTCGTCATGCCGAATGTCATGCAAAAGATTGCCGATCTCTCGCCCATGTCCTGGGGCATGGAAGGGTTTCTCGATATATTTCTCCGCCACGGCGGCACCCGGGAGGTCCTTCCCGAGGCGGCGTCGCTGCTGTCCTTTGGAGCAGTTATGCTGCTGATGACCGTGATCATCATGAACAGAAAATTTGAAAGAGGCAGGAGCCTATGAAAGGATCATTAGACACAAAATTCAAGACGGAACTGAAACAACTTATAGTAGAGGAATGCGACCTGCTGGACAGAATAAAGGTTGAAGAGATAGAGGACGATGTCCCGCTGTTCGGGAACCAGTCGAAACTCGGCCTCGATTCCATCGATGCCCTGCAGATCTCGATCGCCATTCAGCAGAAATACGGCATTGCCATTACAGACAGCAAAGAGATGCGGCGCGTGATGACATCGATAAACTCGTTTGCCGACTTTTTACAGCCGGAGTAAAGAGGATTGAAGGAAAAGGTTTACATAAGCGGCAGAGCCATAAACTGCTCCCTGGGTGAAGACCTGGACGAGGTTATAGCATCAGTCCGCGATAAAGAGGTAAAGGTCGAAGACCTGCCGCTCACCCTCGCCGGGCTTCCCTACACTCGTCCTTACTACAGGATTCGCAGAGAAAGGGGAACCGATGCAGAAAAACTTTTCTTCGGCGTGCTGTTCGAAACAACGGCGAAAGCCTTTGCCGATGCCGGCCTCACCGACAGCGAAATCAGGAATATGTCCATATTCTTCGGGTCCACGTCAATCGACATCCCCATCTATGAAAGCTACTACGAAAAATCGGAGGCCAACGGCGCTGTCTATTTTTCCCAGGCCTCACTGGGCTACGGTTCGATAATTGCGGATGTGGCCAGGCATTTCGACATTCAAGGCGGCTGCTATACTTTCACCACGGCCTGCACGTCCAGCGCCAACGGCCTGCTGTATGCAGCCGGGATGATAAGTCTCGGCGCCATTGAAAGAGCGCTGGTCATCGGCTACGACCTCTATAATCATACCGGATTCTATGGTTTTGAATCGCTGAAACTGATGTCCCCTTCGCACTACAAGCCGTTTGACAAAAACAGGGACGGCATCATCATGGGAGAAGGCTGCGGCGCGGTAATCCTGGAAGGGAAAAAAAGAAGGTCCGGCGATTTCCATATCCTCGGAGGAGCCAACCTCTGCGACACCTTCAATGTCACGGCCCACACAATCGAAGGAGACTTCATAGCACAGACCATGGAACAGGCCATGGCGAATGCGGGCGTGACACCGGTTGACATCGATGCCGTCAAGGCGCACGCCACGGGAAGCGACAACAACGACCGGACGGAATGCAACGGCATGAAGAGAGTCTTCGCCGGCAGGATGCCGCCGGTTACGGGAATCAAGCCTTACATAGGCCATACGGTGGGCGCATCGGGAGTGATTGAGCTTATCATTGTAACCGAGTCTGTTAAGAGGGGCTTCTTCCCCGCCACTGCCGGTTTCGCACAGCCCGATGAAGAGCTGGGGATTGTGCCGCTGACGGACAATCTCGAAATCGGCGAAGGCAATTTCATGCTGAACTATTTCGGGTTCGGCGGCAACTGTGCGTCGCTGATCGTATCAAACCGGAGTTGAAAATCCATGTATATTCATGCCGCATCCGTTTTCATCACACCACCGGTACAGGACGCGCAAATCCTGAAGGATGAGCTGAAAAAATACACAGACATCTATTTCCGCCGGATCAACAAGTTCGTCATGCTCTCTCTTGTAGGCGCACACATGTGCGTCTTTGGCAAGGATATCGACCCGCAGACATCAGTATATCTGACCACCGAAAGGGGAAATCTCGGCGACACGGAAACCGTGCTGAACCAGATATTCCGCAGGCAGGCACTCCCCATGCCTTACAACTTCATCAACACCATGTCCAATACGGCTTCATTCTATGTATCGCAGGGGCTGAAGGTTTCCGGGCGCAACATCTCCGTCTCCAGCCAGAACCTCTCCTTCGAGCGCGGCCTGGAACTGCTGAAGACGGACATGTCTCTGGGCACCGTTGATAACGCCGTAATCGGAGGGGTTGACGAGGCCAACAGATCCGAGGTCCACTTCAGAAAGAAATTCTGCGTGCCCTTCGAGAGCGTCAGCCAGATGGAGGGCAGCTGCTGGCTCTACCTGCGCTCAGTCAAGGAAGGGGCGGCAGGAGAAATAACCGACATCAGGTCCCTGGCGGGCAAAGAAGAAGCCATGACATGGCTTATGGCCAAGTCATACGATGAGCCTCCGGTGATCTCCTTCGGCATGGCTGTCAAGGAAGAGGAAAGGATGATCTGGAAAAGGACCATAAAGCATAAGGAAGAGCTCGACTGCATACAAGAAAAAGGATATTACGATTCGGCGACCGCCGGCACGGTCTGTCTTTTTATCAGAGATTACAGAAACACGACGATGGTGCATATCAACAAGAACTTTCGCAGTCAGTACGTAATCCTGGTGGTAAAGAGCTATTAATTCATCAAATATCAAGGAGAGGTTTTCTTCTATGAAAATTATAAAAGTCGGCATCATCTTCGGGGGCATGTCCTCGGAAAAAGAGGTCTCGCTTAACAGCGGCAGAAATGTCTTCGACAACATGGATCGCGAATTCTATGAGCCGGTTCCGCTTTTCATGGATCACGACGGCCGCTTCTGGCATGTCCCGTGGCAGCTCATATCACAGAACACCACCGTTGATGTCTCCGATCACCTCGACAAACAGGCGCGCAGAATCCATTATGAAGATCTCAGAAAGGAGATAGACTTCGCATTCATAACCCTGCACGGCAAATACGGCGACGACGGATGCATTCAGGGGCTCCTGGAACTCCTGGGCATACCCTACACCGGGCCTGGCGTGCTCGCTTCTGCGCTGGGCATGGACAAACACATGCAGCAGAAAATCCTGCGCAACTCAGGACTCGATGTGCCGGACAGCATGGTAATCACGCTCCCCGAATGGGAAAACGGCCGCGATGACGTCAAGGCAAGAATACTTGAGCATTTCAAGTTCCCCTTTGTCACCAAGCCGATCCGCGAAGGTTCGAGTATCGGCGTCACCAAGGTAAAGGACATATCGGTTCTGGAGGAGGGCATCGGGAATGCATTTCAATGGGATAACGCCGTGCTGGTCGAAGAGTTTCTGGAGGGCACGGAATTTTCCTGCATCGTGCTGGAAGAAGACGGCGAGGCCACGCCGCTTGAATTGACGGAGATTCATCCCCAGAGCGAATATTACACATACGACGACAAGTACATGCCGGGTCGATGCCGCAAGTTCACACCTCCCAGGAACTTCCCGCCGGACGTCATTGAGCGGATCAAAAAAGACGTCGTTGCCGCGTTTCAGGCGCTCGGTTTCCGCTCCTACGGGCGCATCGACGGGTTTTACCTGACCGACGGAAGGGTGCTGATCACCGACCCGAACTCTTCATCGGGCATGGCGCCGTCATCGTTCTTTTTCGAGCAGGCCGCATGCGCCGGCATGCTTCCGACAATGATCATCTCGAAACTGATTGAAAACGCCCTGAAGATCCACGGAGAGAAGCGCGGACCGCTTTAGGCATAAGACAGCCTCATGCATCTGTTGGAACGGCAATAAAGCATAGTTTGAGCTTATCGTATAATGCATCTTGTTTTTCAATTCTTCCTTTGACATGCCCGGATGCATCTTTTATAATTGAACATTAAACATCAACCGCGAGAGGCGAAATTATGGGCTTATGGGATAAGATCCGCGGCGAGTTCATCGACATTATCCAATGGCTCGATGATACGAATGACACCTTGGTTTATCGTTTCGAACGTTACGGAAACGAGATCAAATACGGAGCCAAACTGGTGGTCCGCGAAAGCCAGGTGGCGGTGTTCATCAACGAAGGTCAGTTTGCCGACGTCTTCAAACCGGGGACCTATACCCTTTCCACTCAGAACATGCCGATCCTCTCCACTCTCCAGGGATGGAAATACGGCCTGGAAAGTCCCTTCAAGGCGGAAGTATACTTCGTCAGCACAAGACAGTTTACGGCCATGAAATGGGGAACACCGGGTCCCTGCACCATGAGAGACGCCGAATTCGGCCTCGTGAGAGTCAGCGCTTTCGGCATCTTTGCCATGCGCATGAAAGACCCGCAGGTGTTCATCAAGGAAGTGGCCGGAACAGACGGCCGTTTCTCGACAGAGGAAATAAGCGCAAATCTGCGCGGCAAACTGGGTCTGCGCATCAAGGAAGCGTTTCCGCAGCTGGGCGTGCCGGTTGCTGACCTGGAAACAAATGTAACCCGTCTGGGCGACATGCTGAAAGAGAAGGTCGCCCCGCTGTTTGAAGGGCTGGGGCTTGAGTTGACCGAAGTCCAGGTCCAGGATATATCACTTCCGGAAGAGGTGGAGAAGGCCATTGACAAATCCGGGGCTATAAAGGCTGTAGGAAATCTCGGCGCTTACACCCAGTACGAAATGGCCAGTTCTATCCGGGATGCAGCCCAGAACCCGGGCGGTACGGCAGCCGCCGGCGTGGGCATGGGGATGGGTTTCGGAATGGCCCAGCAGATGGCTCAGACCATAAGCGGAGCAGGACAGCCGTTGCAGGCTCAGCCTCAACAGCCGGCAGGAGGTCCGCCGCCCTTGCCGCCGCAGATCATGTTCTATGCGGTGATCAACGGGCAGCAGGCCGGACCATATGACCAGGCTGCATTTTCACAACTGGCAGCCCAGGGACAGATCACCCGGGAAACACTGGTGTGGCGCCAGGGAATGGCCAATTGGACGCCGGCAGGACAGGTAGCAGAAACATCTCCTCTGTTTGCCCAGATGCCGCCTCCAGTACCACCGCCGCCCCCTGTCAAATAAACAATGTGAGGTGAAATATGAGCGGAAAACAATACCCCTGTTTGTCCTGCGGCGCCAAGCTCGAATTCTCCCCCGGCGCATCCACCTTGAAATGTCCCTACTGCGGACATTCCAACGAAATTCCTAAATCGGTCGATGATATCAAGGAGCTTGATTTCAATGAATACTTCCGCAAGGCCGCAGACCAGGCGGAAACGAAGGAGCAATCCGCGGTCAAGTGCTCCTCCTGCGGAGCCCAAACTACCCTGCCTCCCAATGCTGCCGTTACGTATTGTCCGTTCTGCGGCACGCAGCTCAACGCCCAGCCGCATGGTCAGAAGATTATCAAGCCTCAGGCCATGCTTCCCTTCAAGGTGGACAAGAACGCCGCCCTGGAAAAATTCCGGGAATGGATGGGAAACCTCTGGTTTGCGCCGGGCAATCTGAAGAGTTTTGCCCACGCAGAAGGAATCAAGGGGATGTATGTCCCTTACTGGACCTACAACTGCCATACCACAAGTTTTTATGACGGGGAGAGGGGTGTCGATTACCAGGAAACCGAGACATACATGGAAAACGATGAAGTAAAGACCCGCAGCGTGACAAGGACCAGGTGGTATCCCGTAAGCGGTCTGGTTTCAGACGGCTTTACCGATGTCCTGGTTCTGGCAAGCCGGTCGCTCCCCAGAGACATTACCGAATCCCTGGAACCCTGGGATCTGGCACACCTCACACCCTATCAGGACGAGTATATGAGCGGCTTCGGCGCCGAATCTTATCAGATTGACCTGCCTGCGGGCTTCGAACAGGCCAAGGGCATTATGGACGCGAAGATTAAAGATGATGTCAGGCGGGATATCGGCGGTGATCATCAGAAGATTCTCAGGTTAAGGACAAAGTACGACAACATCACCTTCAAGCATATCCTCCTGCCGCTCTGGATCAGTGCATACCGTTATGAGGATAAGGTTTTCCGGTTTCTCATCAATGCACGCACCGGCGAGGTGCAGGGCGAAAGACCATGGTCGTGGTCCAAGATTGCCATGGCTGCGGGCGGCGCCCTGATGGCGATTTTAATTATATATTATGTTATTCAGATTTTTAAATAGAGGTCGTTATTGCCTTAATTAACGTTGCTGTTACAGACCGGCCAATAGCTTAGTTATTCTTCACTACTGACCGGTCTGCAAAAAGATGTATTTGCGTTGACCATAATCAATATCTCTCCTTTTCTATTCTTATTCCGACATCCATCAGTTGTTATGTTCAGCACGAAGCAATAATACAACTCCATTTAAGGTTTAATGCCTGACCGCAACTTTTCCGGAACAGAAAGATTGCAGTCAGGCGTTCTGACATGCTGATTTGCTGCAATAGCGGCAGGAGTTCCACCATGCAAGACATAAAAAAGACAAAGACGCAGCTTATTGAAGAACTGACAGCAATACGGGGTCAGATGGAAGAGTTGAAAAAAGCCGTGATCCTGTTCGGTCCGGAAGAGGACATTCTTGCAGTCGTTGGCAACAACATGCAGACAGGCATATACATTATTCAGAATGATCGGGTCATTTTTGCAAATTCCTACATATCTTTGTATTCGGGCTATTCCCGTGATGAACTGATAAATATCCCGGCCGTAGAGGGTTTTGTTCACCCGGATGACCGGGCTCGCATCAGAGAAAATGGCATCAGAATGCTTAAGGGTGAGGACTTAACACCCTACGAATTCCGCATCATCTGCAAGGACGGCAGCATAAAGTGGCTGATGGAGAAAATCACCTCGATAAATTACAGGGGGAAACTCGCCATCCTTGGCAACACCATGGACGTTACAGACAGGATGCGTACCGAGAATGAACTTCGGGAGATCAAAGAAGAACTTGAAATCCGGGTGCAGGAGAGGACGGCGGAATTATCGGCAATGAATGATGCACTGATGGAAAGCGAGGAAAGATACCGAAGCATCTTTGAGAACATCGCCGAGGGTGTTTTTCAGAGCACGCTTGAAGGGCGATTCACAAGTATCAATCCGGCGATGGCGAGGATATGTGGATATGATTCACCGCAAGAGATGATAGAGAACATAACGGATGCGGCAAGGCAGATTTATCGCGATCCACGGGACCGCGAACGCATCGTGAAATTTTTGCACAGGCATGGACGCATAGAAAATGTGGAATATCAGGCACGACGAAAAGACAACAGGACTATCTGGGTATCCGTCAGCGGCAGGATTGTGCATAAGGGACATGGTTTTTCTCCCTACTATGAGGGAACCGTTCGGGACATCACCGAACGGAAAATCGCAGAGGAGAAGCTGAAAGAATCAGAGCAGCGCTGGATGGACATCATCGATTTTCTGCCCGATGCCACATTTGCAATTAACGATTGCGGAGAGGTTATCGCGTGGAACCATGCCATGGAGGAACTGACGGGAATAAAAGCTGCAGATATGCTCAATAAGGGGGATTATGAATATGCCCTTCCATTTTACGGGAAGAGACGCCCCATGATTATCGATCTGGTGCTCAGACCGGACAACAAGGTCGAAAAAAGCTACAGGCTGATGATCAAGGAGCAGGATAATATTCTTATGATGGAAGCATTGGTCCCCTGCCTGCAGGGAGAGAATACATACCTCTGGGGTAAGGCAAGCCGCCTCTATGACGGCAAAGGCAATATTGTCGGCGCCATAGAGGCGATCAGGGACATTACAAAACACAAGCAGACGGAAGCCGCCATCAGAAAAAGAGAAAAGGAGCTTAAAGCCAAGAAGCGCGAGCTTGAAGATTTCAATGCCGCCCTCGGAATTTTGCTTAAGAAAAGAGAGCATGACAAAAGGGATCTGGAAGATAAGATTATGTCGAATGTCAAAATGCTGATTCTGCCGCATATTGAAAAATTGAAGGAAAGTTTGAAAGGCAGCAAGTCCCTCAGCCATATCAGCATTCTCGATGCCAATCTGCAGGAAATCGTTTCCCCGTTCGCCCAGAAATTGTCTGCACAATACATGAATCTGACCGGCAGGGAGATTCAGATCGCAGATCTCATCAAGGCAAATAAATCAACAAAAGAGATATCTGAATTTCTCAACATTTCCGAAGGTGCTGTCAACATACACAGACACCGCATCAGGCAAAAGCTTAATCTTACCAAGAAGCACAACCTTCGCGCCTATTTTGGGAGCCTGGCCTGAAATTACATTTATTGTAACATTCATATAATATTATTTGATATTGTCTTTATATTTAATCTCCTGTATTAGTACCAATACGAATATTCCTGAAAACCGCGCGGGCAGGAAAATACGGTAAGTATTGCTGATTTTTCACGACGCATCTTTTTTCCTTTGGGAAAAGTATAGTCGGCACGCCCGTCATTTTGCGGATGGTATGTTCACAATTGTTCTGCTCGTTAAAAAGCCATGGGTGCTGACCGTGGCTTTTTTGTTTTATTAACGCTTCGAAGCCAATTTCATTCCCACACATATATACCGTATGTGCAGTAAAGTCTGTATTATTGACGAGGGCCAAAGCCGCAAGCTATTTTGCAAAGAACCGACAAAATCTTGAGCGCGAAAGGATGATGGAGAAATGAGGAAGAAATCACTGGGTTTTAAACTGATGTTCGGCGGTGTCATGGTCGTTCTTATTCCTATGGTGGTTGTTGGAATCTTTACGGCCCTCAAATCACAAACAGCACTTATGGAAGAAGCCAAGAGTAAAGCCGCCCAGGTGGCTCACGACCTGGCGGGCATGACACAACTGGTGCTTACGCAGGAAGTCAAGATGACTGCGGAGTTGTCGGCAACGGGGATAGTGATGGAGACAACGGCCAGGATTGCTTCCGGAGGAGTGCAGAACACTGCTGCGGACATCGACAAGCTGAACAGAGAACTGACTTCCGTAATGAGCAAGATCGGCAGGGATTACGAAACAGTCTGTGTTGCCGACATGAGCGGCGTCATCTTCGCTGACGGCATCGGCGGCAAGCTTAAAGGGGTTTCGATCAGTGACCGGGATTACTTCAAGAGCGCCAAAACAGGCAAGGCCGGTGTGGGCAGCCCGGTAAAATCGAAATTGTCGGGCAATCCCATCGTGGGTGTGGCAAGTCCCGTGTATTCATCAACGGGAGAATTGGTGGGTGTTATTGCCACAATTCTCAAGATTGATTTTCTATCTCAAATGATCGGCGGCATCAAGATCGACAAGACGGGCTATCCTTTCGTTACCGACAGGACAGGCCTCGTTGTCGTCCATCCTAAAAAGGAATTCGTCCTTGAGTTAAACCTGGCGCAGCAGGAAGGGATGAGGGAGTTTATGACAAGGATGCTCTCCGCCAGGGACGGCGTGGAAGAGTATGTATTCAAGGGAACCCACAAGATCTGCGGCTATGCGACGGTGGATATCAACGGCTGGAAAATCGGCGTCACTCAGGACAGTGAAGAATTCCTGAATGAAGCACATTCCATACGCAACTTCATCATCATCCTTGGCGGCGCTTTTCTGGTCATTACAATCCTCTCTGTTATGTACTTTGCACGGGGAATCAGCGTGCCGATAACGCGGATAGTACGGGATTTGACCGCGGGCGTGGATCAGAGCGCATCCGCCTCAACGGAGGTATCCACGGCCAGCCAATCCCTGGCGGAGGGATCATCACAGCAGGCCGCAGCCATTGAGGAGACTTCTTCGTCACTTGAGGAGATGTCATCCATGACCAGGAGAAACGCCGACAACGCGGTCCAGGCCAACAGTCTGATGGCCGAAACAAAGCAGGTTGTCAGCCGGGCCAACCAGTCCATGCAGGGACTGACACAGTCGATGGCGGATATCGCGGTGGCAAGCGAAGAGACGTCGAAGATCATCAGGACCATTGATGAGATCGCCTTTCAGACCAATCTGCTCGCCCTGAACGCGGCCGTGGAAGCGGCCCGGGCGGGTGAGGCAGGGGCAGGATTTGCGGTAGTAGCCGAAGAGGTGAGAAATCTGGCCATCCGTGCGGCGGAAGCAGCCAAAAACACATCCGGCCTGATTGAAGGCAACGTGAAGATGATCAAGGAAGGCACAGGTCTTCTTGCCAGGACCAATCAGGAATTTAAGGAAGTCGAAGAAAGCGCTATGAAGGTGGCTGAACTGGTAGGCGAAATCACGGCGGCCTCCACGGAACAGGCGGAAGGCATACAACAAGTGAACAAGGCTGTAATCGAGATGGATAAAGTCGTTCAGCAGAACGCTGCAAACGCCGAAGAACTGGCCAGTGCATCGGCAGAGATGAACGCTCAATCAGATACCATGCGCGAAGTCGTAAGAGAGCTTGTATATGTAATCAGCGGCGACAGCAATGCAGCTTCAGGCAGTCTGTCTAAGCATGCGAATCCGGCCGGGGAAGAAAATGGCAAAATTTATGCGGTTGAATCCTCCCTGAGGAAATTGATCGATTAGTGCCCTCTATCTGTCAGTCATCATCACCGGAGAAACGACGGGCTGTCCGGCAGAAATGCAGGAAGATGAAAAGCAGAAAGACAAAAGCAGATCTATTGAAGGAAATCGACGCACTCCATAGGCGTGTTGAAGAACTTGAGAATGCCGAAGATTCCTTTCGCGAACGGGAACGGCGATTATTGGAAATAATCGATTTTTTCCCTGACGCCACGATGATTATCGACCGGAACGGTAAAGTAATAGCGTGGAACCGGTCTATTGAGATTATGACGGGAATTAAGGCAGAGGAAATAATCGGCAGGGGAAATTACGAATACGCTATCCCTTTCTACGGCGGGAGGAGACCTATCCTCGTCGACATTGCCCTTCATCCGGATGCCTCTCTGGAGAAGCGCTACACAACAATCGAAAGGCAGGGGGAAATCCTTTTCGGCGAATCATACACACCGTTTCTCCGCAAGAGCGAAGGCGTCCATCTCTCCGCAACGGCATCAGTATTGCGCGATTTAAAGGGCGATACTATCGGCGCCATCGAATGCATCAGGGACAATACGGAACGCAAGAAACTGGAGGAAGACCTGCTCCGCTCTGAAAAGAGATATCGCGATCTGGTGGACAATTCACCGGTCGGAGTTTATCAAACACACATTGACGGCAAGATATTTTTTGCCAACCAGTTCTTCGCCGATATGATCGAAATCAAGTCGCCCGATGAATTGATGTCGTTAAATATGATTGATTTTTACCTAAGAAAAGAAGATCGTCGGGAGTTCATCGCCATCTTGAAAACAGAAGGCATTCTGAGAAATCATGATATTGATTTTGTTACCGGTGCGGGAAATATAAGACACGTTCTTATAAGCGCCGTTCTTGATTATGATCTCATTTCCGGCACTGTAGTGGACATCACCGAGCGAAAACAGATCGAGAAATCACTAAAAAACAGCGAACGGACATTCAGGGACCTCTTTGATAATTCTCCGGATCCCTGTTGGATAATAGAAGGAGAGGTTTTCACGGACTGCAATAACGCCGCCGTTCTCGCCCATGGATATCGCAATAAGTCGGAGCTGCTCGGCAAACGCCCCTGGCAACTGGCTCCTGAACGCCAGCCCGGCGGAGAACTTTCCATAGAAAAGGGCAAGAGAATGCTTGCCGAAGCCAAAGCAAAAGGCATTCACCGGTTTGAATGGGAGAAATGCCGGGCAGACGGTGGAACTTACACTGTCGATACGATCCTGGCAACCACGATGATTCATGGCAAGGAGGTATTTTACTGCACATGGCGCGACATCTCGGAAAGCAAAAGGGCCGAGGAGGAAAGGCGGCAGCTTGAAAGGCAACTGATTCACGCGCAAAAGATGGAAGCGATAGGAATGCTGGCCGGCGGTGTAGCCCACGATTTCAATAATATCCTCATGAGTATCCAGGGATACGCAGGCCTCGTTCTAATGGAAACCGCACCGGATAATCCTTCCTATCCCAAGCTGAAAATCATCGAGGAACAGGTTAAAAGCGGCGCGACTCTGACGCGGCAGCTCCTTGGCATTGCGCGGAGCGGCGTGTACGATGTAAAGCCGACGAATATGAACGATCTCCTGGAAAAAAGCTCCGGCATGTTCGGCAGAACAAAAAAGGAAATAAACATCAATAAATATCTGCAGGACAATATCTGGATCGTAAGAATTGATCAGGGTCAGATAAACCAGGTGTTGTTGAATCTTTTCATAAATGCCTGGCAGGCAATGCCGGAAGGAGGAGATCTTTTTCTGGAAACGCAAAATGTCCATCTGGATGAATCGGTTGTGGCGGCTTACAATATCAATCCAGGAAGCTACGTCAGAATTTCCGTGACCGATACGGGCATCGGCATGGACGAGGAAACAATGGAGCAGATTTTTAATCCCTTCTTCACGACAAAAAAAGCCGACAGGGGAACCGGCCTGGGTCTGGCTTCCGCATATGGGATTATAAGGAACCATGGGGGATATATAACCGTGCGCAGCATGCCCGGCAGAGGTTCGACTTTCAATATCTTCCTGCCGGCATCAGTCGCCGAGCCGGAAGATGCATCAGCGTCAGGACCGGTTATGGAAAAAATACCGGGCAATGAGACGATCCTTGTGGTGGATGATGAAATCAATATTGCGACTATGATGAAAGATATTCTGACTTCACTCGGTTATCGCGTATTCTTGGCAGGAAGCGGTCAGGAAGCCATTTCCATATACATGGAAAAGAAAAAAGACATCGACCTGATCATAATGGACATGATCATGCCGGGGATATCCGGCGAGAAGGCTTTTATGTATCTCCGGGATATCAATCCCGATGTTAAAGTTGTTGTATCCAGCGGTTACAGCATAGACAGTCAATACCAGCAGATTCTGAAGGAAGGCTGCCGGGGTTTTCTCCAGAAGCCTTTCAATATCGAGGAGCTTTCCCGCAAGATTCGGGAAGTATTGGACAGTAATGTTTTATAAAATACCATTGCAGAAAGCAGGAGCGCCAAATATTAGAAAATATTACAGTCATGCTTGGTGAATGAACGTTATTTTTAATTCGACCCCCTCTACAGGAGATGGCCAGCTTGTCTTATCAAGCCCCTTCTTAAAGGCTGGCCTCTCCCTTTAATACTTCTATCCTGGATGAGGAACGGCCTCGATGGATAACTAAGCGATAATCACAGAACAGTTGCCGGGTACAATGACGTTACAAGGAGAATCGGGACATGGAAAAGAAGAAAAACGGGAGGCAAAAAAAAACGATTCCCGCAAAAACAGATAATGAAAAGCAAACGGACGCGCGGCTCCGTGAACTCCGGCAGACCAATCAGGCGCTGAGGGCGGAAATTGCCGAGTTGAACAAGACGAAGGAGCATTTAAAGGAATCCGAAAACAGATACAGGGCGGTATTTGACAGCATGATTACAGGTATAGTCATCGTTGAAGAGGATACGACCATCTCTTTTGTCAATGCGGAATTCGAGAAACTGGTAGGTTGTTCCCGTAAAGAAATCGAGGGCAGGAAAAGCTGGATGGAGTTTGCTGCAAAAGAGGATATAAGCAGGATGCTGCTTCAGCATCACCTCCGCAGAGTCGATAATAATGCTGCAGAAAAGCATTATGAGTTCAGACTCATTGATTCAGAGGGTGATATAAAAAACACCTTTCTCTCGATCGATATGATCCCCGGCACGAAGAAAAGTGTGGCGTCTTTTCTGGACATTACCGAGCGCAGGCGTGCTGAAGAGGCGCTTGCCGTAAGCGAAAAGAAATATCGCACAATATACGAAAACACCACCCTGGGCATTTTCGAAACCACACGGGCCGGGAAAGTCGTTCACGCGAATCATACGTTTGCAAGGATGTTCGGATATGAGTCCCCCGGGCAGTTGGTGGATGAAATCCATGATCTGGCAGTACAGATATATAAAGATCCCCGAACCAGGGCCGATATTATCACAAGCGTTCTGGGAAGCACCACGCCGCTCCAACTTGAAACCGACTTCAGACGCAGAGACGGCAGCACATTCTCAGGTATTCTGGAGATCCAGTCTTTTCATAGCGAAAAGAATGACGACATCCACTTTATCGGTTTTGTGGAAGACATAAGCCAGCGGAAAAAGGCGGAGGAAGGGCAGCGAATTGCGGAAGAACTTTACCGTACTCTGGCGGAAAAATCCTTCGCCGGCGTTTACGTGGTGCAAAACGGCAGATTCATGTTCATCAATTCCAATGCCGCACAATATGCCGGCTATACGAGAGAGGAATTAATCGGCCGGTCAACGGCGAAAATTATTCATCCGGAAGACCTTAAAATTGCGAGAGATCATGCCGTTGAAATGCTCAGCGGAAAGCGTGACTCACCATATGAGTTCAGGATTGTCACCAGGCGGGGCGAAATACGGTGGATCATGGAAACGCTGACATCGATCAATTACCTGGGAAAGCCCGCCATCCTGGGAAACTCCATGGATATTACCGATTATAAATCTGTTGCAGCAGAAAGAGAAAATATCATTCTTCAGCTTCAGAAGGCCCTGCTGGAAGTCAAGAAACTCAGCGGTTTGCTACCCATATGCTCCTGCTGCAAGAAGATACGCAATGATGAAGGCTATTGGGAACAGTTGGAGGTATATATCCGGGACCGTACGGAGGCGGAATTCAGCCACGGGATCTGCCCCGAATGCGCAAAAAAAATCTATGCGGAATTTTACAAGGAAACTTCCAACGATGAGTGAATTACTGCCCCCTGCCTACAGATTTTCCTGCGAAGATTATCAAGGGAAGGACAGGATGATCACATGAGAATTCCAGGCACATGGCTGCATGACTAAAGAGAAGAGATTCTCTGTTTCAGCGGGTGTTTGCCACGTTCCGAAGTTTAAATATTCGCATGGGATTCTCTCTGCCGATTTTCTCAGCCAGATCAGGCGGGAGCTGCGCCATAAAGGCAATCGTGGGTTCGAGACGCCCCGGGGGCTGGCGCATCTTTGAAAGAGGCGGCAGGTAGAACTGGTCGCTGCCTATCATGAAGCGGTCCGGATATTTTTTCAGCAGTTCCATCCATTCGCCCTTTATCTTTTGTCCGCGCAAAAAGGGACGTGTCTCTTCCATGCTGTCCCTGCCGATCTTGACGGTCATATACAGATTCGGATGCTTTCCCAAAAGGTCATCCATGAGTTTTACCGTCCGCATCCCTGTATTACACCATCCCGCATGGGCCCAGATGATCTTTGCCCGCCTGTTGTAATCCAAGAGCCGCTCAAAGGCGGCAATATTCGCCTTCAGTTGTGACGGCGTGTTCCCCCTTTTCAGCCGGCCGTCATCCGGAAGGGGCATGTCTTTAGGAACTGCCTCCATGTGAAAGTCGATGGGCACGTTGTGACGGGCAGCTATATCGGCCAGAAGCAGAAACAGCGGATGGTCAGGCGGGGCCGTTTCGTAAGGGTGAGAAGAACTGAGGGAGAAATGTTCAGCCGTTACCTCTCCGAAGCCTGATGCACCCATGGCAATGTACTTTTCCGCCTGTTCCTCGAACCGTTTGCGGACCTCCGGGCTGACAGCGTTCGATGCGGCGTTTTTCTGGATCATTGCATTCAAAGTGCCGCCGCCGGCTAAAAAAGCAAAGCGATGTGGATACTCTTTAATTGCAGACATGAAATCGCCGGCATCAAAGACATCTCTCTGTCCTTCCGTGAAAGGCGGGGGCATGACAATAATCATGGATATGCCCGCCTTGTCCATACTGGAAAGCGCTGCCTTCACGGCACCGGGAAAATCCGTGATACCGAAACTGCCGCCGGTCATACCGAAGATATGGTTGTGGGCATCTATATAACCCTTTGCTGCCGGTTCCACCCGGGCGGAAGGCGGGAAAATCAGAAAAGCAGCCAGGATTGTGAATGCCAGTATGTTCACCGTGTATTTCGTTTTCATTATCGATTCATATGCAGTTATTGATCCTGCTCTTGAGCCATTCCCAGTCGATGTCGTTATTGAGGCAGTCATATTTGGAGGCGAGCAGTATCTGCGGTATGACCTTGCGCTCTTTAAGAATGACGCCGCCTGAAGTCAACCTTGTAGTTCTGAGTCCCTTCTCTATTTCAAAGTTGCACGCGGCTCCGATGGCTGCCCTTATTCTCTTGCGCTGGGCCAGACGCTTCGTAAATCCCGAACTCGGGGTTATGTAGAACTGAATTCCTTTTTCTTCACATAGAGTTTTGATTTCCCCGCATTTGCATCGTTTGCACTTTGTACAGAGAATACCGTCCTCCTTGGAAAATTTGGCTGCGCATTTGTCGTCAACGATACAATGCGGCAACATCACCGCCAAGTCCCTGCGGGGGACGCTGTCGAAATCATCCCGGTAGTAGTCATTGATGACCGTAATCAGGTTGTAGGTGACCCCCATCTTTCCCATCACATTTCTTAAAGGATAAAAAAGAAGGCAGGTGATGAATTTTATTTTTTTATAGGTTTTCCCCATGGCCGATCTTGGCAATATCACGATTATTTGTTAGTATGCCCCGAAGGTATATGAAAGCATGAGCACGTGTCAAGAAGTTAGTCGTCTGATTTGAAGAACTTGACCTGTGCAAAGCATGCCTTGCAGCACAATTATAAATGATCACAGGATTCCCGATTTGCTTCGATATGTAACGAAAAGACTGCTCTTCATGATCCCCCTGCTCTTCGGGATCTCCATCATCTGCTTCAGCGTCATGCATCTCGCTCCGGGATCCCCCACGGACATGGAAACAATGATGAATCCGCGGGCGACGGCGGAGGCAAAGGAGCGGCTGCGCGCCATGTACGATCTCGACAAGCCGCTGCATGTACAATACTTTATCTGGGTTAAAAAGGTGGCCGTTCTTGATCTGGGAAAATCATTTTCACCGGATCACCGCCCGGTTGCCGACAAAATAATGGAGAGGCTGCCGATCACCGTTCTTCTCAATGTCCTGTCCATGGCGCTGATTATGGTCATCGCCATACCCATCGGCGTACTTTCGGCGGTGCATCAGGATTCGCTTTTCGACCGGATAACCAGCGTCATTGTTTTTATCGGCTTCGCCGTTCCCACTTTCTGGCTGGCTCTGCTGCTCATGATCCTTTTCGGCATCGACCTCGGCTGGTTGCCGATCTCCGGCATCCGTTCCCTGAACTACGAATACATGCGCCCCTTGGATTCCCTTGTCGATCTGCTCAAGCACCTGATCCTGCCGGTGACATTGTCAGCATTCGGGGGACTGGCCGGGCTTTCCCGATACATGCGATCCAATATGCTGGAGGTGATCCGTCAGGACTACATCATGACGGCGCGCGCCAAAGGGCTGAGCGAGCGCGTTGTTATCTACAAGCATGCCCTGCGCAATGCGCTTCTGCCCGTAATCACGATTCTGGGGCTTTCCATACCGCATCTCATCGGCGGCAGCGTGATCTTCGAGACCATATTCGCGATACCGGGCATGGGGCAGCTTTTTTACATGTCGGTAATGGCCAGAGACTACCCTGTGGTAATGGGCATACTGCTCATCGGAGCCGCGTTGACGCTTCTGGGCAATCTCATAGCAGACGTATCCTATGCCGTGGCCGATCCGAGGATAAGGGTATGATGACGTATTCAAGGGTGTCATAATGAGGAAGGATTTCTGGGAACAATTCAGGAAAAACAAAATGGCCGTAGCCGGCGGGATACTGGTTATCCTGCTATTTATCGTCTCTCTGCTGGCGCCCTGGATCGCACCTTACGATCCCAACGCCATAGATCTCAAAAACGTCCTGGCGGGCCCCTCGGCAAATCACTGGTTCGGCACCGATCAGTTGGGAAGAGACGTCATGTCCCGCATGATCTGGGGTGCGGGCGTCTCCCTCAAGGTGGGATTTGTGGCAACCGGAATAGCAATCATCATCGGCACAATCCTTGGGGCACTCTCCGGCTATTACGGAAAATGGGTAGATGCCGCCATCATGCGCTTTGTGGACATAATGCTGTGTTTCCCGACATTTTTCCTGATACTGGCTGTAATCGCGCTACTGGAACCTTCCATATGGAACATCATGATTATCATCGGCCTCACCGGATGGATGGGGATAACCCGTCTGGTGAGGGCCGATTTCATCTCCCTTAAAGAAAGGGACTACATACAGGCGGCCAGGGCCATCGGCGCCGGCGACATGAGGATAATCTTCGTCCATATGCTCCCGAATGCAATGGCATCGGTCCTTGTAGCGGCCACCCTGGGTGTGGCCGGGGCCATTCTCACTGAATCCGCCCTGAGTTTCCTGGGCATCGGCGTGCAGCCTCCCACGCCAAGCTGGGGCAACATCCTTACTGCCGGCAAGGATAACATCGACATTGCCTGGTGGCTCTCCCTGTATCCGGGGCTGGCAATTCTCATAACTGTCCTTGGCTACAACCTGCTGGGAGAAGGCATCAGAGACTCGCTGGATCCCCGCCTGCGCAGATAAACAAGCGGCAGGCAGACTCGCCGCATTGCAAGCAGCCAATATTACTCAACAAATCTGTTATCCTTGCTTTATTTCCGGTTTTATGGTTAAATGATTTAGCTTTATATTACGGGTACCAATTGGTGTTATTCTAAAACCTCTAAAACTCTTCCATGATGACCATAAGATAACCCGTTAAAGTCGCTGCAATCCGACTGTACTTTTTTATTGGGGGAAAAGTACGGGAAGAGGTATTCCAGGCTCAACCGAAGCATCTGAAAGTCTCCGGTTTGATTCCCCATTTTTTATTTCAGTTTTCAGTACAAGGAATTGACCATAAACGGCGTTTGAAGGAACCGCAAATAAAGGCTTCCATGATGCAATTAGTTAAAAATATTAACATTATATTGCATTATTCATTATCCAATGCGTACCTTATTTACGGGTACCTATTGACTAATTTAAAATGATGTGCTAATATAGCAGATTCCAATTGATGGAGACAGGTGGTGCAAGATATGTTTAAAGTAGGCGATTTAGCGGTTTATCCGGCTCAAGGTGTGGGGGTCATTGAATCCATTGAGAACCGTGAAATCATGGGAAACAAGCAGTTGTTTTACATAATGAAAATTATGGGGAACGGCATGAAAATCATGATCCCCCTCAACAGCGCCGATTCAGTCGGACTTCGGGAAGTAATACCCAAGGAAGAAATTCCTAAAGTATATGCTATTTTGAAAAACAAGGATGTCATCATCGACAAGCAGACATGGAACAAAAGATACCGGGAGTATCTCGAGAAGATAAAAACCGGGTCCGTCTATGAAATCGCCAGGGTTTTAAGAGACCTCTTTATTTTAAAGAGCGACAAGAACCTTTCTTTCGGGGAGCGCAAGATGATGGACACTGCGAAAAACCTTTTAATTAAAGAGATTTCCGTCTCGACAAACCTTGAAGAGACCAAGATCGAGCAGGATCTGCAGACGATTTTTACCATGCAGTAAAACAATCCCTCATTGAGGGTCGATATAACTGTTCTTTGACAATTACAATAATCTTTTTAAGAGAAATCATTTTTCCTAAACCCCGTCATATTATTATTATTTTATATCATACAGGGGTCAATTATATTATAATAAATAAAAACGAAAGGAGGTGGAAAGATTGATTATCAGGTTTCTCTTAGTAGTGGCATGTTCTATTAGCGGATATTATATAGCCCTTCATAATTTTGACACCCCGTTTCAATGGCTGGGGTTGGTCATAGGATTTATTATTGCCCTATTTGTTATTCAAGCAGAACAGGCCATCGGCAAGATTTCCCTGAAAGTAATCTTCGGCAGTGTCGTCGGCATGCTGATCGGCCTCGTTATCGCCTTTCTCTTGACCTTCGGTCTTAAATTTGTCAGCAATATCAGAGAAAATCAGGATCTTGCTTTCTGGATATACACCCTGCTGTCCGTTATCATGTCTTATCTGGGACTGGTCATCGGATCAAAAAAGATTGAAGAATTCAATATCTTCGGTCTGAAAAGTTCAAAAGACAGCAACGAATACAGGATTCTTGATACCAGCGTCATCATCGACGGCCGCATTGCCGATATCTGCGATACCGGATTCATGGAAGGCAGCATCATGGTCCCGCGCTTCGTCCTTGATGAACTCCAGTACATAGCCGACTCTTCCGATTCCATGAAACGATCGAGGGGCAGAAGAGGACTGGACATTCTCAACAGGATGCAGAAAATCCAGGGCATCAACATTGAGATAGTCGATCAGGACTTCCCAAAGGTGAAAAACGTTGACGCCAAGCTTATCGCCCTTGCCAAAAAAATGGACGGCAAGCTCATCACAAACGATTTCAATCTCAACAAGGTGGCCGAACTTCAGGGAATAAAGATACTCAATGTCAACGAACTGGCAAATGCGCTGAAACCGGTCGTTCTTCCCGGAGAAGTGATGACGGTCAAGATCATAAAGGAAGGCAAGGAAGCGGGACAGGGGGTTGCGTATCTGGATGACGGGACAATGATTATCGTCGATAACGCCCAGAGATACCAGGGCTCAACGGTAGACGTCCTGGTGACCAGCGTGCTTCAGACGACGGCGGGACGCATGATCTTTTCTGAACTGAAATCGGTGACGCCCGACAAGAAGCCGACTTCAACACCGAACTCGAGATCCTAACAGGCACTCATCAGGCCCGGGAGCAAAGAAACCTTGCGTCCCGGGCTTTTTTTCGGCACAACATGTCTATGACAACTTCAGCGCTCATTCCTGCAGGTGGATCAGGGAAACGGATGCTCTCAGACCGTTCAAAGCAGTATCTGCTGATAGACGGCATGCCGATCCTTGCCCATACCCTTATGGTTTTCCAGGCGTCACCGGCAATTGATGACATCATAGTTATCGTCCCCGAAGATGACATTGATGACGTGAAGAAAGAAATCATCAATAAATACGGTTTTTCGAAGGTTGCAGGCGTCGTGCCCGGAGGAGCCGAACGGCAGGATTCGGTGCGGAACGGTCTCGCAAACATCGGCGATGACACGGATGTCGTTGTAATTCACGACGGTGTAAGACCTTTTATCACCGCTGCGCTTATCGGCATATCCGTCGAAGAGGCCCTCAGAAACACAGCAGCAACCCTGGGCGTACCATCCAGAGATACCGTAAAAACGGTCAGCCCGGACGGATGGATTGTAAACACCCTGAACCGTTCCGAACTGAGATCGATTCAAACACCGCAGACATTCCTGAGGCATATCATCCAGCAGGCCTACCAAAAAGCTTATGAGGACAACTTTTACGGCACCGACGACGCCATGCTGGTTGAACGCATCGGTATCCCCGTAAAAGTCATTGAGGGTTCGTACGACAACATCAAGATCACGACCGTAGAAGATCTGCTTCTGGCTGAAACGCTTATGCGGGCGAGGAGGAATAAATGAAGATCGGTATGGGTTATGACAGCCATCGTCTGGTCGCCGGAAAGCCGCTGATTTTAGGCGGTGTGGAAATCCCCTTTGACAAGGGACTTATGGGCCACTCCGACGCCGACGCTCTGCTGCATGCCGTTTGCGACGCGATTCTCGGCGCCATCGGCGCCGGCGATATCGGGCAGCATTTCCCTGACACCGATCCTGAATACAAGGGCATATCCAGCCTTGTTCTTCTTGAGCGGGTAAGGCGTCTAGCCGAAGCGAAAGGGTTCAGGGTCAACAATCTCGATTCAACGGTCATCCTGGAGAACCCCAAACTCATGCCGTACACCGGACAGATGAAAAGCAACATAGCCGGAGCGCTGGGCATTCCCGCCGAACGGGTCAACATCAAGGCGAAAACAAACGAAGGCATGGGATTCACGGGGCGCGGAGAAGGGGCAGCCGCCTTTGCCGTCGTCACTGTAGAGGATTACAACAAATGACAGAGTTCAAACCCCGAGTCCGTTTTGCACCATCCCCCACGGGAGAACTGCACGTGGGAAATGCCAGGACAGCTCTGTTCAACCGGCTTTTCGCCAGGCATTACGGCGGCACATTAGTACTCAGGATAGAGGATACGGATCAGGAAAGGACATCCCGGACATTCGAGAAAAACCTTCTTGAAGACCTGAAATGGCTATCCATAGACTGGGATGAAGGACCGGGCACCGGCGGCAGCTACGGACCTTACCATCAAATTGAAAGGCTGGACATCTATAAGGATCAGCTTGCAAAGCTCAAAGAGGCTGACCTCATCTATCCGTGTTACTGCACGGAAGAGGAACTGGATGCGGAACGCAAGTCGCTTCTGTCGAGACACCTTGCGCCCCGCTATATGGGCAAGTGCAGGCGCCTTACCGAAGAACGCAGGAGGAAGCTGGAAAATCAGGGAAGGAAGCCGGCATGGAGATTCAGGATCGGATCGGGATTTGTCACCTTCAATGACCTGATAAGGGGCGCCATGAAATTCGACGCCGAGGCTATCGGCGATTTCATAATAGTCCGCTCCAGCGGCATACCCGCTTACAATTTCGCGGTAGTCATTGACGACCATCTCATGGCCATCACCCATGTCATCCGCGGTGAAGACCATCTCTCCAATACGGCGATGCAGCTTCTCCTGTACAAGGCACTGAACTTTCAGCCGCCCGAATTCGCCCACCATGCCCTCATCCTCGGCAAGGACAGGGCAAAGCTGAGCAAGCGGCACGGTTCTGTCGCCGTCCGTGAATTCCGTGAAAAAGGCATCCTTCCCGAGGCGCTGATCAACTATCTGGCTCTCCTCGGCGGATCAATCGGGGAAGGACGGGAGGTGTGCGGCATCGACGAAATCCTCGGCTCATTTTCGCTTGACCAGGCGGGAAAGAGCGGCGCTATCTTCGATGAGGATAAATTAAGATGGATGAATGCGATTTACATCCGCAAGGAAGATGCCGGCAATCTTGCCGACCGGATGCTCCCCTGCCTGGCAAGGGCGGGTTATGACGTCGAGACCATGGACAGAAACCGTCTGGAGTCCATCACCGATGCGCTCAGAGACAATCTTGTTACGCTTTCCGATATAACTTCATTCATTGATATCTTTTTTGACGACCGTTATCAGATAACCGCAGATGCTCTGAAAACTATTGAGTCGGCAGAGTCCCGGCCCGTGCTGGAACGCCTTCGGGATATACTCAGCGACAGCGGAGAAGAGATATCCTATCAGAACATCACCGACAAGATCGGCCGGGCAACGGGCCTGAAAGGAAGAAAGCTGCTTATGCCCGTCAGATCGGCTGTTACCGGCATGGTCAAAGGGCCTGAGCTCGACAAGGTATTCAGTCTGCTGCCCAGGGAATCTCTCCTGAAGAGGGCGGAAAAAGCCCTGGCCTTGTCGACCTCCGCAGACGGAAGAGAGAAAGGTGCATAGATGAGATATTCAGAAGCAAAAGCGGGGCGCATATTCGTAATCAGGCTTGAGGACGGAGAGATCATCCATGAGGTCATAGAAAATTTCGCCAGGGAGCACGCTGTCAAGGCGGCATCGCTTATCGCCCTGGGAGGGGCAGACAAAGACAGCACCGTCATTGTAGGACCGGAGATCGGTAGAACGCTTCCCATTGTTCCCATGACTCATATGCTGGATGATGTCCATGAAGTTGCAGGCGTGGGAACGTTATTCCCGGACGACGCAGGGAATCCGATACTTCACATGCACATGGCATGCGGCAGAAAAGACAGGACGGTTACGGGCTGCATACGTCAGGGAATCAGGGTATGGCACGTACTGGAGGTCATACTGTTTGAGCTCGCCGACAGCACCGGCAGCAGGATTATGGAGCCGGCGTCCGGGTTTAAGCTTTTAGACCCATAATTTTTTTTAAAGCAAGGAGGGGGGAATATGAAAAGAAATATCCACGGAAGAATCATCATCTCTTTAGTCGTCTGCTGTCTCGTCTTGATCTCCTATGCGACCGCCCTGGCCGCCGCTGACGGAACGAAAAGCCTGCGGGATTTTCTGGTCAGCTCCAAGTATGTCGTCAGTGTATATCCGATAGACGATTATCATACCTTTGTGGTGCCGGAAACCAACATGATAACCTCCTCCATCAAAGGCGACTTTGACGATGATTTCCTCGCCTTCTGCAAGGCCAAAGGCACGCTGGAAAGCCGTTTCCTGATGTCTGATCCGCTTACCGGCAAAGAAAGCAATTCATGGAAAGTCCTGGAGCTGGACAAGAAAAACAACTACACCAATCCGAAATCCGGCGACAGAGAAGAATTCAAGCCGGACATGCTGTACAAAGGCATCCCTGTGAAAAACTCAAAAACACCGGCACCCGTCCGGATCAGAAACTATATGGAGATCGCAGAAGTTTTCTATCTGGATAAAGACAAGCCGCGTGCCTTCATCGTCAGAACAAATGACAAGCAGCCTTTCGTATACAAGGCCGACTCACTCCCTGCGTACAACAAGCTGACCATGCCGATGGACGGCGACCTGGCAAGGAATGTCACTGAAATAAGGAAAAGCAGGGAGGGGGGACTCCTGAGCAGGCCGAAACAGCTTTTCAAGGATGCCGATATCTTTGTCTATCTGACCGCGCTTAGCAAAAAGTTTAACCTGACGCCCGGATACGCAATCAACGAGGGAGAATTTGTTCCCGTCGCAGGGGCGACGACAAAGTATCTTATGGACGATAAATGGCAGAGCGGCTACTTTAAGGTAAAACTGAAAGAGATTACTTCTCCTGCCGACATGTTCAAATTCATGGCCGATCTCGGGCAGGAAAAGAATAAATTCGGCGTCTGGTATTTCTGGGCAGCGGGAGATAAAAAATTTGTCTCAAAAGGAGAGGAAGAAAGAAACGTCGGCGACAAGGGAATTGTCAGCAGCCGTTTCCAGGTCGTCTTTGCCAACGACCGGGGCATGGAGGGCATTGAATACAAACGCGAGCAGAAAAAAGGCGATGCCGTGACGACAAAGGATACAGCAGCAAAAAAACCGGAACCGGAAAAGAAGGACAGCGCTCCGGCACCGGCAAAGCCCGAAGCAGCACCGGGCACAGATGCCAAGAAATAGTCTATGTTCCATTGAAAATTAATTCCTGCGGATTGCGGATGCGACAATGGGAAGAACAGCTCCTGCAAAGATAACACGTCCCGGCATCTCCGGGGTTATGAAGCGAGAGAGGCTTTTCAAACTCCTTGACGCTAAAAAGGAGCGGCCTGTCATCTGGATATCTTCTCCGGCCGGTTCCGGCAAAACGAAGCTTGTTGCCGGCTATCTTGAAGCTCGCCGGCTTCCCTGCATCTGGTATCAATGCGACGAAGGAGACGCGGACCCCGGCACATTCTTTCATTATATGGCTCAGGCGGCGAGGAATGCCGCTCCGCGGCGGCGCATCGTTCTTCCCCAGCTCACGCCCGAATACTTCCAGAACATTCCGGCCTTTGCCCGCAGGCATTTCGAGCAGCTTTGCAGCATGCTTCTGTCCCGCACGCAGCATGAATTTTTCATCGTACTCGATAATTATCAGGATGTGCCGGATGAAGAATCGTTTCATAACATGGTAGCCTGCATGCTGGAGGCTGTCCTTTCCGGCATCCACATTGTGGTCATCAGCCGCAATAACCCTCCGGCTGCCTTTGCACGTATGCAGGCAAACGACGAGCTGACGCTCCTGCGATACAGCGACCTCCGCTTTACTCTGGAAGAATCAAAGGCTCTTGTTCACAGCCGTGTACTTGATCTTACACCTGAGGAAATAAAGACGCTGCATGAAAAGACGGAAGGATGGGCTTCCGGGCTCGTTTTGATGCTGGAGCGGGCCAGGCTGGGAGGGTCTCAAACATTCCTCAGTGAGGATGTCGCCGATGGCGGGATATTCGATTACTTTGCCGGGGAGATTTTCAAAAAAGCGGAAAAAGGCATCCAGGGTTTTCTGCTGAAGACAGCCTTTTTGCCCAGTCTGAATGTCAAGCAGGCCGAGCGTCTCTCCGGCGAGGAATTGGCGGATTTCATCCTCACGACATTGAATCGCCATAATTTTTTCACGGAAAGGCTTTCCGGCGCGGGACAAAACTACCGCTACCATCCCCTGTTCCGGGATTATCTGATTAAACAGGCAAAAGTCGTCTTCGCTGCCGAAGAACTGTTATCTCTCCAGATTAAGGCGGCGCAAATCCAGGAGGAAGCCGGCAACATCGAAGATGCCGCCAGGCTATACGGCGATGCCGGCGAAGGACGGCAGCTTGCCCGGATCGTGATCAACCACGCGCGTCATTTTTTACAGCAGGGAAGAAACAGGACGGTTGCCGAATGGCTCGCCTCCATCCCGCAAATAATGGTCGAAGGCAATCCCTGGCTTTTGTACTGGTCGGGGATGTGCTCATTCCCCGCCGACATGAACAACACCAGAAGCTGCATGGAAAAGGCCCTGGCGGCATTCAAGGGCAGAGATGACGCTGCAGGCGCATATCTCTCGTGGGCAGGCATTGTAGATAGTTATTCTTACGATTTTGGAGAATGGGATGGGCTGGACGAGTGCATCGAAGCATTCAACGATCTGCAAAGGATGTATCCTTTTCCGGCATCTGAGGAGATCGAGCTTATCTCATCCACCCGGATTCTGATTTCACTTGTTCTGCGGAAGATCGAAGATGCAAAATCGATCCAGCACTGGTTCGACCATATATCCTGGCTTCTGCAGAAGAGCTACTTCCCCGAGATCCATCTGATTGCCACATTTTTCATGAGCACCTATTATCTATGGAAAGGCGAATATAACAGCAATGCCCTGCTGCTGGAAAAGGCGGCGGACAAACTGCAGGATAAATCCTCGCCCCTCAGTATTATCAGCATCAAACTGATGACGGGCATCCATTGCTGGATTACGGCTCAGTATGCCTCTGCAACAAGGCACCTGACTGCGGGGCTTGAGATCGCGGAAGAAAGCGGCGTGCATAATTACACTTCCCTGTTGTGGAGCTTCTGTGCGGCCGTGGAAATAGCAACCGGCAACAGGACGGCGGCCGCACAAACCCTGCAGAAGCAGAAGGAGGCGGCTCTGCAATCATCCAACACGCTCGATATGTTCTTCTACCACATCAACTCCGCCTGGCAGGCGCTGCTGGACGAGGATGCGCAGCTCGCTGCGACGCATATGAAAACTGTCGCGGCGCCGGTAGCACGCATGGGGCATCCTTACTACCTGGCTTTGTGGAACATCGGCATGGCCCAGGTGATGTACTTGCAGGAACGCAAGGAAGAAGCCCGGATGAGTATTTCCCGCGCTCTGCAAATCGGCCGTGATATGAAAAGCCCCGTAATCGAGTGGTACAGCCTTCTTGTTACAGCCTGGTTCTCGTTCGGGCAGGGATCAGAAAAGAAAGGGCTGCATGCATTGCGCCATGGTCTGGTACTGGGCAGAAAGCACGGCTATGTGCATCTCGAATTCTACCACCCCGCCGTCATGCGGTTTCTTTGCGCCAAGGCCCTCGAACAGGGCGTTGAAGAGGATTACGCCAGGTCGCTCATTAAAAAACTGGGGCTTGCACCTCCCGTTTCCGTAATACCGGGCAGCAGTGCCAAGGTTCCGGATCTCAGTAATTGGCCTTATCCAGTGAGAATCTACACGCTCGGCAGGTTTGCGATACTCGAGGACAAAGAGAAATTTCATGGCACCGGCAAGATGCAGAAAAAGCCTGTCGAGATGATCAAGTCCCTGATTGCCGCGGGAGGCACCAATGTATCTGCAGCGAGTGTTGCCGATGAACTATGGCCCGATGCTGACGGTGATCTCGCCCGCAAGTCCTTTGACGTCACCTTGAGCCGCCTGCGACGGCTGTTCGATAAAGACATTATATTGTCAGGTGCAGGCCAACTGAGTATTAATAAGGGCTACTGCCTGGTGGACAGCATGATGCTTTCCGGTATTATCGAACAGGCCGGAAAAGCCCCGGCCGGACAGATCGACGGGCTTTGTGAAAAGGCCTTAATCCTGTACAAGGGTCACTTCCTCCCCGACGACACGGCGCTTGCCTGGACTGTCCACCGCCGGGAGATGCTGAAAAACGGCCTGCTGCGGATCGTTCTCCAGGCGGGACGGGACGCCGAACAGGCAGGCGACTGGGAGAAAGCCATAGGTTACTATGAAAGAGGGCTGGACATAGACCCTATGGCTGAGGAATTTTATCAGCACCTCATGAGCTGCTTTCGGAAACTCGGCAGAACGGCGGCTGTCGTAAATGCTTACCATCGATGTTCAGAAATTCTCTTTAAACATCTGGGCATCAAACCTTCCGCCCGAACCAACGCTATTTATTCATCTCTTCTTAAACAGACCTGAAACGCCCTTCCTGCCGTTTCTATATCCTGATGATGAACATATGCCCTTAACAGAATACATTTAAACCCAGATTACGGGATAATGACGTAATACACTTTGGCATCCTGGTCAAAGGGGCTTTCCGCGGCTCAGAATATTTTTCACAAGAAAAATATTTGATTCGCCGCTTGAAAACCCCTTTGACCAGGATAATATTCACTTATCCAAGTGCCTATGCATTCTCTTGCGTAATCTGGGTTTAATGGTTTCCATCCGGAAACTCCGGATGCTGAAACTTTCGTTTTCCGGATTGGAAAGCGGTGTCAGAATTTATGAAGGGCGACTGCCTATTTGGCAACTAATAATTGTTTCCTTTTCTTTTTTTCTCCGGTATTGATCCCATTAATGGAGATCTTATTGGTGCTCGTGTAAAATGAGTGAAGCGTTTTCTATATTTGCCATCCGATTTTTCCTGGGGTGAACTGGTTACACTTCTCAGCGGATTTGGTTATTATCCGGTAAAAACTGTGAAGACTGGTGGCTCTCGTGTTCGCTTTTATCATGATTCCTTGCCGCCAATCATTCTTCATCGTCCGCATCCCGCAAAGATACTGAAGCGGTATCAATTGGAACAACTCCAGGCTTTTTTGAACAAGGAGGGGCTTTTATGAAAGACATGATGAAACACAAAGGATATTACGGTTCGGTTAATTACAGTGATGAAGACAGAATATTTTACGGAAAAATGGAGTTTATCCGTGCCCTGGTCAGCTATGAAGGAACCGATGTGGAGTCTCTTCGCAAAGCATTTATGGAAGCCGTAGACGACTATCTTAACACCTGTCCGGCACCGGAAAAACCGTTTAAGGGTTCCTTCAACATCCGTATATCTCCGGAACTGCATCAGCGAATTGCGGCAAACGCCATGAGCAAGGGATTGACCCTTAATAAGTATATAGCAACTGTACTGGAAAAAGCATCCTTCTAGCCGACTTTGATGCCCGTTTTCAAGGGTCATCCAAATCCCATGAACCCCCTTACCTTTTCTTTTTCTATCGGTTAATCAGTTCGGGATGTAAGGTGCATAATTTATGGGCGGATTATTCCGTATTCTGATCCTATCCGCTTCTTCCTCCAACCGGTCATTCTCGCAATTCTTAATGATAGAAAATCTTGACTATTTTATGGTAAAAGATGCCTTATTGGAAAGTGATGTCGCTTATCCAATGTGCTTTGATTCTCCCGGTCTCGGATGGTGTCGGAGGTTTTGCAGGCATGAAATCAACCAGGATACAATACGCCAAGATAACGCGCCCGGACATCTCAGGCGTGATAAAAAGAAACAGGCTCTTCAATCTGCTGGGAGAAAAGCTGAAAAGGCCTGTCGTCTGGATATCCTCCCCGGCCGGTTCCGGCAAGACGAAGCTGGTTGACGGCTATCTCGAAGCTCACGGGCACCGCTGCATATGGTATCAATGCGACGAAGGAGACGCGGACCCCGGCACATTCTTCCATTATATGGCTCAGGCGGCGAGGAATGCGGCCCCGCGGCGGCGCACCGTCCTCCCCCAGCTCAAGCCCGAATACTTCCATAACATTCCGGCCTTTGCCCGCAGACATTTCGAGCAGCTTTGCAGCCTGCTGCTATCCCGCACGCAGCAGGAATTCTTTATAGTACTGGATAACTATCAGGATGTGCCGGATGAAGAATCGTTTCACAACATGATAGCCTGCATGCTGGAGGCTGTCCCTGCCGGCATCCACATTGTGGTGATCAGCCGCAACGACCCGCCGGTGGCTTTTGCCCGGCTGCGGACCAATGAAAAGATGGAAATCATCCGCCACGGCGACCTGCGCTTCACCCTGGAAGAATCAAGTCAACTTGTCGATAAGCGCGCTTTAAACCTTACTCCGGAAGAAATAAAATACGTGCATGAAAAGACGGAAGGCTGGGTCTCCGGGATCGTTTTGATGCTGGAGCGGGCCAGGCTGGAAGGGTCTCAAGCATTGCTCAATGAAGATGTCGCCGATGGCGGGATATTCGATTATTTCGCCGGTCAGCTTTTCAAAAAAGCGGAAAAAGGCATCCAGGGTTTTCTGCTGAAGACAGCCTTTTTGCCCAATCTGAATGGCGCCGAGGCCGAACGGCTGACCGGAGATCGGCAGGCCCTAATGATTCTGGCGAATCTCTCCCGCCGTAATTTTTTCACGGAAAAATTGTCCGGCGACGGGCAAAACTACCGATACCATCCGCTGTTCCGCGATTACCTGGTCAAGCAGGCTAAAGCCTTCTTCACACCGGGAGAATTATCTACCCTCCGGAAACAGGCGGCGCAAATCGAGGAAGAGAGCGGCAACATCGAAGATGCCGCCCGGCTTTACGGCGATGCCGGAGAGGTGCATGCCCTCGCCCGAATGATCGCCCACCAGGCCAGGGAATTCCTTCTGCAGGGAAGAAGCAAGACCGTCGAATCATGGATAGCCTGCCTTCCCGCCAAGATGGTGGACGACAATCCCTGGTTGTTATACTGGAAGGGGATGTGTTCCTTTCCTGTCGATATGCCACAGGCAAGAAGATATCTGGAAAAAGCCTTTTTGTTGTTCAAAACCAGGAATGATGCAACAGGCGCTTATCTTTCCTGGGCGTACATCGTTGATACCTGCGCCTTCGGGCTCGATGAGTGGAGTCGTCTTGACGACTATATCGCGTTCTTCGACGACCTGAGAAAAGATTTTCCCTCCTACCCTTCCAGGGAAATAGAACTCATCGTATCGTCGAGAATGCTGATATTCGCCCTGAAAAAAACAGATCAGCCGGAATGGGTAAATATATGGTATGAGCGAGTGTCCTCCCTCCTTCGGGAACAGCCGTCCATCGATATCCAGATTTATACTGCGTTTTGTATGAGTCTCTACTATTTATGGATTGGAGAGTATCACAAGAATACCCTGCTCCTGGAATGGGCGGATGCTGCAATCCCTCACCGCAGACTATCTCCCCTTGCCGTTATTCGCATCAAAGTGATGAAATGCAACCATTACTGGCTGACGGCGCAGTACGATGCCGCTTTACAGACCCTGTCCGAGGGGCTGGATGTCTCCAACCGGAACGGGGTACATGTTTTTGATTCCATGTTATTGGGTTTCCGGGCCGCAGTGGAAATGATCTCCGGCAAGCTGGAGCAGGCTGAAAAATCACTTAGAAATCAGATGATATCTTCCCTCGCTACAGGGCGGGCACTGGACATCTTTTTTTCTCACGTCAACTCTGCATGGCATGCCGTCCTTACCGGAAATGCCTCTCTCGCGGCAGAAAAGCTGGAAACGATCTCTGACACGGTGGCAAAAATGGGAATTCCTTATTACGAGGCATTATGGAATATCTGTATAGCGCAGGTGCCCTTTTTGCAAGGCCGCCCGGGTGATGCCCTGGCTCATGTCAACAAAGCACATCGCATAGGACTGAGCATGAAGAGTACGGTCATCGAGTGGTACAGCCTGCTTATTGGCGCCTGGCTTCTTTTACGGGAAGGTGAGGAAGAGAAGGGATTGTTATCGCTACGCCGCGGGTTTGCGCTGGGCAAACGCCATGTTTATATCCATCAGACATTCTATCAGCCCGCGATCATGCGTTTTCTCTGCGCCAAGGCCATCGAACAGGGAATTGAAGAGGATTATTGCCGGTTCCTCATTCAAAAACTGGGACTTACCCCTCCCGTTGGCGCAATGCCGGGAAGCCCCGGGAAGATTTCTGATCTGAACAATTGGCCTTATCCCGTAAGAATCTGTACGCTCGGCCGGTTTGCGTTATTTCAGGAAGAGGAGCAGATTCAGGCGACCGGAAAGATGCAGAAGAAGCCTCTTGAAATGCTCAAGGCCCTGATTGCCGCGGGAGGCGCCAACGTTTCGGCGGCGCGTCTGGCCGAGGGACTCTGGCCCGATACCGACGGCGATCTGGCCCGCACGTCCTTTGAAGTCACCCTGAGCCGCCTGCGCCGTCTGTTTGCTCAAGACATTATTTTATCCAGTGCGGGGCAATTGAGCATCAATCAGGGTTACTGCCGGGTGGACAGCCTGGTGCTGGCCGGAATTATTGAGCAAGCCGCAAAAGCGCCGCCCGAACGGATCTTCGGGCTTTGCGACCAGGCCATCGGACTGTATCATGGGCACTTTCTGCCCGACGACACAGCATTGGCCTGGTCCGTCCATCGCCGGGAAAATCTGAAAAACGGTCTGCTGCGGATCGTTCTCCAGGCAGGACGGCATGCTGAACAGGCAGGCGATTGGGAAAAAGCACTTGGATACTACGAAAAGGGGCTGGACATCGACCTGCTGTCCGAGGAATTTTATCAGCACCTCATGATCTGTTATCGGAAACTCGGAAGGACGGCGGCCGCCGTAAAGACCTACCATCGCTGTTCCGAAATTTTTCACAAACATCTGGGCATAAAGCCCTCCGCCCGGACCAAAGCCATCTATTCATCTCTTCTCGAATAGACCTGAAACGCCCTTCCTGCCGTTTTTTATTATCCCGCACTTTTGTTTCCGCAAGCATGAGAACTATTTCTCAAATCAAATCCTTTATTAAATAAACTCCAGCGTTATGTGTTTGCCGTAAGCGGAAGCGACTTTTTCCAGTGTTTTGATGGTGGGGTTTGACTTGCGGGGATTTTCCAGCCGCTGGTAAACCTGAAAAGATATTTTAAGATTGCGCGCAATTTCCTGCTGAGTCCGCCCGGCCCGCAGTTTACGCAGCATAATGGAAACGGCGATGTGCGGCTTTACCGGTATGTCGTAAATATTACGTCCTTTCTTATCAGACGGATCGGGGAGTTGGAAGCCGCGTTCAAAATCGGATTCCAGACAGCCATTAAGGGCTTCTTCCGCGTTTCTTATGGCGTGGTCAAGCGTTTCACCCCATGTGTTGATGTTTTCGAAATCCGGGAATGTGACCAGATAAACCCCCTCCGACTTTCTGATTTTTGCGGGATACTGCAACATGATCATTTCTCCTTTATTCCTGCCTGTTTCAGGATGGCCTTCACAACCCCCCTGGGCAGGTCGGTCTTGCCGTGCACCGGTATGGGTATTGAGCGGCAATGATCTTTTATCATGATATGGTGGCTTCCGGATATTCTGTCCAAAACCCAGCCGTGTTCTTCCAGTCGTTTTCTTAATTGTTTGCCGTTCATTGGTTATTATACAGCATATATGATGCATGTCAAGTTTGTTTAAACTGCCTGTCTCAGATGCCAAGTCCTGATGCTGAACATTTCCGTAACAGAATACCTTTAATTCGTTTCCGCCCGGAAAGAGCGCTTCCCTGGAAGTGTAAACCATGTACCCGGTTTGTACCCGCCAGGACCGGTAAATTTGTATTGGCAAAAAATATTTTATAATTAAAATATAATTATGATATCATTTTCCTGGGATTCAAAGAAAAATGAGGCTAATAAGAAAAAACACGGCATTTCATTCGATGAAGCCAAAACAGTATTTTATGATGAGACAGCTATCAGATATTTTGATCCCTATCATTCTGATGATGAAGACAGATTTTTAATGGTAGGGTTGAGCCGGAAACTCAGAATTCTTATCGTGTGCCATTGCTTCAGGGAAAGACTCGGTCATAAGGATTATCTCAGCCAGAAAAGCCACCAAGGGCGAAGAAGAGACTTATTGGAGAGAACGAACATGAGAAAAGAATACGATTTCAGCAAAATGAAAGGCCAAAAAAATCCTTACATGAAGGAATTAAAAACGCAGGTCACCATTCGTCTCGACAAGGAGACGATTGATTATTTCAAAGACTTAGCTAAAAAAACCGGTATGTCATATCAGAATCTGATTAACTTATACCTGCGGGACTGTGTCGAGACAAAAAAAGAGCCCATTTTGCAATGGTCTCATCCTGCATAGGAGATTTCCGAAAGTCGGCTATATCTATAGACCCTGAAATTCTGAGTTGCAGGCCGGATTGTCAGAACAGTTCACTGATCTGAACAACTAGATTATATTGACCAATTTCCTCCCGGGGATCGTTTTGTCACTTTTCCCCTGGTGTTACTGATCGGTGCTATAGAGCCAAACCGTTATCGCCGTAATGAGTCCAGTTC
>CAZLFA010000022.1:0-51915 GCA_964558665.1 uncultured Syntrophaceae bacterium
ATATTTTTTATCTTTGCTGATCATCGCATTGTAGCCGAAATACTTAATCTCAGGAAGGTTAATGGATTCGATCATCTGGCCGGACAAATTAAATATTTTTGCTGATTTTGGATAAATAACAATAAACCTTCCGTCGTCGATGAAGTGAATTTTTCTATAATCTCCGAATTCCGGTTCCAGCTTCACAGTCCTTATTTCTTTGCCGGTGGAGACATCCCATATTTTTATGAACCTTCCATCATTTCCCTGTTCTACTGTAATCAAGTTCCTGCCGCTTTGATTCAATGAAACCAAATTAACACTGCCGGAATGTCCCGTCTGAACAAAGATTTCCGGTGTGATGGATGCAAAGGAAGGAATTGAAGAGAAAGCGATAAACAAAAATATAACAATTATCCTTTTCATAGTATCTCCCGATTGGTGTTGGAAATTGCAGAGTTGATCTTTATACATATGTTCGCACTTTCAGTGATTATCCCAACAGAATGGTGGATGTCTATATATATTGAAATGTGCTCCTAATCAAGGAACAACGCGAAAAATCTGTTTGTTAGTTTGTTTTCGTCCGGAAAGGGCTCTTCCCCGATTCTGAATCAGAGCGCTAAATGCGTTGGCTTCGTCGTCGGCTCCTCGACGTACTTTTCATGTACGACTGCGTTGCCTCCCCCTTGCCGCCTTGCTATCATCCCCGATTGAGAACCGGAATAACAGGAGGTGTCGATCTGTGGTATTGGCTCTGCGCAAGGGGTATGCAGCGGCTCAGAATATTTTTCGACTAATGTTCAATTTAGGGAAATCCGACCGGCATAGGGGGCCGGTCTGCGTTTCCGGGGGAGTTAATAATACCGGCCGGACTTCCCTGTTAATTCGTTCACGCTTTTCGTTTTTTTATGGGCGGCAGTCTTCTTTCTTCACACTTTTCATGTGTCCCGGCGGCAAGGGAGGAGGAAGCCGGTCCAGCCTGGCGATCTGCCCGGGAGAAAGGACGTTCCGAACCCTGATTATCGCCGCCGCCATTTTTTCCTGCAGCTTCTCTCCAATGGCGCTTATCTCTTTCTGCTTATCGACGAGTGCGGCTTCTGTTGCCTGCGGATCGGTAAAAAGCCTGCGCATCTCGATGAGCGCCAAGGCATGCCTGTACTTTAAATCCCTCGTTTCCCTGTATAGCTGATTATCCAGATCGGCAATTTTATCGATCTGCTTTTTCGAGAGATTAAGACGTACCGCGATTTCAGGGTTCAGGAATAACTCCATCCCCATAGGTGGATGTCCCATTAAACCGCCGGTAGGCGTAAAACCTTGCCGTTCCCTGGGATGTGCGGGAAATGCGGGGGAGGCTCCATGGGAATATTCGACAAGCGAAAAAAGTACGAGCAGACTGACTATTATAAGGATATATCTTTTTTTCATTTAAAAACCTCCGATATGCAAATTCAAAATCTGATGGGATTATATATGCCGGCGCATTCAATATAAAGTTAAGAAAGGTTAAGAATTATTAAGAAACATGAAGTCTGCTTCATGTAGTATGTTGCGATATCTGTTGACACATGCCGTGCGCTTCCTTATACATTAGCTATGTTTTGCAGTTTCTATCCGTTGCCTGACAGCCTGCGGCGCTGTTTCACGCGCAGGCGTCGGCCATGAGAAAAAGCGAAAACGAAACAATACGAAGAAGGGAGGAGAATGAAATGCAGGCGCTCTTTACTTTAACACCGTCGGAATCGAAAAGGCTGATCGGCAAGGCCGTGGCGGCAATGCCGGAGGTGCAGCAGGCCAGGAAAAAAGGATACCTGCTGGTGGGAAGGGGAACAACCAATGCCTTTATCCTTGAAGAACTGCTGAAAAAGAAGATCGACAAGGAGAGATATACTGCGGGGCAGGTAATCAAGGGTGTGTTTTGCGTGCTGGCTGCAGGGTTGAGGACAAGGCCGATCACTCTCTACAAGGGCAAGGTGCTGGAGGTGGAACCGGGGACCATGATCGATAAACTCGCCCCCGGCGACATCATGATCAAGGGCGCCAACGCCATTGATCCCTTCGGCAATGTCGGCGTCGTCATGGCAAGTCCCGCCGGCGGAACAATGGGACAGTTCTACATGCCTTTAAAAGCGCAGGGCCTGACGTCCATTTATGCAGTGGGACTTGAAAAGCTTGTGCCCTCGGTGGAGGATGCCGCCAGGTACGGCGGACGGCTGGTGCTTGGAAAAACGATAGGGACGCGTGTGGGCATGGTGTGCGTACCTGACGCCAATGTCGTCACGGAGATTGAGTCAATAGATATCCTCTTCGGGCTTGATGCCGTCCATTATGCATCCGGAGGCTGGGGGGGCGCGGAAGGATCCGTCACCCTGATTGTTGAAGGAGAAGACAAACAGGTCAAAAAGTGCATGGAATTTATTGAAAAGATCAAGGGGGAACCGCCGCTTCCGGCAGTAAAGGGACCCTGCAGGGAGTGTGATGCCCCGTGCAGTTTTCGCGGCAAGGATGTGAAGGATTTACCCGCGTACCTCAGATAGGTACTAGAACTCCAGGGTCATACCCTCTCTGGCAAAAAAGACTTCCATATTGTAGGGAGAGGACGGGGGACAGTAAAGTTCCGCAAGGGCATCAAGCTGTTCATCCGTCCGGGCCGGATCATGATGAAACAGCACCAGTTTTTTTACGCCGGCGCGTTTTGCCGCCGCAATGGCATGTTCAAAGGATGTATGCCCCCATCCTTTTTTTGATGAGTTGTACTCATGATCGGTGTACTGCGCGTCATAAACAAGAACATCGGCGCCTGCGTAGAACTCTTCAATACGATTGTTCTCTTCTTTTACCGCCCTGTCTCCTTCTACAGCCAGGACTTCATCATAAGAAGGGTCGGATGGGTCGGTGCAGAAAACATTGCTGAACGGTTCCGTATCATATGCCGTGCAGAAAACACTTCCTTTGTATTCGAAGCGGTAACCCAGACACAGGACGGGATGGTTGAGATATTTCGTGGTAACGGTAATCCCGTCACCGAGATCCAGTCTGTCTTCTCTTATTTTCACAAATTCCAGTTCGGAGGCAAGCTCCTCCCATCTTATGGGAAAGTAGCGATAGGTGAATTGTCCGCTGAATACATTTTCGAGCGGATCGTCCTCGTAGGTTACCGGACCGTATATCTTGATTTTCGTTCCCTTGATGTAAATGGGAGTGAAGAAGGGGAAACCGACGATGTGATCCAGATGCGTATGCGTGAGGAATATCTCTGTGCTTATAGGGCCGTGCGGCAGATCTTTGTGCACCATCTCGTGGCCGAGTTCCCGTATGCCCGATCCCGCGTCGATGATGAGCTGTCTGTTGGAATCCTTGAGACGCACTTCTATGCAGGCGGTATTCCCGCCATACTTGATAGTGTTCGGCCCCGGACAGGGAACCGTCCCTCTCACCCCCCAGAACTTGATCCTCATAGCGCTATCACCTCTTGATGACTTGAAGGAATACTTTTGCCTTCTCGATATCCGCCATAACAGTTGCCTGCATATCGGCAAGAGTCGAAGGAGCAATGCCGATCTGCGACAGGAGCAGGGGCAGCGAGTCGCCTTCGGGATGTACATCTCCCGACGATCCGATATGATTCATGTTTGCATAAATGTTAGCCGCGCCGACGATCGTTACCAGCCGGGAGTGGTCCTCTCCGGCGCCGTCATACTGGTGGTGATAACGGAGTGAAAGAATTATCGCCTGATTCAACTGCCATTTTTCGCTGATGATACCCCCCACTGTACCATGGTCGATCCCTATCACCTCCTGCTCCGTCAAATAAAGGGCCGCCTTTCTGTCGTAGGCCGATTTGAGCACTTCCGCGTATTCGTCGGCAAATACGGTATTAAGGGGTATCTTTCCTATGTCGTGCAGGAGTCCGGCTACGAAGTACTCTTCGCGTTCCGTAAGCGGAATGCCCATGAGGCCGGCTATTATCTTTGATGTTACACCCACGCACAGCGAATGCTCCCAAAAGTCGTTCACCTTGAGGCCGCGGAAGGAACCCTTACCGCCGACGTTTTCCAGAATGGCCGTGCTCAGGGCGAGATTTTTTACGGTATTCAACCCCAGCATAATGATGGCGTGCGCCAGAGATGTAACCCTGTTTGCCAGGGCATAGTACGCGGAATTTATCAGCCTCAGCACTCTTGCCGTGAGCACCGGATCAAGTGAAATAACGCGTGCCAGATCGTTTGTTGATGTTGCGGGGTTATTGCAGATTTCGATGACTTTGACCATCGTCGTTGAAAGGCTGGGCATGCGCTGGACATATTCCTGAAGCATGGGCAGCCGCTGTTCTTTTCTGACACGCTCTTGCATTACATGTTATCCGTTCGCTGATATGATGGCATTGACCGAGCCCTGTTTTCCCGCTATTAATCCATTGAATTTACAGTATATTATATTTTAAGTCAACAAATTCATTATTCGTGCGGCAGGAAAAGTGCCGTCGGGCAACCGGACAGGCAGACGCCCGCGATTGACACATTGCCTTCATGGCCTTATACTGCGCTGGAATCGGGACATGGATATCGCTGATGAAAGGTCATCATGGACGTATCAATTGAAGAAAAAATAAGGAATGCCCCCCGCAGCACCGGCGTCTATCTGATGAAGGACAGGGACGGCCATGTTATTTATGTCGGCAAGGCAAAGGATTTGCGAAGCCGCGTCCGTTCATACTTCGGCGGAACAGATACCAGGTTCATGATCCCCTTTCTGATATCAAGGATTGCCGACATTGAATTCATCATCACGGAAACGGAAAAAGAATCGCTGATTCTGGAGAACAATCTCATCAAGGAGCATCGGCCCCGCTACAATGTTTTTCTGCGGGACGACAAAACCTATTTCAATATCCGAATCGATCTGAAACAGCCCTTTCCTCGCTATCAGCTCATCCGCCGCACTAAACCCGACGGGGCAAAATATTTCGGACCTTATCCTTCCGGCTCGGCGGCAAAGGAAACGCTGCGCTTCCTGCAGCCGATTTTCCCTCTCCGCACCTGCCGTGATCAGGAGATGAAATCCCGGAAAAGGCCGTGCCTTGAATATGAGATCGGCCGGTGCCTTGCGCCCTGCGTCGGACTGGTGGATGCCGACGGGTATCATCGTCTTGTGAAGGACAGTATCTCGTTTCTGGAAGGGCGCGAGCGCAGGCTTCTTGACGATCTGCGCAAAAGAATGGATGCGGCTGCAGAGGAGCTGGATTTCGAGGAGGCAGCGGTTCTGCGGGATCGCATTGCGGCCATTGAACAGACCATAGAGAAACAGCGCATCATGTCGGCGTCTGCCCGTGAGCAGGACGTATTCGGGCTTTATCAGGAAGGAGGCATGACGCAGATCTGCGCGCTGTTTGTCAGGCAGGGGAAGCTGATCGGGAAAAAAATATTCTCCCTCATCCGCCTCGAAAGCGATCCCCATGAGATACTGTCTTCGCTGCTTAAGCAGTACTATGACGGCGGTGCCTATCTGCCCGCCGAGGTGTTCATCCCGTGCGGGATAGAAGATGCGGAGATAACCGTGGAGTGGCTGTCCGACAGAAAGGGGAAACAGGTTTCTCTCACCGTCCCCCGGAGGGGACAGAACAGGGCGCTGCTTGATATTGCCGGTAAAAATGCCGAGGATGCGTTCCGCACGGGGAGGTTGTCGCTTCATGACGACCATGAAAAAGCCGCAGAGATTCTCTTTGAAAAGCTTAAACTGAAGAATATTCCCAGACGCATAGAGTGCTTCGATATATCCAACATCGGCGGGCAGAATGCCGTAGGATCAATGGTCACCTTCGTTGACGGCAATCCCTGGAAAAAGGGATACCGCCGCTTTCGCATCAAAACGATAGAAGGCGCGGACGACTACGGCATGCTGTACGAAATGCTTAACCGCCGCTATGCTGCAAAGGAAGATCTCCCCGACCTGATTGTGGTGGACGGCGGGAAGGGGCAACTGGGAGTGCTCTTATCGGTTCTCAGGGATCTTGCGGTTGAGGGTGTCGATGCGGCAGGCCTGGCAAAGGCCGATCAGCAGGAGCGTAAAATTGTGCCTTCGCTGAAAAGAACCGGGAATAAAGCGATCCATAAGGCGCAGGATCGTGTATATCTGCCGCGCAAAAAAGAGCCCGTGTATCTGGAAAAATGGCCGGCCGCTTTGTTTCTCCTCCAGCGTATCCGGGATGAAGCGCATCGCTTCGCCGTGTCTTATCATCATAAGTTAAAGGAAAAAAACGATCTGCTGTCCGTGCTGGATGCAATCCCCGGTATCGGCCCCGCAAAGAAAAAAGGCCTGCTTGGTCGCTTTGGGGACGTGGAAGGGATAAAGGCGGCGTCTCCTGAGGAACTGCAGAAGGTACCGGGCATCAACCGATCTCTGGCGGAAAAAATTCATATGTTTTTCAGAGAAAGTGAGGGGAAATGATTTTCCCGATCCGCACAAAAGGTTTTCCGCGGCTCAGGATATCTTTTCGACGTGAGCCGCAGCGTCCCCCAAACCCCTGCCCGGTGAAAAATTGTTTGGCTATTTGCAAAACAAAGGTGGAAATCATCCTGCCTGCAATGCCCTTTTTTGTGTATTCTGGGATTGAATAATAAAATGTCAGAAGGGTAAATTTATATGGGTTTGGCTGTCGGGTCTTTTCGGGCATGCCGGATTACATCCCGTACTGATCAACTGAGGTAAGGGCAAATATAGACGGTACAGCTTATTGCGGCCACCTGCCTATATGTAACATAATCTGATTTTCTTATTGATGTTAATATGTTAGATGCTGTTTAAGATTTCATAATTTTGTTCTTTCGTCAAGGATTATGTGGGTTACAGGTATGCCATTGATAACCATTTGTAGAAAATTGTATATTAAATATGATGTCATTTTTTATTGACAAGGAAGGCATGAATAACCACGATCTTCAGAAAAAGCAGCCTCTGAAAGCTGCGCCTTTCTATTCGCATTCATTACTCTGGCAAGATTGGCCTATGTGAAGAATCGTATTTGCTATCAGCTAGATACGAAACCCGAAAAATGATATGAGCCGAAGCTTGACGGTACCGGAATGGCAGAATTGTGGATGTGAAGCTGACAGAAACAGCAAAAAAGGAATACCCCCAGAGGCAATCGAAATAAAGCATTGCCACTCTCAGATGAGAGTTAGGCAGAGGGTTTCTGTACACTCGCTCTCGCTGGTCCGCCTGGTGGGTGGCGGGGTGGATTACGGGGACCCGTTTATTTTGCCCGTGACTGATGGGCATTTGTATAGGCTTTGAGAACTGCTTGCATACGGGAAATATGGCCTTTGCCCTGCGCTTTAAAATAATCGATAATTTCTTGTTCGAGGCGAAGATGTACGGATTGTTTGGGCTTGACAAAAACCAGCTTAGCCCGTGTCCAATCGGGTTTAAGATCGCGCTCGTCTTTATCCTCGGCAATGACCCGTTCTAGTTCCGCGTCGGTCATTGCATCGACCCTTTTTAGATCGGTGCGGCTGCGTCCGCGGTTAGCTTTAAGTTCTGTCGCCGAATAGCTTTTGATATGTGTTTCTTTCTTCATAACGTGCTCTCCGAAAAGAAATAATTCTTATGGTTTTTTCTCGAATTGTATAAACAATGGTTACAAACCGCCCTTTGAAGGTTCCAATAGCAAGAAACCTTTTCTCACTACTATGATGTGCAGGCGTTATGAGATGAGAGGCGGAAAAAACAACATCGACATCTAAAAAATCCAAGCCGTGTTTTTCAAGGTTGGTAAGCCTTTTTCGTTCATCCCATTCATACCGCATGGATTTTATGTACACAATATGTGTTTACATGTCAAGAAATAAAGTAACCATTGCCCTCCCGTCACGTTCAGAAAAACGACCGTTTATTTGGTATACGCCCTTATGATATTCCAACTTTGGTCGATTAGGTTGAGTCTGATTGAGTCACATAGCTTTCAGGAAGTTTTCAAATTTAAATTGCAAATAGCCAATTTTTGTTGACTTTAAGCCATATGATCCATCGGCCCTATAGGAGATCAGCCGTTTTTGGAAATTATGAAGATTAGGTGATTTCCATTTCTTTTTCGTGGGCGACTAACGTCAACAACTAAGAATATCGGTAAGAATATAAGGGTGAGTTCTTGGAAGAGAATGACTCAGTATCAGAATATGCACGCCATTCCTGATGAATACCAATCGAAAGCTTGCATGGTGAAGCTAATATCATAAGGTCTTGCGTAATAGGAAGGCAAAAATACCCTCTTGTTACAGAAAAAAATCTCTTATAGCTCTACATTCCAAACCGCTATCATTGCCTTAGCAAGATCAGCCTGTATATATATGTATTTAAAGTCAATTGACGTGGCCTTCAAATGCAGAAAAGAAAAGGCAGGATCATCACTCTGATTCAAATGAAAGATAAAAATATGGGATTCAGCCAGTGGGCTTTTTAAAAAATATTGAATTCACCGCTTGCAAACCCCTTTGCGCAGGCTTGTATGTGTTTTGTGTTCCGCCTCTTGAGATGAAACAGTCAGAGATTATCTGGTTGGTCCGCTGCTTCATCGAGCAGGGAAAGAAAGTATTCGAAGTCGCTCAGGCAGATTTGGTGCTGCGCGGGCGAGATAATATCTTTGTTGTCATCGTAAAACTGATACACCAGCTCCCGGTATGCCTCCTTCGCCGCCACCGACATCTGAATGCAGCCCGACATCATGCCGTTGACGATGAATTCCGTCGCCTCTCTCATTTGCGTAATTTTTTCCCGGTCTATCAATCTGTGCCCCTTAATACTGGGATGGGATAAAAATCCGCCGCTGCGCTGTCCGGCGTATGCTCATTCCTTTATTCCTTCCAGGCCGTTCTCTCTGGCGTAAGTTCTGATCTGGAGAGCAAAATCATCCTTTCTGTCCTTCCTTTTCAGATAGCCGTTTGCGTACACTGTGAAGGTCTTCCGCAGTTCGGGACTGTCATAGTGCTTTCGCATCTTCATGATGTCGCGAAGCTGGGATTCAAGAGCTTCGGTATTCATCCCTTTGCGCGCTATTTCCACTTGCCTGGTAATGTCATGATTTGCGGACTTTTCGATTCTTGCGGGTGTTTCTGCCGGAGTCTTCACTTCCGAACTCTGGATGATAAATGTAAAGAAGAATCCTATACCAAAAAACAGCAGCGCTATCGGCAGCGCAAAGATTATCCGGTGAGAAAGTTTCGGGATCATGCCGCCGTGCAGCGACCAGCCGCCCGAGGTGACTGCTTTGTGAATGGGCATCCACAGGTCGTTGGAGTTGTAGGTCAGTTTTTTCATGTCCACCTTCAGGCCGCCTTCGGAAAATTCGATGGAGGGATATGCCTCAAACCGGTATTCGGAATAAATGCCTTCCGAGTAGTTGAGGGAGAAGCTGCCCGCCCCGGCCGATATGTTCCACTTCCAGTCTTTGTCTTTCATTATGAAGAAGACCCTGTGGCTGCTCTCGTCAAAGGACAGGACAATCACCCTTTTCATTCCCGAGGCGCCGGCGTTTGTAATCTGGAAATAGTCTATATCTGCCGACCAGGTAATAATGAGCTTGCCTCCCGTTCTGGCGACATCGAAAAGTTTTTCCCCGTTGACGGGCGCGCTGAACGCCTTTTCAATCCTTTCCATAATTTCATCCCCGGACAGGGGCGCAGTGCCGGGTTCCGGCCTGAATACAATAAAGATGTCCTGCAGCTTGAAAAACATCAGTGTGATGAACATGCCCGTCAGGGCGAAGATAACGCTCACAAGGGTTCCGTGCTCGATGAAAATCTCTTCGAAATGCGGGCCAGAGAAAATTATCAGGGCCGCCAGGACGGCAGCAACACCTGCCATGGTCCCCATGAAGGAAAGTACAAACTTGATGAGCTGACCTGTCATATATTACCTCCAGGCTTTGAGTTTGTCATTACTTTAGCATGATTGAAGGATGTCCGCACGAACATTTGTCAGAACAGTGAGTACTTGACGATCAGAAATATTCCGCTTACGACGAGAAGGGCAATGACAATATTTTCTATCGTCTGCTCGTCAAGCCTCTTGTCGATTTTTACTCCCGCGTACATGCCGGCGGCAACAGCCGGAAGAACGAGCAGCGTGAGTTTGATTACCTCCCATGTCAACAGACCGTTGATCAGATAGTAGAAGAACCGGAAGATGTTGTCGACAAGAAATACAAAACACAGATTTGCCCGGAAGCCGCTTCTGCCGTCCGTTGTGCGGCTGATGTAGGCGACCAGCGGTGCGCTGATTCCGAACATGCCCGCCAGTACGCCGGAAAGCAGGCCAATGATGCTGAGCAGTATCGGGTTGGCTTTCCCGTTTTCATCAGACGGCGGTTTCCTCATGATCATTTCTACGGCAATGCCGATGACGACCACGCCGAGAAAGCACTTCAGCCACCGATCGTCGCCGCTCTTCAGGATCAGCGTTCCGGGAATGATGCCGGCCAGCATCACCAGCGACAGGGGAACGACGATCTTCAGGGAAAGGTCCGTTCTATTTTTCCAGACCAGGAAAAGATTTGTGGGAATGCTCAGCAGGAGGTCGATGGGGGTGATCGTCCTGTTCGGCAGGACAAACGAATAAAGCGGAGACATCACCAGGGTGTTGCCGAAACCGGTTATGCCCTTGATCAGGTATGCCAGGAAAGCAACAGCCATAAGGAATGCATAGAAGACGATAAGGGAATCCATAGCGCCTAGATATGCGACATTCAGAAAAAAGACAAGATGTGATTGCCTGAGGTCGCCAAAAAAGAGTGCTTGTGGTATAATGAAAGCCGGGTGAAACAACTTTGCCGGTTGCCGTTTGGGGGAGGCGGCTGCAAAATAAACAGTTTTCTGATTGATCATCAGATCAACCAGGGCAATCAATATGCATATAAAAATTATTGCCCCTATGAAACGCATCTCTGTCCCGCTTGTTCTGCTGGTGATGCTGGTCGTCGCCTGCAGTGGAACGCATGATCCCGGGAGCCCTGTCGTTAAGGACAGGATTGCTGCCGAAGGGTCGGCCGTCTCCAAGACCCTTGTCGCCTATCAAAGCAAATACGGGAGCACGAGGCAGTATGCAGAGTGGATAGGCAGTGAGATAAAAGCGGATGTCCATGACCTCGGGAACGATGAAAAGCCTGATTTTTCACGCTATGACATAATCATCTTCGGCGGGTATTTCCGGATGGGCGGCATACCCGCAGCTTCGGTCATTAAGGACAATTGGCAAACGATCAAGCGAAAGCGGATAGTTCTTTTCACCGCCTCCGGTACTCCTCCCGACCATCCCGATATTCAGAAAGTCTATGGCAAAAGCCTTCCCGAGGAGATCAGAATGGAGATAAAGTATTTCCCTCTGCGTGGCAGACTGTTGCAGAAGGATATGGGGTTTTTCGATTCCTTTCTTGTCTCCATCGGGCGCATGATGGAAAAGGATGAAACGCTGCGCGCCTTCATGAGCGGGGATTTCGATGGCGTCAGGAAGGAGAATATACAGCCGTTGCTTGATTATCTGAAAGGAATTAGAAATAATTAAGAAAGGGCTCTTTTACGGAATAACCAACTGTATCGATTTTCGGTATTGCCGGTGCGCAAAAGGTTTTTCGCGGCTCAGAATATTTTTTCGACATGAGCAATAGCGGCAACCCAAGCCCTGCCTGATGAAAAAATATTTGATTCGCCGCTTGAAAACCTCTTGCGCAAGCTGAACCCTGTTTCTATCCGGAAAGAATTATGGTTCATTCCCGGGTGACAGCAAAAATTAATGAGGCTTGGAACTGATAGCTGTTTAATGGCATGCGAATAATTTATCTGGCCGACATCCATGGGGCGTTTGAGAGAGTCAGGCAGCTGCTGGACTCAACGCATGCCGACGTTTATATCATCGCAGGCGACCTTATCGATCTGCCCTTTTACTCGATGAACACGGCGATGCACTACCATGACCTGCAGACGTATTTCCACGCCTATCGAAGGCAGATCGACGGCGCGGATTCACTTCTTGATGACTTTGTCGATAAGCTCATGGAGGAACCAGACATTCCGGAAGACGTGCAGGAGAAGGGGGCGCGCTTCCAGCAGTACACAATCCGTGCCCGCCGGGTGATGCAGCAGAAATACAAGGTGCTGGAGAATATTCTCACCCTTAAAACGGAGGCCTCCTGTTTCTGCCTCCCCGGAAATTACGACATGGATCTCCGCTACACGTCCCTGCACCGGCGCGATCTTCATCTCCGCTGCTTTCAGGCCGGCGCAGTGCGCATCGGCGGTTACGGCGGAACAAGCGGATGGACCCAGGGGATCCCGGAACGGTACGTGATCCGCTGCCGTCCGGAGAGCGCGTGCAGCGAGAGAGACAAGGAGATGGTGAGTTTCTTCGTGGAGGCAAGGCCTGACATTATCGTTACCCACCAGCCGGCACATGGCTTTCATGATCACGTCACGCCGATGGGACCGACCGGATCGTCGGCACTGCTCAGCTATTGCGAAAGCAATGAAGTGATTGCCTGCCTTACCGGTCATATTCACGAGCAATGGGGATTTGCGGAAGATGAGGGCACCGTTTATCTTAATCCTTCCAATTTCGGCGACGTATCGCAGATCAGCGGCCGGATTGCCGAGGGCGGATTTTTCCATGAGATTGAAATAGGGAATGGCGCAATACAAAGGGTAACATACCGGAAGACAACCGATCGGGCCGTTCAGGACATTGTCGTATATGAAAGAAATGATGATGAATGGACGAGCAGGGTGCTGGACCAGGAGCGTTTCGGAGCCCATCTGCGCGGGCATGCTTACGACAGCCAAGCGGATGCCGATGAGGATAAGGTTTCCGGGCTGTCCGATGTTGTTGAAAAATTTTATCCGTATCAGCAGACGCATTGTGACGATAAAGCTTATAAGGAATTGACGGATAAAATGAATAAGGGAGAAACCCCGCCGCTGGCATTTGACATCATCGGTTCCGCAGGAGAAGATTTGAGCGGTCAGAAAGGGGATAAACTGGACATAGTGGTTTATATCCGGTGCGGAGACAGCGACGAGGATAAACTCTGCTTTAAAGGTCCCGCTACGGACTGCCGCCGGCTTGCCTCTGCCGAGGCTGTAATCAATGAACGCATAGGAAAGCTTTTGCCGTTCAGAGTCATTGACTGCATCGATCTTCAGCATGTGGAAAAAAGCATCCTGGCAAAGAATTATGAATGCGAGATGCTGCAGCGTTTTGTCGTTTACCGGTCTGTCGGAAGCACAATCAACAGCGGATTCATTGCCGCGACGGAAGAGCTTCTGAACCGGAGCGGGGAATTCATACGTGAACTGGAAGGAAGCATCCGCACTTATTTTCGCATATTCATGACAGCCGCCGGCCATGCGCATTCCCTTGACGGCTATGAGTCGCATCTGAACGCCATGGGTATTCGCCTTCCCAGGGCGATGCGCGGCAGGATCAGAGCCTATCTGGAAAGGCAGATAAGATGAAGAAAAATGACAAGCCGAAGAAAACAGTTGCAGAGAAAGCGAAAGGAAAGGTCGATACGGGCATCATTGCCAGACTGGTGAACAGGTACCAGTTTTCGCTTTCCGTTGAAGAGTCCTACGCGGTAACGTCCCAGTGCCTGGAAACTCTTTTCCCCGATGACAGCGGCGTCCTGTATATGAAGGAAGAAAAGCAGGATCTCTACCTTCCCGCCGCCCGCTGGGGGGATAAAACCGGGCGTCTGGAAACTATCGGCAGCCAGGATTGCTGGGCGCTGAGAAGGGGGCGCATGCATAAGATCATGGCGAAGTCTGAGGATATATGCTGCCGGCATATCGTGTCTCCTGCAGCCGGCAAATCCTATCTTTGCGTACCCATTATAACGCTGGGGGAACCTCTGGGACTTGTTCACTTTGCAACAAAATCGGGGGCGCGGGTATTCGCCGGAAAGAGACAGGCGGTCAGGCTCGTAACCGACCTGCTTTCCATGGCCATCGTCAACATAAGGCTTCGCGGGCGCATCCAGGACATGATCGACCGGGACTATTCGACGGGGCTTTTCAACCGGGGATTCATAGAGGAGAAATTCAAGCGCCTCCTCAAGACGGCGATGCGCGATCAATCCCCGATCGGTCTGGTGATGATGGACATCGATCATTTCGGGTACTTTACCGAGAATTACGGGCATGGCGCGGCAAGCGCCGTGCTGCGCGACCTGGGAGATTTTCTGGCCGGCTATCTGGGCAAGGAAGACCTGGCATGCAGGTACGGGGCGGATGAGTTCCTGCTGGTTCTTCCGGGACACACCCTGGCTGCGTCACAGAAACGGGCGGAAAATATCCGTGCCCTGATCAGGGAGCGGGGCTCCTACGAGGAGCATCGCCAGATAAAGAGAATAACCCTTTCCATCGGGGTTGCGGCTTATCCCGACCACGGCGGCACCGCAGACGACCTGATTCAGAGCGTAAAGAACGCCCTCAAGCAGGCCAAGCAGGCAGGCCGGGACCGGATTGTTGTGAGCCAATAGTCAGTTTCCGTCCGGAAAGGGCTCTTTTCCGCTCCGGCTTTGTCGATCTGCGGTATTGCTTGTGCGACGTACATTATGTACGCCTCCGCGCAATACCTTGATCTCTTTGCTCATATGGGTGAGCATCAGGCGCTTTGCTCCCGTTTTTCCAAAGTGGCTCATCAGGGTGAGAAAATCCATATGCCCCTTTTATTCTAAACAATATCAATGTATAAAACGTAATAATTGTACAACAGAATTGTTTTAAATAATGCTGATGGGAAAAGCGTGCAGAGCGTGAAGATTGAAGAGTATTATATCGAGGAAGGCGTAAGCGACACAAAAACCACCATCCAGATATCAACCACGCCTCTGGATGTGCAGGGGACAAACAGGTTTATCAGTGACGGCATGCTGGTTTACCAGCTCAGAGGGGAGAAGGTTAAAGGCTCTTTGATCAAGGCCGAGTTAACCTCGCGCAGGCTCTTTTCCGACGGAACGCCCAGGCCGGACAGCACCTTTCACAGGGTAATACAGTTTTACGATGAAAAATACAGTCCGCAGATTTTGGTCAACTTTGTGACCTTGCGGAAGTAACCGCAGTCGCGGGTTTGATGCCGACGTGCAGGTAGGTGATGCCCAGCGAAAGAGAATGTGTTTCCACGTTTTCCAGCCCGGCATCCTTCATCATTCCGGCAAAAGCAGCCGGAGTAGGAAAGTGCGCAATGGAGTCGGCCAGGTAGTTGTAGGCGGCCGGATTCTTAGACAACAGGCGGGCCGAACCAGGGATGATCTTCATCAGGTAGCGCTCGTAGATTTTTTTGAACCAGGGAATCTGCGGGAAGTGCATCTCCAGCACCATGATCTGACCGCCCGGTACTACTGCCCGTGCCATTTCCCGCAACGCCTGCATCCTGTCGGGAATGTTGCGGATGCCGAAGGCGATCCCCGCGACGTCGAACAGACCGTCCCTGAAGGGAAGACACAGGGCATCGCCCTGAATCAGGTGAATACGCCTATTCAGGTTTTGACGTGCGATCTTGTCGGCACCGATGGTCATCATGTCCCTGACAAAGTCCAGTCCCATGACGTGGATGTCCCCGTGTGAGCGGGTTGCTTCAATGGCCAGATCGGCGGTGCCGGTAGCGACGTCCAGATATCTTTTCGTACGGAAGAAATTCATTTTCTTAACCGCGTAACGGCGCCAGGCAAGGTCCCTCCCCATGCTGAAGACGTGGTTGAGCAGGTCGTAGCGCCTTGCTATGGTCGAGAACATCTCACGGACCAGGCCGGTCTGCTCGGCAGGACTCATGTCGGCAACCGAGGGGTATTTTTCTTTCAGGCGTTTTTCCATTAATCAAAAAACCTGTAACGGATGATTACCGGGGTTTTTGTCATGCGCCGGAACCAAAGGTCAATTATAGTGATGCGGAATGGGAATTAGCAGAAAATATGTTGCGGGTATAGTCTTTTTTCATGACGTTTGTCTTGACAACAGAGGCAGGGCGGCTATAGTCGAGTCATAATCTCTGATTAAAGGAGGACAAATGATGAAAGGATGCAGATTTTATGTGAAGGCCTTTCTGACTGTGTTCTGTTTTACCTTCATCACCTTTGTGCTGATTCATCAAACAGCGGCTGCGGGCGATGAAAAGTTTGAAAAATACCGGCAGACAATAAAGAAAGAATGCGGACTCGATATAAAGTATTTTAAGGATTCCATGAGAGGCGGCCGCGCTGACGGTAAAAAAATAACGAAATATGATCTCAATCAACTGGTCATGGGCATCAGGCAGGAGCAGGAACACACGAAGAACAAGATGGTTGCGCTGGAAATTGCCATGGATCACCTTGAAAAGATCCCGGACTACTATACGCGGCTCGCCAAGCTGGAAGAGGATGCGGCAAATTACTTCAGGATAAATCGATAACGGCGGTTTATAGTAAAGCTGAAAACAAATACAGGCATTAAATGAGAGGCCATTTGCACAGACTCGTTTCCGACCGCTGGCGGCCCGCTGCCGCGCTGATCCTGCTGGGGCTCATCTGGGGCTACAACTGGGTGGTCATGAAAAAGTCGCTGCAGTACATGGGGCCTTTCGATTTCAATGCCCTGCGTATTGTTCTCGGCGGATTTCTGCTGCTCTTCTGCATGCGCTGCCAGGGGATGTCGATCCGTCCCAAGGATGTACCCATGACAATCCTGCTGGGGCTTACCCAGACGGCGGCAGGGACGGGTTTGATTCTTCTGGCGCTGGTAAGCGGCGGCGCGGGAAAAACATCCATACTTGTCTATACCATGCCCTTCTGGATTCTGCTCTTCGCATGGGTTATCCTCTCCGAAAAAATCTCGGGGCGGCATTGGATTCCGGTTCTTGCAGCGTTTGCCGGCATGGTTCTGCTGCTGGAACCCTGGTCGTCGAAAAGCACGCTCATCAGTGAGGTCATGGCAGTCGTTGCCGGTATGTTCTGGGCTGTTGGCGCCATTATCATCAAGGTGATGCATAAAAAGCCTGATTTTGATTTTGTGTCCACGACGGCCTGGCAGTTTATATACGGGGCTGTGCCCCTGGTGATGCTTGCGCTTCTCATTCCTCAAAAGCCGGTACAGTGGACATCCTACCTTTACCTGGCCTTTTTTTATAACGTTGTCCTTGTCTGTTCCGTGGCATTTCTTCTTTGGACTTATATCATGAAACGGCTTCCGGCAGGCATAGCCGGTATGGGGACTCTTGCCGTTCCGGTGATCGGCATTTCCGCCTCCCTGTTTGAACTAGGCGAACGCCCGGATATATGGGAAACACTGGGCATGGCGCTCATCCTGTCTGCCCTTTCACTCTTGACATTTTTTCGCTTTCAAGAGAACATAAGAAGCACAAAATGATTGAAAAAAGAGGGGCGGGAAGAGTAATATAAGCAAGAAATAAAATCATTCGAAGGAGAACTGCATGATGAAGACAATTAAGGTATGCACAGGCATTTTTGCCGCTGTGCTGATGGTTGTTGCAGCTTCTGCCGACGGGTTTGCTTTCCGTTGCCGTGAAGGAAAGGGAATTGTCGGGCAGGGCGACACCAAAGGGAAGGTATTGATTGAATGCGGCAATCCGGACAACAAGATCGTTGTTTCCACGCAGGCATATTCAGCGGTGGACGGAAGGTCTACTCCGTCCATAGAAAAGTGGTACTATAACTGCGGCGACAACAGTTTCATCTATGAACTGGAATTCGTCTCCGATGTGCTGAACAACATAGATACACCCAGCAGGGGCAGCGGTCCCAACAGGTGCCAGTGATACTGCAGGAGCCGGGATATGGAAAAGATACGGATCGGCATCAGCGCCTGCCTTCTGGGGCAGAATGTCCGCTACGACGGCGGCCATGCGCTTGACCGCTTTCTTAGTGACACCCTGGGAAAATATGTCGAATATGTGCCCGTGTGTCCGGAGGTGGAATGCGGTTTTGGTGTGCCCCGGAAAACGATGCGGCTGACAGGCGATCCGGAGCGGCCCCGCCTGGTGACGACGCATACGGGCATCGATCATACGGAGCGCATGGAGGCATGGGCCGGAAAACGTGCAGCGGAACTTGAAAAAGAAGAATTGTGCGGGTTTATTTTTAAGAGCAAGTCTCCCTCCAGCGGTATGGAGCGGGTAAAGGTATATGACGACAAGGGGATGTCCCGCAAGGTCGGCGTGGGGATTTTCGCACGCATCTTCATGAAGCATTTTCCCCTGATTCCCGTTGAAGAAGATGGCCGTCTCCACGATCCGATCCTCCGGGAAAATTTTATTGACCGCATCTTCACCGTTATGCTTTACCGCCGCACGGCCAGGCAGAAAAAATACATACGCAGCCTCATCGAATTCCACTCGCGAAACAAACTAATGCTTATGGCGCACAGCCCGAAATATCTGAAGGAGATGGGTGTCCTTGTCGCACATGCGGAAAAATCATCGCCGAATGAACTTTACGTGAAGTATGAAAAACTCCTGATGGAAGCAATGGCGCTAAAGCTTTCACAGGCAAAGCACGTCAACGTCCTGCATCATGCCATGGGCTACTTCAGGAAGAACCTTTCTCCCGATGAGAAACAGGAGATGCTTGAGGTTGTCGAAAGCTACCGCAAGGGACTGATCCCACTTATTGTTCCTCTGACACTGATAAACCACTATGTAAGAAAATACGACCAGCCCTATCTGAAAGAACAGACGTATTTGAATCCGCATCCGGTGGAGTTGTTACTGCGCAACCACGTATAGCTTCCGGTTCTGAAGCTTCGGATATGAAACGGTATTAAACGTCAAAAAAAGTTGTCATTGCGAGAAACGAAGTGACGAAGCAATCTTTGTTTTAGTTCATGAGATTGCCACGGCCTTGCAGGTCTCGCAATGACAAGATGAATCAGAGCGCTGGCTGCGTTGGCTTCGTCGTCAAATAAGGGCGGGTTTTAAAACCCGCCCCTACGATCTTCCCGATACGGAAACCTGAAGTTTATGCATCCGGAGTTTCCGGATGGACACTATTTAATCGTGAAAAAAACATTATCACTGAAACCGACGGTGTTTGCCTTGACCGGATATACATTGATGACGGTATTCCCGGGCAGATTCTCAAACATAACCGGCAGGCCGTTGGCAGTTTTGAAATCCATCCCGTCCATGATCTGAAAATGGAGATGGGGAGCGCCGGAGTTTCCTGTATTTCCAACCTGCGCTATCACGGCACCCTTGCTTACCCGTTCTCCTTTTTTCACACGAATGGAACCCTCCTTGAGGTGACAGTAGGTGCTGAATTCGCCGTTGTGATGATCAATGACAATGTAATTTCCTGCGGCGGCGTTAGTGAATCCGATCTTTTCCACCATGCTCACGATGAGGTTTTGAGTGTAGCCCGGTTTTCCGTATACGGCCGGATCGCTCATGGTCGCTTCCGGAAACCTGTCACCCATATCCACAACCGTCCCCTCTGCTATCGCCAGAACATCACGTCCCCATATGCCGAAATCGGATAATACCTTCGGCTGCGGAGTTGAAATTTCCGTGAAGCCTGTCCCGCTCTGGGCCGCACCCACCACATCGAAGGCGAATTCCTGAGAATGTGTTGCCCTGTGATGGATATAGCTGAGAGGAACAAAGGCAACATGAAGATCACCCTTGAGGGGAAATATATAATGTCCTTTTTGTTCGTAATGTGTGAGCTTTACCGGATACAGAAGGGTTTCCGATGCTTTTCCGCTCCGGATCCTGATCGCGAGCTCCATGGACTCGATCTGCGTTTGGCCCGTGTAATGGAGATAGGCGATGGTTGAAAGAGGCAGCACAGCGCTTTCCTCCGGCCTTATATTCCGCGAATCGGCCAGTTTTCCCTCAGGAAGGATAACGTTGCCGAAACTTATCTGGAGAAGGGCAAACAGCGGCTTTTGCTTTATCCTGCCGGCAATCCCGGCCGCTGCGGTTGTGATTTCGTCGGGCTGAATCTGCGTGGTGGCGACGGTTCTGTCCCCCTTTTTCCCGATTGCCTCGATTGCCTCGATTGTGACAGTCTGCTTTCCCCGGTTTTCAACAACTATATCCGGGAGCTTTATATCGGTAATCTTCCAATCGCCGATCTGGCACACCATCGGGATCACTTTTTTGTCTGCTGCAAAATGCCTGACCTTTACATTGCCGAATTTCTTTCCCTCCGGAGCTGCACTCCAGGAACTGACAGGAAGCATCACGCAGATAACTGCAAAAACAACAAAATATAACCTGCTCGACTTCATAATACCGCCATCCTTTCCTGCATCTGTTTTATACAAGGTTTAGCAACTCCGGTCCGTGCATGATACCCGGGAGTCTTTTATTTCTGGTACTGCCCCGATGAGTGAATGCATCTGCAATGTCATTCCCGGAAAATCGGGAATCCGGCAAACACGCCGTATGCCGGATCGGGTCCGGCATGATAATAAACATATTTGCCGGTTTGAGCAATAAAAAAGGAGATGCATGAAAAAAGAGGCGCGTAGCGGCGCGGCAATCTGACGAAGTCGTCGCGAGGAGCGCAGCGTTGAGCCTGCCCCCGACCTGATCGGGGGGGGCGATCTATGTGCCTTTAATTCATGAGACTGCTTCGCTTTGCTCGCGGTGACAAGCAGTAGTTATGCAAATGATTGTTTAGTTTTTCTTTGACTTTCCCCGGACGTATTCCTATATTGCCCCTCCGTAAAACAAAATTGCACATCGGTCCCTTATAGGAGAGAACAGACATGCTTATCAAAAATATTCTTGTATCATTAACAATACTCCTTGCCCTGTCGGTTCCTGTCTTTGCCGGCAATGAAGACATGGTCCGCCTGAATGACTTTGCTAAAAAGATGGTTGAGGCGAAGAAAAAGGCCATCGGTTATCCTGTCAACCAGAATGTTGATCTGCAGGAGTTCTACCGCTGGTTTGCCGATTCCGGGCTTGCCGACGTAGGTATGAACAACGTTGGAAATCCCCGCAAACATAGCACTTATTTACTGAACACACATCAGTTCGAAAACGAGGTGATTGATTTTTTCGCCCCGTTTTATGGGTTCACGAAGGATGAGGCCTGGGGAATCGTCACCTACAGCGGCACCGACGGCAACAATCATGGCATCTACTTCGGCGTCAAGTATTTGCTTTCACGAAGCAGATTGAAACCGATACTATATGTCTCCGAGGAGGCCCACTACTCTATCAAGAAGCTTGGAGACCTGCAGAACCTGGAGATGCGCCTGATCCCGGCGGATGTGAAGGGTCAGATGAACATCGGGGCATTTGAAAAAGCACTGAATCCGAAACGGCCCGCCCTCATCGTCATCGCCATGGGTACTACCTTCAAGGGCGGGATTGATGACCAGGATGCCATCGACAAAGTCCTGAAGAAAAAGAAACCTGTTGCCGTCTACATCCATCTCGATGCCGCCCTTTTCGGAGGTTATCTTCCGTTCAGTGAACATGGCGACCTGGTGAACCGTACGAAACATCACTTCGATTCCATTGCCGTCAGCGGCCACAAGTTCTTCGGATTCGACGAACCGCTGGGCCTGTTTATCACAACAAACGAAGTCCTTTCCCGCCAGAATCCTTTTCAGGTACCCTACCTGAACGATGCCGTCCCGACCATCACATGTTCCCGTTCCAGCCTGGGGCCCCTCAAGTTCTGGTGGAAGATCAAGAAGACAGGTATTGACGGTTACCGCCGGCAGAGCGCCCAGATTCTAAAAAACTCTGAATATCTGAAGCAGCGCTTTGATGAGATCGGATATCCCGCATGGAAAAATGCCTTCTCCAATACCGTCTATTTCAAGCGTCCCGGCCTATGGGTCATGGAGAAGTGGGGATTGGCGCCTGATGCGGATCCCCGCCTTGGCGGTGATCTTGCCCACGACATCGTGATGCAGCATGAAGGAAAAGAGATGATTGATCTCTTTATTGCGGACATCCGGAAGGATGCAGCGGGAATGAAGTGATAGACGGAAAGAATGTCAGCATGCGCCTGTCAGGACTACCATGGCATCCACGGCAACGGGTTCATGGCCGTTGATGATAAGGGGATTGATGTCAATCTCGGCGATCTCTTCATTTTCCAGTCCCAACCTGCCCAGACCGACCAGGGCGTTCACAAGGGATAAACGGTCAACGGCAGGGCTTCGCCTGAACTCATCCAGCAGTTTTCTGGAGCGGATTTCCATGATCATCTCTTCCGCATCCAGCTCCCGCAGGGGAGCTATGCGAAAGCTCACGTCCCGCAATGCTTCCGTCAGCACCCCTCCCAGTCCGAACATAACGCAGCAGCCGAATTGAGCATCCCTGATAAGTCCCATCACAAATTCCCTGCTGCCCCGCACCATTTCCTGAACGAGGACGCCGTCCATCGGAATGCCCTTCGACGCCAGATCGTTATAGGCGTCAGCGGCGGCCCCGGCATCGGCAATGCCCACCTTCACCATGCCCAGCTCGGTCTTGTGCGTCAGCCGGTCGGAACATCCCTTCATGACCACGGGAAACCCCAGGCTCTCCGCAATGGCGACGGCTTCATCCCTCGACCGTGCAAGTCCTTCACGGGTTATCCGCACTCCCGCCTCTTTGACGACCAGTTTGGATTCATATTCAGACAGCGACTGCTGTTTTTTTTGAACCGCCGTTTTCAGTATGGTCTTCATAGCTCTTTCCTGTTCATTTTGTGTGTGTCGCTTTCAGATGAAGAATCGGTGAAAATGCGCTTCAGAAGATTCTTCAGCTCTTTATCAGTGTGGTGGTGCTTTACCTGCTGCAGCCCGATATAGAGGGCGTAGTTCCTGTAGGCCAGAGTTCTCGCGGCATCAGCATTTCCGCTCGTTTCAAGATATAATTCGTAAAGATAGTCCAGCCTCTTTTGATCGATGCGGTCCTGAAAAACCCTTGCCTGAGGCTCATAAAGCGCCCACGCCCTTATGGACAGCTCCACCTCGCTGGATATCCTGAAGGTCAGCTCCGTGAGCATTTTCAGCCTCTCCCTTGGCGTGGCTCCTTGGCGCGTGCTCAGAATGATGTCATGCGTGGCCACCTCTTCATAATACTCAAGGAGCTTCTCGAGATACTGTTCCCGGCTGCTGAAATGGTGATAGAAGGAGCCCTTTGTCTTGCCGGTACGCCTTGTCATATTGTCGATGGAAAGGGCGCCGGGACCTTCCTCTGTCAGAATTTTCAATCCCTCCTCAAGCCAGACTGCCCTGGGAGTTGTTTTTTCACTTGACATCCGCCCTCTCCATGCCATACGGTATGGTATGTTTTTATCATAACGGATTCTTCAGTCAAGTCTTTTTTTTGATCTCCCCGGACGCGGTCATGAAAAGGCGGCGGCTGATGATGGAGAATCTATTCCGGAGATTATTATGACATCGCAAAATGCAGAGACAAAATTTAAAAATCTTGACCGGATGTTCAATCCCTCAAGCCTCGCCATCGTCGGAGTTTCCTCGGAAGGCTTCGGCTTCGGCCGCGCTATTCTCCTGGCTCACCTGGCAGTGGGGTATGCGGGCAGAATATATCCCGTGAACCCCAGCGGCGGATCGATCAGGGAATTGACTATATATCCTTCCATTGCATCCATACCGGAACCGGTAGATTTTGCGATCATTGCCATTCCGGCCCATCGTGTTCCCGAGGCGCTCGAAGCCTGTCGCAACAAGGGTGCTGTCGGCGCGGAAATCCTTTCCTCCGGTTTCCGGGAAGCCGGCACTGCTGAAGGGACGGCACTCGAAGGAGAGCTTCAGTCCATCGCCGCCCGCGGGATCAGGGTCGTCGGACCGAACTGTTTCGGCATTTACTGTCCGAAGTCAGGCCTCACCCTTGTTCCGGGTCCCGATCTGTCGAGGGAAGCCGGTCCCGTCGCATTTATCTCGCAGAGCGGCGGGCTTACAATCGACTTCGCCAACGTGGGCAAGTGGCGGGGAATCCGCTTTTCCAAAGTGATCAGCTTCGGAAACGGCTGCGACCTGCGTGAAACGGAGATGCTCGATTACCTCCGCCGTGATTCGGATACCGGGGTGATCTGCATGTACGTTGAAGGCGTCCCCGACGGCCGGGAATTCATGGAGTCGCTGGATGCCGCGGCCCTTGAGAAGCCCATGGTCGTTATCAAAGGAGGCCTTTCCGATTCGGGAAGCCGCGCCACTGCCAGCCATACAGCGTCGCTGGGCGGGAAAAAGCATATCTGGGAAGCCGCGCTGAGACAGTGCAATGCCGTCCAGGTCGAAAGCCTCCAGGAGATGGCCGACACCGCCCTGGCGTTTTCTCTTCTTCCTGAAAGAGAGTACAGGGCCTGCTCGGTTATCGGCGGCGGCGGAGCCCTCGGTGTAATGGCCGCCGACGCAGCCGAATCCTGCGGTCTTGCCATACCTCCCCTGAGGGCAGATATTCAGAAGGCGATTTTTGATTATCTTCCGCAGCCAGGTTCGAGCGCCGTCAATCCGGTCGACATTGCCAATCCCTTTGTCAGGCCGAAGGATCTCAGGGAAGTGCTTATGCTTGCATCGGACGATGAAAATATAGATATACATATAATGGTTCAACTCCTGTATCACTACAAAACGATCAAGCTCACCATGGGCGCGCAAAGGCTCAAGGACATCACTCCGTATCGGGAGCTGGCAAAGGTCTGCCGTGAGGTGATGGATATCAGGAAAAAACCGGTTGTTCTCGTTCTTCCCAATTACAAACAGGAAGAGGACGCAATGGACATCGAGGAGGTCATTCGCGAGACACGGCGTCTTTTCACCGAGGCGGGCATTCCTGTTTACGGCGATGTGACGAACGCGCTTAAAGCCGTGGCGGCTGTATCCGGGTATTACCGGCGACGCGCCGTGCGCGCGAAGGCCGTCAAAACGGCATAGGATATCAAACCGACCTTGACCCGGAGACTGACCATGCCGTCTGAATGCTGACCGCCGCCCGGTGACGGCAGAAACATGACACCCCCGGAAACAGTATCAAAAAACAATCCCGGGGCGTCATGATTTGAAAACCGCCCTGAGCTGTAACAAATATTCCTTTGACTACTGGTCCTGATTTCCGTAGAATTCAAAGCACGGGAGGAAGGCACATGGGGTCTGTCAGAAAATCTATTTTTGCCGGCATCAAAATCTCATCGCTGATAATCTTATGTTTCCTGTTGACTGTTTTGCAATATGCTTATGGTGCGGAGAGTAAATGTATCGAAGGTGATTGCAAGAACGGAAGGGGAACCTATACATGGGTTAGTGGTGATAAATACACAGGGGAATACAAAAACGGCAATCGTACAGGCCAGGGGACTTACACGTGGGCTAACGGCAATAAATATACAGGGGAATTCAGAGATAATAAACTTAACGGCCAGGGAACTTTTACTTCGGCTAAAGGAGATGTTTTTGCAGGGGAGTGGCAAGCGGGTAAAATGAATGGCCGGGGAACCATGTCAGCGGCTAACGGTAACAAGTATGCGGGTGAATTCAAAGACGGCAAATTTAACGGCCAGGGGACTTTTACGGAGACTAACGGCAATAAATATGTCGGGGGATGGAAAGACGGCGAAAAAAACGGCCAGGGGACTTACACAGCAGTAAACGGCAATAAATATGTGGGGGCGTGGAAAGATGGCAAACCCGGTGGCCAGGGATCTTACACATCGGCTGACGGCCATAGATATGTGGGGGAATACAAAGATGGCATAGCCAATGGTCAGGGAACTTCGACAACGGCATTCGGTGATAAGTATGCGGGTGAATTCAGAGGCGGCAAATATAACGGCCAGGGGACTTATACATCGGTTGACGGCGATAAGTATAAAGGTGAATGGAAAGACGGAGTGCGTAATGGTCAGGGAACTTACACCTGGCTGAATGGCGTTGTTTATGAGGGAAACTTCATCGATGGCCATCCCCAGCCTCCGTACGAGTTGCTGTTTCCCGACGGAACAAGACATTCTGCCGCGATAAAAGTGAGAACGAAAATACGCGGCATAATTGACAGCTCGCAGGCCATGCGCATCGGTTTGAAAAAGGGGGATATAGTGACAGAGTACAACAGGGAAGCGGTATTGAATGCAGCCATGTTAGTGCACTTGACGACCCAGGCGAAGCCGGATGAAAATGTAACCATGGTTGTCGAGAGGCAGGATAAAGATTTAAATTTTAAACTTAAAGGGGGCAGAATAGGCATCCACATAGCGGATCATTACGAGTATGCCTTGAAGGATTCCGCACATAAGAATGTGGCGGCATCACCGGCATCAGCAGAACGCCCGAAGGAAACTGATGCAGCAGCAAACCGGATTTCAAAGCCGGGTGTTACATCGAAGGCCGCTTTCGGTAAATATTATGCCCTGGTCATCGGCAACAATAATTATGCATCACTCCCGAAGTTAAAGACCGCCAGGAATGACGCTCAAACAGTGTCAAACGTTCTTAAGAGAAATTACGGCTTTAACGTAACTCTGCTTTTGGATGCCGGGCGTTCAGACATTCTTATTGCACTGTCGGGATTGAGGGAAAAACTTTCTGACAGGGATAACCTGCTGATCTATTACGCCGGACACGGTTTTCTGGACAAGGAGGGGGACGAAGGTTACTGGTTGCCGGTGGATGCGACAAAAAACAACGAAGTCAACTGGATTTCCAACTCATCGATCACGACACAGTTAAAAGCAATAGAAGCAAGGCATATCATCGTTATCGCCGATAGCTGCTACTCCGGAAAACTCGGGCGTGATGTGCACATTCAGAAACGCACCCCCGATTATTATACCCGTATCGTCCAGAAACGGTCGCGTTCCGTTATCGCCTCCGGAGGCCTGGAACCGGTCATAGACAGCGGCGGCAGGGGGAATCACTCTGTGTTTGCGTCCGCTTTTATTGCGGCGCTTGAGGACAACAAAGGCATAATAGACACCTCCGAGCTGTTTAACAGCATCAGAAGGCCGGTGGTTTTGAATGCCGACCAGGTTCCGGAACATGCGGACATCCGGAAGGCGGGACATGAGGGTGGAGAGTTTATTTTTGTCAGAGACAAGTAATCCGGCCCGTTAGATTGTGATTCATCGGGATTTGTTATCTGAACCTCGCCCTGTCCGGTGACAGGCGGGAAAGAGGAAAGAATAAACGATGAAGAGTGAAAGAATATTATGAAAAGCAGGCGTTGACGGATGCCGTTACTTTCCGCGCCGGGTTATTCCTCTGACGGGGCATCGGCCGGTCCCAGCATTGATTCAATGCTGATAACCAGTTCCGGTATGTGCCCCGTCACGAACGTCCACATCCTTTCGAGTTTTTCGTCGCTTTTTTCCACCGCGAGAATATGGATCTGCGACATGAGGCACTGCCAGGGTATTTCCGGATTGTAGTATCTGAACAGTTCTGAGACATTTGTTGCATCCTGCCCGATGATATCGATCAGCCTTTCCAGCGCCAGCTGGAGCTTTCTGTCGGCGAGATATTGATCATACTCCATGCCCGCCGTGAACTCCACTATCGTCCGCGCAGCATGCAGCATATCCCTGATATTGTCTTCATCTCTCCCGCCGGGGTAGATCATGGCTCAGCAAATCCTCAATGGCATAATAATAAGTCTATTGCGTTCATACCAGACAAATCACATCTTATCAATATGAGAGCTGTAAAATGACCCGATTGTCCCCTGGCTGCAATCCAGCCCGGAGTCGAGAAGCCGTAAAAAAGCTTCAACGATATCCGGATCAAACATTCTGCCTTTTTGCTCCGCTAAAAAGCTTTTTGCCTCCTCAGGGCTCCATGCCGTGCGGTAGGGGCGGTTGTCGGTGATGGCGTCATGGACATCGGCCACGGCGATTATCCTGGCAAAAAGAGGGATGCGGTCTCCCTTCAGTCCTTCCGGATAACCGCTCCCGTCCCATCGTTCATGATGATAGAGCACCCCGGGAAGAATTGCATCATATGAGGGGATGTCGGCAATAATGTCGGCGCCGGCCCGCGGATGGCTTTTCACAACACTGAATTCTTCATCTGTGAGACGGCCCGGCTTGTCGAGGATATATTCGGGAACGCCTATCTTGCCGATGTCGTGGAGTATGGCGGAAATGGTCAGACTCCTCTGTTGCGCATCATCAAGATCGAGAAGCCGTCCCATGGCCTCGACATGCCTGGCTACCCTTTCGCTGTGTCCGGCCGTCCATTTCGACTTGGCGTCAACCGTGCGTATCAGGGCAATCAGTATGCCCATCAGGAGTTCTTCTCTCTCTCGCAGGGCGCTTCGCACCTGTTCGGCCATGCTGTTGAGTGATGCCGCCAGTGCGCCGATCTCGTCTCTGCTTTGCGTGTGAAACCGGCGGTCGAAATCCCCTGACGCCATGGTGACTGCTTCCCTGGATAAGGCTTCAATAGGCCGCGCGAGCCGCAGGCCGAAAAAGTGGGCGAGCAGATGCGAAGCGATCAGAAGCAGCAGCCCGAACAGTAATACCTGCGTGACATTGGTGTGCAGCAGATCCGTCATGCCCTGTCTTTGCACGGACAGACTGAGGACATAACGGTTTTTGTCCTCGCTCCTCGTAACGTCTATCCACATTTTTATTTCATCCTGTTTTCCCAGAAAAACGGTTGATGTTGACAGCACCTTTTTCCCCAGAGATTTATCAAGGCTGTCAATTGTCCTGACATCCATGACCCGTCTCGCGCGAAACACATGCCTGTCGTCGATGAATATCCGGTTCCAGGCGGCATCACCTGCCATCCGGTAATAGATGGTGTGGTCGAATATGTTGTGCGTTCCGGAGGAAAAAGATTTTACAAACGAAGCAATAGCGGCGAGGCTTTCCTCGTTCTTGTCCAGAATCCTGAGAATGCCGTCCGGTTCTTTCATCGGCACCGCTGTGTAAAAGCGTTTCGTGAAAAATTCACCGGCATCTCTTACAAAGTTTCGGGACAGGAAAACCATCACGAAGAGAACCGTCACATAACCGATTATCAATCCGAAGGCGGTAAAAGAAATTGTCAGGCGGCGCCCGAGTGACGGCTTCCAGAAGGTTATCCATTTCCATTTCATCATCCTTCCGGCTCTTTCCCGCAACAGCAGGCGGGGGATAAATATGGGCACGTTTTCCCTGTATTTCAGATATTGCGCTCCCAGCCTCTTCTCGAGTTCGGCTTCTTCGATCATCTTGAATTCCAGATAGCTTGCCAGGATGAACAGGGGCGTAAAGATCGCGATCAGAGACGGGGACTGCAGGAGAAAACCCGTGCCGAAAAGCATCAGAAAAACGCCGGAGAGCATGGGATTTCGCGCGTATGCGTATGGCCCGTCTGTTACAAGCTGCTGAGGCGGGCTGAGGGGAACGGGAGTGCTGCGCGTCTTCAGGAACGTGATGACCGACCACAGCCACAACCCTGCTCCGGCAATCAAAAAAAGCGCCGCCAGAAACAGAGATACCGGCTGTTCCGGCCACGGGTGAAATCCAAAAAAACTGTCTGACATCAGGGACAGTATTATTACCGAAAAGACAATTCCGGCAAAAAAAAGTCCCGCCAGCGCGGTCAGGTTTTTATGGGATCCTTTGGGCGCAGAGGCTTTCCTGAATATGAAATCGACTATTCTTTCCCGCAAACTCGGCATGTCTTCAACTTCCTCATGATTTGCATTATCTATAATAGTAGCATTATTTGCCGGACAGGGAAAGCAATTCGTCGATCCGGAAGGCAATACGGGGCTGAGCAGGCGTATTGAATTTCGCAGACAGTATTCCCGAATGCACAAATGGATATGGGTTTGAAAAATAAGTTATTAGGGGCGATATTAATCTACGGAAATCTGAAATTTAAGCATCCGGATTTTCCGGATGGACACTAAATAAAAAAAGTTCTATAAAAATCAAATTTCGCGGAGGTAAATACAATTATGCTGAACGATAAGAATGGCGGGAATGCTCTGATAAAAAACATCGATGAGACGGCGCTTCTGATCATCGATATGCAGATATATCAGGCCGGAGAAGGCGGCAATCTCCCCAGATACTTTGGGGTGATACACGGGCCGGAGGCCGAAAAAGCCGCGGTCAGCAGAGGCAGGGAGGTTATCCCCGTAATCGGCTCGCTTCTCGATTCGTTCAGAGCCGCCGGCGCTTTTGTCGTCTTCACCGCCTTCGGATCTCTTGCCGGGGACGGTTCCGATCTGGTTCCCTATGTCCGTCTCTGGAACTCGAAATGCATGGAAAAGCTTGGATTCCCGGCAATCGTGCCGGTGAGCGATCCCGGCTACAGCATGGCGCCTGAACTGACCCCGCGTCCCGATGAGCCTGTCGTCAACAAGACGGCGCAGGGGGCCTTCAACTCTTCGGTGATCGATCATGTGTTAAAGCAGAGAGGAATCAGGACGATTATTGTCGCGGGCATGTACACAAATCACTGCGTCATGGCTACCTGCATCGGGGCGGCCGATGCCGGTTACCGGGTGATCGTGCCCGAAGACGCCGTAGGGTCATTCAGAAGCGATCTGCATGAAGATGCGCTGAGGCTTATGGGAAGCTGGATCATCCGCACCGGAAGCGAACGGCTGATTAAGGAACTGAAGACGTTAAAGAGCAAAACCGGCTGACATGTATTTTAAACGAGTTGCCTGTTTGATAGATTAATGATGATTCAGGACCGGAAGGCAGTGACCTGATCGCTCAGCCACTGCACCCATTTGTCAACGCCGGCGCCCGTGCGGCAGGACAGTTCGATGATCTCTGCCCGTGAATTCAGGCGGCCGACCCTTTCCCTCAGCGCCTCCATGTTGAAATCCGAAAAAGGAAGGTAGTCGGTCTTGTTGATGACAATCACGTCGCAGACGCTGAACATGAGCGGGTACTTCAGGGGCTTGTCGTCGCCTTCCGGGACGCTCAGTATCATGGCGCTTTTTTCCGCGCCGGTGTCGAACTCGGCGGGACATACGAGATTGCCGATGTTCTCGATGATCATGACGTCTGTCCGGGAGAGGTCGAATTCCCTCAGAGCCATCGTTACCATAGAGGCGTCCAGATGGCAGAATCCCCCTGTCTTCAGCTGAACGGCCTGCACCCCCTCACCGATGACTTTATCCGCATCGACTGTGGAATCTATGTCCCCCTCGATTACGCCGATGCGGAAGCGGTCTTTCAGATGCCTGATGGTGTTCAAAATCAGGCTGGTCTTTCCGGAGCCGGGAGAAGACATCAGATTAAGCAGGAACACCCCTTTCTGTCTGAGTTCCGATCTTATATCATCGGCAACGGCGTTATTATCGGAAAGGATTTCTTCTTTTATTTCTATGATCCTCGTTTCCGCCATTATATAACCTCTATCTGTTTGATAACGAATTCACGGCCCGATACGAGGGCAAGGCGTTCTCCTCCGCAGTCCGGGCAACGGCTGCCGCCTATCCTGTTGATTTCCGCCGGAAAGGTTTTGCTGCAGCCCTCGCATTTCAGAACCACGGGCATTCTCTCGATCTTCAGGGTCGCCCCTTCAGCAATGGTTCCCTTGCTTGCATAGTCAAAGTAGCGCTGCATCCATTCATCGGCAAGATCGCTCAGCTCACCCACGCGAAGGCCGACAGTGATGACTTTTCGGGCATTGCCGGCATTTGCATGCCTGACAACAACTTTTATTACGCTCTCAATAACAGGCAGTTCATGCATGTACTGTACGGACTCCGTCGCTGATTTTTTCTGCCGTTTTTCCGTTTATTTTATCCGGGGTGCTTCTTCAGGAACTTTTGAAAACCATGCCCGGCACCTGGTATGATGTCTTCATTTGAGGTTTTAATCAAGAAATATTGACAGAAATATTGACAGGATGCTTGATTTTTTTCTCCTGTCGGCATAAAGAACTCTAGAAAAAAGCGGTGTGATGATATGCTGACGGATATTGAAAAAAAGGTGTGCCCGGCGATTCAGGGAAGTATTCCTCTGAGCCGGCGTCCTTTCCGGGAAATGGCCGATGCCGCGGGATTGAGTGAAAGCGAGCTGCTTGCAGCGGTAAAGAGCATGCAGTCCCGGGGCATCATCAGGAAATTCGGCGCCATCGTTCGCCATCAGAAAGCGGGCTATACAAAAAACGCGATGGTCGTGTGGGCTGTTCCCGAAGATCAGTGCGAGAGCGCCGGATTGCGGATGGCATCATTTCCTGAAATTACCCACTGCTATCAGCGAACCCCCGCCTTTGAGGGCAGATATAATCTCTTCACCATGGTGCATATGCGTGGCGATGAAGGGCTGGATATCATCGGCAAAATTGCCGGGTCATGCGGCATTGACGACTTCAAGGTACTTGTCAGCGAAGAGGAACTGAAGAAAATCAGCATGGAGTATTTCACGGATGAGAGAGAAATCTGACGGTCTATTTGAACGCGCGCAAAGGGTAATACCGGGCGGCGTCAACAGCCCGGTGCGGGCATGCAAATCGGTGGGGACGACACCCCGCTTCATATCAAAGGCGTCCGGATCGAGGCTTTTCGATGCGGATGGAAACGAATATATAGACTATGTCCTGTCCTGGGGGCCGATGATCCTCGGCCATGCCCATCCCGTGGTCACCAGAGCAATCGAGCATGCGGCTGCGCAGGGAACCAGCTACGGCGCCCCGACTGAGCTGGAAGTGGTCATGGCGGAGATGATCACGGAGGCCTTTCCGTCCATCGACATGGTGAGAATGGTCAACTCCGGCACGGAAGCGGTGATGAGCGCGATCCGGCTGGCGCGCGGTTTTACGGGACGGGAAAAGATACTGAAATTTGAGGGATGCTACCATGGCCATGCGGATTCGCTGCTGGTCAAGGCGGGATCGGGTGTGGCAACACTGGGCATTCCGGGAAGCCTGGGCGTTCCCCACTCTCTTGCCGGGCTGACGATCACCGTCCCTTTCAACGACATCGAGGCGGTGCAGTATGCTGTAAAAACGCACGGAGATGACCTGGCCTGTGTGATCGTTGAGCCGGTTGCGGGCAATATGGGTGTGGTGTCTCCGGAGCCGGGTTTCCTCGACATGCTGAGAGACCTCACCAAGCAGAAGGGCATAGTTCTGATTTTCGATGAGGTGATCACCGGGTTTAGATTCAATTATGGGGGCTATCAGGCCGTAGCGGCAGTGGAACCGGACATGACTTGCCTGGGGAAGGTTATCGGCGGAGGGCTTCCTGTCGGCGCCTTCGGCGGCAAAAGGGAGATCATGAGCTGTCTGGCGCCCGAGGGCGCGGTGTATCAGGCCGGAACGCTGTCCGGCAATCCCCTGGCTTTGACTGCGGGCATTGCAACGCTTGAAGTGTTGAGGGAAAGCGCCGATTATTACGAGTGGCTCAAGAGGAAGACCTTCAGCGTGTGTGCGGACATGCATGAACTGTTTCAGCAGCAGGGAATACCCGTGCGCATAAACAGGGCGGGATGCATGTTCACAATATTTTTCACGGACAGGGAAGTGAAGGACCTGAGCTCCGCTCAGACAAGCGACACCGCTCTCTACGGCCGGTTCTACAGAGGCATGATGGATAACGGAATCAATATCGCGCCTTCACAGTTTGAGGCGGCATTTATGTCTTTTGCCCACACAGATGAGGACCTGGAAAGGACTCTGGACGCCTGCGCAAAAACAATAAAAGAATTTTGAAACACCAGCCTGGGGAAGGATTTTCTGAATATGAGCGTTTGTCCGGATTTTGAATCGTTTATTGATAAATCGAAAAAGATTGCGGTAGTCGGGCTTGGTTATGTCGGGCTGCCGCTGGCCGTGCATCTGGCATGGCATTTTTCCGTTATCGGGTATGACTTAAGCAAATCACGCATCGACGAGCTTGCAGAAGGTGTTGACCGGACACTTGAGGTTGATGCGCGCGATCTGAAATCGCCTGATCTCGAATTCACTAATGACGCCTCTCTTCTCAGAAGCTGCAGTCTGATCATTGTCGCCGTGCCCACTCCCGTCGACTCGGCGCGCATTCCCGATTTGCAGCCTGTCACCGCCGCCTCCATCTCGGTTGGGAGGAACCTCTCACCCAATTCCTGCGTTGTCTTTGAATCGACGGTCTATCCGGGAGTGACAGAGGAAATATGCGCTCCCGTTCTCGAAAGAGAATCAGGGCTTAAACTCGGGAAGGGGTTCACCATCGGTTATTCACCGGAAAGGATCAATCCCGGAGACAAGGTCCATACGCTGGATAACATCGTGAAGATAGTATCGGCGTCCGACCCGGAAACACTCCGGCTGCTGTCCCTGATATACGGCAGGATTGTCAAGGCCGGGGTATATCAGGCCTCGTCCATTAGGGTTGCCGAGGCCGCCAAGGTAATAGAAAATACGCAGCGCGATATCAATATTGCCCTGATGAACGAGTTGTCCATAATCTTTAACCGCCTGGGGCTGGATACAATGGAGGTCCTGGAGGCTGCCGGAACGAAATGGAACTTTCTGCCGTTTCGCCCGGGGCTTGTAGGCGGCCACTGCATAGGCGTCGACCCCTACTATCTGACGTACAAGGCGGAAAGCGTGGGCTACCATCCCGAAGTCATTCTTGCAGGGCGGCGCATCAACGACAACATGGGCAAGTATATAGCGGAGAAAACGATAAAGATGCTCATTGCCGCCGACAAGCAGGTCCGCAGCTCGAAAATCGCCGTCATGGGATTGACCTTCAAGGAAAACATCCCTGACTTAAGAAATACGAAAGTTGTGGATATAATCAGGGAGCTTCAGGATTACGGCGTCGACGTTATCGTCCATGATCCCTGGGCTTCGCCGGCGGAAATAGAAAGATATTGCGGCATGAAACCCGTTTCCATGGAAGACATCAGAGAAGTGGATGCCGTCGTATTTGCAGTTGCCCACAGCGGCTATCAGGAAACAGGATTCGACAGGATCGCTTCCATGTGCCGCGACGGCTGTCCGATCGTAATTGACGTCAAGGGGATATTCAACCCCTCTGATGCCGGCAAAAAAGGAATCCGCTACTGGCGTCTGTGACAACGCCGGAACTTTCCGAGACAGAGCGGCAATGTCGGCGCCACTTATGCCGATATGGAAGACCTGTCCGGTATTACGGAGTTCAATCAAGCCCGCAGCATCAACCGAAGAGGGCATAGAAAGATTCGTCGAACGGTTCAGACAATATTACAGGATATGAGGAGGTCAGTTAATTGAAAAAGGCATTCATCACCGGCATTACGGGGCAGGATGGTTCCTATCTTGCCGAACTTCTTCTCGCCAAGGGATATGAAATTCACGGCCTGATACGGAGATCGAGCACCTTCAACACGGATCGCATCGATCATCTCTACAGGGATTTCCATGACCCGGCCGCCAGGGTTTATCTGCACTACGGGGATTTGTCCGTATCCGGCCAGCTCACGGACCTGCTCCATGACATCAGGCCTGATGAGGTATATCATCTGGGCGCACAGAGCCATGTGCGGGTGAGTTTCGACATGCCCGAATATACGGGTGACGTAACCGGCCTCGGGACGTTGAGGCTGCTTGAGGCCATCCGCAGAACAGGCATCAAGGCGAGATTTTACCAGGCTTCATCAAGCGAGATGTTCGGGGCGGCACCGCCGCCGCAGAATGAAAATACTTCCTTCCAGCCGCAAAGCCCTTATGCGGCAGCCAAGGTGTACGCCTACTACCTGGTCAGAAATTACCGGGAAGCATACAAGATATTTGCATGCAACGGCATTCTCTTCAATCACGAATCGCCGCGGCGCGGAGAAACCTTTGTTACCCGCAAGGTTACAAGGGCGGCGGCGCGCATTAAACTGGGGCTTCAGGACAAACTGTACCTGGGGAACCTTGATGCCAAACGTGACTGGGGATACGCCGGGGATTATGTCGAGGCCATGTGGCTGATGCTTCAGCAGGAAAACCCTGATGACTACGTTATCGCAACAGGAGAGACGTACTCCGTCCGTGAATTTGTCGACAGGGTCTTCCTCAAACTCGGCCTCGACTATAAAGAGTTCGTATCGATCGATCCCAAGTATTTCCGGCCGACCGAAGTCGACGTCCTGCTGGGTGATGCCGGCAAAGCCAGGAAGACACTGGGGTGGTCGCCGAAAGTCAGTTTTGACCAGCTTGTCGATATGATGATAGCCACTGATCTCGACATGGCGGAAAGAGAAAAAACGCTGCGTGAAGCAGGATACGCCTGCAATTCCAACCAGAGGATGATATAGGAAACCGAATCATGGCAATTGATGGTATCAAGGAAAAGCGCATCACGGTAACGGGCGGCAAGGGGTTTCTGGGAAGCCACCTGATAAGGAAGATGCAGGAAAAAGGGTACCGGCACATCGACGTCGCCGATCTTCCCGAATACAACTTGGTGGACATGGAAGCCGTGAGGCATATGTACGACAGAAACAGGCCGGATATCGTCATTCACCTTGCGGCAAAAGTAGGCGGCATCGGCTTCAACCAGAAAAATCCGGCATCGCTGTTTTACGACAACCTGATGATGGGGGTACAGCTCATACATGAAGGGTATTTGAGGAAGGTGGAAAAAATGGTGACGCTGGGGACGATCTGCGCCTACCCCAAGTTTACGCCTGTGCCCTTCAAAGAGGAAGCCATCTGGGACGGCTACCCGGAGGAAACTAACGCCCCCTACGGGCTGGCAAAAAAGATGATGCTTGTTCAGTCCCAGGCCTACAGGCAGCAGTACGGATTCAACTGTGTCTTCCTCCTTCCCGTAAATCTCTACGGTCCCGGCGACAACTTCGACCCGGACTCCTCGCACGTCATCCCCGCCCTGGTCAAGAGGTGCGTGGACGCTGAGATTGCCGGCGAAAAGGAGATCGTGGTCTGGGGTACAGGTAAGGCGACAAGGGAGTTCTTTTACGTGGAAGATGCCGCAGAGGCCATCATCCTTGCCATGGAAACCTACGACAAAAGTGAGCCCGTTAACATCGGCGCCGGCTTCGAGATATCAATAAAGGATCTGGTAGAACTCATCGTAGAGCTGTCCGGATACAGGGGCGCAATAGTCTGGGATCAGAACAAGCCGGATGGACAGCCGCGGCGGATGCTGGACACTTCAAGAGCCCGCAATGAATTCGGATTCAGGGCGAAGACCGATTTTCGTGAGGGGCTGAAAAGGACTATCGCCTGGTATCTGGAGCAAAGACAAATCAAAGGTGAGTGAGCATGAACAAAAAAAGGGGGCAGGCTGTCGTCCTCTTTTTTCCGGGCGTTTTGAAATGCGGATAGAAAAGTCATTGAGTAGCTTTAAGATAAGAAATGACGCCTCTGCTTTCTCCCACGCTTTTCGCATGAGAGACAATCCTATCCATCTCCTCTTTGGTTTCAGCAATGCCGAGCAATATAATGGTACACTGGACGACTTCTATATCTATGGGTGTCCAGATATCTGTATCCGCCAGAATCATGGCTTGCAGTTTTCCTTTTATCAGCAGATTCTCTTTCGTTCCGCAGGCATCATTCTGCTTTTTGGGAAAAAGGCGGACATCAACGTGCTTTACGCCGCTCGTGCTTTTTGCTATTTTCATCGCCTTTTCTTTTTGCGCTATTTTGTCGTATTCGCCGACCAGGTAGACGTTGCCATTGTAGCAGTAAACAGAAATATCAAGGATCTTCATGTCGCTTGCCTCCAGAATCGATTTCTGGATAGTGGATGTGATTACACTATCCGAAGCGATTGCAGTCATACTGCGTTCATCGGCGGCCAGGTCGTAAATCATCCCTGAAGTCGAACAGCCTGCGACGATCAGGGTGATGATAAATGTGATGATCATGTTTATTGTTTTCATTTGTCACCTTCTCATTTTTTGAATTCAACTTTTAATTCAGGATACAATTTGCTGACACAATCCGGACAGTAACTATGGCTGAATTCAGCTTCTGAGCGCTCTCTGATGTAACTTTCTATCTGTTCCCAGTAACCTTCATCGTTACGTATTTTTTTGCAGAAAGCGCATATCGGCAGCAGGCCGCTGAGTGTCTTCACGTCGGCGAGTGCTTTCTTAAGTTCACCGATAATCTTTTCACGTTCCTTTTCCATCAGTTTGAGACTGTTGATATTCGTAATCAGGGCAAGCGTAGCCTGCCTGCCTCCGTATTCGATCAGGGTAGCCGAGATCATTACCCAAACCGGTTCACCCGTTTTGTTGATTACCCGGAAGTCATATGAATCCGGAACGTCCCTCTGTTCAACGCGTCCTTTATACATTGCCATAACTCTATCCAGATCTTCATGGAAAATGAAATCGGTAAAGGATCGACCGACGATATCTTCCAGGGCTATCCCAAGCAGTTCCTCCGTCGTTCTGTTGGCAAAAACCACTTTTCCGTCCTGAACGATACAGATGGATTCGTTCGCCTTTTCTACCAGAGTCCTGTATTTTTTCTCGCTTTCGTTTGTTAATTCATCAGACTGTTCCTTGAGCAAAAGCAAAAAGCCGCTTCCTCCCACGATCATCAGCAGAAACAGCGAAGTAAATGAAAGAGTTTGAATCAGGTTTCGCGACATGAGTATGAACTGGCCGGTGTCAAAGAATCCGTGCCATGCGCGGAGGGTGAGAATCAAAGAGACAACCCCGCAAAAAATGCCTATCAGTATTCTCATGCGTGACGATGAGGAATCAAGAATCATCGATAACGAAGCGGGTGCAATGAGGAGTATTGCCGTAGTTGTAGCATATCCGACCCAAAGGTTCGGTGTTGAGGCCAAAGTCCAAAAGGCGGTAATTCCCGATGCTGCTATGACTGTATAGAAGAAGGCCCACCTTTTCTCTGCTCTCCCGACGGTGGTCAAGGAAAATACCTCGAAGGCAATTCCGGAAAGAAGCAACGTGTTTCCCACATATGCCGAGAGCAGATCTGAAATTACACCCCTTGAACTGAGAAGCAGCCAACCTGCGGACTGTAATACCTTGGCCGCTATGAAATGCCCGTAGGGACGCTGGGGTGCAGGAATATGCTTATAAGAAACCATTACGATGATAATCAAAAGGTTTCCCAGGAACAATAGGCTTATTATCGTCCTGATGTCCATGTCCGAGACGCTCATATATCAACCTTTCATGGCCGCTGCCGTTATGAGGATTACTGATGTCTAAAGCAATGGGCAATTATTATCCCGGATTGGACCTAAAAAAGTAATACCCTTTGGCATCATGGTAAAAGAGGCTTTCCGCGGCTCAGAATATTTTTCAAAAGAAAAATATTTAATTCGCCGCTTAAAAACCCTTTTAACCGGGATAATATTCACTTATCCAAGTGTCTATACGTTCTATTCCGTAACCCGGGTTTATTTTTGAATCATGCGTTCTTATTGACCAGCGTCATAATCTTGTAGCACATTTGAAGTCAGGATTCTATATATACAGGAAAAGGATTTCGGTTATTTGCGTTAAAAAACCGCATATCTGAGTGGATATCATTATTGCGGATTTTAGATTTTATTCTTCCAGTTTCTCTCCCAGGAAGGGTTCAAAATGGTACCACTCGTGCGGCCGCCGGCGCGCATGAATCTCCAGCAGGTCGGCGTACGCCTGGGCCGATGCCCTTACGGCGGCGTCTCTCTCCCGGCGTGATGCAGCCTTTACGTATCTGGGTTCCGACACGGTCATGTGATAGGTTTTTTCCCCGGTGCGGCTCACAAAGAAGAAAATAAGCGGCGCTCCGGAGAGCAGGGCGAAGATATGGGGAGTTTCCGGAAGAAAAACCCGATGGCCGAGAAACCTGACGGCGACGGCACGCTGCTCCGCCTGCCATAAGCGGTCTCCGGTCAGTGACACCAGCCCGCCCTCGCGCAGGAAATTGATTCCCTCGACGATCTCAAACGGAGACCCCGCATCCTTGCCGACGGCGATGATCCTGACTCCCAGACTTTCAAGCGACGTTTTCTGCTTTTTTTCAAGCTGTTCCTTGTAGTCCTCCCCCAGGTAGAGAAGCAGCTTCATCCCCTTGAGTTTGAGCAGGTGGGCGGCTATCTCCCAGCTTCCCATGTGCGACATGAGAAGAATGGCGCCGGTCCGTTCTTCAACGGCTTTGCTTATGTGCTCCCAGCCTTCCCGGGTGCAGTCGATATCCCCGAAGTCCTGCATGATAAACCTGTCCAGATAGACGGTGGTGAAGCTGTGATACTGCCTCCATGAACACAGTGCATGATAAAGGAAATTCCGGTGCGGGAAAAGGGCGCGGTAAAAGCCGATGCTGTTGCTGAGCCGCCCGGGAAATAGAAAGAAGTACCCGGAGGCGACGAACCAGGTGAACACTTTAAATATCCAAAGCCCCGTCCGTTTGGACAGCCGGGTGAAAAGATCATAGAAAAATAACTTCATTTCTTCATCCTGTTTTCTTTTCTGCGATAAACCACGTTCCTGCGCGCCCCGAACCCGATGGTTCGACAAGAATTATTTCCAGTCCGCATCCGGATAAAAGCGATGTCAACTCTTCTTTTGTCCTGAATCGCGGACTGGTGCCGCGCATGCCGAGCAGCAGCTCTTCCATCCGCCTTCCCCGCCGGGAGTTCATTGATGAAGGAAGCAGGGCGCGTATGATAACGGTGCTGCTCCCAACCAGCCGTTCGGAAATTTTCTGCAATGTCTTCTGCAAATCTTCGTCGGACAGCATGTGAATAACGTCTATCAGCAGCGCCGTATCAGCATGTAGAGGCAGTGAGTCCAGCCGCGGAGCCCCCGCCTCCTGTGCCGAACCGCGGCTGCCCAGGGCGCGCGAGGCGAAGAGCACCCTGCGGGGATCAGGATCAAATGCGTACACGCGGGCCAGCGGATGTATTTCCAGAAGCCAGACCGCCTGGATCCCGTATCCGCAACCGATGTCGACGATAGTGCTCGGCGCCTTGGCAAAGTCGGCCAGACGGGGAAACATCGGATCAAGGAGAATCTTGAAACGGGCAAACAGCCGCACGTAGGCATCCATCGAACGGTAGCGGGCCAGTGTCCTCCGGGTATGCCTTTTCGATCCCGCCGCGACTTTTTCTTCAGGCAGATCGAAGGGGCGAAAAATCCTCGCCAGAAGCGGCGGCACAATGGTGACGGCCCCCAGATATGAATAGCCTATTCCCAGCGCCAGTCCCAGGCCGGTGCTTTTGAGAAGAGAATGCCCGGAAAGGGCAAGGACGCCGAATCCGAGAAAAGTCGTGGCGAAGGAAAGAAAGACGGACATCCTGATGAGTCCCTGGGACGGATGATGTTCGTCCATATAACGCTGATAAGAGCGTACAAGGTATAATGCATAATCGGTTCCCATGCCGATAACTACCACCGAAACCATGATTACAGGAATGCCCAGCGGCTGTCCGAGAAGATTAAGTGTGCCCAGCGTGCAGACAAGGGCAAAGATTGTCGGCGCCATGGAGACCAGGGTAAGGCGCCAGTCAAGAAGATAGAGGAAGGCCACCATGAAAGTGACGATGCCGACAATTACCGCCACCTTGACAAAACCGGAGAAGATGAAAGCGCCAAGCCTGTCCCCGAAAAAGGAGGGATCGAAGATGTGCACAGGCAGCGCGGATGTGATTTTATTAAAGAACGCTTCCGGTTTGTATCCGGGGCCCGGTATGACCGCGGCAAAGAGGGACCATCCGCTCCCGCCCTTTTTCTCCGTAATGCCCATTATCCCGTATAAACTTTCCGGCAGAGGCGCGCTTGTGTGCTGTCCGGCTTCCAGGAGGGCAAAGAATTCATGGAAGGCGTCCGGTGCAAATCCTGTTTTTCGGGAAACGTCATGTACGGTTTTTTTCAGATCGCTCACGCGCTGCCCGGTCCAGAATGACTTCCACGCGGCAAAGTTCCGCCGGCTTCTCTCCTCCCCCGGAAACAGAACGGCCGGCAGAAATACTGGCTTAAGAACATCCCGGGCCTCCTCCGGCTCCAGCAGGTCGGCAAGCCGGTCCCCTTTGTTCATCAGATCATCCCGGTTCTTTCCTTCGAGTACAACAAACACGCGGCTCATCACGTCGCCCCACACGGCACGGATCTGTCTTTCCGCATCCGCCGTTTCCCGGCTGATGGTATTCATGGAGCGCAGATCAATCCGGATATCAGGCCCGGCAAAAAAAAGCATGACGAAAGCCAGACCCAGAGCCGCCAGGGCCTTTGCGCCGGGGCCGGATGATGAAATGCCGTTGACAAAGCGCTGGAGAGGCAAAAAGCTCCCCCGCTTTGCAGGAGGCACCCTGGGAAAGATAAAGGGGTATATCGCATGCACAAAGACGTAGGTGAAAACCACGCCCAGGGCTGAAAAGAAGCCCAACTGCGAGAGGGCGGGAAACCCGCCCGCAAAAAGAAAGGCAAAACTCACGGCCGTGGTAAGCATCGCCAGGATCCCCAGAGACCACACCTCCTTCGTGGCCTCCAGGCCGTACGTCTCATGAGGACGGTCGAGAAAGAGAAGATAGGCGATTCCGTAGTCGACGGTGAAGGATATGATTGCACCTCCGAATCCCACCGCCAGCATGGAGATCGACTTGCTGAAAAGCGAGTACACGAATAGAGCCATGACTGTCCCGGCAAAAGCCGGCAGCAGGGCCAGCAGTCCGATCAGCGGTCGGGGGAACCCCAGCAGCAGCAGAACGGCGATGGCAACGGTTGAAAAAACAACAGCCTGCCTGGTGTCGCGTTTGGCGCTTGTTTCGTTGTCAAGAGCGGCTCGATACGCCCCGGCCGTTGTCAGCTCAAAGGAGTCTCTCCCGGAGAATGATTTTTCCAGTTCCTGAGCGACGCCCTGAATCAGCTTCTCCACCTTCCGCGCATAAACCGTGTCCGTCGCCGCCGTCGCCGGTTCGGCAATCAGCAGGAGGTGACTTCTGTCCCGTGAAACCATATGCCCCTGTTGGAAATCGATCTGCTCGGAAGGCGCCAGATATGCCATGCGCTGCAAAAGGATGTTTCTGAACCCCAGCGGATCTTTCGCCATCAGCGCCGACTGTCCTACGCCTTCCAGACCGGCAAGCTGTCTGATGTTGCTGCGCAGGGCTTCCCTTACCCTGTCCGCGGAGAGCAGCGGTTCGATCTTTTCGCGAAGCTCTTTTTCCGAAAACAGCATCGGCAGCCTTCCGGCAATATCGGCGATCAAAGGCGGCATTGTCTGCTGCTCCTCACTGAATCCCACTTTTTTAAACAGTCCGCTTTCGCGAAGCCTCTTTTCAACAAGAGTACCTGCCTCGACAAGGCAGCCGATGTCCTGACCGCGGTGACCCACGTCAATCACAATCCGATCCTGGATGGGGTGGTTTTGAATGATGTAGCGGGCATCGGACAGCACGGGATCGCTCTGCGGAAGAGAGGCCGTGATGTCAAAATCCAGTGAAAGCCTGTTCATCGCGATGATGAACAGCATGCCGATCGCCAGCGCAACGCAGACTACCACGGACCAGCGGATGTCGTAATTCTTGAAAGCCATTCTGTATCTCTGTATTTTTTCTTGTCAGATGGATACAGCCAAAGCTTATCCATTGTCAAGAAAGCAATAGAGCGGCAAGTTTGTATGATGTAGCTGAAGCAAATGTTTTTATTCATCAAATCCTTGAACATCGCCGCGGAACATGTTATGCATACCAATATTCGTGCAGGACTCGGGAGCGGTATGATAGCATGGGAATATTCAGAGTAGCCACTTACAACGTCAATTCCATCCGCTCGCGCCTTCATATCGTCATGCCGTGGCTGAAGAAAAACCGCCCCGATGTTTTCTGCATGCAGGAAACAAAGGTGGAAGACGGCAGCTTCCCGGAGGCTGAGTTCAACGAGGCCGGGTACCATGTAGTCTTCAGGGGAGCCAAGGCGTATAACGGAGTTGCCGTTGCGTCTCTGAAAGAACCGGAAGGGGTCGCCGTAGGCCTCGACGATGAAGGGCCGAATGACGAGGACAGGCTGATCAGGGGCATGTACTCGGGCGTTGCCGTTATCAACACCTATGTGCCTCAGGGAAGGGAAAGGGATAGCGAACACTTTGCCTACAAACTGGAGTGGTTCAAGCGGCTCTGTGTCATGCTGAAGCGAAACTATGCGCCGGAACAGTTGCTGATATGGTGCGGGGATCTCAATGTGGCTCCGGAGGCGCTTGACGTGCACGATCCGAAACGCCTGAAAGGGCATGTATGCTTTACTCCGGAGGTATGGGATGCCTTCTCGAATGCGGCTTCATGGGGGCTTTTCGATGTCTTTCGGAAGCATCATCCCCGGGAGGAGGGGCAATATACATTTTTTGATTACCGGGTGCCGAAATCAGCGCAGAGAAATCTGGGCTGGCGGGTCGATCACATAATGGCTACCGAATCGATGTTAAAAAAATCTGTTGCATGCACCATCGACATGCAGACGCGCATGGCTGAAAAGCCTTCCGACCATACAATTATTTATGCTGAATTTGAGATATAAATATTGAAGAGAGGGATGACATTATGCAGGAACAGTTCGAGATTCTGAAACAGAACGATGAGATCAGGTTGAAGTACCGAAGAATTGAAAAAAGATTGGCGGAGCATCGCAAAGTTGCCGAGCTTTTTGGATGGCTGCTGCAGGGTATGGATGAGGAGTTCGGAATTCCCTATCTCTGGCTGAGCATGATCGATGCGGACGATATCTCGGACATCGTAACGGCGATCAGCAGGGAGCCTATCCTAAAAGACCGTCTCAACCTGATAAGCGAATCCTCTCTCAACGAGATATTCGGAGAAATCAGGACGGCGATCCTGGCAAATGAAGACCTGAGAAATTATTACAAGCTGCTGCCGAAAAACATGAAATTTTTTATGAAATCTCTGGCAATTGCCCCCATCCGCCTGCAGGACCGCCTGGTCGGCAGTATTAACTGCGGTGACCCGACAAGTCTTCGTTATCAACCCGGCATGGATACCAATCTCCTTGATCAACTGGCCGAGCAGATATCAAATCGTCTTACGATACTGACATCCTCGGATGCTCCGCATGACCTGAAACCGGGAAACACGAAAGAAACCGGCAAGGGATGACGACTTCGATGTCACCCGGCGGGGAAAGGAAACATCCGGTGCCGAAGGTCGATTTTTCTATGGCCGAATCCATCAGGTTCGGTTGGAAGACGACAAAAGATCATCCGTGGATATTTTTTTTTGCCGGCATTATTGTTTTACTGACGGTGCTGTGTCTCATCGCCGGCCTTGACTCCGCATTCTCTTCAGTTGAAGAAGGGACGGAAAGCTTTCTCATCACCGTAGCGGCGATAACCGCTTCTGCAATGCTGGCCTCCTGGATTCTCTCGCTTCTCTTCATGACGGGAATTATAAACATCTCCCTCAACTCTATTGATAAGAAACGCACGCGGCTGCTGGATTTTTTTACACCTGTTTCACTCATCGGCAGACTGATGATCGTGTCAGTTTTTTATGGCATGATTGTACTTGGAGGCTTCGTTCTTTTTTTCATACCGGGCATCATCTGGGCTGTTCAGTACGGATTCTGCTTTTTCCTCATTGTCGACCGGCAAATGGGTCCATGGAAGGCGCTTGTGACGAGTTCGATAATTACCTGGGGAAGAAAAAAAGACCTTCTTGTTTTTCTTTGCATCATCGCCGCAATGAACATAGCGGGTTTTCTTTCGCTGATCGCCGGACTGTTCATATCTGTTCCCATATCCGTCCTGGCCCTTAGCCACGCCTACAGAAATTGCCTCGCAGCGTCGGACATGTAGAAAAGGCGTTTATTTCATTCCCGGCAAAAATCAGGCGATCTACAAAACTGTTGTAATGATAATGTTAACTGTTATATATGTTTTCACACGTGTTTTTATAAGGGAACCCGGAGTTTCAACATCCGGCGTTTCCATATGGGACCAATTGACTGACATATTTATGTCTTTCCAGAAGTATTCCGGGGCAACATGGCAGATGCCGCTTCAGAAATAACGAGTTTTGCCGTCAGCATCGAAGGCAGTAAAGATGATGTCTGTACGCTTCGTCTTGCCGGAAATGTGTCTATGGAGAATATCCAGCAGATATATACGGAAATTATGGGTATACCGGAAAGGTTGTCTCCGAAGGGAGTGGCGGTGGATCTGTCGGCCGTGGCTTATCTGGACAGCTCCGGCGCTATGGCTCTGCTGCGGCTGAAGAATCTGTTGACAGAGAAATCGGTTCCCCTGGAATTTCTGTACATCTCGGAGGAAGCACGGAGAATCTTCGCCCTCATCGAGCACGAAGCGGCCCTGAAGACTTTGCCACCGCCGGTAAAAGAGCCGGAAGGCTTTTTGGCCGCTGTTGGAGACCGGGCTGCAAAACTCTATGACAGCTTTTCTTCCCTGATGATCTTTGTAGGAGACATCATCGCCAACCTCATCTATTCTCTGCGTTATCCTGCGAGAGTCCGTTGGGACGCAGTATTTTTCTACATGAAAAGGGCAGGGGTGGACGGTCTTCCCATTGTGGGGCTCATCAGCGTACTTATGGGGCTGATTATGGCTTTCATGTCGTCGCTGCAACTGAGACAGTTCGGAGCGAACATCTATGTCGCTTCCCTTGTTGCCATGGCCATTGTCAAGGAACTGGGACCGATGATGACGGCCATCCTGGTCGCAGGCCGCTCAGGCTCGGCCTTTGCCGCCGAAATCGGCACCATGATGGTCAACGAGGAGGTGGATGCCCTGGTCACCATGGGATACAATCCCACCAGGTTCCTTGTTGTCCCGAAGATACTGGCTTGCGTGGTGATTGTGCCGATACTTACCGTCTATGCCGATCTTATAGGCATCCTCGGCGGGCTGTTTGTGGGTATAACCAGCATGGATCTGACTTTGAGTGCCTACATGCAGCAGACCGTGAAAAGCATCCGCATGTTTGACGTATGGTCAAGCCTGATAAAAACGGTATGCTTTTCTCTTTTGATTTCCGGCATCGTCTGCTACAGGGGTTTTCAGGTGCGGGGCGGCGCGGAAGCGGTCGGCGAGGCGGCGACATCCGCAGTAGTGTCGGCAATTCTGCTGATAATTATCTGCGATTCCGCATTTGCCGTTATGCTGCACTATATTAACCCGCATCTTTTTTTGAAATAGTTTCCGTCCGGAAAGGGCTTTATTCAAATTGTGCGGATCTGTGGTATTGCCTGTGCGCAAGGAGTTTACCGCGGCTCAGAATATTTTTTCGACAGGAGCCGTGGCCACTATTCAGGCCCTGCGTGATGAAAAAATATTTAATTCGCCGCTTGCAAACCCCTTGCGCAGACTTCACAAAGTCCCTATACAGGAACTGAAAGTTTCAGCATCCGGAGTTTTCGGATGAAAACCAACCAGTGACGGGGAGAATCGTAAATTGGCTGCAGCCGGGTCTGATGAAGTCATTAAAGTAGAGGGACTGAGTGCCGCATATGGCGACAACAGGGTCCTTGATAACATCAGTTTCCGGGTGGGCAAAGGAGAGATATTTGTCGTTGTCGGAGGAAGCGGCTGCGGCAAATCTACGCTGCTCAAGTATCTGATCGGCCTGTCCAGGCCGGAGGCAGGGAAGGTTTTTGTCAACGGCCTTGATCTCGGGGCGGCTGACGAATCCGCGATGCAGAAATACCGGAGGGGAATAGGGGTTCTTTTTCAGTCGAGCGCTCTTATCGGCTCCATGACGCTTGCCGAAAACGTGGCCCTGCCGCTGCGTCAGCGTAAGGAGCTTTCACCGGAAGTGATCGGCAGAATAGTGGAGATGAAGCTGGGACTGGTAAATCTTTCCGGCTATGAAAATTATCTGCCGTCCGAGCTTTCCGGAGGCATGAGGAAACGGGCCGGCCTGGCAAGGGCGATGGCCATGGATCCGACGATCCTTTTTTTTGACGAGATGTCCGCGGGACTGGATCCGGTGACGGCCGTTGAACTGGACATCATGGTTAAAAACATCAACCAGGGCATGGGAACGACCATGGTCGTCGTCACCCATGAGCTTGAATCCATCTTTACCATAGCTCACCGGGTGATAATGCTCGATAAGGACGAAAGGAAAATCATAGCGGAAGGCAATCCGCATGATCTTAAAAAGGGCTCGTCCGATCCGCGGGTGGAGAACTTTTTCAACCGCAGGTCATCGGAACAGAATGATTTCCAAAATGCTCATTCATGAGCATTGATTGAACGGCACAACAGTAGTTTTCCCGCGAGGAGGAAAAACGGATGGCCAGGGAGAAAGTATCAAAATTGGCGATAGGAATTTTCGTGACGGGAGGAATCCTGATCGGTGTAGTCGCCGTAATCTGGCTGGGTGCGTCCCACTTTTTTGAAAAAGGGTCGCGGTACGTAACCTACTTTGATGAATCGGTCCAGGGCCTGAGTCCCGACTCGGTCGTAAAATATCGCGGTGTTGATATCGGCAGAGTCGAAAAAATCAGCGTTGCCGCCGACCTGAGGCTGATCGAAGTGGTGATGAAAATAGACCTCAGCGAAGCCAACGCCCGGCAGACGTATGCCAGGTTGAAGACGGCCGGGCTTACCGGCATTGTTTTCATCGATCTCGACCGCAAATCGGCGGAAAACAATTTTAAATCGCCGACGCTCAGCTTCAAGCCGCCTTTCCCCGTAATCGAATCCAGCCCTTCAACAACATCACAGATTATGGCCGGACTTGACCTTGTTCTCAGCAAAACAAGAGAACTTGACCTCAAGGGGATGGTCGAAGAGTTCAAGGCCGTTCAGAAGGCGATTGAGAGCTTCATCGCCGGACCGAAGACGAAGAGCATTGTCGCCAATGTGGAAGATATGTCGGCGCACCTGGACAATACGGCGAGGAACATTGACAGAATGGTGGCGGACAGCAGATTCGACGAAATAATGAAGGAGACCAGACAGACCGTTGCGGAGATAAGAACACTGATGACTAAACTTAGACAGGATTACGAAATGTTGAGAGTAGGGGAACTTGACAAGAAAACGCGCGATATCGCGGCGGACATTAAAGTGACGAGCGAAAACCTGCGGCAGGCTTCGGCGAATTTCGACATGCTGGTTGAAGAGCTGCAGGCGAATCCCTCGGAGATTATCTTCAGTAAACCGCCTCCTGCGCGGTACCAGAGGTGACAAATGGACAGAAAGCTAAAGACCGGCACATATAAAACGTTTTGCGTGTGGAAAGGCCGCATGAAGCGGTGCTTGCTCCTGTTTGCCGTGATCATGCTTACAGCGGGATGCGTGGCGGGCGGAAAGGCCCCCGTGGTGATCGACCAGTATGTTCTCGAGTATGCACCGCCGTCGTTTGAGGGTGTGCCGCCGTCGGGAGAGGTGGTGCGCGTGGGAAGATTTGCCGTGGCCCAGGCCATGAATACGCCGATGATGGTTTACAGAAGCAGGCCGTATGAAAGCAATGTCGACTATTATAACAGGTGGCGGGTCAACCCCGGAGACATGGTAACCGATTATCTCCTTCGGGACATGAGAAGCTCCGGCCTGTTCAAGGCTGTCTTCTCATACCGGGATGCAGAGTACGGGCGTTACCTGCTGCAGGGAAACATCGAGGACTTCCTGGAGGTCAGTGACGCCGGCGGACGAAGGGCTGTCATTACTGTCCATGTAAGCCTGCTCGATGTCTCGCAGAAGGAGATTACGAAAAGGGTCCTGTTCCAGAGAAAGTACGGCAATGCGGAGGCATTCGCACAGAATTCCGCATCGGGGTTTGCCCAGGCCATGAGCAGGGCCATGGAAAGGACATCGAGGAATATCATTAAAGACGTCGTCTCTGCCGTGAGCGGGAAAAATCAATAATAAGCCGATGGCCATCTTCATCATAACTTTTCTTCTGGTTTATGGAAGCATCCACTGCTACATGTTCATGAAGCTCACCCATGCCCTTTCCCCGGGACCGGCGCTGCGCATCATTACGGCGCTGTTTATGGGCTGCATGGTGTTTTTCCCTTTTCTGGAGCGCATGCTGAGCAGACTTGGGTATGAGCCTCCCGCGTGCATCGTCGCTCTCATAGGCTACTGCTGGATGGGCTTCGTCTTCTTCTTTTTCTTCAGCGCCATTTTATTTGATGTGTATCATCTTTTCATCAGGGTGTGCGGTCTGCTTTCCCGCCAGGACGTCTCACACCTGCGGGCCTCCGCGCGCATTGCCTTTCTTGTGCCGCTTGTCCTGTCCCTCGCAGTTTCCGCCTATGGATACATGGAGGCGAAGAGCATCCGTACGGAGCATCTGACGATCAAGAGCAGCAAAATCCCGCCCCATGCAGGGAGGATAAGGATTGTGCAGATATCGGATGTTCACATCGGTGTAATCATCGGGGAGTCGCGCCTTAAAGAGATGCTCCGCGGCGTAATCAGTGCCGATCCCGACATCCTGGTATCGACAGGCGATCTGGTGGACGGCCAGCTTGACGGCCTGGGTTCAACCAAAGACCTGTTCAGAAAAATACAGCCCCGCCTCGGGAAATTCACCATCACGGGAAACCACGAGTTTTATGCGGGACTGGATCAGTTTATGGACTTTGCAAAACAGACGGGTTTCAGGGTTCTGCGCGCCGAAGCCGTGACAGTCGGCGGAATTATCAATATAGCGGGCGTTGATGATCCCGCCGGAATGTCCGCGGGGCTGTATCGCCACATTCCGGAAAAGGAACTGCTCTCAACCGTTGCTCCGGAAAAATTCACCTTGCTTCTCAAGCACAAGCCGCTTATAGATAAGGAAAGTCTGGGCATGTTCGATCTGCAGCTTTCCGGGCACACCCACAAAGGGCAGTTGTTCCCATTCAGTATTTTTACCCGGCTGGCTTTCCGTTACCATACGGGGTATTTCGATCTAGACGGGGGTTCACGCCTTTATGTGAGCAGGGGAGCGGGAACATGGGGACCGCCGATGCGTGTTTTAGCGACGCCGGAGATTACCGTCATAGACATAATGCATGGAGACAAATGAAGAAGCTCAGGAAATACTGCCCCTACTGCGGTGGCTCTGTTTCCAAGAAGATGGAGGAGGATATTCTGCGCGATTACTGTGCGGGCTGTGCTTCCTACTTCTATGAGAATCCTCTCCCTGTCGTCTCGACGATTCTTGTAAACGACCGCCAGGTGCTGCTGGTGAAGCGGGGCAGAAAACCTTATCGGGGCATGTGGTGCCTGCCCTGCGGTTTTGCCGAAACCGGCGAGAGCATCCATGATGCGGCACTGCGCGAGCTGAAGGAAGAAACCGGCATCGAGGGACGGATTACCGGACTGGTTGATGTCGATTCCCAGGAGAACTATTTCTACGGCGATCTTCTCTTTCTCGCTTTTGAGGTTGAGCAGGCAGGGGGATCGCTCATTCCGGGAAGCGACACGGTAGCCGTCAGGTATTTCCCTCTTGAAAGGATACCGCGTCTCGCCTTTGCCTCTAATACCGGCGCCATCAGGAATTACATCAGGAGCAAAAGGGAGAACTGGTCTATCGTCGATTCGTTCCACCTGACGGTGGACAGCGGGGAGTCCGCGGGCGAAAAAAGAAATTTACTCTCCGATCACCTGGTGCAGGTGATAGAGAATAACGCCGGTCACATCGCCGGTCTCTGGATCGCAGACGCCACGACAAACCGCTCGACCACGGGATATCACGACTTTGATAAAACAAGACTCTACAGAGGAGTAAGCAACATCCTCACCCGCTTCAACAAATGGCTGGGCGGATATTTCGGCGATGAAGAAATGAGCGATTTCTTTGTCCGCCTGGGCAGGGGCAGCCGGCGCGAAGGATTTGCCTTGAGCGAAGTGATAAGCGCGTTGAGCCTGATCAAGAAACACCTCTGGGAATTTGCCCTGTCAAGAGGAATGTGGCAGAGCACGCTCGATATCTATATGACGCTGGAGCTGGATCGGCGCATTGTCATCTTTTTTGACAAAGCGGCCTTCTACACGACAAGAGGCTACGAGGAGCTGTGACGGCCCGCCGATATGACGGCACTCGGATATTCATGGGGATCCTTATGTAAAAATCATATCCGTCCAATTAAAGGTCGAACAAAGTTAATTGGTTAGAATTATT
>CAZLFA010000023.1:0-50045 GCA_964558665.1 uncultured Syntrophaceae bacterium
TATATTAACAGCTACTTATAGCTGTATTGCTGTACTAAAAAGTCAGAAGAGCCACATTTTTATCTATGCTTATTGATCAAATCAAAGACGAGACACATCTTGAAAAGAGGATTTTTGATGAAATAAAGTCCTCATCCGTACCGGTTGTGCTTTGGGGTGCCGGTGAGATCGCCTGGTGTGTATGGAACTATCTTCGTCAGAACGGCATTGATCCGGTGTGTTTCTGTGATAACAATCCGGCCAAGCAAGGGACGCTGCACATCGGCCTGCCTGTGTACAGCTATGAAGGCCTGAAGAAAAATTTCACAGGCAGTAGAGATAAATATCATATTGTAGTGGCAACTGGCATCCAATACAAGGAACCGATATTTTCTCAACTTGCAATGAATAATGAGAAGAACCCGGTCTGGTACTTCCGTGGTTTTGAAGTATGCGGTGAAAAAATTAATTATGAATACTTTAGAACCCACATATTTGAATTTGAAGATGCATATAAATCTCTTGCCGATGATTTTTCAAGAAGAGTATTTGTTAATGTCCTTAATGCCAAAATATCAGGTGATTTCAATCTTTATAAAGAGGTCATGTCTTCAATGGAGTATTTTGATGAAGACATCATCGAACTGACGGATAAGGAGGTTTATCTGGATGTAGGCGCCTATAAAGGAAACGCGATCATTGAGTTCGCCAGGCTTACCGGAGGAACATATGACGGAATAATTGCTTTCGAGCCGGACAAAGGTACGCTGGCCATGCTCAGAGATACAATCGACAGGAACAACATCGGTAAGGTTGAGATGCATAATATAGGCGCGTGGAACAGGCATGAGGTATTGCATTTTCACGACGGCCGTGAAGGGGGATCGCGCATATCGGAAGGCTCGGCCGGAAAATATGCCGTTGATTCGGTAGAGGTCGATGCCATAGACAATGTACTGGGTGGCCGTCGCGTAACCTACATATCAATGGATATTGAGGGTGCAGAACATAACGCAATTGTCGGGGCAGAACAGACGATAAAAAAATGGAAACCCAGAATGGCGGTTTCCATCTATCACAGGCGTGAAGATTTGTTTGATCTCCTGCTTATGATCAAGTCGTTTGTTCCGGAATACAGGTTTTACATGCGGCACTACACGGAGAACCAGACAGAAACAGTTCTATATGCTGTTTAAATGGTTTGGCTGCCATGAATAAGAAGAATATATTGATGCGGGCCTGTCCCGTCTGCCGGAACATTTCCGGCGCTGAGATTCTGCACACTCAGAAGTTTGTATTGCCGGACAGTCACCCCCTGCCCGTGCTGTATGATATCATCGCATGCGATAAATGCGGCTTTGTTTATGCTGATACTCCTGCAACTCAGGATACTTATGACATTTATTATTCAGAAATGTCCAAGTACGACATGAATTACGCATGCGCAGATAATTTGCTGTATATTGAACGGGCCGCGTGGATCAAGAAATGCATTACAGATAAGAATGCAGAAATAATTGATATAGGTTCTGGAAACGGGCATCTGCTGCTGGAACTAAAAAAATCGGGATTTTCTGCATTAACCGCACTCGATCCCTCACCCGTGTGCATTGAGGAAATAAAGCGACAGGGAATAAAGGGGACAACTGGAAGCATCTTTGATTATTCTCCGTCAGTAAAATATGATGCCGTAATACTTTCTGGAGTTCTTGAGCATATTTACGATGTTGCCAGGATTATGCACACAATAAAAAAAATTATCAGCTCGGATGGACTTCTGCTGCTCTTTGTGCCTGACGCATCCAGGTACCATGTATATGACACCGTACCCTGGGATTATTTCAACATCGAGCACATTAATCACTTTGACGAAGTTTCCCTGATCAACCTGGGTTTTTTCCACGGCTTCAGCATGGTTGACTTTTTTAAGACAACTGTAACGTTTGCCGAACTGGTGCAGCCCATGATTTTCTGCGCTTTGCAAAACAGCGGTATCGTCACAAAAAGTTGGCTGGAATATTCAAAAAATAACGTGAGAGAATATATTGCCCGGTCTGAAAAGAATACACGAGCAGTCAGTATTATAGACCAACTGGCGGCAACTCAGGAGAAAATTGTCGTCTGGGGGGCGGGAAACTATACAAATCGCCTACTGGCCGATTCTTCACTGGGCAAATGTAACATTACCATGTTTGTGGACAGAGACAGACATAAGCAGGGAATGTACATCAGCGGCAGGCCTGTCTGTGCTCCAGTGGATATTCTAAAAGGAAACGGCATAGAGACCATTCTTGTATCAGCGGCTGTTTTTCATGCCGAGATCGTTGAAGAGATAAAAAAGATGGGGCTGAGAAACAGGGTTGTGGTTTTGAAATAAAAAGAAGCAGGGATAGTGCTGCAAGGGAGGTTCTGCATGGTGGAAACTGACATGAAAAAGATAAGCATAACGACTTCATGTTTCAATGAGGAAAGCAACCTCCGTGAACTCTACGAAAGATTGATGAAAGTTTTTCAACAATTGCCGCAGTACAATTATGAGATAATCATCGCAGATAACTGCTCTACCGACGGCAGCCGCGTGATTTTGAGGGAAATAGCTGCAAAGGACCAAAGATTCAAAGTCATATTCAATTCCAATAACTTCGGGTACCTGCGCTCACCCCATAATGCTTTTCTTCAGGCGACCGGAGATGCGGTTATACCGATGTGTTCTGACCTGCATGATCCCCCTGAGGTAATCTTAGACATGGTCAGAAAATGGGAAGAGGGCAATATGGTAGTGGTGGCCGTCAAGCCCAGGACTCGTGAAAGCTTTCCGATGGCTCTTGTCCGTAAGCTGTATTACAAACTTCTCAGCCGTATGTCCGATTCGCATGAGATCATACAGAATTTTACAAGCTTTGGGCTGTATGACCGCAGATTTATGGACGCAGTGAAAAAATACAATGACCCTTATCCATATTTTCGAGGGATGGTCAGCGAGATAGGATTCAAACGGACATATGTAGAATATGTTCCTGAGGAACGAAAAAGCGGCGAGTCCAAACACAACTTCTTTACTCTTTATGACCTGGCGATGACGGGGTTCATCAACCATTCGAAATTGCCGTTGCGTCTGGCTGCATTGATGGGCTTCTGCCTGGCAGGCGTAAATCTGATCGTTGCCCTGGTGTATCTGATATATAAATTTTTATACTGGAACACCTTCTCGCTCGGCTTGGCGCCGATGGTGATCGGGCTCTTCTTCTTTTCGGCCGTACAGCTTATCTTTGTCGGCATCATCGGCGAATATATCAGTGCGATCCTGACGCAGGTAAAAAACCGGCCTCTGGTCATTGAACAGGAAAGGATTAATTTCGATTAAAAAAAGGATTCGATCGCTATTTGACAGTCTGGATGATGCCCACCGGACAAAGATAAAGTTTGTCCTGGTTGGTATCTGGAATACTATTTTCGGCTATCTTCTTTTTATCGGTATAGATACGCTTTTTACACATATCTTTGTGAAGAGATACGTGGCGTACATCTCAGCGGCGATTCTCGCTAATATAATAGCCATAATAAATGCATATATATTTCACAAGTACGTTACTTTCAAATCCCCGGTCAGAGGAGTGGGAATAATCATGGAGTTTGCCCGTTTTTTTTCCTCCTACATATTCAGCTTCATATTGGGATTGATTCTTTTGACGGTTATTGTTGAAGTGTATCATGTTGATCCTAAAATAGCGGCCGCTTTTACAACAATAATCGGCGTTGTCGTAAGCTACTTGAGTCACTCAAGATTTTCTTTTAGACAACGTTGAGTGAGTCTATCCCCTTTGTGATGTTATCAATTGATGAAAGTAGGCGTATGAGCCGCAATTACAGAGTAATGCTCATCGGCATTACCCTAATAATCTTGATACTGCTTGTCTTCTGGCGTGTTCAGCATTTTGAATTCCTGAATTACGATGATCAAATATATGTAACTGACAATGTTCAAGTCAGGCAGGGATTGACGCTTGAGAGCGTTAAATGGGCGTTTACTTCCGATGAGGCAGGGTTTTGGCATCCTTTGACATGGTTGTCACTCATGCTTGACTATGAACTGTATCGACTAAACCCCGGCGGTTATCATTGGACAAACCTTCTGTTTCATATTGCCGGTACCTTCCTTTTGTTCTGGGGGCTCTATCGCATGACCGGCGAAGCTTGGTGCAGCGGTTTAGTGGCTGCCTTGTTTGCTGTTCATCCATTGCATGTGGAATCAGTTGCCTGGGTTGCGGAGAGAAAAGATGTGCTGAGTTCATTTTTCTGGATGGCAACGATAGCTGCATACATATGGTTCACGGAACGTCCGGTAATAGGAAGATATATGGCGGTAGTCATCATTTTTATTTTTGGTTTGATGTCGAAACCGATGCTTGTGACCATGCCTTTTGTCTTATTGCTTCTCGATTATTGGCCGCTTAATCGTTTTCCTCGTCCTCTATCACATAATTACGGGTTGTCTGCAGAGGCAGGTCCAGAGAAAAATTCAGTAAGCCTTTTGCAATTACTGATTGAGAAAGCACCGCTGCTGTTCCTTGCCGTCATGGCATCCATTCTCGTATTTACAGCGCAGATAAAGTTTCATGCCCTGTCTTCGCTGGACGCATTTCCTTTAGACAGCCGCGTTGCCAATGCTTTGGTATCTTATACCGGATACATCATAAAGACGTTCTGGCCGAAAGATTTATCAGTTTTTTATCCGCATCCCGGTTACTGGCCTATGTGGAAAGTTGTCCTTTCCGGTCTGGCATTGCTGACAGCCGGCGTTTCCGCATATTTTGCATCAAAGCGCTATCCCTATGTCGCCGTAGGCTGGCTGTGGTATTTAGGAGTCTTGATACCGGTAATCGGTCTAGTGCAGATAGGTTCGTTTGCCATGGCTGACAGGTTTTCATATTTATCGATAATAGGTATTTTTATTATCGTTGTATGGGGACTGAAGGATCTTATCAATAGTTTTAACCGCCCGAAGTATGTCTTTCATGCTGCAGGATTGGTTGCACTGGCATTTCTCTCGGTGTTTGCCTCGAAGCAGGTTGATTACTGGCAAAATGATGCGACCCTGTTCACCAGGGCAATGGAGGTAACAAGAAACAATTATAAGGCTATGCATGTCCTGGGAATGTCTTATAACAGGCAGGGCAATCATGCGCTTGCCATAAAGTATCTTACGGAATCCATCCGTCAAAAACCGGATGACAGCTCTGCACGCAATGATCTTGGCATCGTTTATATAGGGCAGAAAAGGTTCAGGGAAGCGGAAAAGGAATTAAATGAATCACTGAGAATAAAGCCCGACAACTTTAAAGCTCTTAATAATCTGGGTGTATCGCTCGCATTGCAGGGGAAAAAAGATGAAGCTCTTGCCAAATTTCGTGAAGCCCTCAAACTGCAGCCCGAATACAAAAATGCACAGGATAATATGGCAAAGATTCTTGGAAACAGCCATTAGAGATTCCATTTAAATAAATCAGAAAAATAGCAAATGTATAATCTCCGCCTTAACAACAATCAGAAACAGTTAATAACAGGATGCCTGATAATTATCTGTATTCTGATCATTTATTGGCCTGTGCAGCATTATGGTTTTATGAATTTTGATGATGATATTTATGTCACGGAAAATATACATGTAAGTTCAGGGCTTACACGGGAAAGTATAACATGGGCTCTTAAGACGCAGGATGCCGGATTCTGGCATCCTTTAACCTGGCTGTCGCTCATGCTGGATTACGAAATCTACAGACATAACGCCGGAGGCTATCACTGGACCAATGTACTGCTGCACATGTTCAGCAGTATATTGGTGCTGCTTGTTCTTAACCGCATGACGGGCGCGGTTTTTAAAAGCGGTTTTGTTGCGCTGCTGTTTGCATTGCATCCCCTGCATATCGAGTCCGTCGCCTGGATTGCCGAGCGGAAGGACGTGCTCAGTGCATTTTTCTGGATGCTGACCATGTGGTTTTATGTTCTTTATACCGAGAAGCCGGGTTTCGGCAGGTATTCACTAGTCGTTGCGGCATTTGTTTTAGGGCTGATGGCGAAGCCCATGCTTGTTACGCTGCCTTTTGTTTTGCTGCTTCTTGACTGCTGGCCGCTAAACCGGATCAACTCGGATCAAAATAGTAATGGGCAATCATCCTTCGCATACCTGTCTCATTTGTTGTTGAGTAAAAAAATTGGATGGTTGATTATGGAAAAGGTGCCAATGTTCTTTTTGGCTTTGGGGTCTTCGCTGATCACTTTCAGGGCGGAAATGAGGTTTGGGGCCTTAGACCTTAATGAGTATATGCCGTTGGGTGATCGACTCGGCAATGCAATTATTTCTTACTTCCGCTACATCTTAAAAACTATCTGGCCGTCGGATTTGTCCGTTTATTATCCGATGTCTGCGAATTGGCCGTTATGGAAGCCGGCAGCAGGTGCATTATTGCTGCTGGTTATGATCTTGGCGGCATTAAAGTCATTAAGAAAATATCCTTATCTGGCAGTGGGCCTGTTTTGGTATCTGGGGACCCTTGTTCCTGTCATCGGAATAATCCAGGTGGGTTCTCATGCCTTTGCCGATCGCTATACTTATATTCCCCTTATAGGTCTGTTTATTATTATGTCCTGGGGCATTCCCGATCTTTTAAGAAAATCAGCATATAAAATCTATGTTCTTACAGCCTCTTTCTGCTTATGTATAGTCTTATGCATTTTCGTATCGTCAATTCAGATAGAATACTGGAAAGACGGTATTGCGCTGTTTCAGCAAAGTATTCGTTCTGTTGGCGGTCATAGTATTTTGTATAACAATCTGGGCAATGCATTGGCAAGAAAAGGAAGATTGCAGGAGGCTGCCGTACAATATAACAATGCAGTTCTTCTTCAGCCGGGCTATGCCGAAGCATACAATAATCTGGGAATGGTGTCTTCGCTCCGGGGAGATGACAGAGAAGCCGTCAAATTTTATAAAAAGGCCTTGCATTTTCGATCTGCATTTGTGAAAGCCCATTTCAATATGGGGGTGTCTTATGTTGCGCTGGGGCAGTTGGATGATGCCGTCTATCATTACAAGGAAGCAATTAAGATAAAACCGGATTTTGTTGCCGCATACAATAACATCGGTATTGTTTATTCGATGAAGAAAGACTATGCATCGGCTATCATTTCCTATCAGAAGGCGTTGCAGCTTTATCCGGGGTTTGACATTGCGAAAAGCAACCTCCGCATTGCGCAACAGGAGCAAACAATAAAAACAAGTAAATAAAAAGAGAGTCATCATCAATGTATAAAGATAAGAAAATTGTTGTTGTCATGCCTGCATACAATGCTGCACAGACTCTTCGGCGAACTTATGAAGAAGTCATGGAGCAGGGGATAGTTGAACTGGTCATTGTTGTAGATGATGCCAGTCATGACGAGACGGTTAAAATCGCCAAGCAACTGCCGGATACCATCGTGCATGTCCATGAATCCAATATGGGATACGGAGCCAATCAAAAATCTTGCTACCAACTGGCTCTTCGTGAAGGCGGTGATATTATTATCATGGTTCATCCCGATTATCAGTACACGCCCAAGCTCATACCGGCAATGGCAACCATGATAGGCAACGGCCTTTATCATTGTGTGCTGGGTTCCCGAATCCTCGGCGGCTATGCCCTTAAGGGCGGCATGCCTGTTTGGAAATATGCGGCTAACAGATTCCTCACTTTAATTGAGAATCTTCTTATCGGCGCCAAGCTCTCCGAATATCACACCGGATACAGGGCCTTTTCGAGACAGTTACTTGAAAATCTTCAACTTGACAGAAACTCTGATGATTTTGTTTTTGACAACCAGATGCTGGCGCAGATAATCTGGCTTGGTTACACAATTGCTGAAATAAGCTGTCCTACAAAGTATTTCGAGGAAGCATCGTCCATTAATTTTCGCAGAAGTTTGAAATATGGTGTTGAATGCATGCTTACAGCATTAAAATTCCGGTTATCAAAAACCGGGTTGATCTCCTCGCCCTTATTCCCGCCAAACGTTTAATATTCCTTAAGAAAAAATTTTTATTAATTTTGCTTGACACGTCGCTGATATTTGTGTACTCATAATGACCAAGAGTCATATACTGACTGACGTTCATGCAGCCCCTGTTTATACCGCTCTCTCAATTTTAGTTAAGCACAAATCCCGAAGACTCAGGAATCAGGCAGACAGGTTTTACCCAGGAAATTAAGTAACCACTCTCAAACTGAAAACTGCAGATAAAGATTTAGGTAGGTAATCGGTCATGGGTTTGGAAGACCGAAGGCGAAGAGAAAAGGAAAGCAGGAAAAGCGCCATACTGAAGGCGGCAAGGAGGCTTTTTTTCGAAAAAGGCTTCAAGTCGGTAACAGTTGACAATATCGCCCAAAAGGCAGAGCTAAGCAAAGGTTCTGTCTATCTTTATTTCAAAAGCAAAGAAGAAATCTACACCCATATTCTGCTCACGGATATTGAAAAGTTCCATCGCAAGATTGATGAACTGCTTCCACAAGACCAAAGTGCCGCTGACTCTCTCAAAAAGTACGCCAATATATACATAGATATTTTCCTGAACGATGAGGAACTCTTCAGGATGTTAATGTCATTCATGCTGAACACTGACCAGATGAATCTACCCGACAGTCTTAACAACAATCTTATTAAAATGACCAATAAGACGGTAAATATATGTGAAAAACTCTTACAGACAGGTATTGAAAGAGGGGAATTCCCCTCCTCGATCAATCTTAGATTAACAAGAAATGCTGTGTGGGGACTGCTCAACGGTGTCATATCGCTGTATATCATGACAGGCCCGAATTCTTTGCGAGAAGAAAGAATCCGTTCTACAGTTGAGTCCGGACTTGACACCCTGATCAGAGGATTAAAGTCTGAATCTCCGGACAGCAGCGCAGGCAGGTGAGATTTTATGTGATAAGGGAATGAGATTTTCGTTCCGGAGATATTGAACCACATTGATTTAAAAAGAGAAGGAGGTTAGGTTATGAGTAATTTATTGGTAAACACGAGAGATCAGCAATTCGTGCTTTTCGAACAACTCGGCATAGAAAAGCTCTTTGAAACTGAAAAGTATTCTGCTTTTTCGAAGGATGATGCGCTGATGATGCTGTCTGAAGCGGAAAAAATGGCGGTGAATGTTCTTGCCCCCACTTATGCCGAAGGTGATCACGAAGGGTGTACTTTCAAAGACGGTAAGGTAACTGTACCTAAAAGTTTTCATGATGCGTTCAAGAAATTCAACGAGGCCGGATGGCTTTGTGCCGTTCGCTCGCCTGAAGTGGGTGGTCAGGGAATGCCTGCAACACTGGGCAATGCCTGCTATGAACTTTTCCAGGCGGCTAATTATCCTTTAATAATGTATCCCGGGCTGACGAATGGTGCTGGCGCATTGATCGAGAACTTCGGCACAGAGGAACAGAAAAACAAGTATATGTTCAAAATGTACGCAGGTGAATGGGGAGGCACGATGTGCCTGACCGAACCGGGGGCGGGCAGCGATGTCGGCGCGCTTAAAACCACGGCCAAAAGGCTTCCTGACGGTACCTACAGCATTACCGGGACCAAATGCTTCATTTCCAGCGGCGACCACAACCTGACGGAAAACATCATACATCCCGTTCTGGCGAGAATTGAAGGTGATCCTCCCGGCACCCCGGGAATCTCCATTTTTATCGTGCCCAAATACAAAGTAAAGGATGACGGTACCATTGGTGAGTTCAACGATGTCAAGACAGGAAACGTCGAGCACAAGATGGGCATCAAGGGGAACGCGACCTGTACATTGGTTTTCGGTGATGAAGGAAAGTGCGTTGGCGAACTTCTGGGAAAAGAGAGGCAGGGTCTTCGAGTCATGTTCCAGTTGATGAACGAAGCCCGCATAGAAGTAGGGGTTCAGGCGTTAGGAGTATCAACAGCGGCTTATGAACACGCCGTACAGTATTCAAAAGAGAGAATTCAAAGCACCCCGATCTGGGAGATGAAAAACCCCGATGCCAAGGCTGTTACAATCATGCAGCATCCTGATGTAAGACGTGATCTTCTCTGGATGAAGTCCCGGGTTGAGGCGATGAGAGCGATAATCTTTTTGGCTTCCTACTATATGGATATAGCAGAAAGCGCAAAGAACAAGGAGGAGTCTAAAAAATGGATGGGTCTGGCAGAGCTGCTTATACCCGTGGTCAAGGCATGGATTTCTGATAATGCAATGATAGTCTGCTCCAAGGCCATGGACGTTTACGGCGGCTATGGATACTGCTCAGAGTATCCGGTCGAACAGTATCTTAGGGACTGCAAGATTACAACCATCTATGAAGGTACAAACGGTATTCAAAGTCTGGACCTTGTCGGAAGAAAACTTGGTTCGAACAAGGGGGCCAATGTTATGAATCTGGCAGGAGAGATACTGCAGACGATGTCAAAAGTCAAAGAGATTGACAGCCTGAAGAAACACGCCGCATATTTTGAAGAAGCCGGCAATGCACTGATGGATCTGACCATGGCATTCGGTCAGCTTGGAAAGAGTTCCGGATTTCTGATTCCCATACTTAACGCATCAGCGTTCATGGATATTTTTGGTGATGTTGTTGCCGGCTGGCAGTTGATGCAGGCGGCGGCAATTGCGGATGAAAAACTAAAAGCCATCTATGCCGAAAAGGGTGCTGATTCCATAGGAAAACAGCGCGCTCTGGTGCATGATAATGCCGAAGTTGCCTTCTATGCGGGTAAGATTGCATCGGCAAAATTCTTCGCAGTCGAGGCGCTGTCTTCTGTGAAGGCACGTTGCGAAGCGATAAAGTTCGGTGATAAAACTCCCATTGAAATCGCCGATGAGTCATTTACAGTATAAGGATACGGATCAGCATCCTTGTAATCGGTAGGTGCCGGTCAGATGTCGATCGGCACCTGAAACACCAGAAATAAAGAGGAGGAATATTATGTCATATGAAATTAAAAAAGCTGCCGTACTAGGTGCAGGGGTCATGGGCGCGACAATTGCCGCCCATTTAACCAATGCAGGAATTGAGTGTTACCTGATGGATATCATACCATTCGAGCTTACAGAAGATGATAAGAAAAAAGGCCTTACGGAGAAAAGCCCGGAATGGCGCAATCGCTTCGCGGCCAATGGCCTGGCTGGTGTAACTAAATCGAAGCCTGCCAGTTTCTATACCAAAAAGAACGCATCGATGATCAAAATCGGTAATTTCGAGGACAACCTGAACTGGCTTGCCGATGTTGACTGGGTATGCGAGGTTGTCATTGAAAACCTGAAGATCAAACAGGAACTATTTGCCAAAGTAGAGAAGATCGTTAAACCGACATGTGTCGTATCTACGAATACCTCCGGTATTCCCATCAAAGATATATCTGCTAAATTCAGCAAGAAACTGAAAGAGCGCTTTCTGGGGACGCATTTCTTTAATCCCCCGCGCTATATGAAGCTTCTGGAAATAATACCCGGCGCTGAAACGAAAAAAGAGGTTGTCGATTTCATGACGGACTTCTGCGAACGGGTACTGGGCAAGGGTGTCGTAATCTGTAAGGATGTTCCCAACTTCATCGGCAACAGAATCGGCGTATTTGATATCTCCAATGCCATCCGCTTGATGGTAGAGAAGAAATTCAAGGTCGAAGAGATAGATGCCATCGTCGGCAAGGCTGTAGGCCGCCCGGGGACCGCCATATTCGGCACCCTTGATCTTGTCGGTCTTGATACGGGCCATCATGTAATGAAGAACCTGTACGAAGCGGTTCCGGATGACGAGTCCAGAGATGTATTTATCCCCGTGGATTTCATGAATAACATGATGGAAAAGAAATGGCTGGGCAACAAAACCAAACAGGGATTCTATAAGAAAACAAAGGACGCCAAAGGCAAGAGCGTAAAAATGGTTCTCGACTATAACACAATGGAATATATTGCGCCGATAAAGCCGAAATACGAGTCTGTTTCTTCCGCCAAAAAGAAATCGGATGACGGCATTGTCACCATGGTCAGAACTTTGTTCAATGGTACAGATGCTGCTGCAGAATACATCCGTGAATATCTCTGCAACAATTTCATATATGCGGCCAACCGTGTCCCCGAGATCTGCGACAATATCATCGGCATCGATAACGCCATGAAGTGGGGCTACAACCATCAACTGGGTCCCTTTGAGACATGGGATGCGGTCGGTGTCAAAAATGCCGTCGAAGTAATGAAGAAGCTGAAAAAGAAGGTTCCGAAGAAGGTCGAGGAGATGCTCAAGAAAGGCTGCGAATCCTTCTACTCAAAGAAAGAAGACGGTCTTTACTACTATGATTTCGAGACCAAGGGATATGTAAAGATCGGTGAGAACCCGAGAATCATTCTTCTGCCCTCGCTGAAAGAGAGAAAGAAAGTCGTCAAATCCAATCAGAGCGCCACTCTGGTCGACATCGGCGACGGTGTTGCCTGCCTCGAGTTCCACACGAAGATGAATGCGGTGGATGATGCCATGGTTCAGATGCTCTTTGACAGTTGCGACATCGTAGAGAAGGATTTTGTGGGCATGGTTGTAGGCAATCATTCAGCGAACTTCTCGGCCGGCGCCAACATATTCAAGGTGCTTATCGCCTGCCAGAAAGGTGATTGGGATGTTCTCGAACAACTGGTTGCTGGGTTCCAGAATGCCAACATGAGGATGAAATATCTTTCCAAGCCGGTCGTAACCGCTCCTGCAGGGATGACCCTGGGCGGCGGTTGTGAAATGGCAATGCACGGCGCACGCTGCCAGCCCTGCGGCGAGACATATATGGGGCTGGTCGAAGTCGGTGTAGGCGTCATTCCTGCCGGCGGCGGCTGTAAAGAGATGGCGGTCAGAATGACAGAAGGTATTCCGGACGGTATTGTAGAAGCCGGGCTGAACCTGCAGGGCTACTTCGCGAAGGCATTTGAAAACATTGCTACCGCAAAGGTGGCAACCAGCGCCGTTGAAGCCATGGAGCTGGGGATGATCAGAAAGACAGAGAAAATAAGCCTCAACCGCGATCAGCAGATTTGGGATGCAAAGCAGGTTGTTCTTGGTCTGTCGAAGTTCTACAAACCGCCCAAACCAGCACTCATTCCTGTAATGGGTGAGAATTTTATGGGCATGGCGAATGCGATTCTTTACAATATGAGGCACGGCAACTACGCATCCGACTATGATCTGCATGTCGGTCGTAAAGTGGCTTACATATTGTCAGGTGGCGAGTGCGCTGAAGGAACATACGTAACCGAGCAGGAAATCCTGGATCTTGAGAAAGAAGCCTTCTTGAGCCTCTGCGGTGAGACGAAGACTCAGGACAGAATCATGCACCTGCTGAATACAGGCAAGCCTCTGCGCAACTAAATAAATGTCAACCTTTCAGTGCCCGGCTTGATGTTGTTAAGCGACCGATAAGGCAAGCCGGGAATGATAACTGAATGTATAAATAAGAAGGAGGAATATCATGAGTGATGCTGTTATTGTTGAATCCGTCAGGAGTCCTGGTGGACGTTATAAAAGAGGTGGTCTGGGAGCAACAAGGGGAGATGAATTAGGCATCCAGGTCGTTAAAGGTCTTATGGCAAGGGTTCCAGCCCTTAAGCCGGAAGATGTCGATGACCTGATCGTCGGCTGCGCCTTTCCCGAAGCCGAGCAGGGAATGAACCTCGGAAAGGTGCTAGCTGTAGGTGCCGGATTACCCGAGCCGGTTTCGGGAATGACTATTAACCGCTTCTGTTCGTCTGGTGTTCAGGCTATTGCAGACGCAACAGCAAAGATAAGAGCAGGCTGGTCGGAAGTTATCATTGCCGGCGGTTGTGAAACCATGTCCCATATTCCCATGGGAGGTAGCATTTTTCGGCCCAGCCCCGATTGGAAGTTCGGCTCGATGCCGAATGTATACGTATCAATGGGAGTCACAGCGGAAAATGTAGCCGCTAATTACCAGATATCCCGTGAAGATATGGACAACTTCGCGGTGGAAAGTAACCGCAGGTCTTATGAAGCTCTGAAGGCAGGCAAATTCAAGGACGAAACCATCCCGATTACGGCCTATAAATACAAGAAACTGAAGAATGGGAAGAGAGTCAGGGAGACCGTCGTGTTCAGTGAAGATGACGGTGTCCGTTGGCCGACAACAGTTGCCGATTTGGCAAAACTGAGATCACCATTCAAGAACGGTGGAAATGTGACGGCCGGCAATGCTTCGCAGATGACCGACGGTGCGGCATTTTCACTGCTGATGAGCGCGGACAAGGCCAAGGCGATAGGGGTCAAACCGATTGCCCGTCTGGCTTACTTCGCCGTCGCGGGTTGCAAACCGGAAGAGATGGGGATCGGGCCCGCTTATGCAATTCCCAAGGTGCTCAAGATGGCCGGATTGACAACTAAGGATATCGATGTCTTCGAGATCAACGAAGCGTTCGCATCACAGGCCCTCTATTCCATCAGACAAGTGGGCATTGAAGACAGGATGGCAGATATCAATCCCAATGGCGGCGCCATCGCTCTGGGGCATCCGCTGGGAGCCACGGGAGCCAAATTGACGGCACAACTGCTTCATGAAATGAAGCGCCGCAAGTCTAAAAGAGGCATCGTCTCCATGTGCATCGGAGGCGGTATGGGAGCAGCAGCGATATTTGAGATGATATAAGAAACAATCGCCCCCCTTTACCTGGAAGGCCATGACTGATTATTGGTTATGGCCTTTCTTTATGGTCCTGTTTGTAAGAAAGTGACTGCCCTTGTGTATTTTATAAACCCGGATTACGCAATAGAACATATAGGTACTTAGATAAGCGAATAATATCCGGGTCAAAGAGGCTTTCCGCGGCTCAGAATATTTTTCACAAGAAAAATATTGGATTCGCCGCTTGAAAACCTATTTGACCCGGGCTCCAATGAGTTTTAGTTATTTGATCGCGTAATCCGGGATAAAAGATTCGCTGTTGCTGCGATCCACCAAAAATAAATATTGGAAACATCCTTGCGGATTTGTTAAGAGTCACACGTTTTATTGCGGGGGAAAGAAATGAGAATTCTCGGTCTTGATTATGGAGAAAAGCGCATCGGTGTTGCCCTGTGTGACGAACTGGGTATAACGGCGCAGGGACTTACGACAATACACCGCAAGAACCGTACAAAAGATCTGGAAGGAGTTGCCGCTATTATAAGAGAGTATGGTGTAGAGATGATCGTATTGGGCTATCCAATCATGCTTGACGGCAGTGAAGGAATCCAGTGTGATAAGGTTAAGAGTTTTGCAAGACAATTGGGACTTCTATTGTCAATACCGATTGTTTTTCAGGATGAAACCCTGACGACGAAAGCGGCAGAGGAAATTCTCAGAGAGGTAAATGTCAGGAAAGAAAAGAGAAAGCTTGTCGTAGACAAAGTGGCCGCCGGCATGATTCTACAGTCTTATCTCGATTCCCGCAGAGGTTAACCGGGAACTGCATGGAAAAATGAAAAAGAGTTCAAGAATAAAAGTCGTCATCGTGTCTTTGTTGATATTGATGGTCCTGCCTGTTTCTCTGTTGTATTATTCTATAACACCTGTAGATGACAGAGGTGTTGCGATTACTGTGGAAATTCCTATCGGAGCCGGTTTCCCGCAGATAGTCGATATATTGGACGAAGCCGGGGTCGTAAAAAACAGGCCGCTCTTTTATGCCCTTGCAATTCTGAAGAATGAGCGGAAACGTTTCCGTGCCGGAGAATATGAAATAATCTCTTCAATGACCCCTGCGGAGATTATCGACAGGCTGGTCAGAGGGATAGTCAAGGGCTATAAGGTTACAATCCCGGAAGACTTGAATGTGAGAGAAGTTGCCGCCAGACTAGTGTCCCAAAGGCTTGTTGACAAAGAGGAGTTTTTAAAGCTTGCCACCGATAAACAGTTTCTTGTCTCACTGAATATCAAGGCGCCCAGCGTGGACGGCTTTCTCTATCCCAATACATATAATTTTACACGTTCCATGGGAGCAAAAGAGATAATCAAGGTCATGGTCAATCAATTCTGGAAGGTTTATACACCGGAAATGAGAAAGCGAACCGAAGCTTTGGGGATGACGACTACTCAGTTGATAACTCTGGCCTCGCTGATCGGAAAAGAATCGGGATTTAAAGAAGAGAAACCATTGATTGCCGCCGTTTTTTATAATCGTTTACGCAAGGGCATGAAACTGCAGTCCGATCCGACGGCTGTCTATGATCTGGATAACTTTTCAGGAAGCGTGAAAAAAAGCCACCTCAGCAGAATGTCGCCATATAATACTTATATAATAGAAGGATTGCCTCCCGGGCCGATTGCCAATCCCGGGGTCGACTCCATCCGGGCCGCTCTTTTTCCTGCATCTGTGGACTATCTCTATTTTGTTTCAAATCGAAATGGGTCGCATCTTTTTTCGACCACTTTCGGTTCTCACCGTGAAGCTATTCAGCAGTACCTGAAAAACAACTAGTTTCCGTCCGGAAAGGGCTCTTTCCCGCTCCGGCTGTGTCGATCTGCGGTATTGCTTGTGCGACGTACATTATGTACATCTCCACGCAATCCCTTGACCTCCTTGCCGGAACGAAAAATACCCTCTTTCCAATCCGGAAAACGAAAGTTTCAACATCCGGAGTTTCCGGATGGAAACTAACAAGAATTTCCCGGTAACCCCTTTTTGCCCTTTTTCGGGTAAAAAAACACCCCAAAAACATTAAATTGCAATGAAAAGACTACACTTTTTTCTTGACAAACAGAAAACCGCTCTTTATAGTCGACAAACGTGGGGCGAAGTGGAGGAAAGTGGGGGATTGTATAAGTGTCCGTGTTTAGGGGAAGATATTACCATACCCTTGATGAAAAGGGAAGGATAACCTTGCCGGCAAGACTGCGAGAGGTATTTGCCGATAAGCAGGATAATCGCATGGTCATCACAACATGGGATGGTTATCTGATGATCTTTCCTTATGATGAATGGCAGATAATCGAGGCCAAAATCTCCCACCAATCAATTTTAAAGAAAGAAATCAGGGCATTTCAGCGTTTTTTCATGTCCGGGGCGATAGACTGTTCACTGGACAGCCAGGGAAGAATACTGCTTCCGCCACATCTCAGAGAGTATGCGAAAATTGATAAAGATGTAGTCCTTGCAGGCATGATGAGAGTTATTGAACTCTGGAACAGGGAGAGATTCGAAGAGGAAATAAAGAAAACGGAGGAGGATCCCTCCAGTCTCAATTACATGGCCGACCTGGGTATATTGTAGAATGCACTTTCATAAGACCGTCCTGCTTAACGAAGCGGTTGATTCGCTCTGCTGCAGGAGAGGAGGTGTATATGTGGACGGAACGCTTGGCGGCGGCGGTCATGCATATGAGATTTTAAGAAGAATTGTTCCAGATGGTTTTTTAGTAGGTATTGACATCGACGACGATGCTATCGCTGAATCCGAGGTTCGCTTAAGTTCTTTTGGCGACCGGAAGGTTCTTGTAAGGGGGAATTTTTCTGACATCGACAGCATCCTCTCGAATCTGGGTATAAACAAGGTTGACGGTATCATTCTTGATTTGGGCGTGTCTTCGCATCAGCTGGACACGGCTGAGAGGGGGTTTAGCTTTTCGCTTGGCGGGCCGCTTGATATGCGAATGGACACAAGGGCGGCTAAAAAGGCATTTGACATCGTAAATACCTTTTCAGCGGAAGCTATACATAAAATACTCAAGGATTACGGCGAGGAAAAAATGGCGGGACGAATTGCCAGAGCAATAATCGCCGGTAGAGGGAATGGGCCGATTAATACAACGGATGAACTTGCCGCTCTTGTGAGAAATGCTCAGCCGGCGTCAATGGTTGCGAAAAGCAAGATACATCCGGCTACAAAAACCTTTCAGGCACTAAGGATATTTGTCAATAACGAACTGGAATGCCTGGAAATGTTCATTGAAAAAAGTATGGACAGGCTGTGCAGTGGTGGAAGGCTGTCAGTAATTTCATTCCATTCACTGGAAGATCGTATCGTCAAGGAGGCGTTCAGATCAGCGGCCAAGGGCTGTGTATGCCCGCCCGACCTGCCTGTCTGTGCCTGTGGAAAGCAACCTGTATTGAGATTGGTGACGAAAAAAGCAATTACACCCGGCGAGCGTGAAGTGGGCGATAACAACAGGGCCAGAAGCGCCCGTCTAAGAACAGCCGAAAGGATTTAACCGGATATGGCTACAGCGGAAGCCATAAAAAACAATCTCTATGACGAAGGGAAGACCTTCAGCGGGCTGAGGTATTCAACCCTGATCGTTATTTCCGTCGTGCTGATGATTCTGGCGCTTCTTTATGTCTGGTCTCACATCCACATGACACAACTGGAGTACAAAGTCGCGGCAGAGATCAGCAAAAAAGACGACTTGCTGGAAGATCAGAGGAAGCTGAAACTTGAGTACGCAACGCTCAAGTCACCGCGTCGTATAGAAGCCATCGCGAAAAATACCTTACAGATGTCGTATCCTGACAGGGAGCAGGTTATCTTTATTAAGTGATGAGAAAGCTCACATTATCAAGAGATCCTGAAAAGTGGCAGAAGATAAGGCTGACAAGTCTTTTCCTTTTCTTCATGATTCTTTTTGTAGCACTTATTTCCAGGGCTATGCAGCTCCAGGTGCTTTCCGGCGAGGCGCTGAAGAAAATGGCCAAGAAGCAGCATACCAGTGCGGTGCAGCTTCAGCCTGAACGCGGCATAATCTTTGACCGCAATGGAGAAAAACTGGCCGTAAGCATTATGTCCGATTCAGTGTGCGCCGATCCTTCAAAGATCCAAAATCACTCTGAAGCGGCGGAAAAAATGTCGCCTGTTCTCATGATGGACAAGAACGCCATCATGAAAAAGTTGTCAGGGGGCAAGCATTTCATCTGGATTGCACGCAAGATTACACCGGATCAGGCAAGCGCTGTCGAACAGCTGGATATTGAAGGCGTCTTTCTGGTTAAGGAGCCCAAGCGCTTTTATCCTAATGGCGAACTAGCCGGTTCACTGCTGGGTAACGTAGGACTGGACTCAAACGGCATGGATGGTCTGGAGCTTAAATATGACAAGTACCTGAAAGGATCTTCCGAAAAGCTGATATGGGCCAGAGACGCCAAGGGAAATAAGCTTTATCCGCGCACTGAAAAGATCAATACCGAAAAGAAGGAACATCAAAATCTGGTGCTGACCATAGACAGCCGCATTCAATATCTTGTGGAATCAAAGCTCAAAGAGGCGGTCAGGTCCAAGAGCGCCAAAGGCGGATTCGCCATTGTAATGGATCCAAAAACCGGGGAAATCCTGGCGCTGGCCAATGAACCGGGCTACAACCCGAATACGTCGAAGGACACCCCGGATAAGGGAAAAAACAAGGCTGTTGCCGACTGCTTTGACCCCGGATCAACATTTAAGCCTTTTCTTGCCGCAAGTGCCCTTGAAGCGGGTGCAGTGCGCTCGGACAGCCGTTTTCACTGCGAGAACGGCCAGTATAAGGTTGCGGACCGCGTGATACACGAAGCCAACAAGGGGCGGCACGGGGTGTTGTCCGTGAAGGACATAATAAAATATTCCAGTAACATCGGCTGCGTTAAAATGTCAGAAAAGCTGGGCAAGGAAAAATTCTATCAATACATCAATCAGTTCGGGTTTGGTTCCAGAACCGGTATCGAACTTCCCGGAGAGTCATCCGGGCTGCTGAGGCACGTTAAGAAGTGGTCCAGGGTCGATGCAGCGACCATTGCCTTTGGACAAGGGGTCTCCGTCACTGCCGTCCAGTTGATTTCCGCCCTTTCCGCAATTGCCAATGACGGAATGCTCATGAAGCCGTATGTTGTCAAGGGCCTTATTGATAAGAGCGGCAACATGGTTCAGCAGACAAATCCAACTCCGGTCAGACGGGTTGTCTCTCCGGACACGGCCAGAAAAGTGACAGCGATGATGACCGGCGTTGTCGGTGATCCTGACGGCACGGGAAAAAGAGCCAAGATTGTCAATGTTGCTGTGGCAGGCAAAACAGGCACATCCCAGAAGTTTGATTTCCGCCGTCATGTCTATTCATCGGAAAGGGTTCGAACCTCTTTCATGGGATTTTTCCCCGCTGAAAATCCGCAGGTCGCCATGCTTATAATTCTGGATGAACCGCAGGTCGACAAGTGGGGAGGCGTAGCCGCGGCCCCTGTGTTTAAGGACATCGGCGAACAGATTCTGACATGCTTCAAGACTCACATCCGAAAGTCTCCGGAGGCCCCGGCTCCTCTGCCGGAGGAACAAAGAATCAATGAAGGCGTAAAGGTGAAGCTTGTTTCGGCCCAAGCCCCCGTTTTGGAAAACAGCATTGAAAAAGTCAGTGATGATGAAACGCAGATGCCTGATTTTAAAGGGTTGACGATTAGAGAAGCCTTGAGAAAATCGGCGGCCCGGGGAATTGAAATGACGATTGTCGGAAGCGGCTGGGCGGTGAGTCAAAAGCCGGCGGCAGGTACGCCGGTCAAGGATAATAAAAAATGTACCGTTTCTTTCAGTACCGGTGGTTGAGAGGTCGGTTTGAATTTGGATTGCCTGATCAAGGGGGTTGATGTTGTAAGCGGGCAAGGGACCTTTTCAGGTGATGTCGCCGGCATTTATTATGATTCAAAACTCTGTAAAGAAGACAGCATGTTTGTAGCGGTAACCGGCATGAAATTCGACGGCCATGAATTTATTCCTGAGGCCGTTTCGAATGGCGCCCGTGTTATCGTTCATGAAAAAGACTACATCCCTCCTGCCGGCGTATCGGCCATTAGAGTGAAAGACAGCCGCAGGGCTCTCGGCGCTTTGGCTAAAAATTTTTTCCATCATCCGTCATCCCGCCTTTGCCTTGTCGGAGTAACGGGAACAAATGGAAAAACAACCATTACGTATCTGCTCGAATCCATCTTCAGGGCTGCCGGACTGAGCACCGGCGTTTTAGGAACCGTCAATTACCGTTTCAATGAAAAAATCAGGCCGGCTCCTAATACAACCCCGGAGTCATTCGATATGCAGAGGATACTTTCGGAGATGGCTGATGACGGAGTGACGCATGTTGTAACGGAGGTATCGTCTCATTCTCTGGATCTTAAGAGGGTTGATGATTGCGATTTTGATATCGGTATTTTTACCAATCAGACTCAGGATCATCTCGACTATCACAAGAACATGGAGAACTACTTTCAGGCAAAAAAAAGACTTTTTTCGGAGGTTATACCGGCAGGCAGCAAAAAAAGGGAATACAAAGCGGTTGTTAATGCCGACGATGAGTGGGGTCAGCGACTGATTAAGGAAACGAATCTGAAGACGCTTTCCTTCGGCATTAACAATCCCTCTGATGTAAAGGCGCAGGCATACAATTTGACGATTGGTGGAATTGAGGCCCGTGTAGACACGTTAAACGGGAGCCTGGATATTGCCTCGCTGCTTATCGGGGGGTTCAATCTGTCTAATATACTGGCGGCGGGTGCGGCAGCGATAGCTCTCGGGATAGATGGGGAAGCCATTAAGAAAGGCATTGCCCTGCTTAAGAATGTGCCCGGCCGTCTGGAAAGAGTCGGCGGAAAATACGGTGAACAGATATTCGTCGATTACGCGCACACCGATGATGCCTTGAGGCGTGTTCTGCAAAATCTGGCCGCTTTTAAAAAGGCCAGATTAATAACCGTATTTGGTTGTGGCGGAGACAGGGATCGCGGCAAAAGACCGCTTATGGGCGAGGCGGCAACCGGGCTTAGCGATCTGACAATAGTGACGTCCGACAACCCGAGGACGGAGGATCCGCTGGCAATCATTGCAGAAATAGAGAGCGGCATTCATAAGCAGCGAATAAGCAGGATTGAGCCGGATGATCTTCATCTTTCCGGGGAACGAAAGGCATATACGGTAATTCCGGATCGTAAAACGGCTATAGAAAAAGCCATATCAGTTGCAGAGCGGTCAGATATTGTCCTGATAGCCGGGAAAGGACATGAAGATTATCAGATAATAGGCACTAAAAAGATTTTTTTTGATGACCGTGTGATTGCGGCGGAAGCCCTGAAATCATTGTATGGCGGAGGTTCCGGTGACTGATAAATCTCCAGTGCTGTCCAGCGATGAAATAATTGCGGCCACCGGCGGGAGCCTTGTACAGGGTGGCCGGGGAACAGTTTTTCGGGGATTATCGACCGATTCAAGAACAATCAGCGAAGGAAATCTCTTTGTCGCCCTGAGAGGCGACAAGTTCGACGGACATAATTTTCTGCGGGAGGTTGCGGAAAAAGGAGCGACCGGCCTGCTGGTCGGGGAGACGCCGTGCGATGGTTCTCCCGAATCGCCGGTTGTCATCCGGGTTCACGATACCCTCCGGGCGCTGGGTGACATAGCGGCATCCTGGAGAAAGAGATTCAGTATTCCCGTTGTGGCGATCACGGGAAGCTCGGGAAAAACGACGACGAAGGAGATGCTGTCCGGGATACTCGGCATCTCCAGGAAGGTGATCAGGACGGAGGGTAACTATAATAATCTGATCGGTCTTCCGCTTACGCTGCTCGGCATGGAAAGCGGCCATGATATTGCCGTTGTTGAACTGGGGACAAATTCTCCGGGTGAAATAGGCAGGCTGACGCGCATTGCCGACCCGACTGCCGGTGTTATCACCAATGTCGGCCTTGCTCACCTGGAAGGTCTCCGTTCTCTGGAGATGATTCGCGAGGAAAAGGGAGACCTTTTCCGCTGCATGAATAAGTCGGCAACAGCCGTAATCAATGTGGATGACGAAGCCGTAGCAAAAGTCGGCAGGGAATGGTCCGGGAAAAGAATAACCTACGGGATCAATGAAAGGGCTGATGTCATGGCAGGGCGAATCGCTCAGATGGGGGCGGAAGGCCTGCGATTTATCATGCATTATGAAACTGTGGTCTGTGAAATGACCATGAATGTTCTCGGCATACATCACGTTTACAACGCGCTTGCCGCCGCCGCCGCGGCGCTTGCTGCAGGAACGGACATTGCCGACATAGCGAGCGGGCTTTCTTCTTTCAAGCCCGTATCCGGGCGCATGGATATAAAAAAAATGGCCAACGGGGCATTTGTAATCGATGACACCTACAATGCCAATCCCTCATCGGTCCGGGAGGCGCTTAAGTCGCTCCGCGACCTGAAAGGAGGGGGAAAGGCATTTGTAATCCTCGGTGATATGCTTGAGCTGGGAGAACATGCCAAAGCGATGCACGAATCAACAGGAGAGTTTGTAGCGTCAACAGGGGCAGCGGATATCTTTCTGAAGGGAGAGCATGCTCCGGCGACAGCAGCCGGCGCCTTGAGAAAAGGAACAAAAGCCGGACAGATTCATTTTTTTGACTCGGAAGAGGATGTGACTTCCTATCTTCGGCCCAGATTGAAGGGAGGCGACTGGATTCTCGTCAAGGGGTCCAGGCGGATGAAGATGGAGCTTGTCGTCCATGCGATTACCGAAGAGTTCGGCTTAATTAAAAAGGAACATTAAAGAGGGGCTTTTATCACGTGATTTATCATCTCCTTTATCCTTTGCATGAGACGTTTTCGTCATTCAACGTTTTTCGATATATAACGTTCAGAACTATATATGCGGCAATAACGGCCCTGATCATCTGCTTTGTCATCGGTCCCTGGATGATTCGGAAACTGCAGAGCTTTCAGATAGGGCAGCAGGTGAGGGACGATGGGCCGGGTTCACATCTGGTAAAACAGGGGACGCCTACGATGGGCGGAATTCTCATCATCTTTGCCGTTGTGGTTTCAACTCTGCTCTGGGCCAATCTTGCCACCGATTATGTATGGCTGGCGGTTATCGTTGCTCTGGGTTTCGGTTTCATAGGGTTTATGGATGACTACCAGAAACTGATCATGAAAAACAGCAAAGGGCTTTCGGGAAGAATAAGGCTGGCGGGAGAAATTGCCATTGCCTTTTCCGTAAGCTTCTATCTCTTTTCCAAAGGGGATTTTACGACGAACATAACCATTCCTTTTTTCAAAACAGTGCTGCCCGATCTCGGCTGGGGGTATGTGCTGCTCTCGACGTTTATTATTGTCGGAAGTGCCAATGCCGTAAATCTTACGGACGGCCTGGACGGTCTGGCCATAGGCCCCGTCATAACCTGTTTTATGACATACCTGCTGTTTGCCTATTTTGCCGGCAACATCAAAATAGCCGGTTATCTGCAGATACCGTATGTGGCCGGCACGGGAGAACTGGCCGTTTTCTGCGGCGCCATGGCCGGCGCCGGCATAGGATTTCTCTGGTATAATTCGTATCCCGCTGAAGTATTCATGGGAGACGTGGGTGCACTTGCCCTTGGCGGGTCTCTAGGAACGCTGGCGATTATGACAAAACAGGAAATCCTGCTGGCTATTGTCGGCGGGATTTTTGTTCTGGAAACCTTTTCCGTCATCATCCAGGTTAGCTGGTTCAAGCTGACAAAAGGAAAGCGCATTTTCAGAATGGCTCCTATCCACCATCATTTTGAACTGAAAGGATGGCCGGAACCAAAGGTGATAGTGAGATTCTGGATTATCTCCGTATTGCTGGCTCTTGTGGCCATCAGTACCTTGAAGCTCAGGTAACGGGAGCACCATGGAACTCGAAGGACTTGGAATACTGGTCATCGGCATGGGGAAGACAGGCATCGAGTCGGCCCGTTTCCTTGCGGGGAAGTGCAGAAATCTGCTGGTAACAGATGCAAAGCCCCGAAGCGAATGGGAAGGCAATCTCCGTGAGATAGTGGGTGCGCCGTTGTCATATGTTGATTACAGTGCTGATGCTCTTTCGCAGGCTGATCTGGTGATCCCTTCGCCCGGCGTCCCGCCGTCGAGCCCGTTGCTTCTGGAGGCTGTAGCGCGCGGTATTCCTGTGTTAAGTGAGCTGGAACTGGCATTCCGCTTTCTTAAAACACCTGTAATTGCCATTACAGGCACCAACGGCAAGACTACAACAACAACGCTGACAGGTGAAATACTCAGGGCGGCGCATAAAAAAGTCTTCGTGGGAGGCAACATAGGCAGCCCCCTTATCGGATACGCAGGAGGCAGACAGGATGCCGACTATGCAGTGGTTGAAGTAAGCAGCTTTCAGCTTCAGTGGGTGAAGACCTTTCGGCCGGTTGTGTCTGTGCTTCTCAACATCACCTGCGATCATGTTGATTATCACGGTTCATTCGCAGACTACAGAAAGGCGAAAGAGAGAATCTTTGAGAATCAGGAGGGTGACGATCTGGCTGTTTTGAATTTTGATGAAGAATCGGGCACCGGTCTTGCGGATAGAATAAAGGCCCGGGTGTCCTGTTTCAGTTCTACTCAGGTTCTTAACGGCGGCATCTTTCCGGAAAATGATAGCATCATTTTTAAAAGCGGGAAAAACGGCATCGAACGGTATCCATTGAGCATGATAAAAATACCGGGTCGCCACAACGTGGAAAACGTAATGGCTTCCATCGTGGCGGCAAAATATTGCGGATGCTCTTCACAGGACATCATCAGAGCCATCGATGGTTTTAAAGGAATACCGCACCGCATAGAATATGCCGGAGAGAAACAGGGTGTGCTGTTTTATGATGACTCGAAGGGGACGAATGTCGGAGCCGTTGCGCGCGCCCTTGAGACATTCAGTTCCCCTGTTGTTCTGCTGATGGGAGGCAGGGACAAGGATGGTGATTTTGAAACCCTTGCCGCTCCGGTCAGGGAAAAGGTTGCCGAACTTGTTCTTTTCGGAGAGGCCAGAGGTAAAATAAATGAGCGTATCGGCGGCATTGTCAGGACATCACAGGCCGCCACTATGAAAGAGGCGGTTGGCATTGCCTACAGGCATGCATCTCCGGGTTATGTTGTGCTGCTGTCTCCCGGATGCGCCAGCTTTGATGAATTCAGGGACTATAAGGAAAGAGGCTGTGTTTTCAAGGAAACTATCGGAAAACTCTAAGACTGATGGAGCGCCGGCCAAGGTTTCTGCAGGGAATCCGGACTTCCTGCTGTTTATTGTGACCCTTATCCTGGTCACAATAGGCACGATCATGATTTACAGTTCCAGCTCCATTATTGCCGTGGAAAGATACAAGAATGCCCAATTTTTTCTGTGGAAGCAGCTCATTTTTGTGACTTTGGGGGTAACCGCCATGCTTGTGCTGTCGCGGTACCACTATAAAAATCTCAAGAAGCTGGCATACCCGGCTCTGGGGGTGTCTGCAGTGCTTCTTATATTGATTCTGATACCTCATGTCGGTGTACGCGTCGGCGGGGCGACCAGATGGCTGCGCATGGGTTTTTTTTCCTTTCAGGTTTCCGAGCTGGTGAAGGTTGTTGTGGTTCTGTTTCTGGCTCATTATCTGACCAGAAAGAGAGAGCAGCTCAAGGAGTTAAAACAGGGAGTCCTCGCCCCTCTGGCAACAGTGATATCGCTTGTATTCCTGATCATTCTCGAACCGGATTTCGGAACGGCGGTCATCATCACGATGACCATGATGTTCATGCTTTATCTCGCCGGCAGCAGGATAAAGCATCTTGCCGGTCTTATGGCGCTGTTTATTCCCGTGGGCCTGTGGCTGGTGATGCACAAGAGTTACCGCATGGAGAGACTCATGACGTTTCTCGACCCCTGGAAGGATCCCGGCAAGTCCGGTTTTCAAATAATTCAGTCGCTGCTTTCCTTTGGGTCGGGCGGCACGTTCGGCGTCGGAATCGGCGACGGTATGCAGAAGCTGTTTTATCTGCCGGAGCCGCATACCGATTTTATACTGGCCATAATTGCAGAGGAAACGGGCTTTTTCGGCGTTGCGCTGGTTATCCTGCTTTTTACGGTGTTTATCGTCAGAGGCTTCTGGATATCGTTCAAGGCCTCTGACAATTTCGGAACTTACCTGGCAGCCGGGCTGACCATGGTCATTGCGCTGGAAGCGTTTATCAACATCGCCGGCGTGATGGGTCTGATTCCGCTGAAGGGGCTGGCGCTGCCGTTTCTCAGTTACGGCGGCACCTCACTGATCATGAGCCTTGTGGCTGTGGGAATTTTGCTTAATGTCTCTGCGCACGAAGCGAAGGGCTAGGCATCATTTATGTTAAAACGCCTGAATAGGTGCTGGTTTTATGAAGATGATAATTGCCGGAGGCGGAACAGGAGGACATCTTTTCCCCGGTGTTGCCATTGCCGAGGAATTCCTGGCAAGGGACCGTAACAACAGTGTGCTTTTCATAGGTACGGAAAGGGGGCTGGAAAAGCGGGTTCTGGGAGAATTGGGATATCCGCTGCGCATCCTGGACATAGAGGGCATCAAGGGCAGAAGCATCGGCAATGTATTGACCGCTTTGGCAAAGATACCCAAAAGCCTTCTGGGAGCTGCCGGGATAATCAATGGGTTCAAGCCTGATATTGTCATCGGCGTGGGCGGGTATGCATCGGGACCTGCTGTCCTGGTGGCTTACCTGAAAGGCATCAAAACGGCAATTGCCGAGCAGAACGCCTTTCCGGGGCTGACCAACAGGATTCTGGGAAACTTTGCCCACAGGATTTTTCTAAGTTTTGCCGAATCGGCGAAGTGGTTTTCTGAAAAGCGGGTGCTGGTTACAGGAAACCCCATAAGAGCTGCTTTCCGAACGGAGAGTGGAAGCGAGATTAAGAAAAAAGAGGAAGGAACATTCACGGTCCTGGTTTTTGGCGGCAGTCAGGGGGCGCGAGCCATCAACAGAGCCGTCATGGATTGTCTGGAGCACATCAAAGACATGAAAGATAAGATAAGGTTCATTCATCAAACGGGAAGCCAGGATGCCGCGGCGGTAACAGATGGTTACGTGAGGCACGGCATCAAAGCCGAAGTCACGACGTTTATCGTCGACATGGCTGCCGCCTATCAGTCGTCTGACATCCTGATCTGCCGGGCAGGCGCGACATCCATAGCGGAAATCACGGCCAGCGGAAAAGCCGCGGTTCTGATTCCGTTTCCCTATGCCGTCAACGATCATCAGACCAAAAACGCTGAAGTGCTGGTAAGGGCGGGAGCAGCAAAGATGATACCTGAAAGCGGGCTCAACGGCAGAATCATGGCGGAGACGATTCAGGAACTCTGCAGGCAGCCCGAAACGGTGCGGTCCATGGAGAAGGCTTCTGCATTGCTCGGCAACTCAAATGCGGCTTCCGACATAGTAAACGCCTGCATGGAACTGACAGGAAGGATTTGAGAGAATGAAAAACCATGAAAAAATAGATGCCATGCGCCATAAGGTTCAGAATGTCCATTTCGTCGGTATCGGCGGGATCGGGATGAGCGGCATTGCCGAGGTGCTGCTGAATCTTGGCTATACCATAAGCGGATCGGATCTTAACCCTACGGACCTTACTAGCAGGCTTGCCTCCCTGGGGGCACATGTTCACAGCGGTCATCAGGCGTCTCATATAGGCAACGCAGATGTCGTCGTAACCTCCACGGCCGTAAGGCGGGACAATCCGGAGGTGGTTGAGGCCCATAAGCGGGGCATACCGGTAATTCCGCGGGCTGAAATGCTGGCAGAGCTGCTGAAGATGAAATTTTCCATCGCAGTCTCCGGAAGCCATGGCAAGACAACCACAACCTCTATGATATCCACCGTGCTTGCTCAAGGCGGACTCGATCCGACGATGGTGATAGGCGGCAAACTGTCCAGCATCGGCAGCAACGCCAAGATCGGCGACGGAGAAATAATCGTGGCCGAAGCGGACGAGAGCGACCGGTCTTTCCTCAAACTGAGCCCCACGGTTGCGGTAATCACGAACATCGACCTTGAACATCTCGATCACTATCGCGATATTGATGACATAAAAGAAGCATTCCTGCAGTTTGCCAACATCGTTCCCTTCTACGGTTCCACGGTCATCTGCCTGGACGATGCCAATGTCAGAGAGATACTTCCCGCCGTCAAAAGGAGAACCATCACCTACGGCATTAAGGAGGCGGCGGAATACAGGGCTGACCGTATTTCTTTCTCGGGAGGGGGATCGGACTTCGATCTGTACCACAAAAATGAACTCCTTGGCGCAGTGCGCTTAAGTGTTCCCGGCATGTTCAACGTTTACAACGCCATGGCGACCATAGCCGTAGCCCGTGAAATGGAGATGCCGTTTGCCGCCGTCTGTGAAGGCATAAAAGCATATACCGGTGTCCAGCGCCGCCTGGAAATCAAGGGCGAGGCTGACGGCGTTCTTGTTATTGATGATTACGGGCATCATCCTACGGAGATCAGGGAGACTCTTTCCGCAGCCAGGCAGGTATGGCCGGACGGCAGGCTGATAGTGGTATTTCAGCCGCATCGCTATACAAGGACGAAAGGACTTTATAATGAATTCCTGACCTGTTTCAGCAATGCCGATGTCCTTTATGTGCTGGATATATATGCGGCCAGTGAAGAGCCGATACCGGGGGTGAGCTCGCCGCTTCTGTGCGAGGGCATCCGCAAAGCAGGGCATGCGAATGTCACGTATCTGCCCGATATGGACAGCGTTACCGAGACGCTGCTGAAGGAGGCAAAACCGTCGGATAAGATTATTACACAGGGTGCGGGCAGTGTCTGGAAAGTGGGAGATGCCTTTTTGAAGAAGCGACAGAAAACAGCGGGGTGACAGTCAGCATGCCGCAGAACGAAGACAGGCAGGAGCCGTTGCCGGCAGTCTTGAGAGGAATGATCTCGGGAGAAGTTCTCGCCGATGAGCCGATGCGCCGGCATACCTCCATCGGAGTCGGCGGCAATGCGGATGTGATGGTCATACCGGCGGATGTCGAAGAACTGAAGCGGGTCGTCTCCTCTCTGGCAAAGAAAGGGGTAAAAGTTTTTCCGGTCGGCAACTGGACGAATATCATCGCGAGAGACGGCGGATATAGAGGGGTCATTATTTCACTGAAGCGGCTGAAGGAGATAACCGTTAATTATGAAGCCGGGAGCAGGGCGTTGATCAGTGCAGGCGCCGGCGCGTCACTGGGAGAACTGGTGCAGATCACACTGAGGGAAGGACTGACGGGAATGGAGTTTTGCGCAGGCATTCCGGGGACGGTCGGCGGTGCGGTCAGGATGAATGCCGGTGCTTTCGGCAGGGAGATCAAGGACGTATTGATCAGCGCGTCACTGATGGATCAGGACGGTGCAATCAGAAATATGAAAAGGAAAGAGCTTGAATTCGAATACAGGAATCTTAGGATGGCGGAAGGTGATATCGTTTTATCCGCCACCTTCCTGCTGGAGCGCGGAATTCAGGAACAGATAAGGAACAGGATAAACGAAATCATGCTGCAGCGCCGGCAAAAGCACCCTCTTGAGTACCGCAATGCCGGCTCCATCTTTAAGAATCCGCGGAACGTTCCCGCGGGCATGCTCATTGACGAGGCGGGGCTGAAGGGCACGCGGGTTGGCGATGCCATGGTCTCTGACAAGCATGGGAATTTCATTGTAAATGTCGGGGAGGCAACGGCACAGGATGTCCTGAACCTCATCGATATGGTGCAGAAAAAGGTTCTGGCGGATAAGGGCGTCATGCTGGAGACGGAAGTAAAGGTGATCGGGGAATAGGTTCATGAAAAAAACTTTCCGCAACCGGTTTATTACAAAGGCCAGCAGGTTCAAGCGGCGTTCAGGCTACATCTCCCAGGAAGTAACGGGGTCCATGCTGCTGATCGGCTGCATATTCCTGATCACCGCATCCCTGATCTATGCCTGTAATGTTCTTCTCAGCACGCCTTACTTCTGGATAAAGAAGACCGTGGTCAGCGGATGCAAGGAACTGACTGAAAAAGATATCCTCACTCTGGCCTCGGTGAAGCCGACGCAGAGCATGTTGTCCGTGAGCGTGAAAACAATGGCCGGCCGCATCAAGGCAAATCCATGGATAAAGGATGTCTCTATTGCGAGGGAATTTCCGGATCAGCTTGTTATCAGCATAAAGGAGAAAAAACCGGTGGCCGTCATCCATAAAGAACAGGGATTCTTCCTGATGGATGACGAAGGTGCGGCTATCAAGAAGGTTGAAACTCCTGATGAGGCCGATCTGCCGGTTGTCACCGGCATTTACAACAACGGCAGAGAGAATAAGCAGCTTGTGAAGAAAACACTGACTCTTCTTGGCTACATAACGACATCCCGGGCATTCCCGGCAGTGAAGAACATCTCCGAGATACATGGCGACGATGCGATGGGGATTTCCATTTATACGGACAGAGGGATCTGTCTGAACATGGGATTTGACGATTATGAGACGAAGCTGATTCGTCTGGATACGGTCATTGCCGACCTGGAAAGGAAGAAGCAGAAACTGGACTATGCAAATATTGATCTCAGCGATCTCAAGAGAATTACTGTGCAGCGGAGAAAGGTATCGGCGGCGGCGGAACAGGTAGTGCAGAAAGAAGGTTTCAAGATATAACCGTGTTTTAGCAGGCGCGGGAAAACAATTATCGTTCGTTGATACAGGGGGAACGTAAATGGCAAAGAAAAAGAGCAGACTCGTAGCCGGCCTGGATGTCGGCACCACAAAGACCTGTGTTGTTGTGGGTGAAGTGACGGATGCCGGGGTTGACATCATCGGCATCGGCTCCCATCCTTCTCAAGGTTTAAGGAAGGGTGTCGTCGTCAATATCGAAAGCACGGTCAACGCTATAAAGAGAGCGGTAGAGGAGGCGGAGCATATGTCGGGCTGCGAAATCAGTTCGGTATATGCGGGTGTAGCCGGCGGCCACATACAGGGGCAGAACAGCCTGGGAATTGTGGCTGTCAAGGGCAGAGAGGTTGATGAAGAAGATGTACAGCGCGCCATAGATGCCGCCAAAGCCATTGCGATACCTCTCGACAGAGAGATTCTGCACATCCTGCCGCAGAATTTTATCGTTGACGATCAGGACGGCGTCAAAATTCCGGTCGGCATGTCCGGTGTCCGCCTCGAGGCGAAAGTGCATATTGTGACCGGCGCGATAACCTCCATTCAGAATATCATCAAATCCGTAAACCGTGTGGGCCTTGATATCAATGAGGTGATACTTCAGCAACTGGCCACGAGTGAAGCCGTCCTCAGCGAAGATGAAAAGGATCTGGGAGTGGCGCTTATCGACATCGGCGGAGGGACTACCGATATAGCCGTATTTGCCAACGGCAGCATTCAGCACACGGCAGTGCTGCCGGTGGGCGGGGGATACCTCAGCAATGACATTGCAACAGGCCTGAGGACGCCGGCGGCGGAGGCCGAAAAATTGAAAGTGAAGTTCGGATGCGCCTATGGCCCGATGATATCCAGGGACGAAACCATAGAGGTCTCCAGCGTGGGAGGCAGGGAGCCGCGTGAGGTGTCACGGCAGATTCTCTGCCGCATCGTTGAGGCGCGCATGGAGGAGATCCTGTCCATGGCTCATAAAGAGATAGTACGGTCGGGTTACGATGATCTGCTTGCCGCGGGGATTGTGCTTACCGGGGGAACGGCGATCATGGATGGTGTGGTGGAACTTACAGAGAAAATATTTCATATGCCGGTAAGACGGGGATGTCCCGTAAATATCGGCGGGCTGACGGATATTGTCAACAGTCCGATGTATTCTGCCGCCGTCGGTCTTGTACTTTACGGGTGTAAGAATCTTTCCGGGGACCGGTTTGTCAGGGGAGACCGGTTGTCATCGGACAGATTTGTAAAGAAGATAAAAAAATGGTTCACAGAATTTTTCTAAAGGGGAGGAGGAATTATGTTCGAATTTTCTGATCTCAGCGACACGATGGCAAAAATAAAGGTCATCGGCATCGGAGGGGGCGGCGGTAATGCTCTGAACACCATGATATCTTACAGCCTGCATGGTGTGGATTTCATCGCCGCAAATACGGACAATCAGGCGCTGGGTGCGTCAACTGCGCCCATCAAAATTCAATTGGGCCTCGATACCACAAAAGGCCTGGGTGCGGGCGCCAACCCGGAAGTGGGCAAGAAGGCGACGATGGAGACACGCGACATTCTGAGGTCACATATAGAGAATGCCGACATGATCTTTATTACAGCCGGACTCGGCGGAGGAACGGGCACCGGCGGCGCGCCCGTTGTGGCCGAAATTGCCAAGGAGGTCGGGGCTCTGACTGTGGGTGTCGTGACCAAGCCGTTCCAGTTTGAGGGCAAAAGAAGAAATCAGCAGGCCGAAGAAGGCGTGGCCGAGCTGAAGAGAATGGTGGATACCCTGATCGTCATTCCGAACCAGAGATTGATGAGCATCGGCGGGCGAAGCCTTTCCCTGCTGGATGCCTTCAAGAAAGCGGACGATATTCTTTATCATGCCGTGAAAGGAATATCTGATCTGATCACGATTCCCGGCTACATAAATCTCGACTTTGCCGACGTCAAGAACATCATGTCGCAGATGGGTATGGCTCTGATGGGAACGGGCATCGCCCGCGGAGAAAACCGGGCCGTGGAAGCGGCGCAAAAGGCCATCTCGTCGCCGCTACTGGAGGACAATACCATCCAGGGTGCGCAGGGCATCCTGCTCAACATCACCGGCGGTCCCGACATGACGCTGTATGAAGTGAATGAGGCATCGTCCCTGATTCATGCAGAGGCGCATGAGGATGCAAACATCATATTCGGCACGGTCATTGATGAGAGCATGGGAGATGATATCCGCATCACGCTCATAGCTACGGGCTTTGATGAACAGCAGCGGGTCAAACAGGAAAAACCGAATGTGACGCATCTCGGCTCCTATAAGAAGGAGGATTTATCAGTTCCTGCGTATCTCAGGAAGGAAAGAAAGGAAGACGTGGCGGTTCCTTCTTACCTCGCGAAGGAAAGGTCCGTGGAAAGCATGACCGTAGTAAAAATGGGAATGATAGATGACCAGGCGGATCTGGAGATACCGGCTTTCCTGAGAAAACAGGCCGACTGATCTTTTTGGAATATGCATGGCAGCCGGTGCTGCATAACCTCCCCGGGCGCACCGGCATGCCGCTGTATATATTTTTGCGGAGACTGCGTTCATTTCATGGCATCTCCCCCTGAAGCCGTGTTGTTGAATGCATCATACAGCTGCCGTTAATGGAGTAAAACCGGAAATAATCAAAAGACGGGATTTATGTCCTGGCGAATAAAAAAAAAGTATCTCGATCTTCTGGCCCGGGAGTCGGGGTACGAGAAAAAGATCTGGGGCAAAACACTTTCGGTATGTCTTGCTTATCCCAACGTCTATCGCGTGGCGATGGCCAATCTTGGTTTTCAAACAGTATATGGAATCATAAATTCACATCCCGACTGCCTTTGTGAAAGAGCATTCCTCCCTGATCCGGATGATGAGCATGAATTCAGCGGCGGAGCCGTTTCTCTGTCGAGCCTGGAGTCGCAAAAACCCCTGAGCGAGTTTGATGTCATCGCCTTTTCCATACCCTTTGAAAATGATTACCCTAACATCCTGCGCATGTTGGAGACGGCAAGGATACCACTGCTCCGCGAGGAACGGGGCGCTGCCGGTCCGCTCATAATCGGAGGGGGAATTTCCGTGACGCTTAACCCCGAACCCATTGCCGATTTTTTCGATCTTTTCCTTATCGGTGAAGCGGAGGGAGCGATTGAGGAATTTATTGAACTGTGGATAACCAGCAGGGATAAAGGAAAAACAAAGGAGCAACTGCTGCGGGATGCGCAGATTGCCATACCGGGAATATATGTTCCGGGACTGTATTCCGCTTCATATGATAAAAAAACGCATCAGATTTCCGGATTCAAGCCGCGTGATGAGTCGCTGCCGGAAAAGATTGAAAGGCGGTGGGTGAAGGATATCGCAGCATTCTATACTTCCCAGAGAATAACCGCATCCGGCTCGGAATTCGGGGAGATGTTTCTCACGGAGATCAGCAGAGGATGCGGGCATGGATGCCGATTCTGTGCAGCCGGCTTTGTTTACAGGCCTGTCAGGTTCAGGGGCATGGACACACTAATGGGGCCTGTCGATCGCGGACTGCGAATGGGGAAAAAAATAGGCCTCCTGGGAACGGCGGTCTCCGATCATCCCGATCTTGTCTCTCTGTGCCGCCTGATACTGGACAGGGGAGGCGGCCTGGCTATAGGCTCGCTGAGAATGGACAGGCTTGGTGATGATGTGGTCTGCCTGCTCAAGGAAGCGGGGGTGGAGACGATTGCTCTTGCTCCTGAATGCGGCAGCCGGCGTCTGAGAGATGTGGTGCGCAAAAATATTTCGGATGAGCAGATATTCACCGCCGTTGAAAAACTGGTTCTGCATGAGATTCCGAATATAAGACTCTATTTCATGGTTGGACTTCCCACTGAAACAGATGATGACATCGAGGCGATCATCCGGCTTGTAAAAAATATAAACCATTATGCCGTAAAAACATCATCCGGGACAAAACGCTTCAGAAGGATTACGGTGAGTCTGAACCAGTTCATTCCGAAGCCGGCAACGCCCTTTCAATGGTATCCCCTGGAGGATACCGGTGTCGTCAGGAAAAAAATGACAAAGATAAAGCGGGCTCTGCAGCGGTACGGGGGGATATCGGTGATCCATGATCTGCCCAAATGGAATTATGTGCAGGCGCTGCTTTCTCTTGGCGACAGGCGGGTTTCCGGAATACTCACAGCCGTGCATAAATATGGCGGAAACTGGTCACGCGCCTTTAAAGAAACAAGCTTGAACCCCGACTACTACGTGTATCGGGAGAAACATAAGGACGAGATTCTTCCCTGGGGGTTTATCGATCACGGTTTTGCACCTTCTCTCCTTCTCAGGGAGTATGAGAAAACCAAAATATCATGAGGAGCTGAGATCAGAAAAGGTGTATTTTGTCCCGGATTACGTAATAAAGTACAGGCGCTTGGATAAGTGAATATTATCCCGGTCAAAGGGGCTTCCCGCGGCTCAGAATATTCTTCACAAGAAAAATATTTGATTCGCCGCTTGAAAACCCCTTTGACCGGAATGCCAAAGGATATCACTTTTTTTATTGCGTAATCCGGGATTATCGCATGCCAAATCGATTATTGGCGCTTGCAGCGTTTTATTCGTTTATGGTAGCAATCAGGCAAAGACGGCAATAACAGCGACAGGGTGATAAGAGTAATGTCTTCAAAAAAATCATCGGCAGCAGACAAAGACAACAGCAGACCGGTTAAGGTGAATTCAATATACGAGATGCTCAAAGACAACGACGCCTTGAACATCTGGATGGCAACCAGAAAAGGCGGTGAGCCGGAGGTGTTTATCGCTTTCATGGATAATCTCAGCGAGCATGATCGCAAATCACTGCTGGGATTGAAGGGTATTATCGTTAATGCTCAGGAGCCGCTGCTGTCAAGAATTGCCGATATCGAAAAGGAAAACAGCCATCTGCGTTCCCAGCTTTTGACAGATGATTTGACAGGTCTTTTCAACAAGCGTTTTTTTGCCATGCAGCTGGATATGGAAATGGCAAGAACCAGGCGCACCGGACAGCCGTGTTCGGTGATCATTGTCGATTTTGACAATTTTAAGATGATTAACGATACCCTGGGGCATGACGCAGGAGACCGGTTTTTAACTCTCATGGGGAATGTGCTGCGTGACAATCTTCGCCCCACTGATTTTGCCTGCCGTTTTGGAGGCGATGAATTTGCGGTAATCATGCCCGCCTCCAGTCTCTTCGACAGCGTCAGTATCGGCCGCAGAATCCACGACGCTGTTAATAAAAAGATCGCTTCCCTGAGATGGAAAATCAAAAGGCATCTTTCCATCAGCATGGGGCTCGCAGATTATGAGCCAACCTCCGTACAGACAGCGGAAGATTTTTTCAGAAGAGCTGATCAGGAACTCTACCGGGCGAAGCAGGCGGGGAAAAACAGAATATCCTATGAAGAGCTGGCCGGCAGGAAACTTCCTGAATTGACAGCCGTCAGTGTTGATGAGCGTTCAGCCCTTATGCAGATTTAAAATAATTTGAAAAAGGATATATGATCGTGAAAAAAAAGCAGCGTCCTCTGATTGCGTCGATTACAAGCGGAAAAGGCGGTGTGGGCAAGACTTTCGTAACGGCCAATGTTGCTGCCGGCTTGGCCAAAGCAGGCAGGAAAGTACTGGTTGTCGACTGCGATCTGGGACTCGCCAACATGGATATCATGCTGGGAATAAACCCCGCTCTTACCTTGAAGGATGTTATCTTCGGCGGCGCGGAATTGAAAGACGTTGTCGTGTCCACCAGGCACGGTTTTGATCTCCTCCCGGCAAGCTCGGGTGTGAGAGAGATGGCGCAGCTGATGTTTGAAAAGATCGAAACCATAAAAGAGATGATTCTTTCTTTTCAGGATTACGATATTATTCTGCTTGATACGGGAGCCGGAATATCGGAAGTTGTGCTCCAGTTCAATCTGCTCGCCTCCAGAAATATACTGATCATCAACCGTGAGCTGACCTGCCTTACCGATGCATACGCCATGGTCAAGGTGATGTTTCAGGTATTCGGAAGAGACACCTTCAGCGTCGTTGTAAATTCGACTGTCAATGAAAAAGAGGCGGCGAAAATATTCCATCATATAGATTCAATCTGCACGAAGTTTCTTGGCTTTTCTTTGAACTACCTGGGATGGATTTTGCAGGATGATTCAGTTCCCAAATCAATCATGAAGCAGGAAATTGCCTGCCTGTCCTCTCCCGCGTCCCCGGTTGCCGCCAATATTTCCAGTATTGTCCGTGTCGTTTCCGGCTGGGGAAAATAGCGGAATTAAAAAATGGTTTATGTGAAACTGCTTCTTACCGCCCTCCTCTGGGGAGGGACCTTCGTGGCGGCGCGCATCGTCGCACAGCAGGCCGATCCGCTGTCCGCCTCCTTCCTGAGATTCTTCATAGCTTCTTTCTTTCTCTACGTGCTTGTTTTAAAACAGCATGGCGCTCTCCCGAAGCTCAACAGAAAATTGGCAATTATTGTTGTTCTGCTGGGAATGAGCGGTGTTGCTGCCTACAATATCTTTTTTTTCCAGGGTCTGAAAACGATACAGGCCAGCCGTGCTTCGCTTATCGTAGCCACAAATCCGGTGTTTATCGCCCTCTTCTCCGTCCTGCTTTTCCGTGAAAAAGTCCGCGGCATAGGGATAGTCGGCATAATAATGTGTCTGGCAGGGGCGGTGACGGTCATCACCCGCGGCAATCCTCCGGATATCCTATCAGGCGGCATAGGCAGCGGCGAGCTGCTCATAGTCGGCTGTGTGGCAAGCTGGGTTGTCTATTCCCTCATAGGAAAGATCGTCATGGAGGATATATCGCCATTGTCGGCTGTTGCCTATTCCTGCATAATCGGGACGCTGGGGTTGCTGATACCCGCCGTCTACGGGGGCATGTATCCGGCGCTTATGAATTATAGCGCCGTAACCTGGGCGGGTCTGTTCTATCTCGGATTTTTCGGAACAGTGGTCGGTTTCATCTGGTACTATGAGGGCATCAAAGCGATTGGCGCGGCAAGGGCAGGGGTATTTATTAACTTTGTGCCGGCCAGCGGCGTTTTTCTCGCCTGGCTGATCCTTGACGAGACCATTGACTGGTCGCTTCTGGCAGGTGCCTGCCTGATAATCAGCGGGGTGTTTCTTATGAACGCGGGAAGAGTGATTTCGTCAGGCAATCAAGCGACTCGGCAATATCAGGATAAAGATGGATTCTCATGACGCGTCTTCCTGCTTTGGTGAGCGCCTGATAGTCGCCTTGTGCCTGGGAGTCCTTGAGTGTGCCGAAGCTTATGCAAGCGCCGGATGATTGCGGCGTATCCGGGATATCAATATCGCGGGGATTGTCGGCTGTCAGTTGAATAAACAGGCCGCGTCCCGCATCCCCCTTGTGAAGCTGTCCTGTAGAGTGAAGATAACGGGGGCCGTAACCCAGGGTCGTTGCATAAAGGAAACGGTCGCGGATGCAGCGGCGAAATTTCTGAAGGGCTTCGTCGATGGCGGACGAACCGGGCAGATAGGCCTGTATTGCCACATAATCCCCTGCTCTTTCCTTTTCCAGAAAATGAAGCAGCGCCTCACCCCCGCTGTTACCGGATACGTTCCCGAAAACGGCCATCCGTCCATCCTGCAGCGCCGGCGGGTCTGCAGTCAGAACTCCCTGGGAATGTTTTTCCATTATGCCTGCGGCGTAACGCTTTGAAGACTCGACATCGGGCTGGTCGAAGGGGTTGATTTCCATGCCGTGTCCGGCAACCGCCGTCGCCAGCTCCCAGAAGCAGCATAATGCCCCCAGAGAATAGGGATCATGCATTTTGATCCTGATGACGGGATGTCCATTTTCCTCCAGCCTTGCAAGTTGATCGCCTTCGGTTTGGCCGTTTCCGCAATGCAGGGATATGAAAACCCGGTCGCCGTCATACCGGTCGGGGGCACCGAGCGGCTCACTGACGACTGGCAGAATGCCCTTTCCTTCTTTTCCCGTGCTTTCAGCGAGAAGCTGTTCCAGCCAGTCCCCTGCGCTTTCCAGACCCGGCGGGATGACAAATGTAGCCTTGTCCCTTCCTTCTTTTGCCATCTCTGCCAGGGCTATCCCCACAGATAAAGCGCTGAATCCTTCCCTGTACCTCAGTTCCCGTTCGAGAGTCTTTTGTGCATGATTGAGAAGCGTTATTATGTCAATTCCAATCAACGCCGCCGGCACCATGCCGAAAAAGGAAAGAGCCGAGTAACGCCCGCCGATATCGGGATCGTTGAGAAAAATATCGCGGAAACGCAGTTCCTCAGACAGTGAAACCGCCGGACTTTGCGGATCGGTGATCGCAATAAAATTACTCCCGGCGGATTCTTTGCCCATGTCTGCGGCAACCAGCCGGTAGAAATATTTAAACAGGGAGATTGTCTCGATAGTCGTTCCCGACTTTGTGGATACAACAAACAGGGTTCTGGCGGGATCTATTCTGCCGGTTAAATCGATAATATCCGCCGGATTGGTTGTGTCGATAACCAGCATTTCCGGGTAGCCTTCTGCTGCTGCCAGGACCTTGGAGAACATACCCGGAGCCAGGCTGGAGCCTCCCATGCCTAAAAGCACGACATGATTAAAACCTTCTGCCCGGATGGTTTCAGCAAGCCGGCTGATGCGGCCGGCGCTTTTTATCGTTTCATAAGGACAATCCAGCCATCCGAGGCGGTCGGCGATTTCATGAGGCTCTGGCTTCCAGACTGTATGATCCCTGGCGGCAATTCTCGCCGGCAGATCCTGCTTCCGCTTTGCTTCCAGCGTTTTATCGACGGTCTGCCGGTATGTTCCAAGATTGATTGACCCGGTGATGGAAAGCATGGCATCGAAACCTTAACTGTAGGAATTGTTACTTTGATCACACAATCTATTACAGCCCGGCTGCCGGTGTCAATCTTCTTGTCGCGGTTGACCGGAAATCATGATATTATGTGCCGCAATACAGCATCAGGCAATGGAGATACAGATGAAAAGAAGAGAATTTCTGAAGACAGCGGCGGCTGCCGGGGCTGCTCTTTCCCTGCCGGGAGGACTGACTCCGATCATCGGGGCTCTGGAAGCTGCTGAGGCGGCGGACTTGGTCGTGGCGCACGGCAAGTCTGTCGACAGGACTGTAAGAGCGGCCGTCAACGGCATGGGCGGGATGAACAGATTCATCGCCCGCGGCGATATTGTTGTCGTCAAACCCAATATGGGATGGGACAGAACGCCCGAATATGCCGCAAATACCAACCCGGAGGTTGTCTCGACTCTCGTCCGCCTCTGTCTGGAAGCCGGTGCGAAGAAGGTCAAGGTCTTTGACAGAAGCGTGAATGATGCCCGGCGCACCTATAAGCAGAGCGGCGTTGCCGATGCCGCATCCAAAGCGGGCGCTGAAGTAAGCTTCATGGATGACAGGAAATACCGGGATGCAAGAATCAACGGCAAAGTGCTCAAGACATGGCCGGTCTACACGGAGATTCTGGAGGCAAACAAAATCATCAATGTCCCCATTGCCAAACATCACGGGCTTTCCACACTTACCCTCGGCATGAAAAACTGGATGGGTGTTATCGGCGGCTCCAGGGGACGGCTTCATCAGAACATCGATGAAAGTCTTGTAGATCTTGCCGCTTTTTTTAAACCGACACTGGTGGTGCTTGATGCCGTTCGCATCCTGACGGCCAACGGCCCCCAGGGAGGATGGCTTAACGACGTCAGGCGGCTGGATACGATTGCCGCAGGAAGGGATCAGGTGGCCATTGATGCGTTTGGCTCTACTCTCTTCGGCATGAAGGAAAACGCGCTGGGATACGTGCGCATCGGTCATCAGAGAAGGCTGGGCAACATGAATATAAAAAAGATGAAGATCAGAAGGGTTGAGGCATAATAGCGAGATGGAGCAGCGGATGTTGAAAAAAGCCCGTATCGCGTCTCAGGGGACATTCCTTCTGATTTTCTTATGGCTGTTTCTACAGACGGAATCGAAAGGCGCCAATGAGCTCGGCTATCCGGTCAAAATATTCCTGGATGCCGATCCCCTTGCCGCCATTACTGCATCGTTGGCAACCCGTTCCCTGGATAAGATGTGGCTCCTGGCCATTCTGGTTATTGCCGCTACGATCTTTCTGGGACGGTTTTTCTGCGGATGGCTGTGCCCTCTGGGAACTCTTCACAATCTGTGCGGATCGCTTGTCAGGGTTCGTGCAAAAAAGAACAGGGAGCCGCTCGGATGGTATTGGTTAAAGTATGCCGTTCTCATCTTTCTCCTTGTCTCATCAATTTTCACGCTGCAGCTTTCCGGCCTCATGGACCCCATCTCGCTTCTGATTCGCTCCCTGACTCTTTCCGTTTATCCGGCGCTCTGTTATACTTTCACATCCCTGTTTGACACCGTTTATAAACTCAACATGCCCCTGATTACACCGGGCTCGGAATATTTGTACAGCTTTCTGAAAAAGGGCTTTCTGCCTTTCCAGGAGCCTTTGTTCCGGCAGGCGCTCTTTATCGGACTGATATTTATCTTCCTGCTGGCTCTTAATTTTGTGGAGCGGCGGTTCTGGTGCAAGTATCTATGCCCGCTGGGAGCTCTGCTCGGTCTGTTTTCAAGATATGCCCTGCTGAAAAGAGATTTGACTGAAGGGTGCATTGACTGCGGCATGTGCTCGGCGGCTTGCCAGGGAGGGGCATTGCGGGGCGACATGAGCCGATGGAACAAGGAGGAGTGCCTTGCCTGCATGGACTGTGACGATATCTGCCCGCACAATGCCATCAAGATCAACCTTAGCAAATCGTGGTCGGGGGCATCTCCGGACCTGGGCAGAAGGCGGCTGATCGGAGCCGTCGCATCAGGTTTTGCCGCCGTTTCCTTGCTGCGCATTACACCGCTGTCCAGGCAGGGAGGGGCGAATCCTTCGCTTATCAGGCCGCCGGGTGCCCTTGCCGAAAAGGAATTCCTGAGCAGTTGTGTTAAATGCGGAGAATGCATGAAGGTATGCATTACCAACGGCCTGCAGCCGACTTTTCTGGAAGCGGGGCTGGAAGGCATCTGGACACCGATGCTCGTTCCCAGGATCGGCTGCTGCGAGTATCGTTGTACCCTTTGCGGACAGGTTTGTCCGACGGGTGCAATAGTGAAGTTGAGCCTTCAGGAAAAGGAGAAGATAAGGATCGGCCTGGCAGAGATTGACAGGAACCGCTGTCTTCCCTATGCGTACGGAACGCCGTGCATTGTTTGTGAAGAAGTCTGCCCGACGCCGAAAAAGGCGATCTGGTTTGAGAAAGTGACTGTCGCCGCCCGGGATGGAAAGATGATCCAGGTGAAACAGCCGCGGGTTGACCCGGAGTTGTGCGTCGGCTGCGGTGTATGTGAAACAAAATGTCCCATCATGGGCAACCCGGCCATCTTTGTAAAGAGAACAGGCGAGTCTAGGGACAAGGAAAGCCGGCTGCTGCTGTCTGAATAATCCCCGAAGTGAATGACAGGCGGGTAACAGGACCGCCATGCTGAAGAGATATTAATGGATTCCAAAAAAAAGATTCACCTGCGTCACACAGATTTGATCAACTATGAAGGACTCCTCGCCAGATTGAAGGAAAACGAAGAGCTGGCTAAAAAGTTTTTTGAGATCCAGACCAACGTTCTTGCCACTCTCAACTTTGAGGACTTTTTTTCAAAGCTCCTCGATACTATCAAGGAAAAGTTCGGCGTTCCCTACGTGTGGCTGTCGCTTGTATATCCCAGCAAGGTTACAACGCTGGTTCAGCGCCTCTCGCTGAACGAGTCAATCAATCGCATCACCAGAGAGGAATTGGCGCAAATCGTAGGCGGAGGCTCCAAACCGGTGCTTATCAATAAGAATATAGAGAAGTTCTATTGCATGCTGCCGGAAGGAAGATTTTTCGATTTTCGTTCCATAGCGATTACTCCGATAACCATGGACGGAGAGCTGATCGGCAGTTTCAACCAGGCCGATCCTTCTGCGAAGCGTTACCACGAGGGTATGGATCCCAGTTTTCTCGCCCAGTTGGGACTGGTCGTTTCCATCAGTCTGTCCAATGTGGTTGCCCATGAACAACTGCAGATACTGGCGTTCAAGGACCCTTTGACCGGCCTTCTAAACCGCCGCGCAATGGAGCGGGTTCTCAAATGGGAAATGGCCCGGGCGAAACGATACGAGACGCCGCTGACTATCGCCTTTGTCGATCTCGACGACTTCAAGCCGGTAAACGACAGATTCGGCCATGACCGCGGCGATGAACTGCTGGTGCATGTCGCTTCGGTATTCACGGAACTGAGCAGAGAAAGCGATGTCGTGGCGCGATTCGCCGGGGATGAATTTGTAATCATTCTGCCGGGTGTAATGATTGAAGAAGCCAGGGGCTTCATGGAGCGCATCAAGGACTACCTCCGGGAGCACCGGTTGAAGGCGGAAGGGACGGAGATACCGGTCAATTTCAGTTACGGGCTGGCTTCTGCTCACGGCGCGCAAGACGCGGCAGAACTCATCAAGAAGGCAGACGGCGATCTCTACAAGGCCAAGGGCAGGAAGAAAAGATAATCATTTGTTTACTGTCGAGATTGCTGAAATCAGAGAAATCGTTTCGGAAGCGGCATCTGAAATACGAAGTGAGCTTAGCACCGCTCTTTTGCTCAAGCGATAAACAAGCGCTTGATTTTTTGTCACATGACAGTCAATAACAAAGATATTTTTGGGCAGCTTCATATCCATCACAATCAGCCGGAGGATGCTTTATGACCCAATCCTTTCAGAACTATTTCGAGATACTTGACCACCATAAGCGTGTCCGTGGCGACAAGATAGCCATCTATTTCCAGCATGAGGAAATATCCTACAAGACCCTATATGAAAATATCTGTCGTCTGGGGAATGTCCTGAAAAAGCTGGGCTTAAAACCGCAGGAGAGGATCGTAATCGCCCTTCCTGATTGTCCCGACACCTTCTACAGTTTCTTTGGCAGCATGAAGTGCGGCTGCTGGGCCGTGCTCATCAGCCCCGAACTGTCAAAAGACGACTACGAATACATACTTAATGACGCCGGGGCATCAGCACTGATCACGGTCGGGAGCTCTGAGGCGGCCGCGGCAAGAGCGGAATCACTAAGACACACCCTCCTTGCGGACGACAGGACATATCGTGAGCTGTTCCGGGAAGCGTCTACAGAACTGGAACAATTTCCTGTAAAACCGGAAGATATAACCTTCATGCTCTACACCTCCGGCAGCACCGGCAAACCCAAGGGAGTACCGCACCGGCACAGCGACATGCTCTACTGTGCCGAGAGCTATGCCGGTCCGGTCCTCGGCATGAACGAAAATGACAGGATATTCTCCGCCAGCAAACTGCCGTTTGCCTACGGTTTGGGCAATAGTCTGATCTTCCCTCTACGCTTCGGTTCCTCTATTGTCCTATTCCCGGGGAAATCCGCTCCCACCGACATATTCCGCATAGTTCATGAGTACAGGCCGTCACTCTTTTTCGCCGTCCCGACACTGTACAATATGATGCTGAAAACAATGGATGAGAGCGTCTCCTTTGCATCGGTCCGCCTGTGCGTGTCAGCTGGGGAAGCTCTGCCGGCTTCCATTTATCACGGCTGGAAGAAATTGACGGGTCTGGAGATCATCGACGGCATCGGATCCACGGAAGCCCTGCACATATTCATCTCGAACATACCGGGAAAAGTAGAGCCGGGTTCTTCAGGATTTATCGTTCATCCCTACGAAGCCAGGATCGTCGATGACGAAGGACAGCCGGTGCCTTCAGGGCAGGAGGGATCGCTCCTGATCAAGGGAGGAAGTTCGGCCCCGTTCTACTGGAACCTGCCGGACAAAACGGCAGATACAATGCTTGAGAATGGATGGCTTAAAACGGGGGACATATACATTGAGGAAGGCAGGCGCTACACCTATCAGGGGCGCTCGGACGACATGTTCAAGGTGGGCGCCAGCTGGGTGTCTCCAGTAAAGGTTGAGGAAGCGCTCAGGGAGCATCCCGCAGTCCTGGAATGCGCCGTCACTTGGCGCAAGCTGGAGAGCCTGGTGAAACCATTGGCATATATTGTTCTCAAACCTGGATTCTCCGGTGACACGAAGTTGAGCCGTGAAATACGCGCCTTCATTCTGGAAAGGCTGCCCGAATACATGTGCCCGGTGCAGTTTGAATACACGGATGAGATACCAAAAACTAGAACTGGAAAAGTGCAGAGATATGTTTTAAGAAGTAAGGAAAACAGCCAATAATAAAGGAGGCGTTATGACAGTAACAGCGGCAGACATTATTGAAATCATGAAAGAGGTGGGGGTTGATGCGGAAATTGTAAAGAAACTGAAGAACGATGTTCCCCTGCTCGCCCAGGGACTCGATTCCATCGATCTGCCGGCAATTGCCGCCGCAGCGGAAAAAAAGTTCAAGATTGATCTTTCCGATGCCGATGCGACGATTCTAAAAACGATCAACGATTTTGTCGCTTTCGTGAATACAAAGCTGAAATAGTTTCGATCAGGAAAGCATGCCGGATACGCCAGGGGAGCAGACCATGATTAGCGGGTTTTTTCTGTCCTGAACGTTTTTCAGCCCTGCAGCTCCTGCCAGTCCCTCCGGACAAGTTCGAGGAGTTGCCTGGACTTCTCCGAATGGAGATGCGGGGAGTCAAAGCTTGGCGGCTGCAGGATCTTCTGCATCAGCATCCCGTCGGCATCGAACCAGCGTGGAACACAACCGCCGAAGAAATAGCCCTTTTCCCTGAGTATCTCGACGGCCTCTCCGACCCAGGGTTCGCTGAGGTTGAGAAAGAACTGAAAAACGAGGGTTTCCTGTTCCCGGCCTTCCATCTCCAGGGCGGTCACAACGGTCTTAAAATCTTCGCCGGCGCTTACCACGTTGAACCGGCCCACACCGGCGTGTTTAAAGAAACGTTTTGTCAGGCTGCTCCTCCTGCCGCCCGGGAGCTTCCCCGATGACGGTGTGTGCGTCCTCGTAATTTCCACGCCGCTGAACACAAACTCCATGGCCTGCCGGTACCGCTCCGGTATAAAGACCTCGTGCGGTCGGTCGGAAAATGATTTGAACATGATCAGGCATGACACTCTTCCGGAAGCGCTTTGTGATTTTTCATAAGCCGCTGCCGGCATAAGGTCCATTTCCATGGCCACATTTCTCATTCCCACCAGCGCCGAAAATTTCTGCGTCGCAGTGATATGACACACGGCCTCGCCAAACATGCCGTCCGGACGGGTGATTGCCGTGAGAGTTTCGGCGGCGAACATGTTGATCTTATAGGCTGCAAAGGTGATGCGGTAATCGGGCAGGATGATGCACTGGCCGATTTCGTAAAGGTTCTGATAGTGTGGAGAGCTCCTGTAGAGCGCCCCATGGCCGATGATATCCCCCCTGGGAGTGCGGGCCACCACAGAATAGATGTTGCCGTTTTCGTTTTCGGCGATGATGCGCTCAGGGTAATAATAGGTTTCAACAGGGTAGGAGGAACCGTATTCGGCATGAAAGAGATGGGCGATGCCCCTGGCATCGTCAGGAGTAAAGCGGTCAACGACGAAAGGCTGCCCCGGTTTAACAACTATATCGGAATCTATTCTCATCCGCTCCCTTCCTCCTGACATGATATTCGCTCTGCTGAATCATATACAGGATGCGCCTCAGATGAGTCAACAGTTATCAGCCTTACAATGATTTGGATGGAGATGACATGTTTGATCATGTGTTTCAAGTCCGATTTTTTTAAATTGCAGGGGGTTGGAAGGATGTCTTGCCGCATAATTTCAGATTGATAGTTTTTGTATTTTTTTGATAATAAATTATTTCATGAAAAGAGAATCACAATGAGCGCGGAAGAGAAGAGAAACGAACAAGAGTATCGATTCGAGAATAATCACCATTTATACCTCAAGAATGATATCAGCCCCGTTATGCAAGATTTTAGGTTGTAATCAATACTTCATTCCGATATCGTTAAACGGGCACATCGAAGAAAACGAAGAGTTCAAGATGAAACCGGCAGCAAGGAAGAAAGCGGCACAAAAGACACGAACCTTGCTCAGTGCTATGCTTCTACAGGAGTTGCGTCACGCGAGGAATCTAAGCCAGGAACAACTGGCTCAAACGTTATCTGTAAAACAGGCTGCGGTGTCGAAACTTGAGAAACGCACAGACATGTATATAAGCACATTGAGAAACTTCATAAAGGCGATGGGCGGCGACTTGGAGATCATCGCCAAATTTCCCGATGGTTCTGTTCAAATCAGTCAATTTGAAGATATCAACGCAAAAACTTAAAGAGAAAATCCCTCTATTTCGGAATGAAAGGCCCATGTCCTTTCAGTTTAATTATTATTAATATTGGGCATTTATAGCTTCCTGAAACCAAACATGGCAATTTTCTGTCAAAATGCCAGAGTACATTCAGATATCATTGTCCTTACGTTAACTTTGATTTGTTTGGAACCAGCTTTATTTGTAGTTTACACCCAACAGCAGCAGCATATCGACGTAAAGTAGCAATAGACGGTGAGTGCCTTTTGCTTCCGCCACCTGCTTCAAGCCTGGCAACAGCAGGCGTTTTGGTTCCCATTCGTACGGCAATCTCTGCTTGAGTAAGGCCAGCACGTTTCCTAGCTTTGAGAAATTCGTCAATAAGAGCAAATTCATCTTCCAGAGAATCATATTCCGCTTTGAATTTTGGATTTTTCATCCAGTCAGCGATCATCTCATCATGTGTTTTCATTTTGTACCTCCCACAACCTTTTCCTGGCTGTCTCTATTTCGTGAAGGGGTGTCTTGTCAGTCTTTTTAATAAAAGAGTGAAGAACAACTATTTTCCTATTTTTAACCGTGCAAAAGAAGGCACGTCCTATACCCTCTTTACCTATTGCACGAACTTCAAATAACTTGTCACCTAAAGAACGGGTCATAGGCATTTTAAGGTTAGGACCATATATTTTCATTCTTTCTGTAATACATGCATAGTAAGCACGAATACCGACCGGCCATGCATCAATGGCCAGACGAACTTTTTCATTATAATACTCAATGGTCTATTGCATGGGAAGGATATTAACATATATGTTAATACTAGTCGAAAGAAAAAAGGCTCACAAAACCAGCCCAAAACAGTTTAAGGGAATAAAGGGGACGGTTCTATTTATTGACAAACGCGCAAATATTTGTTAATCATTATTCATGCCAAGGATCGCACGCATAGCTCCGACAGGATATGTTTATCACGTCCTAACAAGAGGGAATAACAGGCAGGACATATTTCTCGAAAATGCCGACTTTGTCAGGTATCGAGAAGTGTTGGGCTACTACAAAGAAAAATACTCTTTTCTTCTGTATCATTATGTTCTGATGTCGAACCATGTCCATCTTGTTTTAGAGACAGCAGCAACTGGTTTTCTATCCGATATCATGAAAGGTATCAACCTCAGCTACGCTCAGTACTACAAGAAACGATACGGTCACATCGGTCATTTCTGGCAAGACAGGTATAAAAGCATCATGATATCTAAAGATGAGTATTTGCTTGCCTGTGGAAGTTATGTTGAGCTGAATCCAGTAAGAGCAGAGATGGTGAAGACTCCTGGTGATTACCGTTGGAGCAGTTATAGTTTCTATGCTTTTTCAAAGAGTGATCTCTTAGTGGATGTACAGCCTGTTTATCATGGATTATCAAAGGATGAGAATGAGCGAAGAAGGCTGTATAGGTCATTTGTCAGAGAGATGTTGCGGGATAAAGATTGCATGCGGGGAGAGATGACAGGTCGTCGTATTTATGGGAGCGGCAGCTTTAAAAACAATATCAGAGACACCTATGAAATTGACGCTGAGATAAAACCGAAAGGCAGGCCACGTAAGGCGCCTGATATCATTAAATAGTACAACCGTCCCCTAATTTATCATTTTGAATAAAGACTTTTAACGTGAGGAATCTGCAGTGGCCAGAGTCGAGTTAGACACCAAAGCGCCGAATTTTACATTACCCGATTTAAATGGGAACAGTGTATCGCTTTCAGATTTCCTGGATAAAAAAAATGTGTTGGTGGTTTTCAATCGTGGATTTTCCTGACCATTCTGCCAAAGGCATATGACGCAGTTGCGTCAGGATTATCAACGTTTCGTTGAAGTTGCTGCGGAAATAATTGTTGTCGGGCCAGAAAACGCCGAATCCTTCCGGAAATATTGGATGAAAGAAAGTTTACCTTTTATCGGTTTGCCCGATCCGGAACATGGGGTTTTAAAACTGTATGGACAAGAAGTGAATTTGTTTAAGTTAGGCAGAATGCCTGCTCAGATGCTTATAGATACAGCCGGCACGCTTCGCTACGTGCACTATGGGCATTCGATGATGGATATTCCTTCAAATGATGAGATAATAAGTCTGATGAAATAATTCCATCCGTCAATTGATTGGTCTTCAAGGCATCTTTGCCGGCCCCCGAATTCGAGGATGTTGCTCTATTTCAAATACGCCTTCACATTGGTTGATCATGTCGGAGTAATGAATACCGGTGGAAGAACTAAACCGCTGCGCGGTAGCAACCCCTTACCATCCCTCAGGCATACGAT
>CAZLFA010000024.1:0-49973 GCA_964558665.1 uncultured Syntrophaceae bacterium
CTAGATAGTTACCATCAGGAAACTCCGGATGCTGAAACTTTCGGTTTCCGGACGGAAACCATTTGGTTTTGGATCAACGTACTATCCTCCACAAATACCTTCAGGGACCAATTGCAGTATTGCCGATTTTAATCGGCCTTCCGGCATTCAGAGATAATTGTACCGCAGTGTCTTCCTAAATCTCCACTTATGCCTGGCCAGCAAGAGCTTTTTTTAAGATCTGCCTGTGTCGGTATATTACAGGCGGCTTCTTCAATGCCTCGATTATGCAAGGGATGACAAATATGACCTCAGGTTGGTCCTGCGATCGCTCATGCCGAGTTTTTTTCTGATCCTGTCTCTGTGGCTGTCGATTGTCCTTGTTGATATATTCAGCATCTTTGAAATCTCTTTCGTCGTCTTGCCGTCCTTGATAAGCTGGGCAAGCTGAATCTCTCTGTGGGTCAGATTCATATAACTGGAAGTCAATTTATGTAAGAACGGAGAGATGATGGTATCAAGGTTTCTCTCTACAATCTCTACGTTGGCCGACTGACTGGGACTCAATCTGGAGTTCTTCAACTTATTCACATAGGGCAGCACAAGTTTCTTTATATTGGTCAGTATTTTCTCCTCCTGTTCCGCTTTCTCCGTTTCCCTGTTTTTCAGCAACACCTTCAGCGCCGTGTTTGTTTCCGTCAGTCTGACGGATTTGCTTTTTAGTTCCTTTTCCCTTTTTTTGAGTGCCGTCTCAATCCTCTTGCGCTGTGTTATATCGCGACAGCCGACCTGGATTACAGCCGCCTTGTTCTCATTGGATGCGGGCAATGCCTTGCCGACCAGTTCCATCCATATATAGTGACCGTCTTGGTGCCGGACGCGCACCTCAAGTGTACCGTAACCCGTTCTCAGGACCTCCTTGAAGGCAAACTCCGAAATTTCCATGTCATCCGGATGGACAAAATTGAATACCGATTCTCTCAGATAATCGACTTCGTTGTAGCCTGTCAGGCGTTCCACGCTGGGCGTCAGGTAAAGCAAAGTGGCCTTTGAATCTGTCTGAAAAACCAGATCCACCATGTTGTCTGTGACAAGACGAAGCTTCTCTTCGCTTTTTCTCAACGCCTCTTCGGTTTTCCTCAACTCCGTGACATCGACAATAGAAGCGATACTTTTCTTCGTTCCGGGGATCATGGAAATGCCGAGATAGACATTTTTTGTCTGCCCGTCTTTATCGATAAGCCGGAATTCATAACTCCTGGGAGGCAGGTTATGATCGATTCTCCTTATACGATGGTATCCTTTCATTTTATCCACATCGTCTCTTGCAACTATTTCTGTCCAGCTTTTTTTACCCTCCATCTCCAATCTGGAATAGCCCGTAATCTTTACAAACTCCGCATTAGCCACGGAAATTGTCGTATCTTCATCCAGAATAGCCATGCCCGACACTACATTTTCAAAAATTGCCCTGTAGCGTTTCTCGGAATCAATAAGGGCTTTCACGGCATTTACCCGGTCGGTGTTGTCGACAAAAACCAACTGTACTCCTGCGGGACGGTTGTCTTCCATCAATATAGTGGTCATCACCTCAACCCACAGTTTTTTCCCATTCTTACAGAAAACAGGTATATTAAGGATCATAGGGGGTGCCCCTTTCAATCGGGCATCCAGCCTTTCCATTAATAATTGCAGGGTTTCGTCGTCAAAAAACCCGACAGCAAAACCATTTTTCCCGATCAATTCATCACGCCTCCATCCGCTCTCTTCTTCTATCTTCCTGTTGACGTATTGAATGCCGCCTTCAAGATCAACAATGCATAATCCTATCGGGGCGCTTTCCATAAAATTCCTGTATCTGTCTTCGCTCTGCTGCAGAATTTTCTCCGCGTGTCTGCGTTCTTCCATCTCTTTTTTCAACTGCTTATTCATTGTTAAAAGTTCTTCCGTGCGATCCTCCACTGTCTCTTCCATCTCCACAAAGGCTTTTTGGGCGGTAATTTCAGACTGCTTTCTCTGGGTAATGTCTCTCACTATGCCGGCGATTCGGGAAGTCCCCTCTTCTGCGGTAACAACTCCGGCCGTAACGGAACAAATAATCCGCCTTCCATCCCTGTCCCTAATTGTGATCTCAAAATCATTTACGTAACCGGCCTGCATAATTGACTCTATTACTTTTTCTCTCTTATCTTTGTCTGCGTACACCTCTTTAACGGGCTTCCCTATCAATTCATCTCTTTTGTAAAGAGTGAGTTTTTCTACCGAGGGCGAAACTTCCCGTATGATCCCGTTATGATCGAGCTCATAATAAACATCATGAAGATTCTCGAAAATCAGCTTGTATTTCAGCTCATTCATCCGCAAGGACTTGTTTATCCTATTTATTTTGTTTAACTCATCCTCCAGTACAACTATACGGTTATGTGCTTTCTCCAATTCATTTAATATTTCCGTCATAAGGTTTTCTCTCCCCGGGAAAGATTTGTCAGATCAATTTTTTCAAAGTTACTAATATCATTGCTATCAATTTGTATTTTATGTCAACCTGACTTTTCCGATCAAAAGGCAGCCATAGCATACAAAACAATTGTTATATCAACATGTTATTCCAGCAAAATACAATACCTAAAAAACATAGGTATTAATTGGGTAAAGAGTCGGTATTGACGTTTTAGCGCCATAGTGGTTTTTAGCCATCGCAAAAGCCATAACGACTTGGGGGGGAAGTCCGTATTGGAACCAACTGACAATTACACAGACAATGACTCAGAGAAACAAACCATCCTGATCATCAACGATGATCCCTACACTCTGGCAGCAATTGCAAGCTGTCTGGGGCACTGCGATTATTCAATCCAGACTGCAGATACCAGTGAAGCCGCTATTAAAAGATCCCAGGATAACCCGCCGGACCTTATTATCCTCGATATTATAGAGCACGGCACAGACGGATACCGGACTTGCTGCCAATTGAAGGCATCAGAAAGCACAAAGGATATACCTGTAATTATCATGACAGCCGCATCGGAACCGGAACATAAGATCAAGGCTTTTGAAGCAGGCGCAGCAGATTACATTGCCAAGCCATTCCAGCGCGGAGAAGTACTGGCTCGCATCGGTGTGCACCTTAAAAACCGGAAACTGGTGGCCGTGCTGAAAAACAAAAAGAAAGCCCTGAAAAAAAGCGTTTATCTGAAGACGGAGGAACTGGTGAGAGCCCAAAAAGCTCTGCAGGTGAAAACCGAGGACCACAGGAAAACTCAGAAGGCGCTGCATGAAAGCGAGAAGATGTATCGCACCCTTATCGAAACTACGCAGGATATGGTTTTCATAGTCAGCAGGAGAGGACTGTTCACTTATGCCAACCCCATGTTCGAAACAATGACAGGCTGTTCTCTGGACGAGTTGATGGGAAGACCTTTTACGGACATCCTGGCACATGACTTCAGAGAAGCGGCTGTCGAGCAGTTCAAAAAGGAAATCCGGGGAGATGAACCCTCGACTTTTGAGATGGATGTGATTGACAGGAGCGGAACCAGAACGCCGATAGAGTTTCTCATGACGACACTGTTTGATTTCAACGGCAATCCGGCCGGATGTTTCGGTGTCGGTCGCGACATCACCAAACGGAAACAGACCGAAGACGCTCTTAATCTGGAACGCCGATTTTTTGAGGCGCTTTTCGAGGCACTTCCCGGACATGCCTTTGTTGCGGATGAAAACGGACATTATGTTCGCTGTAATCGCAGTTACGAGGATTTTCACGGGGAAAATCTTGTCGGCAAAAGCCTGCTGAAGACCCTGGATCGCATTCATCCCGCACATCGGAAAAAGGTTCATCAGGCAATGCGGCAGGCCGCCGATGAAGGGCAGGTGTCCCTTGAATATGTATCCCTTCAGCAGGACGGCAGAGAAATCCCCAGATTTTTAAGAGGTCAGTTTTTCGAATTGGACGGCAAGCGCTTCGCTGTAGGAGTCAGTCTTGATATATCGGAACGTGTCAAGGCGGAGGAAGAGCTCAGGCGCTTAAGCGTTGCCATCGAACAGGCAGCCGAAGATGTTATAGTTACCGATCCCGAAGGGGTTATTCAATATGTGAATCCGGCGTTTGAAAGAATAACCGGGCACTCTCGAACAGAAGTGATCGGAAAGACCCCCAGTTTTCTGAAAAGCGGTTTTCACGAACCGGCATTCTACAAGCACCTCTGGGATACCATTAAAAGCAGCAATGTATGGACCGGCCGTATTATAAACAAACGCAAAGACGGCAAATATATTTACGAAGATACAACTATCAGTCCGCTGCTGTCGTCGGCCAACAAACTGACGGGCTATGTTGCGCTGAAAAGGGATGTGACGGAGGCAGTCAAACTCGAAGAGCAACTTCGCCGGGCTCAAAAAATGGAAGCTATCGGTACATTGGCGGGCGGCATAGCACACGACTTCAATAACATCCTCGGGGCAGTTGTGGGATACGCCGGGCTTGCCCAGTTCAAAACAACGGACACAGCCATTCATCCGTACCTTGAACAGATCATCAATGCCTGCAACCGCTCCCGGGACCTGGTAAAACAGATACTGACCATCAGCCGCCGGCAGGAGCAGGGAAAAAGATCCATAACCATAACACCTATCATCAAAGAAGCGCTGAAACTGCTCCAGGCCTCTCTTCCATCCACCATCGAGATCCGCCAACTGTACAATACCAGGCAGGACACAATTCTTGCCGACCCTACACAGATTCATCAGGTGCTGATGAATCTGTGCACCAATGCCTTGCATGCAATAGGAGAGGCGGAAGGAGTGTTGGAAGTGAGTCTCAGCAGGAAGGTCATCTCCGCAAAAAACTCTTCATACGATTCACCCCTGAAAAGAGGCACTTATTTACAAATTGCCGTCAGCGACACAGGCAGGGGAATCGATCCCGCTATAGAAGACAAGATTTTCGATCCTTTCTTCACAACCAAGGAAATGGGAGAGGGGACAGGACTGGGATTGTCTGTTGTTTACGGAATCGTAAAGGATCATGGCGGCATCATTTCCGTGGAGAGTGAAATAGGAAAAGGAACGGTGTTCAGGGTTTATCTTCCCCTGATCAAAACCGCCAGAAAACGGGAAAAGAGGAAAACGGAATCCATCCCCAGGGGCAAGGGGAAAATTATGTACGTTGACGACGAAGAATCCATTGCCCTTCTGGGAAAGGAAATGCTCACTTCCATCGGCTATGAAGTAACGGCACTTTCGAGCAGCCGTGACGCCCTGGAAATGTTTCGGTCGCATCCCGATTCTTTTGACCTCGTAATTACGGATATGACCATGCCGAACATGACAGGCGACCATCTGGTCGGCGAGATGCTGAAGATACGCCCCGAACTCCCGGCCATCCTGACTGCCGGATTCGATGACAGGATCAGCGAAAAGAGAGCAAAAGAAACCGGGTTTCGTGAGCTTATAATGAAACCGGTTTTCTTCCCCAGCCTTGCACAGGCAGTAAAACGAACTGTGAATAAATCCGCGAACGGCATTGCCGATTCCTAGCGTTGTTTTCATCCGGAAACTTCGGATGTCTGAACTGCAGGTCTCCGATATGAGAAAAGCATTATTGTTACACGAGAGGGAAAATGAAAATGACGGATAATGAAACCGATTGCTTTCAAAATAGAACGGGCAGACAGGATATCAATCCTGACGGTCCTCGTTCTGTGGAATTCTTTTCGGTATTGTCCACACAGGAACAAGCCATTATCGTTGCAAAGCAATATCTTGAAGATTACATGAACGGCGAGAAACTTGATAATATTGCAACACAGCCCTATATAAGCGGCGAGATGGAACTTATTCTGGCAAAAACCATGCTGGTCACTCAGGAAAATATCTCCGCTTTTGAGAATAAACTTGCAGCAAGGCTGTCGGTTCATGATGGACGTCTCAACGGCTGGAGAATTATCCGGTAACAGCATGGCAGGACTCCGGGCTGCCAACTAAAGATACACGTCGAAACCACGGTTGACCCTTATCCAACGGGCAGCCGTCAGGCACCGCCTGGAGTTACGAAGACGAACCAAACAAAGATTTGGCACATTTTTGTATACAATTCCCTGTCTGCTTACAGATATCTGAAATCCCCGAAGAGATCATGTCTTTTTTCCGGTCATTGTGATATAGGGTACCGGTTTTTAGGATTCCTTCGTATATGTTTGTCAATATTTTCCCCTGACTTTACAAGAGGCAACGATGAAAAAGATTTTGATTGCCGACGATAACAGCGCCAGCCTTTATATGCTGGAAAGATTGCTGAAGGGACACGGTTTCGAAGTGATCTCCGCTGAAAACGGTAAAGATGCGCTAGAAAAGGCACGGCTCAATCCTCCGCACCTGATTGTAACGGACATTCTGATGCCGGTAATGGACGGCTACACATTATGCAGGGAGTGGAAAGCCGATGTCTCGCTCAGGCACATCCCTCTTGTTTTTTACACCGCCACATACACGGAACCGAAAGACGAGTTATTTGCCCTGAGCCTCGGAGCGGACCGGTTCGTCATTAAACCGCAGGAACCCGACGTATTGATCAATATTATAAAAACGGTCCTGGAAGAAAAAAGCCCTGAAAACAGACCAGCGGCAAAACCTCTTGGCGAAGAGATCGAGTTTTTCAGACAGTATAATGAAGTGTTGTTCAACAAACTTGAAAAGAAGATGCTGGCTCTGGAGATCGCCAACCAGGAACTCAAGACAATGGAGGAGATGTATCGACTGAGCTTTGAGCATGTAACGGATGTCATTTATACTATTGACGCCGATCTGCGTATAACAAGCATCTCCCCGAGCGTGGAAAGAATATTGGGATACAAGCCGCAGGATTTTTTAGGGCGGCCTGTTGCCGATCTGGGGAATATCTTTGTGCCCGAGTTTCTTGAGCAGGCCGTCGCCGATATGGGTTCCGTCCTGAAGGGTGAAACTATTCCGGCGGCCACTTATCAGTTTATCTCCAAGGATGGCACGATAAAGTACGGAGAAGTAAGCGGTTCGCCGATTATGCGCGAGGACAGAGTTATTGGAATGATTTCCGTCGCCCGTGATGTTACAGAGCGCAAAAGACTTGAGGAGGCGTTGCGGGCGAGCGAGGCATCATTTACCATGCTGGTCGACACAATTCCCGATATTGTCACCCGCACGGACCTGTCCGGAAAAATCCTTTTCACAAATGACTACGTGCCCAAAGTGACCGGATATACCCATGAGGAATTGGAAGGGCGGAATCTCCTCGATTTCATTTCTCCCGACGAACCGGACGGCGCAGTTAAACGGATGACGGCGATATTGTCTGAAGGCAGGCAGGGTCCGAACGTATATCATATGATCATGAAGGACGGCAGGAAAATTCCCTTTGAAGTTAACGGTGATGTCCTCCGCGACAAAGACGGCAAACCGTTCGGGCGTGTCCATATTTGCCGGGATATCAGCCTGCGCATAAAGGCCGAACAGGAAAAAGAGCAATTGCAGGAGAAGCTGGTCCAGGCACAGAAGATGGAGTCCATAGGCCGTTTGGCAGGGGGTATCGCCCATGACTTCAATAATATGCTTGGTGTGATTCTCGGGCATGTGGAACTTGCCCTGGAAAATATCCAGCCAGGCCAGACACTTTATAACAGCCTTCAGGAAATACGGAAGGCGGCACAGCGATCCGCCGATCTTACGAGCCAGCTCCTGGCCTTTGCCCGCAGACAGACTGTCTCCCCGCAGATTCTCGACATGAACGAAACCGTAACGAAGATGCTCAAAATGCTGCAGCGCCTCATCGGCGAGGACATCAATCTGGCCTGGCTGCCGGGTCACAACGTATGGCCCATCGAGATTGATCCGTCACAGATTGATCAGATACTGGCAAATCTGTGCGTCAATGCCCGCGATGCCATCACCGGGACAGGAAAGGTTACCATCGAAACGGAAAATGTCACCCTCGACCAGACCTATTGTACCGATCATCCGGGATTCATTCCCGGAGAATACGTCCTCCTTACCGTGAGCGACGACGGCTGCGGCATGAGCAGGGAAACGCAGAGCAAACTTTTCGAACCCTTCTTCACCACCAAGGAAACAGGAAAGGGCACCGGCCTGGGCCTGGCCATGGTTTACGGCATCGTCAAACAGAACAACGGATTCATCAATATCTACAGCGAACCGGACAAGGGAACGACATGCAGGATTTACCTGCCCAGGCACCACGGCAATGGCCGGCGGAAGAGGATGGAAGACATACAGGAGACACCATTACGCGGCGGGGAAACGGTGCTGGTGGTGGAGGATGAGCGGGCCATACTGGATCTGGTCGGCATAATACTCAGAGGCCAGGGATACAGCGTATTGGCTGCGGCAACGCCGGATGAGGCAATCAGCCTTGCCGCGAAACACAACGGAGATATCCATCTGCTCCTGACCGATGTGGTAATGCCCAAAATGAACGGCCGGGATTTAGCCGGGATATTGCAGTCACGGCATCCGCATCTCAAATGCCTGTTTACATCCGGATACACGGCAAATGTCATCGCCCACCACGGCATACTGGACGATGGCGTACATTTTATCGCCAAACCATTTTCAAGAAAAGACCTGGCGTTCAAGGTAAGGGCGGCCCTGGATCAGCCGTAGATGATGCCTTCACAACCACATGAATAAAGCGGTCATTCACAGGTCCAGCCTTGAGACATTTGTTTGCCCGCAGCTTCAATTCAGCCGCCTTCTTTCAGGAGTTCAGGCAACCCCTCCTGAAAGGAAGCGGCCATCCTCAGCCAAATATCAAAATACGCATTTTGCATGAAAATGGTGTATATTATAATCATGATAACGTGCTTGGAGGGGGGACCGGCATGAAGGACGAAGAAAAGACAAAAGGGCAGTTGATGGAAGAGCTGGCGGAAATGCGCCTGCGGGTGGCAAAGCTTGAGGAATCGGCCGCAGAACATAAAAAGGTCGAGAGCGAACTCTATAAAAATCTGGAGAAGCTCAAGAAGGCGTCAGGCATCATCATCGATGTCATCGCCATGACCGTGGAGGCAAGAGACCCGTACATGGCAGGCCATCAGAAAAGGGTGACGGATCTGGCCGTTGCCATCGCCGCCGAAATGAAACTGCCGGATGAGCAGATCGATGCCATTCGCATGGCCGGTTCGATTCATGATTTGGGAAAGATCTCCATACCGGAAAGAATTCTCGGCAAACCCCTTCGTCTTGACAACACGGAATTCGACCGTATAAAGAGCCATCCGGAAATCGGCTACCATATATTAAAAAACATGGACTTCCAGAATTCCGTTGACCGGATAGTCCGCCAGCATCATGAACGCCTTAACGGCACAGGCTACCCTCACGGCGTCAGCGGAGATGAGATCATGCAGGAAGCAAGAATCCTGGCCGTTGCCGACGTGGTCGAGGCCATCTGCACGCATCGGCCCTACAGACCTGCATTGGGGACAGACAAGGCGCTTAAGGAGATAATCCAGCACAGGGGTGTTCTTTACGATCCGGAAGTGGTCGACACATGCCTGAGGCTGTTCAGGGAAAAGGGATTCAAATTCCGGACAGTGTGAGCGGGTAAATTATCGTGAAACGGGGATTATTGATTTTAACTTGCATATTTATTTGTGGTACGGCCAATGCTGCCGATTGGGTTCAGTATGCGGCGAATGAAGAGTTTGCACTGTACTATGATAAAAGCAGTATAGAGACAACTGATGAGAACAATAAACTTGTGTCTATAAAAACCCTATACACGATACCCAAAAAACACCCGAAAAAATCCGCTTATGTTCAATCCGTTATTTCTGTTTCAGAAATTGACTGCGGAAAGAAGCAATACCGGCCGCTTCTGCTTTCCCTGTTTCTTAAGGATGGAACAATTGACAGCGGTCACACGAATGCAAAATGGCACACAATAACCCCGGAGATGCCCGTAGCAAAACTGCATAAAATTATCTGCACTAAATGAATATCTCAAATCTTTACATTTTTTAAGCGTGATCACAACGCGTGATCACAACCTTGACATGCCCTCCAAATCCTGTACAATTTCCAGGTAATCCCAATATTATCCCGGATTACGCAATAAAGACGTAATACCCTTTGACATCCCGGACAAAGCGGCTTTCCGCGGCTCAGAATATTTTTCACAAAAAAATATTTGATTCGCCGCTTGAAAACCCCTCTGACCAGGATAATATTCACTTATCAAAGTGCCTATGCATTCTATTGCGCAATCTGGGTTTATAATGCTCCGCTGATTTCCTGAATTGCAGAAGACATGGAGGTGCAACCGTATGTTTACCCTGACGGATATGGACGGCCCAAAAAAAAGAAATATTGCGGTGTTGCTTTTGTTTGCCGCATTTAACTTGTGTATTCCGTCTTTTGCCGGTGCCTGTTCCTGCGCCTGGAAAGGTCCTTTTCTTACAGCGGCCAGGGACGCTCCTTTGGTAGTCATCGGAAAAATCATACGTCATCATCCGGGCAGATCTCCGACCATGGATGTTCTGGTGTCGGAAACGCTCAAAGGCGGCATTTTAGATTCGGGAATGACAATTCAGATGGGAGACGGAATGCATTGCCGTCCGGCCATCGATGCTTTCCCTGTCGGAACCAAATGGGTTCTGGCGCTGAATGGACAGGGAGCAAAACCGGGTAACGGCTGGGCGATATCTCATTGCGGAGAGTACTGGCTGCGATTGGAAAATGATTATGTCACCGGCAGTATCGACGGGGGTATGAAGCAGATCAAAAGAATGCACCTGCAGAAATTCAAACAAAGATTTTTATATCCAAAATTCAATGAAAAATTTTCCGGAAGAATTGAGGCAGGTAAACAGTTCCGCCGAAATTTCGGTTCGCGTTTCGAGTTTATTCTGAAGCCGATGCCTGAAGGATGGCAAATATTCGTTAAGGAGTTCGGACGGGATGAGGATCTTGCACGACTGACTCCGCCTTTTCACTTCACGCCCAATCCCCGGGAAATAGAAGGTTGGCACTTTTTAAAAAACCCGTCTGCATGTGCCCACCGCCCTTATAACGCCCATGCCGGTCCCGCCAATCCCCGCAAGTTTATTTTTTCCCCTGAAGTGGGCAAAAGTATCACGTATAGCTCTGAGACAGGCAGTATCGCTGTAAAACACGTGGAGAGCTTCGGCCGGGGCTTGCTGAAAATCGAAAAGTTCAAGTTGACTGAAGGAAAGGACGGTTGCCCGAAAATCGAGTGGATGACATTTTCCGTTCAACTGGAAGGCGGATACTGAATTATACGGGCATCCACATCAGGATCGTAAAATACCTTCATGATGTCCTCAATATTTTTTTGTCGCGAGCAGGGATAAATCCCCGCACCCATTTTCCCCCTCCCCTTCATCCCCTCCCGCCAAGGGAGGGGAAGTATAAATGATCAAAGAACCAAATGACCAAATAACCTATTTGCCGGAACGCACCGGGAAAGCCCGGTCGTTGATGCGGGCGTCAAAAGAACATTGTGGGACAATCTCTCTCCCGAGGGGGAAAAGTTGAAGGCGAAATTACTTCAGCAATTGGCCACAGTCTTTCCAGCCGACAACTTTTATGCCTTTTTGCTGGTAAGATTCATCGCCGCCATAGATCAGCGCGGGGCCGGCAGCTTTTTCTCCGGCCAGTGCGCGCCATTTCTCCAATCCGGCAAATGATTCATGGGTCAGGGTCATTCCTGATTTGATTTCTATCGGGACAAGCTTTGTGCCATGTTCAATAATCAAATCGACTTCATTGCCGTTGTTATCCCGCCAGAAATAAAAAGCGGGCCTTTCTCCCCGGTTCAAACGCGACTTGATCAGTTCCGCAATAATTAAGGTTTCAAAAATGCTTCCCCGCAGCGGATGCGTTTCCACCTGCTCGGGAGTCCTTATTCCCAGAAGCCAGGCAATCAGGCCGACATCGTAAAAATAGAGCTTGGGCATTTTGACGAGACGTTTATTAAAATTGGCCGTATGCGGCCGGAGCAGGAACACAAGATAGCTTGCCTCCAGGACGGATATCCAAGCCTTGGCAGTATTATGCGTGATGCCACATTCCGTGGCCAGCGAAGACAGGTTGAGCAACTGGCCGGTGCGCCCGGCGCACAATCGCACGAATCGCTGAAAGGTTTCCAGTTCCTGAATTTTCAGAAGTTGCCTGACATCCCGTTCAACGTATGCGACAACATACGCGCCATACCATGAGGCGGGCGCGAGCGCCCGATCGTATATCGGCGGATAACACCCGGCGAGCAGCATGTCATTTATAGACGCGGGCAGTTGATCCGCGGCGGATAATTCCGGTAGGGCAAACGGCAGCAGTTCCAGAAAAGCAGTTCGCCCGGCCAGCGATTGCGTGATGCCGGACATCAGCCCGAACTGCTGTGAGCCTGTCAGGATATAAAGCCCCATGCGGCCGTCTTTATCGACCAGAGTCTGCAAATAGGAAAGAATTTCCGGAGAACGCTGCACTTCATCCAGCACCGCGCCGTTGGGAAAGCGCGCCAGAAATGAACGTGGATCATCTTTGGCGGCCTGGCGGATATCAGGCTCTTCCAGTGAAGCATACGGTTTGTTCTTAAAGATCGCCCTGGCCAGAGTTGTTTTGCCGGACTGCCGCGGACCTGTCATGGTAACGATGGGAAACCCGCGCAGCAGGTTTTTGACCGTTTTTTCCGCAAGTCGATCAATCATGATGAATGCCTACACGAAATTATACAATTTGTCAAAAGCTTTTACAATCTGGATAAAGCCTTCGCCTTCCGGGAGAAGGAACTGCGCTGTCTCATAATGTGAATCCCCGGACGGGACCAGGGCATTAGGGGCAGCAACCGGGAAATTGTGTAACAGCGATCGGTTTATTCAAACAAGTGTATTGGTGAATCGTCGTGACTGCATGGAACAGGCATGCCTGTTCCCTACAATAGACCAACGCAGCTAGCGCTCTGATTCAGAACTGGAGCTATGCGCCCAGATAGGCTTCCTTTACCCTCGGATCCCCCATCAACTCCCCGCCCGTCCCGGAAAGGACAATGTTTCCTGTCTCCAGAACGTAACCGCGCGAAGCCACACGCAGCGCCATGTTGGCATTCTGTTCCACCAGCAGGATCGTCGTGCCGCTTTTGTTTATATCGACGAGGACATGAAATATATCCTGCACCAGCTTGGGCGCCAGGCCCATCGAAGGCTCGTCCAGCAGCATCAGGGCGCCGCGGCTCATCAGCGCCCTCGCCACGGCCAGCATCTGCTGCTCTCCTCCGGAAAGCGTGCCGCCCAGTTGCTTTTTCCTTTCCTCAAGACGCGGGAAAAGGGCAAAGACTTTTTTGTAGTCTCTTTCTATCTCGCCTTTATCTTTGCGCTGCCAGGTTGCCAGTTTGAGATTTTCGTAAACGGTGAGATTCCCGAATATGCCCCTGCCCTCCGGCACCTGTGCGATACCTGCCGCCACGATCCTGTCCGGAGCAAGACCGCCCATGTCAATGCCCCTATAAGATATAGTCCCGGTAAAATCGGTAATGCCCGATATGGCTCTGAGTGTGGACGATTTTCCGGCGCCGTTGGCTCCGATCAGTGTGACAATCTCTCCCTCATGCACGTCGAAGGAGATTCCCTTCACGGCTCTGATGCTTTGATAGGCTACGGTAAGATCACGGACGGAAAGAACCGTTTCGCCGTTCATTGAACAACCTCCTCCCCGAGATATGCCTCCATGACCGCCTTGTCGTTCCTGATCTCTTCCGGCCTTCCCGAAGCGATAGTTGCACCGAAATCCAGCACCACGAGCCTTTCACATATCCCCATGATCAATCGCATCTGATGCTCGATCAGCAGAATGGTCAGATTGTAAGTCCTGCGCACCCACTCGATGAACTCCATCATCTGCGTTATCTCTCCCTGGTTCATGCCCGCCGCAGGCTCGTCCAGGAGCAGCAGCTTGGGCTGCGTGGCCAGAGCCCGGGCGATCTCAAGGCGTCTCTGCAATCCGTAGGGAAGATTCTTCGCCCTCACACCGATCATATCATCGAGTTTAAAGGCGGCAAGAAGTTCCATGGAGTGATCGATGACCCTCTGCTCTTCTCTGCGGAACCTGCCGATGCGCAGCAGCGCCTCCAGAGGGCTGTAGTTTGTCCGGCTGTAATGGGCGACACGCACGTTGTCCAGCACGGACAGCTCTTTGAAAAGGCGTATGTTCTGGAAGGTGCGGGCAATGCCCAGGCTCGTTATCCGGTGCGGCGTCCCGCCGACGATCTCGGCTCCGCCCATAGTGATGCTGCCTTCCGTCGCCCTGTAGACACCCGTGATCAGATTGAACACGGTGGTCTTGCCGGCGCCGTTGGGACCTATGATTCCGATAAGTTCATAAGGCGCAATTTCCAGATTGAAGTTGGAGACGGCGCACAATCCCCCGAAGTAGTGGGTCACGCCTTCAGCCCTCAGCAGGTGCATCCGACATCTCCTTATCTTTTTTATGCCTCCGCAAACGCAGCACATTGAGATCGCGTCCCGGGACAAACCAGACAAACTCCCTCAGCCCCATTATGCCGTAAGGGCGGTAGATCATCAGCAGCACCAGGGTCAAAGGCATGACCACCATCCGCCAGATGCCCATCGGCCTTAAAACCTCCAGCAGCACGGTAAAGATGGTTGCGCCGATCACGGAACCTGCTATGGAACCGATGCCGCCCAGATAAACCATGATCAGGATGTCTGTGGATTTGAGGATGTCAAACATCCTCGGGTTGATGAACTGCAGAACGTGGGCGAACAGCGCCCCGGCAACGCCGGCAAAGAACGAGGAGACAACAAAGACGATTACTTTCACCTGCCGGCTGTGTACGCTCATGAGGTCCCCGGCGATTTCATCCTCCCTGATGGCAAGCACGCCCCTGCCGAAGTTGGAGTAAACCAGATTGCGGATTATCCAGATGGAAAGGGCCGTCCAGAAAAACACCCAGGTGAGGTTTGTCAGCTTGTCCATTCCCAGCATGCCGCGCGGTCCGCCGACGGCATCGATATTCTCCAGAATAGATTTGACGATCATGTTGAAGGCCAGCGTGACAATGGCCAGGTAGTCGCCCCTCGTCCGGAAAGACGGTATGGCCACGACAAGACCGATCAGCGCCGCAACTAAGCCGCCCGCCAGCACGGCCAGCGGGAAAAACAGGTTATCCAGGCCGGACGGTGCAATGTGTACGGTGATAATTGCCGCTACATATGCGCCGACGGCCATGAAACCGGCATGTCCGACGGAAAACTCGCCCATGTAGCCGTTGACCAGATTCAGGCTGACCGCGAGAATGATATTGATGCCGACGTACATGAGCACAAGCTGAACGTACTGATCGACAAAACCGAACCGGTCCACCGCCAGACAGAAAATGAATCCGCCGGCAAACAGGGCGATCATCACCCTCCGGTCGCTGAGAAGTTCTTTGAGTTTATGCCATCTGTCGCTCATCGTTTATAATTCTCACACCTTCTGCGGCTGCGGCTTTCCCAGAATGCCGTACGGCCTGTAGATCAGAAGCACAAACAACAGGGCGAAGGCCACGAAGTCCCGGTAAGTGGACGGCAGAAAGGCCGCGACAAGTATCTCCACTGCCCCCAGAATAAATCCGCCGATCATGGCGCCGCGGATGTTTCCTATGCCGCCTACGACGGCCGATATGAAGGCCTTCCATCCGATCATGATTCCCATATACGGATCGATGACGGGATAGGCCAGTCCGTACATGACGCCGGCCGCCGCCCCCAGGCCGGTCCCGATGGCAAAGGTCACGGATATAACCAGATTGAGGGGCACGCCCATCAGGGGCACAGTGACCTTGTCCCAGGAAATGGCCCTCATCGCCATGCCCACCATCGTCCGCCGCACGATAAAATCCAGAATAATCATCAGCATGACGGACAAAGCGATGATTAAAACCTGGAGTGACGACACCGTCAGGCCGGCAATGTTCCAGGTAATATTATCAATCAGCGGCGGGATATGCTGGGGATAGGGGCAGATAGCCAGGGTGAAATTCTCAAGAAATATGCCTACCCCCAAAGCGGTAATGATCGCCGAGACGCGGGGGGCATTGCGAAGCGGCTTGTAAGCCAGTCTCTCGATCAGGACACCGAGCAGCGCCACGCCGAGCATGGACAGAAGCAGCGAAGGCACAAAGGACAATCCCAGAAAGGTTACCAGGACAAGACAGAAGAAAGCGCCGATCATGAACAGATCGCCGTGCGCAAAATTGATCATCGTCAGGATACCGTAAACCATCGTGTATCCCAGGGCGATCAGCGCATAGATGCTTCCCAGTTGTAAAGCGTTGAGGGCCTGCTGGAGGATGTATGTCATGGGCACATAAAAGCCCTTCCGCAGCATTTCTGTCCTGCGGAAGGGCGGTTCAATCGGCAGATAAGTGATCCTGCTTACGGATTGGCGTTGGCGTACCAGACGAACTTCCCGTCCTTTATCTTGAGGATCACCGCGCTCTTGATGGGATCACCCGATCCTTCCGTGAGTTTCATGTCGCCTGTAACTCCCGCGTACTTGGGAACTTTAGCCAGGGCGTCGCGAATCGCCTGGCGATCCAGCGAATTGGCACTCTTGATGGCCTGCCACAGGAGTCCGAATGAGTCATAGGTGAGCGCCGCCACGTCATCGGGAACCGTCCCGTATTTGGCCTTGTAGCTTTCGATGAACTTCTTGGTGGCGGGTGTGGCTGCGTCAGCCGCGTAGTGGGTGCTGAAGTAATATCCCTCGCAGTCCTTGCCGCAGAGTTTTACCAACTCGGCGCTGCCCCACGAATCGCTTCCCAGGAACGGGGCGGTTATGCCCAGTCTCTTGGCCTGCTGAATCTGGAGGGGGACCTCGCTATAGTAGTTGGGGAGAAAGATAATATCCGGCGAGGCACTCTTGATCTTGGTCAACTGCGCAGAGAAATCCTTGTCGTTGGTCGTGTATGTCTCAAAGGCCACAACGCTGCCGCCGTTCTCCTCATAAGTCTTCTTGAAGAACTCGGCGATGCCCTTATTATATTCGGACGCCACATCGTAGAGGACGGCAGCTTTTTTCATCTTGAGGCTGTCCAGGGTGAACTTCGCCAGCACCCGGCCCTGGAAAGGATCGATGAAGCAGGAACGGAAGACATATTTTTTCGGGGCATTGCTCTTGGCATCCAGCGTAGTTTTGGGAGCCGTCGACCAGGGCGTGATCAGCACCACTTTTGAGCTCTCGGCAATCTCGGATGCCGGCAGGGCATAACGGCTCGCATTGGGGCCGATGATCGCCACGACCTTCTCCTGCGTGATCAGCTTCTGCGCCGCGGAGGCAGACTGATCGGCTTTGCCTGCATTGTCTTCAACGGCCAGTTCGACCTTCATTTTCTTGCCGGCTATTTCCAGACCTCCCGCATCGTTGATCTCCTTTACCGCCATCTCGGCTGCGTTTTTACATGAAGCGCCCACGGCAGGGATATCGCCGGTGAGTTCGGCTATAACTCCTACCTTGACTCCATCCGAACCTTTCGAGCACCCGGACAGAATAAAACCCGCAATGACCGCCATCACTAACCACGAGAATCTCTTTCCCATAATAGTCTCTCCTTCATAATTGTTGACAACCTTGTCTTCCTGCTTCCGCTTGACCGGTATCACTGCACTCCTTTAATCAGGCCTCCCCGGCACATCGATATCGATACATTGAGGAGCCGGCGGCAACGCCGTCGCTGATCGTGCCCTGATTCAGAACCGGAAAGGAATCCTTTCCGCACAGCATCGAACTTATAGTTTAGACACAGGGCAGTGTCAATAGGAAAAGCGGAACATGCATGCGCCGGCATATCCCGATATCCGCCAAAAAACGCCCCCGGCAAATGCGTTGTGCCGCTGGGTTTGCGGATGCGAGTCCTTTATGATGAACAAAACAGCGGCTTGCAGAAACGTCTCTTTTGAAATTCCGTACATGAAAATATCACATCGGGGAAACTCCGGAAACACAGGATTGGCGCGGCACTCAATCAGCAGTCCATGCATGAAAAAATATTTGAAAAACAGACAAATATCATTGACATAAAAAAACAAAAAGAGTAAAGGCTTTTTAGTATATGGTTACTGAAGAGGTACTCCAAAATGAGAATACGCCCGCATCAGCAAGGGATGAGCGATTTACCCGCTGAGGAAAAGGAGGAAGCGGCGCATGGAAAGCAAGACCATCTTCAACGAGGATGTTGAACCTCCGGGTAACCCCGCCGGAATGGCCGGTCTTGAAGATTTTGGACAAAGCGAGTTTGAAAAGCAGAAAACTTTCACCATACCTTCCGTAGTGCCGATACGATCGGCGCGCAATATTCCCCTTTTTAAAGACAGTCCGCGACTGAAGGACTTCCGCAAGCACTTTTTCCCAAGGACAACCCTTAGCGAATGGCAGGACTGGCGGTGGCAGTTCCGCAACCGCATCAAGGACGTCAGTACGCTGGGTCAGATAATCTGGCTTTCCGACGAGGAACGTCAGGCCATGATCAACCGTGAAGGCAAGCTTCCCGTGTCTATCACACCCTACTATGCAAGCATCATCGACCGCATAGACGTCTCGCATCCCCTCCGTCGGACGGTCGTTCCCATAACGGGCGAGCGCAACCGCAGCGAAGGCGAGACCGATGACCCGCTGAGTGAGGACAAGGACAGTCCCGTCCCCGGCATCATACACAGATATCCGGACCGGGTGCTTTTCATGGTGACAAGCCGCTGTTCAACATACTGCCGCTATTGCACCAGATCGCGCATCGTCAGCTCCGGAGGTGAACATTCCTTCGGTCCCGCTCAGTGGGACGGCGCATTAAAATATATTTCCGACAATCCGGCAATCCGCGACGTTCTCTTGTCCGGCGGCGATCCTCTTACCTATGCCGACGGCAGACTGGAAGGACTTCTTTCCAGGCTGCGCAAAATTCCCCATGTGGAAATTATCCGCATCGGCACCAAGGTGCCGGTCGTCATGCCTTATCGCATAACATCCGAATTTGCCCGTATGCTGAAGCGTTACCACCCTCTCTGGATGAGCCTGCACATTACACATCCCGAGGAACTGACGCCGGAAATGAGACAGGCGTGCATCCGCCTTGCGGACGCCGGCATACCCCTCGGCAGTCAGACTGTCCTCCTGGCGGGCATCAACGACAACATTGATATAATGAAGAGGCTTGTTCAGGGACTGCTGCAGATCAGAGTAAGACCTTATTACCTTTATCAGTGCGATCCGATACCGGGATCTTCCCATTTCCGCACCCCCGTTTCCAAGGGACTCGAAATAATCGAGGGGCTGCGGGGCCATACCACAGGATATGCCGTGCCGACCTATGTCATCGATGCACCGGGAGGCGGCGGCAAAATACCCCTTCTGCCGGATTACGCGCTCGGCAAACACGGAAAGGACCTTCACCTGCGAAACTACCAGGGGAAATTCTTCCGCTATCCAAATTGCGACGCCATAACCGGAGATAATTCTTGATCCTCAAATTCGGAATAACCTACGACCTCCGTAACGACTATCTGGAGGAAGGATACAGCGAACTGGATACGGCCGAATTCGACCGTCCCGACACCATTGATTCGATCGAACAGGCCATACGGCAATCCGGCCACAGGACCGAGCGGATCGGCCATGTGCGTGCGCTGACGGCAAAACTTTCGGCAGGATGCCGCTGGGACATGGTCTTCAACATCGCAGAGGGGCTCTACGGGTTCGGTCGCGAGGCCCAGGTGCCCGCTCTTCTCGACGCCTACCGGATACCGTACGTCTTCTCCGATCCGCTGGTGCTGTCTCTGACCCTGCACAAGGGGATGACCAAGCATGTCATTCGCGACCTCGGCATACCGACACCCGATTTCGTGGTCATCGAAAAAGAGGAGGAAATAAAGGCAATCAATCTGCCCTTTCCCCTTTTTGCCAAACCGGTCGCGGAAGGAACCGGCAAGGGGATAGACGGAACATCCAGGATAGAATCCCCGCAGGCCCTCGCCGCGATATGCAAAAAGCTTTTGGAGACGCATGGGCAGCCGGTTATCGTCGAAACGTTCCTGCCGGGAAGAGAATTCACCGTAGGAATTGTCGGAACCGGCAGCGATGCTTCATCGGTGGGCGTGGCCGAGATATATCTCAGGGAGCAGGCTGAAAAAGACGCATACTCATACAAAAACAAGGAGTTCTGCGAGGAACTGGTCGAATACAGGCCGGTTGACAGCAATACAGCAGGCAGGGCGGAAGAGATAGCCCTTGCAGCATGGCGCAGCCTGGGCTGCCGCGACGGGGGAAGAGTCGATGTGCGTGCCGACGCCGGCGGCACAATCAACTTTCTGGAGGTTAATCCGCTCGCGGGGCTTCACCCGGAACATTCCGATCTGCCGATCATCTGCAATCTTTACGGCATATCCTATCAAGAGCTTATTGACAGAATCATCCATTCTGCATTACAACGTTTTAGAAACTGAAAAAATATCACCCGGATCAATTCATATGGAAACGCAAGCAGAAAAGAAACTGAAAGCCGTCGTCATCTACGGGGACATCCCCGAGGACGCGAGCAACGATGAACTCGACACCCTGGACCAGGTGGATGTCGTAACGTACGCTCTGAACCAGTTGGGATATGAAACTTCAGAGCTGACTGTAACCCTGGATCTCGCCGCGATGTCCGATGCCCTGGGAGCCCGGCGGCCCGATATCGTTTTCAATCTCGTGGAATCGCTGGTCGGAAAGGGAAGCTTGATTCACGTCGTCCCTGCCATCATGGATTGCATGGGAATTCCTTATACGGGAGCAGCCACCGAATCCATCTTTCTTTCGACCAACAAGATAATCGCCAAGAAGTTCCTGCAGAGCGCCGGCATCGCTACCCTGCCCTGGTACACTGCCGATAACGTCCTCTCGCAGCCGTTCAAAAAGGGCAGATATATTCTAAAGGCGGTATGGGAGCATGCCTCAATCGGTCTGGATTATGATTGCCTCATAGAAGTTTCAAGCAGAGAGCAGCTTCGGGACGCCCTGAAGGCCCATGAGGCGAAACTCGGTGGCCCCTGCTTTGCGGAGGCATTCATCGACGGCCGTGAATTCAACATGTCCATCCTGGCGGGAGGAAAAAACCCGCTGATCCTGCCACCCGCCGAGATCCGCTTTAACGACTATCCGCCGGACAAGCCGAAAATCGTCACCTACCGGGCAAAATGGGATGAAGAATCCTTCGAGTATCAGAACATCATCGCCAGTTTCGACTTTCAGGAGTATGATGCTGAACTTATTGAAAACCTGAAGGCCATGTCCGGCCGCTGCTGGGATCTTTTCGCCCTGCGGGGATACGCCAGGGTTGATTTCCGCGTCGATCAGGAGGGAACCCCCTGGGTTATGGAGGTCAACATCAATCCCTGCCTGTCTCCGGACGGCGGCTATGCATGGGCCGTTGAAGAGGCGGGTCTTACGTTCAACGATGCGATTGATAGAATCGTGAAAGATTCTCTTAAATAATTGAGGGAGGTGCTTATGGATATAAGAATGCCCATCAAATTTCACGGCAATTACGTCCTCATCATCCGTCTCGGAGAAAATGAAGAGAGGGAGCGATGCCAGAAGCTTACTGTAAGGGCGCTCTCCGATGAGGAAAAGAACAGATCTTATCCTGACATGGCTTCAGCGGAGATGCCGTCTCACCAGATAACCTTCTACGACTTCGGCTGCAAGCGAATCATCGAGGGCAAACTTAAAGTCAATGAGGAAGACAAGATGGTCTTCGGCGTCAGAGACAAGGAATACGAATTCAAGCCGTTCATGCCCAGAAGTTAGGTAACAGAAAATGATCCCTATTGTCTCCATTGTCGGGAAGTCCAACTCCGGCAAAACCACGCTTATTGAAAGGCTCATACCGGAACTGACCGGCCGCGGATACCGGGTAGCCACCATCAAACACAATATGCACGGATTCCAGATAGACCATGAGGGAAAGGACAGTTGGCGGCACAAACAGGCAGGGGCGCAAATAACGGTGATCGCCTCCCCGCACCAGGTCGCTGTAATCGAAGACGTGAAAAGGGATTATGAACTCGCTGAGCTGCGGGACCTTCATATAAAGGATGTGGACGTGGTCATCTCGGAAGGTTTCAAGAAAAATCCCCATCCCAAGATCGAGGTATATCGCACCGCCGTCAGACAGCAGATGATTTGCGGACCGCAGGACAATCTGGTGGCCGTGGCGGGCGACGCCCCTGCAGATCCGTCGATACCTCATTTTCCCATGGACAACATCAAAGGCCTGGCTGATTTTATTGAAACCCGCTTCCTGAAAAACGCAGATTGAAGTATTTTCCGCATAACCACTTTATATGGGTTAAACAATGGAAGACGCTATCTGGCCCGTAATAAAATGGGTACTGATTATTATGCTGGCCGGCTTTATCGGTCAGTTCGGCAAGATACTGGCCGATGAAATAGTCGCCCGCACCCGTTCCAAAGAAAAAGAGGATTCTCCCTCCGACATATCCCCCTCATCACCGCCGGTTAATACCGGAGCTGACGCACCGCCGGAACCTGCAGTCAAACCGCCAACGCTCTCCGACAAGGCATCTCTTAAACTCGAAAAGAAGGCTGCCAAGGCCAGGGCCAAACAGATGAAGAAGACCGCCAGGGATTAATTTGCACCTGTCATTGCAGGCAAAATGAAAAACAAGGATACGCATACGGACGATAACGGCCTGTATAAGGCTGTAGAGGGGAATCTCAGCGACCTGCTGATTTACGAAAGGGAGAACCTGCGTCTTCACAGAGAGGCCGGAGACAGGCATGCAGAGGCGTACGATCTGTCGCGGATCGGCGACGTCTATGCAATGTCCGGCATTCTGGAGCACGCACTGGATTTCTACCGCAAGTCTTTCAAGATTTTCAGGGAGATCAACGACCGGCGCGGCGTTGCCGACCAACTCGGCAACATGGGGATCGTTTACAGGTATCGGGGCGATCTTGATTACGCCCTTCAGTATCAGACGGATGCATTGAAGATCCACAGGGAGGAAGGCTGCCGTGACGGAGAAGCCAATGCCCTGGGAAACCTCGGCCTGATATACCGCGATATGGGAAGCATGGATATGGCTATCGACCATCTCACGCAGGCTCATGAGATCCAGAAAGAAGACGGCAACCTGCAGGGGCTGGCAAACACAATCGGCAACATGGGGATCATCTACAGGCAGGCGGGTAATCCCCAAAAAGCAATGGAACACCATATGGAAGCCCTGGCAATTCACCGGCAGATAGGCTTTCGAAGGGGCGAGGCATCTGATCTGGGAAATATCGGCGTCATCAGCACCATCATGGGAAGGCTGGCGGACGCCCTTGATTATCACGACAAGGCAAGGGCGATATACTCCGAACTGGGAATCAGGCAGGGGGAGGCCAACCAGTTGGGATGCATGGGGATGATATACAGAAACATGGGCGACCCGGACAACTCCATCCGCTATCACAATGAGGCGCTGACAAAACACAGAGAGGTGGGTTTTCAGCAGGGACAAGCCGCCGACCTGAACAACCTGGCTAATGCATGCTCCGACAAGGGAGACCTAGACAGGGCGCTCGAGTATCATCTGGAGGCGCTGGCCATTCAGCAGGAAAGGGGATTCAAATCCGGTGAGGCCGACACCCTGGGCAACATTGGCCTCGTATACAGGGAAAAGGGAGACCTTGCAAAGGCTTATGAATACCAGCAGCAGGCACTGGTCATTCACAGGGAAGTCGGATCGCTGCAGGGACAGGCCGCGGACCTTTCCAACATCGGTCTTATACACAAGGACCGCGGAGACCTGGATCAGGCTCTGTCCTTCTACACGAAGGCCATCAGCCTGGAACGGCAGGTGGGGTTCAAAAAGGGGGAGGCTGTCGATCTGTGCAACATCGGCGACATATATATACGGAAGGGGGTTCTGGATACAGCCCGGTCTTATCTGCGGCAGGCTCTGGAGATTGCCGTACAGTACAACTTTCACCCGGAAAGGGAGATCATCAAGATTGCCATCGATTCAATCCGTGGCGGGAGACAAGGGAAAAAGAAGAGATAATAATCCCGGATTATGCGATAATAAAAGCAATACTCTTTAGCGCCCGGGTCAAAGAGGTTTTCGGCGGCTCAGAATATTTTTCACAAGAAAAATATTTGATTCGCCGCATGAAAACATCATAAAATTTTTCCAAACAAAAGAAAGGAGGATATTGATATGGCAAAAGCGGCAAAAGTCAAACAGCTAATTTTTTCGCTCTCCAACAGGGTCGGGTTGCTTGCCGATGTAACCTCAGCCCTCGCCTCGGCAAAGATCAACATTGAAGCGATATGCGCATACGAGCGGGGGTACGGTTACTTCATGATGGTTACAGACAACAATGCAAAGGCAAAAAAAGTGCTGTTAAAGATGGGCGCCGACGTTCATGTCGAGGAAGTAATCATGGTCGAGGTGCCGAACAGGGCCGGGCAACTGGAAAAGATATCCAGGATCGTTGCGGACGCGGATATCGATATCCACTTCGTGTACACAAGCGTCGGCAAGGGAAAAACCGCAAATCTGATATTGAAAACAGCCAACGACAGGAAATCCCTGAAGCTGCTCAAGAAGTGATCTTCATTTACGACTGATGCAAAACAAAACCCCGGCCGCAGCCGGGGTTTTGTAATCCCGGATTACGCAATATAACGTATAGGCACTTGGATAAGTAATTATTATCCTGGTCAAAGAGGTTTTCAAGCAACGAATCAAATATTTTTTTTGTGAAAAATATTCTGAGCCGCGGGAAGCCTCTTTGACCAGGATGCCATAGGGTATTACTTTTTTTTATTGCGTAATCTGTGTTAATTTAAAATATCGAAAATGAGATCAATCACGGTTATCAGCCCTGCTGAATAATTATTTGAGCCTGAGGGTAACTTCAATACGGTCGATAAGTTCCTCCTTGGTTATCGGTTTGGCGATAAATTCACGTCCGCCGATCATCCCCTCCTCCTTATCAACCTCTTCCTTCTTGATCGCCGCCGTCAGAAAGACAATGGGAATGTCTTTTGTCCTGCTGTCATCCAGAAGTTTCTGTGCCACCTCCGTTCCGAACATGCCGGGCATCATGATGTCCAGAAAGATCAGGTTCGGTCTGACCGTTTTGGCAAGCTTCAGCCCTTCATCGCCTCGATTTGCAACCGTGACCTTGAACCTGGGATCCGCTTCGAGATTCAGTTTTACAAAAAAGGTAAAAGGCTCCTCGTCGTCAATGATTAAAATCTGAATTTGCTCGGGCATAACAAAAGGACCTCCTCGCTGTATATATTATGAAACGGGCAGTCTGATAATCATACGCGTGCCCTTGCCGGGCCGGCTCTCCACAATGATTTCTCCTCCGTGTTTGTCGATGATCCCCTTGGAGATGGAAAGCCCCAAACCTGTATTTCCTACATCCTTGGTGGTAAAAAAGGGATCGAAAATCTTCTGGAGCCTGTCCCTGGGAATGCCGTGCCCCGTGTCTGTGAATACCACCTGCACAAACTTTTTGCCAGCGGCATTTTCCCGATATTCCTCCACCCGGATTGTGAAAACCCCCTCCTCGGACATGGCATCGGCACCGTTCAGCAGTACATTGATGAAGACCTGCTTGATCTGATTGGCATCAGCGGATACCTTCGGCAGATCCTGACTAAACTCCCTATCCACCCTGATTCTTTTTTTTCGTAATTCATGCTCCGTGAACAAAAGAGTTTCCTCGATCAGGATCGTGATGTCGCATTCCTGAATAGTCAGCGGATTCTGGCGCGTATAGCTCAGCAGACCCTTCACAATCGTATCGGCACGGAGTGCCGCCTGCTTTAGCTTGTCGGCAACTTCCTGCAGCATTGTGTCGGCACCGACAACAGACTTCATGTATTCGGTGCCCATCGTGATGATCGCAAGCGGATTTTTTATTTCGTGGGCTATGCCGGCAGCCAGGATGCCGATAGCCGCCAGCTTCTCGGACTGAACCAGTTGTTCCTGAGTCCTCATCAGCTCTTCTGTTCTTTCTACAACGAGCTGCTCCAGATTTTCATTGAACTTTTTCAGCTCCTCGTTTTTTTCCAGGAGGCTCTCTGTAAGCTTCTTGTTTTTCTTGCGGAGGAAATATCTTTCCAGCGCGTTTGATACCGTTACTTTGAGGTCATTGTTGTTCCACGGTTTGGATATGAACTTATAAATGTGGCCGCGGTTGATTGCCGAAATTACAGCCTCCAGATCCGCGTATCCCGAAAGAATGATACGTACGGTATCAGGCCAGCCGTTGTAGACCTTCTCGAGAAACTCGACTCCGTTCATTTCCGGCATGCGATAGTCCGATATGACAATATGAATGGGGGACACTTTTTCAAAGACAGCCAGTCCTTCCGAACCTGATGGAGCGGTAATCACCTCATAATCATCATAGAGAAATATCCTTTCCATTATATTCAGCACTGATTGCTCGTCATCGACAAACAGGATTCTGATCGGTTCCTCCATAGATCACCTTTCTGTGTATGTAACTTTATTACGGCAGGACTTCCCGCCGCCGGCGCGCTCACCGGACCATCATCTGAACGCCTTGAACATCTTGGCTATGCCTTCCAGCCTCTCCTCAACATAGCGTGCCATGCCCTCCCCGAAAAAATCATCATGTGCTTTGGCATAGCCGATGATATATTCCTTGAACCAGTTGCCGCTGAGTCCCGCCATCGCCATACTGATCCGGAAAAAGACATTCAAGGCAAGCTGCTTAGTCCTTCCGTCAACAAACAGGCCTTCCCAGTCAATGCGTCCGTCCTTATCCTGATAATCCTTCGCGATTTCATAGCATTGCAGTTGCCCCTCTCTTATGGTGTTTTCCCCGAGGAGTTTTTCTATGGCATCGGCGAATATTTTATATGATTTCCTGGGAAAATAAACGGCGTCTTCCGAGGCGTCCCTTTCTTTGAGATAGTGCACCAGAATCCTGGTCAGGTAGTCCTTCCTCTTTTTCTGAACGGCATGATCTTCCGTTTCCGCCTGTTTGCTTTTGCGGCATTCCTCGTTTATTTCTAAAACTACCGGCCCGAGTTCAACCTCCGTCTTCTTCAGTGCCCGCAGCAGCTTTTCCCTGTCTACTCCCTCTCTGGCAAGATTGCTGACGAGCAGTTTTATTCCTGCCCTGCATAATTTATTGCATGACGCGAGATCGCCATCGGTTTTTATGTCTCGATCATTTTTTTTCATAATGAATATTTCAGTTTTCAGCTTCCGCCCGGGTATTCCGGATCTGAGATGCCGGCTATGCCATAGTTTTTTCCGCTGTCATTCCTTAAATGCAAACTTCTTCTCATTGAACAGCACCAGGCAGGCGTCAACCACGGACGGTTCATAAAAACGTCCGCTGTTTTTTCTTATTTCGCTAAGGGCGGCTTCTATTCCAAGGGCGGACCGGTACGGCCTGTTTGAAGCCATTGCCTCCACGACATCGGCAACAGCCATAATCCTTGCTTCAAACTGGATATCGCCGCCCCGTAAGCCGTTGGGATAGCCGGAGCCGTCCATTCTTTCATGATGCTGAAGCAGAATTCTCGCTACCGGCCATGGAAAATCGATGTCTTTCAGAATTTCATAGCCTGCTTTGACGTGGAACTTTATCAGCTCCATTTCGATGTCCGACAATCTTGTCGGCTTGGCAAGAAGTTCAGCGGGAACGGATATTTTGCCGATGTCGTGAATCGTAGCGGCCAGCCGCATCCCTTCTATTTTAAAATCATCGAGGCCGATAACGCTTCCCATGGCGCATGCCAGGTCAGCCGTTCGCCGCTGGTGGCCCGCCGTGTACGGGTCCCTTGTCTCCATGGTGAAGGCAACCGCCTGGATTATGCCTTCGAGCGCCATTTTTGTGCGGTCCATGCTTTTCTTCAGTTCGTAGGTGCGGTCGGCGACAAGCTCCTCCAGCATGTCGTTGAATTTCTGAAGGTCTTCATTTTTTTTCTTCAGCTCTTCCGTCAGCCGGACATTTTGCTGCTGCAGGCTGTAACGCTCCACGGCGTTGGCTATCGTCATCCGTAATTCCTCGTTGTTCCACGGCTTCCCCATAAACTTATAGATCTGTCCTTCATTAACAGCGGCTATTATAGAATGTATGTCCGCGTACCCGGAGAGGACTATGCGGATGGTGTCAGGCCACTGCCGGCAGACCTCTTTCAGAAATTCAACGCCGTTCATCTCCGGCATCCGGTAGTCGGAGATGACGATCTGGACGGGCAGTGTCTTCATCATGCTAAGCCCTTCCTTCCCGGAGGTGGCAGTTAGTACGTCATAACTGTCGTCATTCAGAAGTCTTTTGATCGTGTCGAGAACGAAAGGTTCATCGTCGACAGCCAGAATGCGGATGAGCTTATTTTCATCGAAAGCATTTTCCATAACAATCCTTTCTCTTCCAAAAACATCCTTGGACACTGCACACCGTGAATCTCACGGCCTCATTTTTAAAAGGCTGTCACGGTTTCATGCCCTGAGACCTGCAGTACGCCCTCTGTTTTCCCGCCCGGTCCCATTTGCCGTCGCCGGAAAATAAATGGAAAAAGTAGTCCCCGCTCCGACCTCACTATCAACGCTAATATATCCGTTGTGTTTTTTAACAATTCCGTAAACTGTCGATAATCCCAGCCCTGTTCCCTTTCCCTGCTCTTTGGTTGTAAAAAAGGGATCGAATATCTTCTCTTTTGTTTTTTGGTCCATACCGTGACCGGTGTCCGACACGATCATGACGGCATAAATTCCCGGCTTGCCGAATCCCTGCAATGTGACGGATTCACTGTCCAGATCCGCGCATTTTGTCTCTATCTTCAACACCCCTTTTCCCGGTACCGCATCCCTCGCATTGGAAACAAGATTGAAAAGTATCTGATCGATCTGGCCTGCATCCGCCATAACAACCATCTCCTCATGAGAAAGTTCCAGGCGTAATTCAACACCCCGATGAAGAAGCCTCCTCAGCAGCTTTTCCGACCCTTTTATGAGTTCATTCAATTTGACCGGTTTAAGCACAGACGGTTCTTTTCTGCTGAAAGCCAGCAGGCTCCTGGTAAGTCCGGACGCCCTGTCGGTAGCGGCCATAATCTGCTCGACATAAGTCTTCAAAGGATCGTTTTCCTTCATTTTCATCAGCATGATTTCACTGCACCCCAGCAGAATGGTCAACAGTGTGTTGAAGTCATGGGCAATGCCTCCCGCCAGCGTACCCAGAGCCTCCAGCTTCTGCGCTTGTATGAGCTGGTACTCCAGCATTTTTTGTTCTGTGATATCCCTGATAAAGCAGATTATGGCGGGCTTTCCCTCCCATGTCACCGGCGCGGATATTGATTCCACCCATAATTGCTTCCCGGTTTTGTCCAGCCCCTGAAACTCATAAATCTTATGGGATATTCTACCTTCAACCCATTTCTGAAACTTGCCGGCTATCTTCTCGCGATGATCGGGATGGACAAGTTCCAGGAAAGACAATCCTGACAGTTCCTCGACGGAATAACCTGTTAATAACCCTGTCGCCGGATTAACGAATTTAAGGACGCCGTCCTGAACAATGACGATGGCTTCACTGGCTGTGTTCACAAGAAGGCGATACTTTTCTTCGCTTTCTTTGAGGGCCTTGTTCGCCTGTTCCAGCTCCAGCATCTTCGATTCGAGTTTTTCAATAAGGCGTTCATTGTGTTCCGCCAGATACAGTTGCTCATTTTCAATCCGGATATCCCTTGCCGCCACTGCACCGCTCCTGTATTCATCAATCACGCTCCTGACAACCTCCATAAACACAGCCGGTTCGGCAGGCTTCAGGATAAAACGGTCCGCACCCAGGCTCAGTGCAAAATCTTCATCTTTCTTATCCGTATATGTTGCCGTATAAAATATGAAAGGTATGCGCTTCAGGCGCTCGTCGGCCTTGCACTCTCTGCACAGTTGGAAGCCGTCCATCTTCGGCATGAGAATATCGGAGATGATGAGCTGATAATCTTCGTTTTTCAGATACTCAAGCGCTTCCCGCCCGTTCCATGCGCTGGTTACATCATAGCTCTCGGCATTGAGCATTATGTTCAGCATATAGAGGTTTTGTTCATTATCGTCGGCAATAAGAACTTTTATTCTCCCGCCGCTTTCGCTGCCGTCATGCTGCATACCTACCCCCTGCCTGTATCGCCCAGGTACTTTCTGACCTCATCGACAAACGAATCCGGGTTGATGGGCTTTTCAATGTACCCGGTGCATCCTGCCTCAATGCATTTTTCTCTGTCCCCTGTCATCGCATAGGACGTAACGGCAATGATCGGCACCCGGTCAAGCTCCTTTATCTTCCTCAACTCCCTCGCGACGGCATGCCCGTCCAGATCGGGAAGCTGAATGTCCAGCAGAATAGCTGCGGGATCGATCGATTTTGCCTTTTCAATGCCGTCTCTGCCGTTAGGGGCATCAACAACCTCGAATCCATTCTTCTCCAGCAGGAATTTCATCAGATAGATGTTCTGTTCATTGTCCTCAATCAACAACAGTTTATTGTTCATGCGTTCCCGTCACCTCCGTTTCCTATCCTTAATATTACAGTGAAGGTACTGCCGGCCCCCGGCTGACTCTCCACATGAATTTCTCCTCCCATCATCTCCACGAGCTTTTTCGATATCGAAAGGCCGAGTCCGGTCCCTTCATGCCTTCGGGCAAGTCCGGTGTCGACTTGATGAAACGGCTTGAAAATTTTTTCCATATCTTCAGGGCTGATGCCTATGCCTGTATCCTTCACCGCGAACAGTACCCTTGATCTCTCCCTCCTGCATTTGACATGCACTTCACCTTCATCCGTAAACTTGACGGCGTTATTGATAATGTTGATGAGAATCTGCTCCAATCGCCGCTGATCAACGGAAAGCACGCCGATATTTTCATCGATATCCAGGGAAAGGGCAAGCCCTTTTTTAGCGGCATGGGGCGCCACAATGCCCATGACCTTTTCCATTGTTTTTCTGATGTCGAATATTTCAGGATTAATTTCCAGGCGTCCTGACTCGATTTTGGATATGTCAAGCACGTCATTTATCAATTCAAGCAGATGCGTGGCGCTGTTTTTTACCATCCCCAGTTGTTTGATCTGCTCGCCGTTCAGAGGACCCGCCAGCCCCTGAAGGAGAATGCCGGTAAAACCGATGATGGAATTGAGCGGCGTCCTCAACTCATGGGACATCGTGGCCAGAAATGCCGATTTCGTTCTGTCGGCAACCTCTGCATTTTCCTTTGCAATCTCAAGTTCAGCCGTCCTTTCACGGACAAGGTCCTCCAGGTGATGCCGGTAGATGTCGAGTTCTATTTCCGATAGTTTCCGCTCCGTGACATCCATGGTGTTCACCAGAAGGGCCGGCTTGCCTTCGAATTCCACTGAATGGATTTGTTCTATCACCCAGCGTGCATTGCCCTGCTTATCAATAATCCTGTACTCATAAGGAGAGGAACTGTTTCCCTTTATCAGATCAACTGCATCCTTTCTTATCCGTTCCCTGTCGTCCGGGTGAATGAGCGAGGAGGATTCCATGCCGAGCAATTCCTCATCGGCGTATCCTGTATAGATGGAAACGTAGGGATTGACGAAGCGGATTCGTCCTTCCCGGATGACAAACACGGCCAGTTGGGCATGGTTTGCCAGCGTTTTGTAAAGTCTCTCGGCCTGTTTTTGCGCGGAGCGTGTGCGAAGAATCTCTATCCCGAAACTTATATCACCGGTCAGTTCACCCAGAAGACCTATCTCCATTTCTCCAAAGGCGTCGGGTCCGGCGGCATAAACATTCAGCGCTCCGAACAGGTTTCCGTCAGCCTTGAGCGGAAGCGCAACCGCAGAAGCAAAACCGTGCCCGGCTGCATGCTCGCGCCATGCAGGATATTCCCTGGTATTCTGAATGTCCTGTACTGTGCAGGTCTGTCCTTCAGCGATTGCCTTTCGGGCAGGACTCTCATCCAGATGCACCTCACCTGATACAATTTCATCTGCACGGAGACCGGATTCTTCGTTGCCGAATTTTACCACCGGATAGATCACGTTTTTGTCTTCCTGCCTGCAGTAGGCAATCCACACAAAGCTGTACTCGCCTTCCTGCACCAGAATCCGGCATACCTCTTCCAGAAAGCTCTTTTCATCGAAAACCCTCACCAGAGCCTGATTGCACTGACTGAGAAGGCGCAATGCCTGATTGGTCCTGCGCAGCTTCTGCTCCGCGAGTTTCTGCTCGGTGATATCCCTTATGGATTCAATGGCTCCGGCGATCTTTCCTTTGCCGTCGTACAGCGGCCTCGCCTTGCCGCTCAGAAACCTCCTCTGTCCTTCGATCAGGGAATTGTCGGATTCCGCGATAAGGACGTCACCGACGCGCTTTATGTATGAATATTTTTTTTCAATCTCCCTGTCGTCACTGAAAACCAGATCGATCAGGATGGGTCTGCGGACGCCAAAAAAGGGAACGGCATACTCATAATCCCCTTTTCCCAGCATCTGTTCTTTTTTGACTCCCGTCATGACTTCAATGGCCTGATTCCAGGCGGTAATTTTCCTGTCCCTGTCGACAACGAAAACAGCGTCGGGGAAGAATTCTACTATATCGAAGAGCTTCATTTGTTCCAGGCGCAGTTCTTCTTCTACAGAGCGTCTCTTTGCCTGTTCCCGAATGATGACGAGAGCCCGGATAAGAAAAAAGGTCAGCACTGCACAGAAGGCAAACAGCAGCAGAATCATCAGCAGCAGCTTTTCCCGGAATCCTTCCATCAGGGAGGTTACTTCGCTCTCCGGAGTGGCAACGGCGATAGACCAGTAGGTGTTGCCGATTTGTACGGGCATATAGACGGCATGCTTGAGGATAGTTTCTTTTTCCGTACCGCGGATGCGGTTGAAGTGGTAGGTTGTCACGCCTTCCCGTCCCTTCATCATCTCCCCGGCCATGGCCGTCAGATCGGGAAAATCCTTTCCCGTTTCGAAGATGCTCCTGCCGACGGCCCCGGGGACGGGATCGAATATCTCAACTCCTTTTCGGCTGAGAACCCAGGCATATCCGTCCTCGCCGATGCGGATATCTTCAAGATATTTCTTTGCCAGCACGTCAAAGGAAATGAGGAAGGCGATGGTGCCGTCAAAGACGCCGTTACGGAAGACGGGCATGTGGACGGCAACGCTTCGATAACCCTGAACGGCCCTGAATACGTCACTGATCACCAGAGTATGCGTTTTCATTATCTCCCGGATATGCTCCTGTCCGGATATGCCCTGCCCGATGAGCTGTTTATTGTAAGGCTCTGCATGGATAATCCACCCCCGTTCATTCATCCTTGTCACGCTCTTGATCTCGGGGGAATGGATTCGCAGGACATCCGCCATCATCTTCTTCCCGTCCTTGTCCAGATTTATGATATGATCCTGCAAGGATAGAATCCTCAACGTATCGGTCATGTGACGAAAGTGATCCTGAATGCCCTTGACTGCCTGCCTGGCGTGCGCGAACTGACGGTTATTAAGATCGTCAATCGTCTGTTTTTTGGCTTCGCCGTAAATCAGAATAAAAACAGCCGCGCAGAAGGCAGCTACAGCAATAAGAAAAATGGAATATCTTCCGTATTTCATTTGACCACCTATTATTTCACAAGCGGAATCCTTACTGTAAATGTCGAACCCTCACCAACCTTGCTTTCCACGGTGATATCGCCGTTGTGCTTCTTGACGATCTCATATGAAATACTCAACCCCAGCCCCGTACCCTTGCCGATCTCTTTTGTAGTGAAAAAGGCATTGAATATCCGTCCCATGTTTTCCTCCGTGATGCCGACACCCGTATCCGCTACGGACACATAGATGTTTGCATCATCCGCCCGTGTGCGCACGGTTATCACGCCGCCCTTTGCTACGGCGTGAGCGGCGTTGCCAAGCAGATTCAAAAACACCTGGCTCAACTGGGCAATGTCGCACATTGTTTTGGGAATATCTCCCAGTTCCTTCCTTAGTTCCACATTGAACCTGATCTCGTTCCATATTATGCTTATGGTACGCTCCAGACCGGCATTGATGTCTTCGAGAGAATGTTCCTGCTGTTCTGCACGGGAGAAGCGGCTGAGGTTTTTGACGATCTTCTTGATGCGTTCGGCGCCTTCCAGAGACTGCTGGATCAGCCTTTCGATATCCTGAATAATGAAATCGAGTTTCCTTTTCTTTCGATTTGCCCGTAATTTCTCCAGCGTTTCCTCCGATGCCAGCGTCTTGAGGAGATCATCCTGTTCCCGTATAGTATCCATCAGGCTGGACACAAATTTCTTGAGAAGATCCAGATTACCGTAGACAAAGGACGTGGGGTTGTTAATCTCGTGGGCGATGCCGGCGGAAAGCTGGCCGATAGAGGCCATCTTCTCCTGCTGGATGATCTGGGCCTGTTTGATCTTAAGCTGCTCATGGGCCGACTGAAGCTCCCTGTTTTTTTCCTTCAATTCCTCTTCCGCGCGCTTGCGGTCGGTGATGTCTCTGATGATCATACTGGTTTTCAAGTTTCCTTCCCGATCCGTGAAGATTACTGTCGATATTTCACAGGGAAATACCGAGCCGTCTGATCGAACGAATCTGAGTTCACCCGTAAACTTGCCGGTTCGCGCTCTTTCCTCCAGCGCCGGCGCCAGGCAAGGATCTGTATTATCCACCACACCTGCTCTGCCCAGACGGCAAATATCTTCTTCACTGCGTCCAAGGATGCTGCAGGCAGCCGGGTTTGCCGCCAGGATTCTCCCGTCCGGCGCCGTAAGCAAAACGGCATCGATGCTGTTTTTAAAAAGCGAACGGTACCTGTCCTCGCTTTCAGCCAGGGCAGCTTCTGTCCTTTTGCGGTCGGTGATGTCCCGGTTGCTGCTTCTGCGGCCGAGATATTCGCCCGTCGGACCGAAAACAGCCTGACAGGCATGCTCTATCCAGACTTCCCTGTTGTCCCGCCTGATGATGCGAAATTCCAGTTCGCATTTCTCACTGAATTCTTTTGAGGGATCATCAAAATGGTTATATAATATTTTCTTGTCGTCCGGATGAACGATGTTCATGAATAGTTTGGGGTCTTCTATATATGCTTCCGCACTGTACCCGGAAATGCGTTCACAGGAAGGAGAGACATAGATTCTCCGTCCGTCGGACGTCGTCCATTCCTCCCAGTCGTACGTAAAATCGGCAATCGTGTGATATTTTCGCTCACTATCCGCCAAGACATTTTCCATCTCTATTCTTTTCTCATTGTCGATAAACATCAGGCAGATCAGCATGGTCGCCGGCGGATATATCAAGAGCACGGGCAGCGTAATGCGGCGCAGCACCTCGATGCCGGCACCACCGGGGAGGGCAAACATCAGAAGCAGCATGATGACATGCACAAGCAGCCCGAATCCCAACAGGGACAGGGACTTTGTCAATCCGGCATGGTGTCTGCGCAGATAGTGAAACATCACGCCGACGGCGGCGGCTTCGACAATAACGCTTGTTCCTACCAAAGCACCGGCGCCGCCCAGCCATAATCTATATGCGCCGCAAACAGCCGCGGCAACAAAAGCGGTGATGGGGCCTCCAAATAAACCGGAAACACTGAGGATGATTGAACGGCCGTCGAAGATAATGCCCGGTGCAAAATGGACCGGCGTCATCATGCCGACAATGCCGACACCGCCGAAAATGACGCCGGAAAGCAGTTGATAGCTGACGGCGTCCGGTTTCCATCTGCGCAGGACAAGCTGATGCAGCACCGTCAGGGTTATCAATATGGCTATATTCTGGATAAGGTCAAGAACGATCATACACGATGCCCGGTTTTCACTGCCGCCGTCATAATCCGAACGCACTTCGCGTTTGCCGGAGGGAATTCATTCCCCTTGCACAATCCTGCCATGCCCAGATCTTTTCATTACCTTATTACCGGTATGCGGACGGTAAACGTCGTCCCCTCGCCTGCCTGACTTTCCACGGTAATATCCCCGCCGTGCTTTTTTACAATGTCGTAGGAAATGCTCAGTCCCAATCCCGTTCCGGCGCCTTTCTCTTTAGTCGTGAAAAAGGGATCGAATACCTTTTTCAGGTTTTCCGGCGAAATTCCGGCGCCGGTATCCGCCACCGAAATGAAGATGTCATTTCCATCGGACCGTGTTGTGACGGTGATCTTCCCCTGCTTCTCTATCGCCTGTGCTGCATTGACCAGCAGGTTCATGAACACCTGGTTGAGACGGCTGATATTACAACTGGTGAGGGGAAGCTCTCCCAAAACCTTCTCGAGTTCGGCCTTGTACTTTATTTCATTCCAGACGATGTTGATGGTGCTTTCCAGTCCCCTGTTAATATCCTCCATCGCCGGTATATCATCTTCCATGCGCGAGAAGGCCTTGAGATCCGACACAATCCTCTTTATCCGTTCAGAACCCTCTAAGGACTGGGTAATGAGATAGCCGATGTCCTTCAGAACATAATCGAATTTCTTTTTCCTTTTCATCTCGTCAAGCGCCTCAAGTGCAGCCGGGGGAATGCTGTTTTTTATGATCTCTTCCTCAACCCTTATAACCTCCATTACGGTTTCCACGTACTTCTTCAGGATATCAAGATTGCCCGTTATGAAGGAGACCGGATTGTTTATTTCATGAGCTATGCCCGCGGAAAGCTGGCCGATGGATGCCATCTTCTCCTGCTGGATGATCTGCGACTGGACACACTTCAATTCCGCGTGGGCCGCCTCCAGTTCCTTATGCTTTTTTAGCAGTGTCTTTTCGGCGTCTATTCGCGTCTGGATCTCTACCTCCAGTTCCGCCATTTTATGTTCAAGCTTCCTTACCAGCCGTTCGCTGTACAGTTTCAGGATTTCCGCTTCCGGTTCAGGTTCCTTGACGGGGGTATCGGCGGCTGCCGGAACCCTTGCCATCACCTCGCTGACGATATTCATGAACAAGTCTGGTTCACACGGTTTTTGAACAAACCTGTCCGCGCCGATTTTGACGGCAAATTTCTCGTCTTCAGGACCTGTATAAGTGGCGGTATAGAAAATCAGAGGAATGTGATGCAGTTCCCTGTCTGCCCTGATCCTTCGGCATAATTGAAAACCGTCCATGACAGGCATGAGGATGTCGCTGATGATCAGATCGCATTTTTCCGCCCTCAGTTTCTCCAGGGCTTCGGCGCCGTTGGCGGCGCTTGCGACATCATGCCCGCTTCCTTTGAACAGGGCCTCCAATAAATAAATGTTTTCTTCCTTGTCGTCGACGATCATTACTTTCATATAATGCTCCTTCCCGAGGTCTCCTTCGGATAACGATCTATCGTTGCTGCCTGTTAACACCCCCCCGCCGGTCATTTTTTTTACGACAAAACCGCCGGCTCTTTCGGAAAGCTTATTTTGAAGGTGCTTCCCTGCTCCCAGCGGCTTTCCACTTCTATTGCCCCACCCATCATATCGACAATCTTTTTGCATATCGACAACCCGAGACCCGTACCTTCCTGCTTGCGGGCAATTCCGGCATCTATTTGACGGAACGGCTGAAAGAGTTTTGACAAGTCTTCCGCCTGAATGCCGATGCCAGTGTCGGACACGGACAAACGGCATTGGTTACCGTCAATCCGGCATGAAATCCGGACGTGTCCTTTTTCGGTAAATTTGATTGCGTTGTTGAGCAGATTAAGGATGACCTGCTCCAGGCGGCGCTGATCGGCGGTAATGATTCCCAGGTCGTCGGGAACTTCTGAAACAATATCCAATCCCTTCTTCTCCGCCAGGGGCAGAACCAGTTTGACGGTTCTGTCGATGGAGGCCTTCAGGTCAAAGTCCGTAGGAGAAAGTTCAAGCTGCCCGGCCTCTATTTTGGAAATATCGAGCACGTCATTGATCAGCGACAGGAGATGGCGGGCACTGTTCTGAACCATAGCCATCTGCCGCTGCTGCTCCTGATTGAGAGCCCCGGCCAGTCCCTGAAGAAGTATTCCTGTAAAGCCGATTATCGAATTGAGCGGCGTGCGCAGTTCGTGCGACATCGTTGCCAGAAAGGCGGATTTTAAACGGTCTGCGGCCTGGGCTTTTTCCATGGATGCCGCCAGTTCGGCGGTACGCTCGATGATGCGCTGTTCCATTTCCTTGTTTGCCTGCTGCAGTTCACGGGTACGGACATTTACCTGATGCTTCAGCACAAAGCTCCCCGGCAGACTTATGAGCAGAGCTACACCGAGGACAAATCCCGCAATTTTCATCCACACAGGCAATGCAAACCTGACCTCCTCCGACGTCCAGCGCTTGATGGAGGCGTAATAGATCGACTGCGTGTCCTTTTTCAGTTCGGTCAGATAACTGTCTATGGTGTTCAGCAACTGCTCATTTTGTCCCTGGGGAGCTGCGAAATAAAGGGCGGAAGGGTTGAAGACGACCGCCGTATCTTCAAGCCCGTAATTCCTGGCGTGCAGCGCACCGTAAAAATGATTGGCGACGGCCGCATCGGCTTCTCCCCGGGCTGTCATCTCAAAGACCTTCTTGTAATCAGGCGCTGTAACAAGCGTCATGTGCAGTCCGAAACTGTCCGCCATCCTCTTGAAGGCCTCCTGCTGGATGGAATTTTCCAGAACGACGATACGCTTCCCTCTCAAATCCAGTATCGATTGAATCCGGCTCCCCTTGCGGCTGTACACCTGAAACCATGAAGACAGGGCCGGAACCTTGCCGAAAGAAAATATCTTTCCCCGTTCCGCCGTATATGCGACATCGGGCATGATATCGATTTCCCCCTTTGCCAGTCGCTCCATCTGCTCCGACCAGGAACCGGGCACATAGCGCAGCGTCCATCCCTCGCCTTTGGCGATATGGTCGATGATATCTATGAAGATGCCGGCAGGCCTGCCTGCCTCGCCCATAAATATCTTCGGGGCATTATCATAGACCCCCACGCGCACGACGCGGTCTTCGGCGCCTGCGAACAGCGCTCCGAGATACAACAGCATCCACGTAAGTAAAGCGCAGACAAGTAATCGCCGGATGCCGTGTTCCATGTTTCTGCGGTCCTTCATATGCGTCTCTTTTCTTTCACTGCAAGGAAGGCTTTAGCCTGCCGCGGCAGTCTCATGAGATTGCCGCGGCTTCGCTCGTTTCTCCCTCATTTCTTCCTGAATAATTCCGGGTACAGTTTTTTTTCACATTCCGGGCAAATCCCGTGGCTGAATTCCGCCTTTGAGCGCTCGCCCACGTATTTCTCAATCTGCTCCCAGTAACCTTCGTCGTTGCGTATTTTCTTGCAGGAGGAACAGATGGGAAGCAGGCCGCTCAGTGTCTTTACCTCCGAGAGGGCTTTTTGAAGCTCCGCGACATACTTTTCCCGTTCCTCTTCAGCCTGCTTTCGCTCCGCCGACCTGCCCAGAAGTTCGGCAATGGAGTTAAGCAGATGGCGCTCTTCAGCCAGGAAAGGCCCCTCCTGCTCTTCCGGCCGCTCTTCCAGGTAGAAGACTTCCACGGTGCCTGTCTGCATGCCATTAACCATGATGGGGCAACTCTGCAGCCACGCCGTCTGCCTGAAATTCCCCGTGCTGTAAATATTACCAGCCCAAGTTATGCGGCAGGCGGTAATTGCGGGGTACTGATAGGCTTCTGCAATAAGATAAGCACACCTTTGAAGTATTTCCGCCGGAGAGATTTCGTTTCTTCTTACAACTTCAGAAACGGAATAGAGACAATTGAGTTCCTTCATGCGCTCCGTCAGGTCATGCGAATATTTCCTGATCTCGTCCTCCGCCTGCTTCCGTTCAGTGATATCTGTGAAAATCACCAGAAGGCTTTGATCATTGAAAATGACGCCGGAAATAATCATCACCCTTGTCTTTCCGTCCTTGCATGAGACATTGTATTCGAACGCCCCGATATCGCTTCCGGTTTTTATTGCCCGCTCCACACTCTCATTCCAGGATTTATTCACTTTTTCCCTGTAGTCCCTGTCGGGATAGGCAACCCGCCACCACTCCTCGACTGTCGGCACGTCCTCATACGTGTAGCCTATCACTTCCAGATAACGGTCATTGCGATAAATAACGGATCCGTTGCTGTCCGATAAGGTCATGGGTATCGGGGCATACTTGAGCAGCCTTCGGAACCTGTTCTCGCTTGTGCGCTGTGCTATGATCCGCTGCAGATCATTGGCCACCACCTGTATGTCCAGGGCATCAAACTCGCTGTATTCCTCATCCTTGTTGCCCACGCCGAATATCATCCGGACCTTGTCCTGCTCCACGACGGGAACACTCATGAACCGCCGCACCGGAGTATGTCCTTCCGGAAGCCCCTTTTGATTGGGAGAGCAGGGGAAATCATTATAGACGACCGGTCCCCTGAGACGAACGCAATCAACCCAGTTTCCTGCCTGTTCGATAGGATAATGCGTGGCATAAGACGCAGTACAGTTATTGAGAGCCTCTGCGTTCCAGGCGGTGAGAATGACCTCCTTCTGGTCATCGGAGACGAGATGAAAAAACCCGATGGCGCTGTCGGTCATACGGACGACATAGTCGAGAACATGATCGTAAAGCTCCTTGTCCGTCATTGCCGGAGCCGTTTTATATAACCCGATCAGGAAGTCCTTCAGTTCAACCTCTCTGCTCAGCCGCTGCTCGATGCGCCTGCGGTCGGTGATGTCCCTTCCCACCGACTGTATCTCTATCAGACATCCGCGTTCATCGAAGAGCCCCCGGTTGATGAACTGCATCCAATGAACATTTCCGCTGCCGTCATATACCCGGTTCTCAACAACAAGGACCGGTTCAGAAGGAGACAGTGCCTCCAATTTCCGTTCGATCGCCGGTATGTCGTCAGGAAATGCCTTCGGTTGCCAGTTCGTCCCGAGGAGGTCATCCCGCTTTTGTGCGAAAAACCGGCAGAACACTTCATTGACAAACGTCAGCGTCCCGTCTGTACGGAAACGGGAGATGACCTCAGTCTGGTCTTCCACGACCGCCCGGTAGCGGTTTTCACTGTCCGCAAGCGATCTTTCCACAATACCCTTCTGGACGGCGAGCGCAATGGCCTGACCGAGCCCTTCCAGTACGGCATCCATATCGGGGGAGATTTCAAACTTTGTGAAGAGGGCAAACACGCCGATGGTTTCGCCGTCGGGAGGCTTGAGCCGGTACCCCGCGAAAGCCTTCAAGCCGAGGCCTTTTGCCCATTCATGATTGTGGACGCGCGGATCGTGCTGCACGTCATTTGTGAGAAATTTCCTGTCCTCGCCGGAGGCAATGCGGCCGATCTTATAGGCCCCGAACGGCACACGCCGGTGCGCTTCTCCGTCGACATGCGTATATCTGCCTGAACTCGCCTTAAGGTGCAGGCATTTATCACGATACAGGCAGACATGCGGCCCTTCCTTCAACCCGGCATGCATACACGCCAAGTCGCACAGATCACCTCTTTCGATCAGCCAGATCCGGCAGAAGTCGGCGCCGAAAGTTTCCACGACGCCATTCGTCAGGCACCTCAGCCTCTCGTCAAGCGGAACAGGCAAAAGCAACGAACCGAGGATGCGGTTTACTCCTTCCCGCCACAGGCGAATTTTTTGGTGCTCCTCCTCTGCCCGTCTGCTGCGGAGCGAGATGAACGTCACGACTCCCGCAATGAAAAGAAATATCAGGACTCTGACGAGAGCTTCCCGGATGATAATGGAATCATTTGTATGGGCGGCAACGAGAAACAGATAGAGAAGCGCCAGCAGTATAGAAAAGACGAAACCTCTTTTGAGATAATAAATGCAGGCAAGAATGACGGGGAAATAAAAGAGATTCTGAAAGACGATAAACCGTCCGGAGCTCAGACAATAAAAGCTGACGGCAACCGCAATAATAGTTGTGGCGATGACTGCCGCCAAAGGCCACAGTCCGGATGGAGATCGGTTTGTTCCCGTGCCTGCGTTCATTGCGGTTGACCCCCATTTATTGAAAGAGTTATTGATTACCTAATCTCCGCTCTGAGAGTTTTCAATCTCATGAGATTGCCACGCTCCCTACGGTCGCTCGCGATGACGCGGTAGGCCTAATGCTCGCTATGACACCCTGTAATCTCAGGATCTCACTATCGGTATCCGCACCGTAAATGTTGATCCCTTCCCGACCTCGCTCTCAAGAGTAATATCGCCCCTGTGCTTCCTCACAATATCCAGGGAAATGCTCAATCCCAGACCTGTTCCCTTCCCGGAAACCTTTGTCGTAAAAAACGGATCGAATATCTTCTGTATGTTCGACTCAGGAATCCCGCTTCCCGTATCCGTAACCGTTATATAAATATCTTCTTCATCCGCCCATGTCTTTACCGTGATCCTGCCCCACTTCTCTATCGACTGCGCGGCATTCACCAATAGATTCATGAACACCTGATTAATTTGGCTGATGTTGCAGTGGGTGAGGGGAAGCTCTCCGTATTCCTTTACCAGTTCCGCTTTGTACTTGATCTCGTTCCATACAATATTGATTGTGCTCTCCAGACCGATATTGATATCCTCTATCATATGGACGTCCTCTTCCATCCGGGAAAAGGTCTTCAGATCCGCAACGATCTTCCTCACCCGTTCCGCCCCCTCAAGTGACTGATCGATGAGATTACCCATGTCCTTGATGATGTAGTCAAACTTTCTTCTACTCTTTATCTTTTGCATCTCCTGCAGCAATTCCGGCGGAAGATGTCCTGCGGCAATCCTTTCCTGCTCCTCAATAGTCACGGAAACACCCTCTATATATGTCCTGAGGATGTCCAGATTGCCCGTGATAAACGACATCGGGTTGTTGATCTCATGCGTGATTCCCGCAGCAAGTTGACCAATGGAAGCCATCTTTTCCTGCTGGATCACACGAGCCTGCGCCTGCTTCAAATCCTCATGGGCCGATTCAAGCTCCCTGTGCTTTCTTTGCAGGTCCTCCTCGGCCCGCTTTCTTTCCGTGATATCGCGTACAATTGCCCACATTGCCTGAGGATTTCCCCATTCATCGCGAATAAGATATGTCCTGAGCTCCACAGGAAAGACCGTGCCGTCCTTGTGGCGGTATTCCTCTTCATAAACATCGGAGTATCCGAGTGGAATAATCTTCTCGGAGACAATGCGCGCCTCAAAGGCATGCCACTTCTCAGGCGTCAAATCCATATAGGTCAGCGTGTAAATTTCTTCCTTTGTGTATCCGGTCAGATTGAGATAGGAGTTATTGCACTCAAGAATCATCCCTTTCATATCTGTCTTGACAAATGCGTCGACCATGCTTTCATGGAGCCGGCGATACTTCATCTCTGATTCTCTGAGGAAAGCCTCCGCCATCTTGCGCTCGCTGATGTCGACAACAATTCCCTGGTAGTGGGTCACCGTTCCATCCTGCCCGCGCCTTATCCAGGTGCGGTCGTCTATCCAGCGAACATCACCGAACTTGGTGACAATCCGGTATTCCTGTGAGAACTCGGCAAGCCCCCTGTTTGCATATTCTCTGACCTCTTCGGCAACCCGCGCAAGATCATCGGAATGCACAATGGAGGAATAAGGCACTCTTCCGCTTGTAAAATCGTCGGGAGTGTATCCGAAGACGGACACGCTTGATGATACGTATACCACGGGCCATCCCTCCCCGGCCTCCCACAACCAGACCACCACCGGACTGTGGTCGATGATGAATTCCAGTTCCCTCATCTTTGCATAAGTTTCTATCAATTCACTCTCCACCCTTTTATGCTCGGTAATGTCGATGATCCTTCCTTCAAAACCGGTCAGGTGGTGAGCGGGGTCATAAACAGGGTATGCATTGCAGGATACCCATATGTGTGTCCCGTCCTTTTTCTTGTGCAGGACTTCATAATTTGTCACCTCGCCGTCAGCCTCCATCTTGCTCCGAAATTGATCCCTGTCAGACACATTGACATAGAAATCCTGTGACACGTTTTTGACTTGTGACAGTATTTCTTCGGATGATGCATAGCCGTAGATCCTAGCCATTGCGGGATTTGCCATCAGCAGCCTTCCATCCGCGGAAGTTTGGAAAATGCCCTCCCGGGCGTTCATGAAAAGGCTGCGGTATTTCTTTTCCGTCTGTATGATAACTTCCTCAAATTTTTTCCGTTGCGTGATATCCGTCATGACGTGCACGGCGCCGGTCAGCCGCCCGTCCGCGTCCAGTATCGGATCAACGACTATGCAGAACCACCGGCCGTCGATATGCGCTTCGGTCTCCTCCCGTTTAAGCGAAGCCTCCATTTTTTGAAACGGACACTGACTTTTATAATCCGCACCGCCATGCAGCATCTCACAACATTTGCGGCCGATAATCTCTTCATACGTCTTACCAATCATTTTAGTGAACGCCCTGTTACAGCGGAGGACCGAGGAGTCCGCACCCAGCAGGCATACACTGTCCTTCATGGCATCGAAGGTGGATGCCCACTCAGCGGAGGCATTCTTCACTTTTTCTTCTACGACTTGTCTTCTTTTTTCCACTTCATAATGTTCAATTGCAAATGAAATGTCCATGGCCAGTTCTTCGAGAAGCGCTACTTCTTCACCCGTGAAAAAGTCTTTATCTTCTGAATACAGAGTGAACACGCCACGGATCTGCCCGGCCGCCTTGAGCGGAAATGCAGCCAGCGACCTGTAACCCATCCGCAGAGCGTCTTTGCGCCATGGTTCCAGGCGCTGATCGGTTTCGACATCTCTGCATATGTCTATTACACCCTCTTTTGCCGCCTTGCCCGCTGGTCCCGCGCTCCGTATTTCGTCATCCAGCACGATGTTCAGCTTCTCAATGTAATCTCCTGTGACGCCTGCGGACACGACATGGCGCAGGATATTATCCCCTGAATCCGTTGTGCCAATCCAGGCCATGCGGAAACCGCCCTTCTCAACGGCAATACGGCAGGCCTGCTCAAACAGCGTCGGCAGATCTCGCACGCGCACGATGGCCTGGTTGATGTCGCTTAAGACCATCAGCGTCCGGTTCAGTTTGCGAATCTGCTCCTCTGCCTGCTTGCGTTCGGTAATATTTCTGGAAACAGCCAGCAGCACAACGGCATCACTCTCACTGTCTTTGATAAGCTCCCCGGAGACCTCCGTCCAAACTGTTAATCCGCCTTTGTAGAGCATCTCCACCTGGATGACCGTCGGCAAACCTGTAACTCCCTGCCGCCCCTTTTCCAGAAGCCTGCTCAGCGTATCGAGAGCCACAGGCAGGGAATCCGGTGCAATAAGTTCTTCAAGCGGCTTATGCATCACCTCTTCCGCCGTAAAACCATGAAGACGGACGGCTGTCGGGCTGACATAGGTAAACTTGCCGTCCATATTCATCGTCCAGATTACATCACTCGTATTCTCGGCAAGCAGGCGATAACGGGCCTCATTCCTGCGAAGCTTTTCTTCCGCCAACTTCAGTTCGTTGATGTCCTGGAAGGTGCCCGCCATCCTGATGCACTTCCCGTCACTGAAGTAAGGACGTCCAATGACGCGCGCCCAGAAAAGCCGCCCTTTGGCCGTATGACAGCGCAGTTCCAGGTCGAAAGGTTCCCCGGTATTCATGGCGTTTTCATATGCGGACTTCAGAATCTCGCGGTCAGGAAGCGGATAGTAGTCAAGGTGTTCATTCGTACCGGGAATAGGATTTTCCGGAGCTATCTCGATAACCTCATACAAACCCAGGGTCCAGGAGGCTTCTCCCGTCAGCAAATCATGCGCCCAGCCGCCGATGCGCGCTATGGTACCGGTTTCATTCAGCAGAGCCTCGCTTGTGCGCAGCGATTCCTCTGCCTCCTGCCGCAGGCTGATTTCCTGCTGAAGATTATCGATGGAGGTGAGGGACGAACTCAAGCGGGAAGTCATGTCGTTGACGGCGCAAGCCAGTTTCGTCAGTTCGTCACTTCCTTCCTCATCGATGCGACATTCAAGGTCGCCGCTGCCGATGCCTTCTATGCCACGATTTAGCGAGGAGATGCGCCTCGTTATGGTTCTGTTGAGAAATACCGCATTGAGCGCGATCATAACGCCTCCCGCCAGAACAAAGAGCATGATTCCCGGAACCATTCTCCTTTGCGCCTCGTCCGTCTGTTTTTCAATGGAATCGTATAACCTGTCTATGCTGCCCTGGAGCGCATAGGCATTCAGAAAAACGCCGTCGATCAGTTTTCTGTCCGCCTCGCCGTATTTGAATATCTTGCCTCCCAACTGATCTTTCTTTGCATTTTTTTCCAGGAATGTTGAAAACCGGGCATACGTCGCCTCAAACTCTTTCCGGACTTCCTTAAGTAAACCCCTATCCTCCTCCCTTGTTATCTCTCCATCCAACGCTTCCAGCAGCCCTTGCAGCGCCGCCGATTTCTCCTTCCATTTAACACCCGTCAACTCCTGCCGGTGCAAAAGATAATCATCTCTCAAGAAGATCCGCTCGTAAGCCGTTTTCTGTATCTGATTAGTCAGACTCTCGATCCGGTCCAGCCGATGAATATTCCATAACGACCAGGCGAGAAAAGCCATCATCAATATGAAGACGATAAAGGAAATCCAGGTATTGATTTTTATCCTCATTTCAATCGTCATAGAATGACTCTCCTGCCGTTATGTAACAACCGGCAGCCTTACTGTTACGGTCGTACCTTTTCCGACTTCGCTGTTCACGGTTATCTCGCCATTATGCTTCTTGACGATTTCGTACGCCGTGCTCAATCCCAACCCCATGCCCTGCCCCACGTCCCGCGAGGTGAAGAAGGGCTCGAAAATGCGGGGCAGGATATTCTCCGGAATGCCGCATCCGTTATCGGCAATAATAATATATACGCTTTCACCGTCGGAGCGGCTTTGAACATTTATTTCACCTGTGACCTCGATGGCCTGCACGGCGTTGTTCATGATGTTCATGAAGACCTGGCTGATCTGCCCGATGTTGCACCGCACAGGGGGAATCGTTTCCAGGTTTTTTTTAAAAGAGATTTTCTTGCCGAATTCGCTAATCATGATGTCAATAATTCTCATGACTGCCCCATTGATGTCATCCGGTTTATGCTCCATGTCTCTGGTCATGGAAAAGGTCATCAGCTCCTTGACGATCTTTTTCACCCTTTCGGCGCCCGATACCGACTCTTCAATCAGCTTGTAGATATCGCCGAGAATATGATCGATCTTCAGTTTCTTGTGCACTGTCTCCAGTTCGGTGACGGAATCATGAGAAGATGTCCTGCGAATGACATCTTCCTGCGTGCGGATGATTTTTTCCAGATTCCCGGCATATGTTTCCAGAACGCCGAGGTTTCCGGATATAAAACCGATAGGGTTGTTTATCTCATGGGCAATGCCTGCCGAGAGCTGCCCGATAGAGGCCATCTTCTGCTGATGCATGACGTTGGCCTGAAGGCCGGCAAGTTCCGCATATGCCTTTTCCAGCTGCTTCATGGTCGAGACCAGTTCTTCCTCCGCCTGTTTCTGCGCGGTAATGTCCATGGAGTTGCCCAGGATGGCGGGACGCCCTTCGTAGACTATGGGAGCCAGCGTCTCCATGATCCAGCGGATCTGCCCTTTCTTGGTCAATATTCTGAACTCGAGAGGCTCCTTGCGGATTCCCTTAAGCATCCGGGATGCCTGCAGTGAATAGCTTTTAAGGTCATCGGGATGGACCAGCAGAGCCTGCGACGGCTTCCCTTCAAGCTCATCGGATGTAAAACCGGCATATCCGGCGGCAGCGGCATTGATGTACCTGAATACCCTGTCCTGCACAATGTAAACGCCGGCAAAAGATTTTTCGGTTAGCAACCGGTAGCGCTCTTCGCTTTCTTTCATCTTCATCTCGGCGGTTTGCTGCGGCGTGATGTCCATGCAGTTGCCCAGAATGGCCTGCCGTCCCTCATAGGTTATTGCAGAAACCATTTCAATCAGCCACCGCAGCCGGCCGTCCTTCGAGACGATCCGGAACTCGTAGGGCTCCTTGCGGATACCTTTGAGCATATCTATTGCGCTGCGGTTCTGCATTTCGCGATCTTCACCGTAGACAATTTCATTGGAGCGCTTGCCGATTATTTCTTCCGGTTTATATCCCGAATAGGAAGCAGCCATGGCATTGGCGAATTTGAACACACCGTCCTGCACGATGTATATACCGGCGAATGATTTTTCGGAAATGCTGCGGTGCAGCTCTTCGCTTTCGAGCAGCTTCCTTTCCAGGCTTTTCTGTTCCGTAATATCGAAGATGGCGCCGATAAGACCGGCGATATTTCCCTCCGGATCGGTAAACGTGGCCTTTTGAAAAATGATATCATGAACCCTGCGGGTGCTGTCGATCACCCTTGATTCGTAGGTCTGGGTTCCCGGATTGCTGAAAAGTTCTTCGTCTTTAGCATGATAGACATCTGCCAGTTTTTTAGGGGCGATATCGAAGACCGATCTGCCGATAATCTTCGCACGGGGCATATTGATGAACTTCTCATAGGCGGCATTGCACCCGATGTATATGCCGTTTATGTCCTTGTAAAAAACAGGCTGGGGAATTGCATCGAGGAGTTTCTGCTCGAATACGATCTGCTGAGCCAGTTGACCTTCATAGAGTTTCAGGTCAGTTACGTCTTCCAGGGTCTCCATTGCCCCGATCAATTCTCCCGTGGCGTTTCTGACCGGCGCTGCCGTGAGGTGGAGCCACCTGCCGCTTTCTCCCAGAGACGGGAAGAAATCCGTCGACTCGTATGCGTCCTCAATAAGCGGAAATGCTTTTAATGATCCCCCATAACGTTCGGTAAACTCATCCACATTGCCGTTAATAATCAGGTCAGCCATGCAGGGATTCGATTCTCTGTAGAATGCCCGCCAATGATCGCTTGTGCCTACCACCTCTTCAGCCTTGATGCCGCTTAACTTCTCCAGCGCCTTGTTCCAGAAAATTACTTTGAGTTCTCTGCCGATGACGAAGGTCGGAATGGACGAGCCTTCAATGATGCTCTTCAGCGCCTGTTCACTGTCCCGGAGTTTTTTTTCGGTCTCTTTCTGAAACGTGATATCCATGCAATTGCCGAGGACAGCAAAGCCTCCCTCATAAGTGATGGGAACGAGGGTCTCGATCAGCCAGCGGATGCGTCCGTCTTTGGTAACAACCCTGAACTCATGGGGTTCCTGCCTCCTGCCTCTGAGGATGTCGTTCGCCTGCCGTACGGCGGTTTCCTTGTCTTCCGGATAGACAAGGTCATCGGCGGGTTTGTCGATCAGTTCTTCAACAGTGTATCCTACGTAGTCGGCGGTTTTATCGTTAATATACTTGAATTTACCGTCCCTGAGGACATACACGCCGGCAAAGGATTTGTCGGTCAGGGTCTGATAAAGCAGTTTGCTTTCCTGCAGTTTGTCGAGCGATTTTTTGAGGTCTGTCACCAGTTGCTCATTTTTACGTTGAAGTTCATAACGCTCGACCGCGCGACCGATGGTGATCCTGAGGTCTTCATTGTTCCACGGCTTGGTGATGAACTTGTATACCTGGCCTTCATTGATGGCATCGATGATTGACTGAATATCTGCATAACCGGAAAGGACCATCCTGACTGTCTCCGGCCATTGGCGGCAGACCTCTGTGAGAAAATTAACGCCGTCCATGCCCGGCATGCGATAGTCGGCCATGACGACCTGGACGGGACAGCGTTTCAGCACGGCAAACCCTTCATCAGCCGATGAAGCCGTCATCACTTCATATATATCACTGTCCAGTATCCTGTTTATGGAATGGAGCACCGTCACATCGTCATCTACAATGAGAATCCTCGGCCTTCCCTTTGCTTCTTCCGTATTATTCATTTGCAGTCCTTTGTGCTTTTTATCAGCTCACAAGAGATTCTCAAGCCCTGACTAATCCGGAACTGCTTTGCAATGTGATAATAGGTACTGTCAATTTTTTTGTGTGAAATTTTCATAGGCCAATTCTTTGAAGAA
>CAZLFA010000025.1:0-48169 GCA_964558665.1 uncultured Syntrophaceae bacterium
CGGCCTTCTTCCTGATCTCCGGGGTGTATTTCTCGTGCTCGTCGCACTCCTTCGATACCGAAGTAAACTCCGCCACTGCAAACTTGTACGCCATATCCTTCAACATCTTCAATTCTTCGGTTAATTCAAAATCCATGGTTTATTCCTCCATAAAATTATTTGTACTCATATACGCCCTTGCCGGTCTTGCGGCCGTAGCGGCCTGCACGCACCAGCTTCTTCAGAAGCGGCGCCGGTCGGTACTTGTCGCCCAGTTCGCGGTGCAGACCCTCCATCACGCGCAGCAGCGTCTCGTTGCCCACCAGGTCGGAAAGTGCCAGCGGCCCGATCGGATGATTGCAGCCCAGCACCATGCCCTTGTCGATATCCTCCGCCGTCGCAATACCCTCGTCCAGAGCAAAAAACGCCTCGTTCAGCATCGTGCACAGTATCCTGTTTACCGCAAAGGCAGGGGCTTCCCTCACCACGATCATTTCCTTGCCGATCTTCTTGCCCCAGGCCTTCGCCATCTCCAGGGTCTCATCGGAGGTCTCGTAACCGCGGATGATCTCCAGCAGCTTCATTACCGGCACCGGATTGAAGAAATGCGTCCCGATAAAACGGTCGGGCCGCTTCGTGATCGCCGCCATCTCCGTGATGCTCAAACCCGATGTATTCGTGAAGAAAAGGCAGTGCGCGGGAACGATCTCTTCCAGCTCCTTATAAACCTGCTTCTTGACCTCCATGACCTCGATCACCACTTCCACCACGACGTCCGCTCCGGATGCCGCCTCCTTCATGTCCAGCGTCGGCTTGATCCTGCCCAGAATGGCGTCCATGTCCTCCTTGGTTCTCTTGCCCTTCTCCACGTCGCGGCTCAGGTTTTTCGTGATTGTCTTCATGCCGCCGTCGACGAACCGCTGCTCAATGTCACGCAGACTCACCTCGTAGCCCGCCTGCGCGCATAACTGCGCGATGCCGTTGCCCATCAATCCCGCTCCCAGTACACATACTTTTTTGATGTCCATAGTGATGCTCCTTTAATTTAGTCTTTACGGTTTATGAAAAGCCTATATTGCCCCTAACGACCATTGCCTGTTCAGCCAGTGCATTTTGCGCGCTTCCTCGAGAAGACCGTCGCGAAAATCAGGATGCGCCAGTTGGGTGATTGCCAGGACGCGTTCCGGTATGGAAAGCCCCTTGAGATAAGCGACGCCGTACTCCGTCACCAGATAGGAGACATCGACCCGCGGCACGGTAACGATCTCTCCCGGAGGCAGCGTCGGATTAATTTTTGATTTGAGGTTGCCGTCCTTGTCCTTGTAGGTTGACTGGAAGGCGAGGACCGACTTGTTTTCGGTATAGCCCAGCGGCGGCTGTCCCTTGGTGGCGCGATAGTAAGCGCCTCTGACGAAGGCAAGCTGCCCGCCCGTGCCTGAATACTGTGCAAAGCCTATCGATTCCGAGCTTACCTGACCCTGGAGATCAACTCCCAGACAGGCATTGATGGATATCAGATCCTTGTTCATGGCGATTACGTAGGGATCATTGGTGAACTCAACAGGATACATCGCCAGCGCCGGGTTATGATCCAGCCAGTCATAGAGTTTCCGGCTGCCGATGGCGAACGTCCAGACGATCTTTTCCGGCAGAAAGGTCTTCTTCTTTCCCGTAATCAGTCCGGCCTCGTGAAGTTCCATGATGGCCTCCGTGACCATCTCTGTATGAATGCCGATGTCGTGCGCCCCGCTGTCCGCCAGCAGGCGCAAAACAGTGTCCGGCAGACCGCCGATGCCGATCTGAATGCACGGTCCGTCCTTCGGAATCATGTCGGCGATATATCCGGCGATTTTCTTTTCAACATCGGTTGCCACCGCCGAAGGGATGGTGATGAGCTTGTCCGTCTTGTTTTCGATGACCCAATCCACCTCGGAGATGTGGATGCATTCGTCAAAGCCGCCATAGCACCATGGCATATCCTCAACGACCTCGACTACTTTGGTTTTCGCCTTGCTGAATACGGCCTTTTTGAAATTGCAGAGCGGCCCGAAATTGAAATAGCCGTGCTTGTCCATCGGAGTGACCGTCTGTACGGCCATGTCCACATCTATGTCTTCACGATATATGCGGGCTGTTTCCCCGAAATTATAGGGTACGTGCGTGCCGCGGTTTTCCGCGATGTATTTCCTTGTCCACCCCAGGATGTGCCAGTTTCCCAGCCAGAAACTCTTTGCCTCCGGGTCCTTTTCCATCACCTCGAGCGGTGTCAGGTGCCCGAGCGTCCGGATTTTTACGTCTTTGAGTTCCCCCACCCGCTTTGCCAGCGCCCTGTCAAAGGCGCGAGGCGCCTGCACGGTCCCGAAATCCAACCACATGCCGTCTTTGACCAGGGAAGCGACATGTTCCGCTGATACCACTTTTTGTCCATGTGCCGACATTACCACTCCTCCTCGATGTATTTTTCTTCCCCCTTGGGGATGACAGTCTGAAAATTGATAAAGTGCCCGCCGTTGTGATGAGAAATGAGAAACTGAACGCGAACGTAATGAAGCTTATCTGCAAGATGTAAATTTAATAGAGATAACAGGAGAAAAATACAACGTTGAAAGAGTATTTAGAAAACCTTTATTTTTTATAAAGGTTATTTCAAAGACGCCAGATATGTCCGGAGATTGGATTTCTTTTTGTTGAGCCCCAGCTTTTCCCGTATGTGGTGGCGGTGAATTTCTACTGTAGGGAGGGATATGTTCATGAATTCGGCTATTTCCTTGGTTGTTTTGCCTTCCTTGATCAGATTGGCTACTTGAAGTTCTCTGGGGGTAAAGTTCAGAAACTCGGTTGCGAGCCTGTGCATGAAGGGAGAGGCTATATCCTGCAGGTTGGATTCGATGATGTTGAGGCATATCAGGTCATTTCCTTTTACCGTCCCCTTTCTCATCGTCTTGATATAGGGCATCACCAGTTTATTCAGACTGGTCGTGAAGGTATTTTCGAGTTCCACCTTATCTTCCTCTCTGCGCTTGAGAAGAACACGCAGGGCGGCATTCAGTTCCTCCTGTTCACGGGATTTGTCATGCAATTCCTGCTCTCTGTTCCTGAGGGTCTCTTCTGCCATTTTTCTTTCAGTGATATCGACAAAAGACGCCACGCTTTTACTGGTGCCCGGTATCATCGATATGGTTATAATCACTTCCCTGATATCTCCCTGCCTGTTAATAAGGCTGAATTCATAGTTTCGCGGCGCCGAGCCCGAGTCGGAGCGTCTTCTGTAATGATATTTAAGCATGCGCTCACGGTCTTTTTCGTGGGCAAATTCCGTCCATTTCCTTTTGCCTTCCCAGTAGTCCTTGGGTGCGCCGGATAATTTTTCGAACTCCGTATTCACAAGGGTAACGGTTGTGTCCTCTTCGACAATGATGGTGGCAGTTCCTGTCGTTTCAAACAGCGTGCGGTAGAGCACTTCCGATTCCTTCAGCTTCTCCTCCGCCATGCGGCGTTCCGTGATGTCGGCGAAAGATGCCACGCTCCTCTTGGTTCCCGGTATCATCGATATGGTAATGATCACTTCTCTTGTGCTGCCCTGTTTGTCAACGAGGCTGAACTCGTAATTGCGCGGTGCGGAAGCCGGGTCGATGCGGCGGCTGTAGTGATAACCGAGCATCTTCCCGCGGTCTTTTTCGTGAACGAACTCCGTCCAGCTGCGTTTGTTTTCCCAGTAGTCCTTGGGGGCACCGGACAGTTTCTCGAACTCCGTGTTTACCAGACATACCGTCGTATCCTCTTCAACGATGATCGTGGCCGTTCCCGTGGTTTCGAAGATTGTTCTGTAGAGATTTTCCGACTCTTGCAGCCTTTCCGCCGATCGTTTGCGTTCCGTGATGTCCATAAAAGATGCAACGCTTTTTTTTGTTCCCGGGATCATATCAACGGTCAGCAGGACGTCTCTGACTTTCCCGTAGCTGTCGATAAAGCCGAACTCGTAGTTTCTCGGCGCAAGGGCGGGGTCTTCGCGACGCATACGGTGATATTTCATCATCAGTTCCCGATCGGATTTCACCACAAATTCTGTCCAGCTTTTCCTGCCTTCCCAGTCCTGCTTGGCATAGCCCGACATCTTTTCGAATTGGGAATTGACAAGAGATATTGTCGTGTCTTCTTCTACAATAATGGTGGCCTCACCTGTGGTTTCGAAGATTGTCCGATACAGGTTTTCCGACTCCTTGAGTCTTTCTTCCGTGCGCTTGTTGTCGGTGATGTCCATCGAATTGCCGAGGATGGCCGGCTTTCCTTTATAGTATATGGAAGAGACGGTTTCCATTATCCAGCGGATGTCCCCATCCTTGGTAATGATCCTGAATTCATGAGGCGAGGTGCGTTCTCCGCTGAGCATGGCCCGGGCGTTTTTTTTCACGTTGTCGCGGTCTTCGGGATGGACGACGCTGTCCGACTTCATGCCGACCAGTTCGTCCTTGGTATAGCCGGCATTGGCTGCGGCGCTGTGGTTCACGTTGCGGAATGTCCCGTCCTGAACCACGTATATTCCGGCAAATGATTTGTCGGATATGGTTTTGTATATCTGTTCGCTCTCCTGCAGTGATTTTGCGAGCTGTCCCTTTGCTGCGTAGGCTCTTTTGTGGTCGTGAATGTCGCGCGCGGGTTCTGTCTGCTTTGTCTTATAAGTCATGAGCAATGGGCTCCATGGAGTGTTTTCAGCTATACCCGAAAAAGCCTTGATGTATGCGAAAACTAGCACTAAGCAACATTAATATCAAGGCGTTGTATTGTGCCTTATAAACTGTGTAAACCGTTTCGCACTGCAAACTCCCTTATGCGTAATATATATCTTTGCACCTCTTATTCGGCAGACTGCCGCACAGCTCTTAATTATATAATAAATCAATAAAATAATTAAGTTAGGCTTTGTTGCTCTTGCATAATATGGAGATGGTATGGATCATGCTTAGGGACGCGCAGCATTGAATTTTTTAAATGTCAGAGAGCAGGGAGGATATTATGAAAGAGCGTAAACTGGCAGCAGTTTTTCCCGGTCAGGGATCACAGAGGCCGGGTATGGGCAGGGATTTTCACGATAATATTGAAATCAGCCGCAGGACGTACGAAGAAGCCGCCGATGCAGTCGGTTGGGATGTAGCGGGTCTTTGCTTCGGAGAGGACGAGCGGCTTAATCTCACTGAATATACACAGCCCTGCATTCTGGCAACAGAGATTGCCATGTTGAGGGGCTTGCAGGACCAGTTTGGATTCGAACCGTCGTTTTTCGGCGGTCACAGCCTGGGTGAGTTCACCGCTCTTGTTGCTGCTGGAGCTCTTCCCTTTGAGGATGCGTTAAAGATTGTTCAGGTGCGGGGCAAACTGATGCAGGATGCCAATCCTCTCGGTATCGGTGGGATGTCGGCGGTTATTTCCGACAATCTGAATGCCCAGGCCATAACGAATGCCCTTGGTGATCTGCCGATTGATGTGGCAAATATCAATTCTCTGAAACAGATTGTTATCAGCGGCGCGGCGAGCGATATGCCTAAGGCTGCCTTGAAAGTTCTGGAAACCATGGATGATGACCAGACTTTTCATTTTGTGCCGCTCAACGTCAGTGCGCCTTTCCACAGCCGCTTCATGCGGAGAATAGAAAAACCCTTTGAGGACGCTCTGCTGGAAATGGCAGTGGCACTGGATGCCAACAGAGCCATGCGCGTGACTTCGAATTTTACGGGTGATTTTCATAACGACTGTTTTGATGATGTCATCCATGACCTGGTTCTGCAGGTCAGCAGTCCGGTCCGCTGGGTAAATAATATGATTGTGCTCAACAGGTACGCCGATGCCGTGTTTGAAATCGGACCGGGGCGCCCGCTGAGGGAATTCTTCAAGACCATCTATGTAAACTGCCTTTCGGTAACAACTCTGTCGGCAGCGTCGAGAATCTTCTCGACAAGCAACTGACGGCTGAGGCCCGCATCCCGCAGAAATAAAATAAAGCAAACTGAAGAGAGATTAAATGGATTTCAATCTTACGGAACAACAGAGAATGTATGTGGACACGCTGGGCAGGCTTGTCCAGAGCGAGATTATTCCTAATGTCATGGCGTGGGAGAAGGCGCACTTCTTCCCCTGGGATACGATCAGGAAGATATGGGAACTGGGGATGCTCAACCTCTCCATTCCGGAGTCGGTGAAAGGATATGAGGTTGACATTGTCTCGACGGCGCTGATCATCAGAGAGTTGTCTTACGGAGACACGGGAATCTCGACGTCCGCCATGTGCAATGATCTGGCCAATGCTGTAATCGCCCAGCACGGCACTCCGCAGCAGCAGGAGATGTTTCTGAAACCTTTCGTCGAAAAGCCTCTTCTCTCCTCGTTTTGTCTTACCGAACCGGATGCCGGCTCCGACAATTCATCCATGACGACCTTCATCAGCAAGAGGGATGACGGCGCATATATCCTCAACGGCTCAAAGTGTTTCATTACCAATGCGTCATACGCGTCCCAGTTTACCGTTTTCTGCAAGGTCGGCAAACCGACCGGCAACTTCATGGCCTGCGTAATTGTTCCCGCTCCCGAATTTCTTCCCGGCGACGCAGCCGGAGCGGCGGATACCGGCAGGCAGATCGATCTGCCGCGAGGCGGCAGGATAAGCGTCGGCAAACCGGAGGACAAGCTCGGCCAGCGGATGTCCAACACGGCAAGCGTCACATTTGAAGATGTTGTTATTGAAAGCGACATGATCATCGGCGACAGAAGGCAGGGATTTAAATATATTGTGGATGTCCTCGATTACGCCAGGCCCATGGTGGCGGCCATCGGCGTCGGGCTGGCAAAGAGAGCCCTGCGCGTAACCATCGAATATACGAAGGAGCGGAAGCAGTTCGGGCAGAGAATCTGTGATCTGCCGGTGGCGAGAGAGACGCTGGTGCAGATGTGGAAAAAGGTCGAGCTTGCGGAAATGGCTCTCATGAAGGCGGCCTGTCTGATTATGGAAAAGGCGGAGAATCGGGGCATATACGCATCGCTGGCCAAGAACACGGCGGCGGAGGCGGCCATCTTCTGCGCCAATGAGGGACTCCATCTCCATGGCGGTTACGGGTTCATGGCGGAATACGAGATATCGAAACTGGTGCGTGACGCCCATATCATTGATATCTACGAAGGCGTACGCGAAGTCCAGAACATGATCATCGGAAGGGAACTGGTGTAGCGGTGGTTTATCTGCATGGGATGGGGCATTATCACCCGGATAATGTCATTACCAACAAGTTTCTCGAAGACCTGGATATCGGAACCACCGAGGAGTGGATTCTGGAAAGGGTGGGAATACACACCCGCCATACCGTTCTTCCTCTTGATTACATACGAAAGACAAAAAACAGGGATCCGCGGGAGGCCTATGAGGCCAGCGAAACGAACAATGCAGCGACCGGCGCCATTGCCTCGCGTATGGCCCTCGACCGCGCGGGCCTGAAACCGGAAGACATAGGCATGGTTATTTCGGGCAGTTCCATTCCGGACACGCTGGCACCGGCGGAGGCCTCTACGATCGCCTGCGAACTGGGCATTGAGGCGCCGTGTTTTGACGTCAACTCCGCATGCTCGACATTCGGCGTGCAGATGAATCTCATATCCCGCATGATGCCTGAAGCCCTGCCGCCTTTTGTGCTGCTCGTTCAGCCTGACAACGTGACGCGATCCATAGACTTTTCGGAGAGAACCAATGCCGTTCTTTTCGGTGACGGGACCGCCGCATCGGTCGTTTCAAAAACAGTGCGTTCAAGGATTGTTGTTTCCGGCAACGACTGCGGATCGAAACCGTCCGCCTGGGAAAAGGCCAAAGTAGGGCGGGTGGGCCATTTCTGGCAGGACGGCAGCGCCGTACAGGGATTTGCCATCCGCCGAACGACCGACTCGCTGCGATTGCTGCAGGACGGCATCGAACAGAACGGGAGCCGCATAGTGTTTATCGGCCATCAGGCGAACCTGGGAATGCTGCAGACAGTCTGCGGAAGGTGCGGCATACCGGAAGGAAACCACTGGCACAATGTGGAGTATTACGGGAACCAGGGATGTGCGGGAGGGCCGTCTGTTTTAAGCCAGCATTGGGATGAACTGAGCCCCGGTGATCATGTGGCTGTCGCCCTGGTGGGAGCGGGACTGACATGGGGACACATGCTGCTGTCGGTGAAAGGGAAAGTATGAAATACGATGAATACAGACAGCGGCAGCAGTTCAGTCATGAAGAGTTGCTCGCTTTTGCATACGGGAGACTGGTTGAAGATCCTCCGGATGATTTTGACGGCCGGCTTCCGGCGCCGCCGTTTCTCATGGTGGACCGGATTACTAATATCGGCAGCGAGGGAAAACGGGGCAGGGTAGTGGCGGAACAGGATGTAAGGCTGGATGCCTGGTACTTCCAGTGCCACATGTACGGCGATCCGGTTCATCCCGGATGTCTCTGTGTGGATGCCGTATGGCAGCTCCTCGGGTTTTTCTGTTCGTGGAGCGGCGCTCTGGGAGCGGGAAGGGCACTCGGGTGCGGCGAAGTGTCGTTCAACGGCCAGATTCGTCCCTTTAACAAAACCGTGCGCTATGAGGTGGACGTCCGGCGTTTCTCCAACCTGAAGGAGTCCGGCTCCAGCATTGTCATCGGAGACGGGCGTGTGTTTGTCGATGATGAGCTTGTCATGACCGTAAACGAGGCAAGGACAGGCATATTCAAGGGAATTGTATATTCCGACTACCCGAGACGCTCCAGGTTTTCCGTGGGCGGTATTATGGAGAAGTCATAATGAGCGACAGGAAAGTTGCCGTTGTTACGGGCGGCGGTACGGGCATAGGCGCAGCCTGCTGCCGTGCGCTGGACGAAAAGGGCTTCCGCGTGGGAATACACTACCGGAAGAGCGAAAAGGAAGCGAATGAAATCCTGGCAAACATAACCGACGGGTTCCTGATCCGTGCGGACCTTGCCGATGTAGCTCATGTCGAGCCGTTTCTTGAGGTCATAAAGGAAAAGGCCGGACGTGTCGACGTTCTGGTGAACAATGCCGGTATGTCAGTCAACGCGGATATCAACAGCATGAAGATAGAGCAGTTCGACTCCCAGCGGTCAGTGATGCGAGGCATCTGGTATCTTACGAAGAGAGTGATCCGGCTTTTCATGCTGCGCAGGAACAACGGAAGGATCATCAACATCTCCAGCGTCGTCGGCCATACAGGCAACGCCGGGCAGATACCCTACACCATGGAAAAGGCGGCTCTGGATGCCTTTACAAAATCCCTGGCGAAAGAGCTGAAGGGAAGAGATATCCTTGTCAACTCGGTTGCCCCCGGATTTATCGACACCGAGATGACGGCGGAACTGCCGGAAGAGATCAGGCAGCAGATCATGGCCAATATCCCCCTGGAAAGGATGGGAAGGCCTGAGGAGGTGGCCGAGGTCGTATCCTTCCTTGCTACGGGAGGCTCTTACATAACGGGAAGCGTCATTCACGTCAACGGGGGGATGTATGGCGGCTGACAGGCAGACAATAGAAAGGATATTGAAGTCCGTTCCTCAGAAAGACCCTTTCCGTTTTATCGACGAGGTTCTTGAACTGGACGACGATCATGTCATAGGAGCCTATCGCTTCCGCACCGATGAATTCTTTTACAGCGGTCATTTCCCTGACAGCCCGGTAACGCCGGGAGTCATCCTTATCGAGACAATGGCGCAGACGGGAGTAGTGGCATATGGAATCTACCTGAACATGGTGCAGAGCAAAGTGCAGCCGGAGGATACGGAAAAGATGGTTACATTGTTCACGGCAGCCGACAATGTGGAATTCACAGGCATGGTAAAACCGGGAGAGCGGATGATTATTCGGGGCAGCAAGGTATATTTCCGCAACAGATCAATCAAGGCGAAGGTCACAATGGAAAGAGAAAACGGCGAGCCGGTCTGCTCAGGAATTCTTTCCGGCATGGGGGTTGTGTTGGCATGAGACGCAGGGTTGTTGTTACCGGCATGGGTGTTGCGGCGCCGAACGGCCACGGCCTGGATGTTTACGAAAAGGCGCTGAGAGAGGGCAGATCAGGCATCCGCTTTATACCGGAGCTGAAGGAGCTGAACTTTGCCTGCCAGGTGGGAGGCGTCCCCCAGAACTTCGCTGCCGTGCTTGAAAACTATTTTGATGAAGAGAAACGGGTGTCGATGAATGACAACATCGGCTACGCCTCTGTCTGCGCCATTGACGCGTGGAAGGACGCCGGTTTTGAGGTGCCGGATGCCGACAGCGATCATATCCACTGGGACACCGGCGTGATAGTCGGTTCTGGAATCGGAGGCATGGACACCATAGCCAACAGCGTGGTGCCGATGGTCAACCAGGGCAAGGTGCGGCGTATGGGAAGCCTTATCGTCGAGCAGGTTATGAACAGCGGCACAAGCGCCCGCATTTCGGGCCTTCTGGCGCTGGGAAACCAGGTGACATCCAACTCTTCGGCGTGCAGCACGGGCAATGAAGCCATCATCGATTCGCTGTGGAGAATTCGTGCGGGCCTGGCGACAAGAATGCTGGCCGGAGGCGCTGAGGGGCCGTCGCCGTACATCTGGTCGGGTTTCGACGCCATGCGCGTCATCTGCCGCAAGTTCAACGACCAGCCCGGGTCTGCATCGAGGCCGATGAGCGCCAGTGCCGGCGGTTTCGTTCCCGGCTCGGGGGCTGCAATCCTCGTGGTTGAGGAGCTTGAGGCGGCGCTTGCCAGAGGAGCCAGGATCTATGCGGAGATACTCGGCGGCTTTGTGAACTGCGGAGGGCATCGCAGGGGAGGATCGATGACGGCACCGAATCCGGAAGGCGTGAAAAGATGTATCGAGGGAGCAGTGTTCGACGCCGGCATCAGTGCGGAGGAGATAGACGCCATCAACGGGCATCTGACAGCCACCTACGCGGATCCGGTGGAGGTTAAAAACTGGTCGGCGGCTCTGGGAAGGGGGCCGGAAAATTTCCCTTTCATTAACGCCACGAAGTCACTTGTCGGCCACTGTCTGGGAGCCACAGGGGCTATAGAGTGCGTGGCTGTTGTCCTGCAGTTGCATAAGGGGTTTTTGCACCCTTCGGTGAACTGCGAGGACATTCATCCGGACATTGCCGCCTATACGGATAAAATTCCGCGTGTCTGCATGGACTACCCGGAATTGAATGTAATCGCCAAGGCCGGTTTCGGATTCGGCGATGTGAACAGTTGTTTGATATTTAAAAAATGGGAAGGATAAATCAAGGAGGAAAGTTATTATGGAAGAACAGCAGATATTTCAGGAGATCAGCGGCATTTTGAAAACCTACGCCAAGGACATGGCCGTCCTCGAGAAGGCCACCATGGAGACCAATATTCTCAAGGACCTCAAGGTGAATTCTGCGAGGCTGGTTGACGTCATCATCAAGTGTGAGGACGTTTTCGGTGTAACCATCGATGATGATGAGGCGGATAAGATTCGTACTATTGGAGATGCGGTGGAACTGGTCAAAAAGAAATTGCACTAAGAAGATGGCATTTGCGGATTTGAAAATACAGTACGCCATCGGCAAACTGACGTCGTTTGTACTGGCGCCGTTTTACTTTGCGGTCATCAGGCTTATGGGCTACCGGGTGCGCGACATCCGGCGCGTGCGCAGAGAATGTGCAAAACACTTTACCGAGCACGAGGGCCCGTGGCTTGTCTGTGCAAACCACCTGACAATGATCGACTCGCCGATCATCACCTATGCGTTGCTGCCGCTCTGGCGTCAGATTGCCGATTTCGGAACGATTCCCTGGAATCTGCCGGAGCAGACAAATTTTCAGAGGAACATCGTTCTCACCGTCCTTTGTTATCTGAGCAAATGCATTCCGGTTCATCGCGGCGGTAGCCGGGAGGACATGAAGAAGGTGCTCGACAGATGTGTCCACCTGCTGGAAGGCGGGCAGAGCCTGCTCATTTTCCCCGAGGGCGGGCGCTCACGGACCGGAGACGTCAACACGGATGGCTATTCATACGGCGTCGGGCGTTTTGTCGAGATGGTGAAGAATTGTCGTGTCCTGTGCGTTTATATGCGGGGTGACGGCCAGGACTCTTACAGCACGATACCACGGCGTGGTGAACGGTTTACCGTTAAGATCGAGGTATTTGATCCGATAAGGCAGGAAAAGACCGGGCTGAGGGCGCAACGTGAATATGCCGGGCAGATAATAAAACGTCTGGCGGCGCTGGAGGAGGAGTATTTTGCATCACATCGGCAACGACATTGTGGATCTGACCTCTCCCTGCAACGCGGGGAAGAGCGGGGACGAACGCTTTGTCAACCGGGTCTTCACAAACACTGAAAAGAATATAATTTCGAGATCTCCTGATCCTGACGGAATACTCTGGTCGTTGTGGGCCGCCAAGGAGGCGGCCTATAAGTCGGCTGTCAAATCATGCAGAAACATTGCATCAACGCCGGGATTGTACGAGGTTGACTTCCATGCAGGGGGCCACGAAGGACTGCTGACCGGACGGGTGAAAACCCCGGCAGGCGTCGTGAACGTCAGCCTGTTTCCGGGAAGCGGGTATGTGCATTGCCTGGGCGGAGTTTTTGCACAACACGATTTTGATTCCGTCCTCTGGACAGTGGGCGAGATGGATATCGACCGCGCAAAAGAGCCCGGATATGAATCTGCATTTGTGAGAAAACTTGCCGGCGGCTATCTCTCTTCAATCATCGGCGTCGATGCATCTTCCATAGGCATAGTGTCCTGCGGTGAATCATCTATCCCACTTCTTCATATCAACGGCAGGACCAACGGCATCGATATAAGCCTCAGCCATGACGGCCGTTTCGCAGCAGCCGCGTTTCTGATTAACACTTAAAAAGAACCTTTCCGGATATTACTTGACAAAGACCTGTAATATTTTGTACTTCCCACGCTAGGAAACTCGATCAAAACACCTCAAAAATAAAAAACCATTGGAATAAATATTTTATGAAATTGAGTGATGCGCTGGTACATGCTCTCATCTCCCTGGATGTTCGTTATGTGTTCGGCGTCAGCGGCGCCAATATAGAACATTTTCATGACGCCATCCATCGTCTGGGTGGAGACAGGTTAAGATCCGTAATGACAAAGGGGGAGGCTGGTGCGGCATACATGGCCGACTGCCGGGCGCGTGTCCACCGGACACTGGGCGTATGCTGTTCCACATCCGGGGGCGGGATGATGAACCTCATAGCCGGGATTGCGGAGTCGTATGCAGAATCGGTTCCGGTTCTGGCGCTGGTTGGACAGCCGCCGTCAGCTCTTGACGGTATGGGCGCTTTTCAGGAATCTTCCGGGATCGGACGCACCACTGATGCCCTGAAGCTGTGGAGCACAGTAACCAAGTATGCAGCAAAGATATCCAGGCCGGATGATTTCTGGTCCTGTCTGAAGGAGGCGGTAACGTCCTCCCTGTCCGGGCGCCCCGGTCCGGCAGCGCTTCTGCTGCCGCGTAACGCTCATGATATGGACGTCGATCCCTGTCCGGACAACTGGGGAGAAGAGATAAGGAATCTTGTCCAGCCCCCTGAACCGCTAGATGATGATATAAAACAGCTTTTCGATGCCGTATCCTGTGCCCGCCATCCGGTTTTCATCCTGGGCCAGGGAGTGCGGCGCTGCAGCGATCCCCGGGCCGTTGTCGAGTTTGCCCGGAAGGCCGGGATTCCCGTTGTTGCCACCATGTCGGCCAGGGGTGAATTTCCCAACGATGATCCCCTGTATCTGGGTGTGATGGGGGTTGCGGGGCATCCTTCCGTGCACGCATTTTTAAAAGATCAGGCCGATCTGTTCGTTGTTGTAGGCACCGGCCTGAACTTCATGACCAGACATCCGCTGGGATGCAACCAGTCGGATAAAAAGTTTGCCGTAGTCAATGTTGACCCTGAGGGGCTGGGCCGCGTGGTGTCGCCCTTTTGTATTGTCGGCGCCGATGCCGGGAAGGTATTCAAGGGGATGTTGGATCTTCTCGATGCGCATCCTTTCAAAGCGGAGCCGCTGCATGATTATGTACATCACATCTATGAGCCCTGCCTGTTTCCGTCTGTGCTTTGCGAAAGAGTTAACGGGGAAAGGGAGAAGGGAAGCCTTCTTCAAAGCCGCGCCATAGCCATTTTGCAGGAGGCGCTTCCGGAGAATGGACATCTGCTCTACGATGCAGGCAACTGCGCAACAGCCGGCCTCCACATGACCAGGGTGCCGAACGGTTCAAGTTCAACCATCGCCCTCGGAATGGGGGGAATGGGTTATTCCATCGGCGGCGCCATAGGTGCCCAGTTAGGCAGTCCGCCGGGGACGCGGACGGTTGTTTTTGCGGGTGACGGCGCGTTTCTCATCACGGGGTTCGAAATTCACACGGCCGTCGATCTGGGGCTGCCGATTCTCTATGTCATTTTCAATAACAACATGCACGGCATGTGCGCGATGCGCCAGCAGATTTATTTTGACTCCAGGCTGGAATGCGTCAGCTATGCGCCGATAGATGTTGCAGGGGTTGCCAGAGGGTTTGGAGATCCGCAGAGTCTCTGGGTGGGAAGCGCATCCACGGAAGACGAATTGCGCCGCCGGCTTGATGAATATATGAGCAGCAACAGCCTGCCGGGGGTTTTGGAACTGCGGCTTGACAGAGAAGAGATGCCGCCGTTTACGCCTTTCCTGCCGGAAACGGCGGTGACTATTCCTTCCTGCTGAGGATTGGAAGATGCGTGGAGCCCAGATCATCGATATTGTAAGTTTCATGCCCGGGCGTATTGTCGATAATGAGGCCCTGGCCGCAGAGCATGGACAACAGGACGAGCTGAGCAGGGATGCCTTCTTCGAAGGGGTAAAGAGCAGACGCTTTGCGTCGCCTGAGTATGACTCTGCAGACCTCGGGAGCGAGGCGCTCAAAATACTTCTGGACAGGACCGGAACCGGACCGGAAAAAATAGATCTTATTCTCTATTCGTGCATTTTCAACGACCACTTCTGGCCTGCCATCGGGCCTTCGATACAGCACCGCTGCGGAGCCCTAAAGGCGACCGTCATCTATATAGATACGGGATGCAGTTCGTGGCTGACCATGTTGAACACCGCCCGTGCCTTCATAGAATCCGGTGTCTACAAAAACGTAGCCGTATTGACCGTGACCAACTTCATATCCAGACTGCCTGAATTTCAGAAGTCAAGAAAGTCATGGGTTCTGGGTGACGGCGCTTCCGCGGCCCTGCTGACTGCGGGCGTATCCAGCATTGTCTCCTTCCACGAACGTTCGCACGGCGAAAACTACGGTTTGTTCGTATTCCAGCCCGATGCCGTTGACGGCAGCCGCCCTGAATTCTGGGAGAGGGGAAGCGGTCCCATCACGGTGAAATTTTCCCCCGATATGGTGACGGCCATCCGACGGAACGCCCTGGAACTGGTTCCGGAGGCGGTTTTGAGATGCCTTTCCGCCGCCGAGCTTTCCGCCGATGATGTGTCGCTGCTTGTAACGCACCAGCCCAACACCGCTATCATCAGGGAGTGGCGGGAGAGAATCGGAATTGGCCCGCCGCGCGTTCACGATACGCTCGAATATTATGGAAACCTTTTTCAGGGCTCCATTCCCGTCACACTGGCCGACGCCCTCGATAAGGGCAGAATACGATCCGGCGACATCCTGGCCCTGGGGACTTTTTCCAACGGCGGAGATTTTATCAGCGCCATGGCGCTCAAGTGGGTATGAAGGGTCCCATACAGGAAAAAGGTTGAAACGCAGTTGAATACATGACATATCAAAGTCCGGTTCACAGCAGGAATAATTTCAGGGAGGATCAAAGATGAAAGTTCGTGACAATCTGGGGCCATGGAGCAGGGAAGGGCTGGTAACAAACGGGATCGACCCGCGCAGCATACCGGGGCTTTATTCATGCGAAGATCATGGTATTCCCGAGATTGGCGAGAAATTGAAGGGGATGACTCAGGAGACGTATTCACACGAGACGGTCTTCGGGAGCTACTGCCATATCGGCGAATACATAAAATGCCCGGTTGACATGGCTTTCGAATATGCGGCGAATATCTACAGCCTCGAAGAATGGACGTTCAGCCTGCGCCGGTTCAAGCACATCGGCGGCGGCCTTTACAAGGGGATTGAATTTCTGGCCAAAGACACCCCTATCTACATCCGTGCCGAGGCATATCCGGACTGCCGCGTAGTCGATTATCCCTGTGCCTGGGATCAGGCGGAGGAGCTCTGGATGCGCTACTATTTCCGCTTTATAGACGCCATGCCGACGATACGCAAGCCGGGCACAATCATGCTCTGGACGAACTGCAAGCATCCTTACTACGACCGTGGCATAACCGATGTCCCCGGCTATATCACCGCCGGAAGAGGGCGGACGGACCGCAAGTGGGTTGGCGACATATGGCCGTATTTCGATGCCATCCATCGCATTGAAGCCACCAACATGAAAACAATTCTGGAATATCGTTTCGCCAAAAGCTGAAACGGGTTTTGGTTGTAACTTCGGGGGGAGACATAATGAGCGAGAATCAGAGCGACGTCAATGAAGAAACGGCGGAGTCGCTTCAGAAAGCCGTAGGAGATAAAAACGTCAACAGGTGGCTGATCGAGCCGGAAAACGCCCTGCCTGAAATCGATATCGACGGCCTCCCGGAAAAATCCGGAACAGCCTGCCGTAAGGCCGGGTGGGAAAGTCTCATGCCCGTCCAGGCCAGAGCGATTCCTTATATCCTTGCAGGACGCAACCTGATGGTGCAGTCGCAAACCGGCAGCGGCAAGACAGGAGCTTTTCTGTTGCCGATTATCGAACGCATCGATCGGGAGGACATGACCTGCCAGGTGCTGATCCTTGTTCCCACCCGTGAGCTGGCGCTGCAGGTATCGCGCGAAGCCGAGATGCTGGGCAGTGATGCAAACATAAAAACAGCCGTGGTTTACGGCGGCGTCAAGTACGGACCCCAGCTCGATGCCTTTCGGCAGGGAGCTCAGCTTGTTGTCGGCACTCCGGGGCGAATTCTCGACCATCTGATCAAGGGAGCGCTTTCTCTGGAGAATCTAAAAATAATTGTCTTTGATGAAGCCGACAGAATGCTCTCCATGGGTTTTTATCCCGACATGAGACGCATCAGAGAACATCTGCCTTCACGGGCCATCAACGGGTACATGTTTTCGGCAACCTTTCCCGCCTTTGTGCTGCGCCTTGCCGGTGAGTTTCTCCGCAATCCGGAATTCCTGAGTCTGAGCAAGGACAACGTGCATGTCTCCGGAATGGAGCACGTCTGTTACGTCGTTCCCGGTATGCAGAGGGAAAGGTCGCTCGTCAGAATCATTGAAATGGAAAATCCCATTTCGGCGATCATCTTCTGTAATACAAAGGCTACTGTGCGTTATGTGTCGGTAGTGCTGAAGCGATTCGGCTATGACGCCGATGAACTGAGCTCTGATCTTGCCCAGGGAGCCAGGGAAAAAGTGATGGGGAGGCTGCGCAAGGCAAACCTGCGGTTTCTGGTGGCCACTGATATCGCGGCCAGGGGAATAGACATACCGGACCTGTCGCATGTAATCCAGTATGAACCCCCGGAAGACCCGGAGAGTTACATTCACCGCGTGGGACGCACCGGGCGCGTGGGAGCAGCCGGCACCGCTGTTTCCATAGTTGCCGGCATGGAGCAGTTCAGGCTGCGGGATATTGTCAAGGGTTTCAATATCGATCTCCAGGAAAAGGAACTTCCCACCGATGAGGACGTCGAAACGGTCGTAACCCAGAGGATCATCGCCTCGCTGGAAGCCCGCCTGCGCGCACGCGACAATCTGGAGAATGAAAGGATGAAGCGCTTCATACCGCTGGGAAGAAGCCTTACGGAAGCGGAGGAGGACTCGCCCATCATCGCCATGCTTCTTGACGAATACTATTTTAGAACCCTGCAAACACCACCCCAGACTCCTGATGAAAAGCCAGAATCCTGGAAGAAGGAGCGCGGAAAGAAGATGCGGTCAAGGCCGAAAACAGATGAAGCCTCATCAGGCAGGCGCAGAAGCAGAAATAAGAAGCATCACGACTGAGAAACCGTTGACTGATAGAGGATTCACATCTATCCGGCATCCCTTGTAAAACTATTCCTATCAGCGATTGCCTTTATCCCTTCGTTATGATATGAGAAAATGTCATGATGGCGCTGTGATCACAGACATGAAAGCGCCATTTCTGAGACCTCTGCCTTAATGGAGTTCCTCTTTTGGAAGCAGAAATCAAACGCAAGAAGACCAGGCCTGTCTTTGTGGGAAACGCTAAGGTCGGCGGCGATGCGCCGGTTGTCGTGCAGTCCATGACCTGCACCGATACAAGAGACGTCAGGGCGACGGTAAGACAGATAAGAAAACTTGAAAAGGCGGGATGCGAAATCGCCCGCGTTGCCGTACCCGATGAGACTGCTGCCGCCGTGTTGTCGGAAATCAAGGCAGGGATAAGGATTCCTTTGATTGCCGACATACATTTCAACCACCGGCTTGCCCTCATGGCGATAGATCAGGGAGTTGACGGGTTGCGCATCAATCCCGGCAACATAGAAAGACAGAAGATAAGAGAGATTGTAAAGGCGGCGATATCTTCAGGCGCGGCGATTCGCATCGGCATCAACGCCGGTTCGCTGGAAAAGAAGCTGTATGCAAAATACGGCGCTCCCACCGCCGATGCTTTGGTGGAAAGCGCCATGAATACGGTGGCCTTTTTTGAAGACATGGGATTCACATCGATAAAGCTTTCCCTTAAATCGTCGGATGTCGTATCCATGATCAACGCCTATCGCGCGGTTTCGAAAAAGACCCGCTATCCGCTGCACCTCGGCGTTACGGAGGCGGGAAGCCTCATGAACGCGGCAATCAAGTCGTCCATCGGCATCGGCGCCCTGCTCCATGACGGCATCGGCGATACCATCCGTGTTTCGATAACAGGAGATCCCGTTAAGGAGATCGGTGTTGCGTACGGCATCCTGCGCGCATTGGGGATAAGAAAAATAGGACCGGACATCATCTCCTGTCCCACATGCGGCCGCTGCGAAATAGATCTTTTCAAACTGGTGAAGGAAGTGGAAAAGAAAGTCGCCGGCATGAAGGGATATCTTAAAATTGCTCTCATGGGATGTGTGGTAAACGGTCCGGGAGAGGCGGCCGAAGCGGACATCGGGATTGCCGGCGGCAGGAAGGTGGGGATGCTGTTCAAGAAAGGAAAGATCGTCCGCAAGGTCAAAGAAGAAGATTTTGTAAAGGTTCTGCTGGATGAAATTAAGGAAATGAAAAATTAGCAAAGAGAAATTTTCTTTAAATCATAAATATTTTATCAGGAGGCGTCCACAATGCGTTATTCGGAAATGTTCCTACCCACAATCAGGGAAATTCCTTCCGATGCGGAGGTGATAAGCCACCAGCTTATGATCCGCTCGGGAATGATCAGAAAACTGACCACCGGCATCTACACCTATCTGCCTCTGGGATACAGGGTGATCCGCAAGGTAGAACAGATCATCAGGGAGGAGATGAACAGGGCGGGCGCGCAGGAGATATTCATGCCTTCCGTGCAGCCGGCCGAGCTGTGGCAGGAATCCGGACGGTGGGTTCATTACGGCAAGGAGCTTCTGCGTTTCAGGGACCGTCATGATCGCGAGTGCTGCCTGGGGCCGACTCATGAAGAAGTGGTCACCGATCTGGTCAGAAACGAGATAAAGACATATCGCCAGCTTCCCCGCAATCTCTATCAGATCCAGACGAAATTCCGCGACGAGATCAGGCCGAGGTTCGGCGTGATGCGTTGCCGTGAATTCGGTATGAAGGACGCCTACAGCTTCGATGCCGATCAGGAAGGCGCCGATCTGAGTTATCAAAAGATGTTTGACGCCTACAACGCGATTTTCAGGAGGTGCGGTTTGCGTTTCCGTGCCGTGGAGGCGGATACGGGCAGCATCGGCGGCAGCTTCTCTCACGAGTTCATGGTCATGGCCGATACCGGCGAGGATGCCGTAGTGTTCTGCGGCAAGTGCAATTATGCGGCGAACCTCGAAAAAGCCGAGATAGGAAAGCCGGAGAGTGCAAAAAAGGATGAGAAAGATTTTCTTGCCATTGAAGAGGTCCATACACCGAACGTAAGGACAATCGAAGAGGTTTGTGCGTTCCTGTCGGTAAAACCGCAGGATGTGGTCAAGACGCTGATCTTCACCGCTGATGGGGCGCCTGTCGCCGTTCTCATCAGAGGCGACGAGGAGGTCAACACAGTCAAAGTCAGAAATCTGCTGGGTTGCGATGAACTGGAAATGGCCATGGACGACGTCATAATTTCTGTTGCCAATTCACCCCGCGGTTTTGTCGGCGCCGTCGGCATAAAGGCGAAGATTCTGGCCGATTACTCACTGATGGGTATGACTAACTTTGTCATGGGCGCCAACAAAGAAGATTATCATATAAAGAATGTAAATATCGGACGAGATTTTAAAGTGGAGTCGTTTTCCGACCTGAGGGTGGCAAGAGAGACAGACCCATGTCCCCGCTGCCGCGGAGATCTCCGGTTTGCCAGGGGCATTGAAGTGGGGCACGTCTTCAAGCTGGGGACAAAATACAGCAAGGCATTAAAGGCGGTTTTTCTGGACAGAGATGGAAAAGAGAAGCTCATGGTCATGGGTTGTTACGGCATTGGCGTCGGAAGGACCGTGGCGGCAAGCATCGAGCAGAACAACGACGACAAGGGGATCATCTGGCCGATGCCGATTGCCCCCTACCAGGTTATCGTGACGCCGGTCAATATCAATGAAGGAGCTCAGGCCGGAACGGCTGAACATATATACAAATCACTGCAGGAAAAAGGTATAGAGGTGATTCTGGACGACCGGGATGAGAGAGCCGGCGTTAAATTCAACGACGCCGAGCTGATCGGCATACCTTTAAGAATCACGATCGGACCGAAGAAACTGGCCGAAGGGAAGGTGGAAATAAAGAGCAGGCGCTCCGGCGAAATGAAAGAGGTATTGATAGAAGACGTTAACGATTTTATCATCAGCCGCATCGCAGAAGAAATGTAGTACGGAAAGGGCTCTTCTCCGCCCTGAATGTGTCGATCTGCGGTATCGCTTGTGCGACGTACGTACTAATGTATGTCTCCGCGCAATACCTGGATCTCCTATCCAGAACAGATATTAAAATAAAAAGTCTCAGGTACAGACGCATTATTAACTATGTTACGGATTACCGATATACTTGACAAAACCCAATCCTACCTGACGCCGGAAGAGCTGGGGCTGATAGAAAAGGCATATATCTTTTCGGCTTCGGTGCATCAGGGGCAGTTGCGTCTGTCGGGGGAACCCTATCTCACTCATCCCATGGAGGTTTCCGGAATACTCGCCGACATGAAAATGGACGCCGCCACTGTAGTCACCGGACTTCTGCACGATACGGTCGAGGATACCCTGACGACGACCGGTGAGATCAGGGATAACTTCGGAAAGGATATTGCGTTTCTTGTAGACGGTCTGACCAAGATCAGCAAGATCACCTTCGGCAGCCAGGAGGAAAGGCAGGCGGAGAATTTTCGCAAGATGATCCTCGCCATGTCGTCCGATATGAGGATCCTTCTCGTTCGTCTTGCCGACAGAATACACAACATGAGGACACTTCAGTTCCAGCCTCCCGAAAAGCAGATCTACATTGCGAAGGAAACGCTGGAGCTTTATGCGCCGCTGGCAAATCGCCTTGGCATCTACTGGATGAAGGTTGAGCTTGAGGATATGTCTTTCCGGTATCTGGAGCCTTCGGCTTTCATGGAGTTGGAAAAACGTGTTGCCAAAAAGAAAGAGCAGCGCGACCAGTACACCAGTGAAGTCATGGGTATGATACGGAAGGAGATGGAGACGTTCGGGCTGAAGGGCGACGTGGAGGGAAGGGCGAAACATCTCTACAGCATTTATAAAAAAATGGAGTCCCAGCACATCAATTTTGACGAGGTTTACGATCTGATGGCGTTCCGCGTCGTTCTGGAAGGGGACAGAGAGAAGGAATGCTATGAGGCGCTGAGCCTTGTCCATTCCCTGTGGAAGCCCGTGCCCGGCCGTTTCAAGGATTACATCGCCATGCCCAAGGCCAACAACTACCGGTCTCTCCACACAACGGTAATCGGGCCTTACGGAGAGCGCATAGAGATTCAGATACGCACGAGGGCAATGCATGAGTGGGCGGAGGAGGGAATTGCCGCACACTGGCGATACAAGGAAAAAAGGTCATATGAAACAGGCGATGACTCCCAGATAAAAAAACTCCGCGAGCTGCTGGAAGCGCAGCAGGATGTGGAAAACCCCCGCGAGTATATGTCGAGCCTGAAACTGGCACTTTTCCCCGACGATGTTTACGTCTTCACGCCCAACGGCGATGTCAAGGCCTTCCCGAAAGGGGCGACACCCATTGATTTTGCATACAGCGTTCATACGGATGTAGGCAATCAGTGCATCGGCGCCAAGGTGAACCGCAACATCGTTCCTCTCAAATACGAGCTTCAAAACGGCGACACAATAGAGATCCTCACGCAGACGGGGCATCATCCGAGCAAGGACTGGCTCAAATTTGCAGTCACGCCCAGAGCCAGAGCGAAGATCAAGGCCTGGGTAAAGACGGCGGAGCGCAACAAGAGCATCACACTGGGAAAGGATCTGTTGGAGAAGGAGTTTAAGAAGAACCATCTGAAGTTCGGGCAGGCGCAGAAATCCGAAGAGATCAAAAGAGTGATGAGTGAGTATTCATTGCATGCCCTGGATGATCTGATGGCAATGGTGGGTTACGGAAAGATATCGCCCAAACATATCGTCCGCTATTTCCTTCCCGATGATTTTGAAGGGTCCAGTGAAACGCTGCCTGAAAAGGTAAAAAAGACCATTGTTCGCAAAACGGGCAAGACAAGTTCCGTATCTTCATCAGTCGGAATTTCTCTGACGGGGATTGAAGATGTGATGGTGAGATTCGGAAAGTGCTGCGATCCTATCCCCGGGGATGAAATCGTGGGATACATCTCACGCGGCAGAGGCATCGTTATTCATACGGTGAATTGCCCGAATGCCCAGGATATGGATGCGGACAGGCTTGTGGATGTGGAATGGAGCATAAAGGAAAGGCATGCATACCCCGTTTACATGCGCGTGGTATGCAGTGACAAGAAAGGCGTCCTGGCGGAGGTCAGCAGCGCCATATCGGGCATGGATGTAAATATCAGCCATGCCGAGGTGGATACGGACAATCCCGAGATGCATGCCATCTGCGATTTTACCATCGATGTAAACGACCTTCAGCATTACAACCGGGTTGTGTCGGAGATAAGGAAGCTCAAGAGCGTTATCTCGGTTGAAAGGCTGCGCAGGGGGTAGGACAGGGGCGGCGCGCCTGATGCCTCTCACGCGCCGGCAGGATGGCGCCGGCAAGGTTTCAGGGTTATTGATTGACAGATACGGCCGGTTTGCTGTATGAAGCGCCGGTTTGAAAAATATGCCTTATCAAATGGAGTACAGTATGCGGCGGCAATTGATCAATAGTTTGATCCTCACAATGATGGCGATTATTCTTATTTGCTCGATATCACCATCTGAGGCGGCTCCGGGAGCCGGAAAGATCGTAGTGATAGATGCGGCGCACGGGGGGGCGGATCACGGCGTTATATTGTCTGATTCGGTCAAAGAAAAGGATGTTACCCTTGCTGTGGCGACTTTTGTGGAGAAGGAACTTGCGCGCTCGGGACATCTGCAGGTTCGCTTGACAAGAACGGCGGATAAGGATGTCTCACTGAAGGAAAGGATAAAATTTATCCAGTCCGCCAGACCGGATGTCCTCATCAGCATCCATGTCAATGCCGGTTTTGATAAGAAATCAGCCGGCTACGAATTGTATTTCCCCGGTTTCAAGGCAGCGGCGGGTGCCGGTAACGAGTCCAAGGCGATTCTCAAGGATATGACAAAGAACAAGCATCTCAATGACAGTGTCAAACTGGCGCATGCGATAAGCAGAAATCTTGCCGCTGTTTTTCCCAAAAAGGACAGGGGGCTTCGCGAAGCTCCACTGCAGATTCTGGAAGGGCTGTCCGTGCCTGCCGTCGTTATCGAATTGGGTTTTGCCACGCGCACAGAAGATAGTGAAATGCTCATGAAGGAGTCTGTGCAGCAGAATATTGCCAGGGCAATTGCCAAGGGTATCGGAGAAACATTGAAGTAACCATGGAGCTTAATGGTTCGGAATAGTCGTCAATCAGCAGCAGGCTGAAAGGAAATGGCATCATCAGATGAGAACAGCAGGACGGAAAACAGACGAGTTAAGAGAAATTAAAATCACCAGAGACTTCCTGCAGTTTCCGGAGGGATCGGTCCTGATCGAAATGGGAAGGACGAGGGTTATCTGCACTGCATGCATCGAAGACGCAGTGCCTTCTTTTCTGAGGAATACGGGCCGGGGATGGCTGACGGCCGAGTATTCCATGCTGCCCATGTCAACGCACACGCGCACGGTAAGAGAATCTTCCCGCGGCAGGGTCGGGGGAAGAACGCATGAGATACAGCGGCTGATCGGGAGATCCCTGAGAGCGGTTACAGATCTCAATGCTTTCGGAGCAAGAACGATATATCTGGACTGCGATGTAATCCAGGCTGACGGAGGAACAAGGACGGCATCCATCTCCGGCAGTTTTGTCGCCCTTATCGATCTCTTCCGCAGGCTGAAGGAAAGAGGAGTAATTGAAAGAGTCCCGGTGCGGGATTTTGTTTCGGCCGTCAGCGTCGGTATCGTTGACGGAACAGCGCTGCTTGATCTCGAATATGAAGAGGATTCAAGGGCGGAAGTGGACATGAACTTTGTAATGACGGGAAGCGGGCTCTTCATCGAGGTGCAGGGGACCGCGGAAGAAAAACCGTTCAGCAGGGATCTGCTCAACAGCATGACCGGACTCGCCATGAAAGGCATCGAGACAATTACAGGGAAGCAGAAGGAGATACTGGGGGAGCTTGATTGACCAGAATCGTTCTCGCGTCGAAAAACAGGGGAAAGATCAGGGAGATCGGCCGTCTGCTGGAAGAAATGCCTGTAGAGCTGCTTTCACTTGATGCCTTCGAAAGAATACCCGATGTGACGGAAGACGGGTTGACCTTTCTGGACAACGCGCTCAAGAAGGCGCAACAGGTTTCCGAATACACGGGAGAGATAGCGCTGGCGGACGACTCCGGCCTGGAAGTGGATTTCCTTGGCGGAAGGCCGGGTGTGCATTCAGCGAGATACTCAGGAGAACATGCAACCGATGAGGATAATAACAGGAAACTCCTGGCGGAACTGACAGGGATTCCTCCGGAAAAAAGAGGCGCCGGTTTTGTCTGTGTGCTGGCGCTGTGTTATCCCGACGGCCGGTATGAATCCTTTGAGGGAAGATGGCGGGGCATAATTCATGACGCTCCGCTGGGCACCGGAGGCTTCGGTTATGATCCGGTTTTTTACCTGCCGGAATACGGCCTGACCGTGGCGCAGCTTCCTCTGGGTGAAAAGAATTCCATAAGCCATCGGGCAAGGGCATTGGAAAAGTTGAGGCGGTATTTGCAGGAGGAGCTGCAAAAAGAATTTAATATGTGTGTGAGGGGTGACATCATATAAACTTATTTTGTCGGGGCGTAGCGCAGCCTGGTAGCGCGCCTGCTTTGGGAGCAGGATGTCGCAGGTTCAAATCCTGCCGCCCCGACCAGTAAATTCAAGAGGTTACGGAGATTCCGTAGCCTCTTTTTCGTTTGAGGGAAAGACTTTGACAAAAAAGAATAAGTTTTTAGGGCAGGCAAAAACAAATTATCTATTGATACGTATGTCAAATTATGATACGTATAAAAGAAATTGACACGTATGTATCTCGCTGGTACGTGCTTGCCATTACCGGCGGAAAGGTTTGTATCATGGCCAGAAAAATTACGTTGAGCGTTCCCGAATCACTCTATCAGAAGATAACGGATTGGCGGGCCTCATTTAATCTCTCACAGATGTTTCAGGACATGGTGACGGATGCGATCCAGAGAAAAGAAGATTTCCAGCGGAGGATAGCAGAGGACACAAATCTCACCGAAATCGTCAAACGTCTGAAAAAAGAGAAGCAGGAAGCCGTCGCGAGGATCATGGACAGCGGCATACGCGAGGGTCTGCGATGGGCCAGGATGGCTCACTACGACGAACTCTGCTACGCTCTTTCCTGGAAACCGGAAGAAGAAAGCGATCTTTTGCATAATAAGATGCTCGGGTCGTATTTTGCAGAATATTTTAAAGCGGAGAATTTGTCTGACTTCTTCGAGTCCTCGGGAAAGGCAGCGAGGCAGAATATCAATTCCTTTATTTCGGGTTGGAAAAGGGGCGTAACTGATTTCTGGAATATCATAGAGGACAAGATCTGATCGGGTGTATTGAATTGCTCCGAATGATCATCGTGATCAATGGACGACAAAGAAGGTAAATTATGCCGGGGTTATTCGAGAGTTCTAAATACATCGAGGCCATTCAGGTTCCGGAGTTTGTTAAAAAAGGCAGCCTGTTTATTTACCAGTTCTATAAGTGGTTATTTCTGGTGCCGTTTATTGCTGTCACCACGATTGTGCTGGGCATTTCCGCCTTTCTCACAGCCTGGTTCGTTGACCAGAAGCTAGCCGGCCGGGTTTTTGCAGTTACGTGGGCGAAGCTCAATGCCTGGGCAACCCCCATGTTTGTGGAGGTCGTCGGAAGAGAAAACATCAATGAGAAACAGTCTTATATCGTTGTCTGCAACCATCAGAGTATTTACGACATCTTTCTCCTCTACGGGTGGCTGGGCGTTGATTTCAAGTGGGTCATGAAAAAGGAATTGCGGAAAGTTCCCGTCCTTGGCGCCGCGTGCGAAGCCATAGGACACATTTATATTGACCGTTCCAACAGTGCGACCGCAATCGAAGAGATTAACCGGGCCAGGGAGAGGATCATCAACGGAACGTCCATTCTGTTCTTCCCCGAAGGAACGCGCAGCAAGAGCTGTGAGATGCTTCCGTTCAAGAAAGGAGCCTTCAGGATGGCACTGGATCTGGGCCTTCCCGTTCTTCCCATCACGATTAACGGAACGCACGATATCCTGCCGACAAAAAGCATGGATGTGCGCCCGGGACAGGCGCAGATGATCATTCACTCCCCAATCGACATTGCCCCCTACATGGAGGATAACATCGCCCTCCTCATGGAAAGGACAAGGCATACGATTGCGAGCGCCATAAATCAGCCGTGATCACTCCCCAAGACTTGCCTGCTGAAAAAATATTTAACCCGGATTACGCGATAAAGACGTAATACCCTTTGGCATCCTGGTCAAAGTGGCTTTCCGCGACCCGGAATATTTTTCACAGGAAAAATATTTGATTCGCCGCTTGCAAACCCCTTACACAGACTCCATCAAGTTCCTAATCCAAATACCTGAAGTTTAAGAATCCGAAGTTTCCGGATGGACAATGATCATGTTACGATACTTTGATTCTAAAATGGCTCTGAATATGGTATTACAGAAAGCAGTAACTTAAAAAGGGGTAAGGCATTCAGGAACATTTCGTCTGTATCGGCACCGTTTCTCAATATTATAATGTGATGTGACATGATGAAAAAAGTAAATCCTGCATATGTGGATGCTGTCAAGGAACTTGCCAACATAAGTCCTTTCTTCAGGCATCTCTCCATGACGATCAGGGATATGGGTAAAGGTTATGCAAACGTTGAACTGAAGGTGGAAAACAATCATTTGCAGGCCTTCGGGTTCGTCCACGGGGGAGTGTATTCCGCTGTGATAGATACCGCCGCGTTCTGGGCCGTTTTCTGCGAGCTGGAGGAAGGGACGGGCATTACGTCCGTTGATCTTAAGGTGAACTATCTGGCGCCGATGAAGGAGGGCAGGCTTACAGCCGAGGGCAGGAGTATCAAGCTTGGGAAAAGCCTGGGGCTTGCTGAAGCGAAAGTGTTTGACGAAAAGGGAAAACTGGTGGCCTATGGTTCGTCGACGCTTATCGTTATTCCCGGTTTCGGCCTGGCGGATAATCCGGATCTGCCGCCCAAATTCCTTGTTTGATTATTTGTCGTCGTATTCAGTCAGATTATATCGTTTCAGCTTTTCAACCAGTGTCGTTCTGTTCAGATTGAGAAGTTTGGCAGCGCGGTTTTTTACTCCTTCTGTCTTCTTAAGCGCCTTGAGCAGCAGATTTTTTTCAAACTGTTCAACAATTTCGTTGAAATTGATCCCTTCGTCCGGAAGGTCGATGTCGCTGTCGAAGGAGGTGTCACGTCCTTTTGCCTGAAGTATCCTTCTCGGCAGGTCTTCAACTGTTATTTCGCCTTCCTCCTTCATTACGACCAGCATTTCCATAAGGTTTTCCAACTCCCTGACATTGCCGGGCCAAGGATAGCCCATGAAAATCCTGATCACATCGGGAGACAGTCCCGTTACCTGTTTCTTCTTCGAATCATTGAATTTCTTTAAAAAGTAGCCGACCAGCAGCATGATGTCGTCTCCCCGCTGGCGCAGCGGAGGAAGGTGAATCGGAATCACGTTGAGGCGATAGAAGAGATCTTCCCGGAATCTCTTTTCCGATACAGCCTGTTCCAGGTTTTGATTGGTTGCCGCAATAATCCTGACATCCGCTTCGATGGTCTTAATGCCGCCTATTCTCTCGAAATTCCTCTCCTGTATCACCCGCAGCAGTTTTACCTGAAGAGACGGGCTCATGTCTCCTATCTCGTCCAGAAAAATTGTGCCGTCATGCGCCAGTTCAAATCGTCCCGGCCGGTTGCGGATGGCCCCCGTGAAGGCGCCTTTTTCGTGTCCGAACAGTTCGCTCTCCAGGAGGTCTTCGGGTATTGCCCCGCAGTTCACCGGAATTATGGGATGCTTTTTTCTGTCACTGCTGTAATGGATAGCTCTGGCAACAAGCTCCTTTCCTGTGCCGCTTTCACCGTAGATTACTATTGTGCTGTCCGATTTTGAGACTTTTGTGATTATTCCGAAGATATCCTGCATGGCATCGCTGACGCCGATAATATTGCCGAAGGCGCTATCCTGTGATCCCGCACTCTCCGGCGACTTTTTGCTGTCTGCCTTTTGAGAGGCAATTTCCTCAATGGTTTTCATAAAAGCGCTTTCCTGAGGGGGCTTTGACAGCAGATGGCATGTGCCGGGGAATTTTGATTTATAATGGTCACTCAAATGATCCTGATCAGCGAGCAGGATGATACTGATGTCGGTGGTTGTTTCTTTGACGGTTGCCAGGAGTGCAGGGGCATCTGTTTCAGCCTTCTCCAGATCGGTTACCAGCAGATCGATCCGTTCACAGGAAATCAATTCCAACGCTTGTTTAACATCATCGGTAACAACGGATTCATATTCTGATGCGGACAGATATCCGGATATTATGCTGTGATCAGGTTCATTGCATCCGGCTATCAGTATCTTCATCCTCTCCATGTATTCACCCCTTGAATTCATTAAGTAAATTGCATACAATCGCTACCTGTCAAAAAACTGTCTATATTTTAAGACAAAAAACAATAAAACACAACAAACAAATCGTAAGCGCAATATTCTGTTGCAAAAAATATTGATACATAATAGACTAATATAACTAGACAATTTTTAGCTTAAATAAAATTTTTATTCCGCTTATCATCGGCCTTTTCATTGAATTGTCTAATCAAATGGCTGGTTTAAATAGTTCTTGTCTTCAAGCGGTCTGATCGGACGGGTAATAATGAGCAATGGATTTTCGCACGAATTAAGAGAAGTCGATTTTGAAAAAATTCGACGTCTCATATATGAGCAGTGCGGCATTAACCTGCGGGAAGAAAAGAAAGAGCTGGTAAAAGCGCGCCTGGGGAAGCGCCTGCGGGAAGGAAAGTTCAAATCCTTCGGAGAATATTATAAATTTGTCACTACCCGGGAAGGCACCGATGAATTGATCAACATGATCGATTCCATCTCTACCAATCTGACTTTTTTCTTCAGAGAAGAGAGCCACTTCAGAAAACTTCGTGAGATATTGCCGGAAATGATGAAGTCAGCCGGTCCGCGCGAGAAGGTGAAAATCTGGAGCGCGGGCTGTTCTACGGGAGAGGAACCTTATTCGCTGGCTATAACAGCCCGTGAGCTTTCGGCATCCGGTTATGCCGATGTCATGATAACCGCAACGGATATCTCGACAAGGGTGCTCAAGACGGCCGTGAGCGGAATCTACCCCAAGGATAAATTTAATAACGTTCCTCAGGCCATGATAAGAAAATATTTCCAGTACGGTTCGGACAACTGGGAAGGTTTCTACAGGGCCAAAAAAGATCTAAAGGATATGATCCAGTTCATGAGATTTAACCTTATGGAGAATCCCTCAGGTGATTTTGTGTTTGATGTTATCTTCTGCAGGAACGTGATGATATATTTTGACAAGGAGACGCAAAATGCGCTGGTAAACCGCTTCTATAACTCTTTAAAAAAAGGGGGATATTTCTTCGTCGGGCACTCAGAAAGCCTTACGGGACTCAGCCACTCCTTTAAATACATAGAACCCAGCGTCTATAGAAGATAAAAAGATTTTCGATTATGGCAGATATAGTTGTCGGCATATCAGATTTGAAGATAAGTAAAAATCCCGGTGATGTACTGGTGACCTATGCGCTGGGATCATGCATCGGTGTTGCTGTCTATGATCCTTTGGTCAAGGTTGGGGGGCTTCTTCATTACATGCTGCCCGACTCAACTCTGGATGCCAATAAAGCCAGGGAAAACCCGGGCATGTTTGCCGATACGGGTATTCCGCTTTTATTCAAATCATGTTATGCACTGGGAGCAGAAAAAAGGAGAATGATCGTCAAGGTGGCTGGGGGGGCAAACATACTGGACGACACCAACTATTTCCGCATCGGTCAGAAGAATATTACCGCTTTGAGGAAGATATTCTGGAAGAACAATGTTCTGATTGAAAAGGAAGACACGGGTAAAAGTCATAACAGGACTGTGCGCCTTGAAATAGCCGGGGGCAAATTTTTTGTAAAAAATGCTAACGGTCAACTGGAGGAGCTATAATGATAGACCGAGTCCTGCAGTCAATTAAGAATATACCTGCTTTCCCCGAAACGGTTCACAAGGTTTTCAACCTGATGCGCAAAGGGGACTACTCGATCAACGAGTTATCCAATATTATAAAGTATGATCCCTCGATAACTGCCAATATCCTGAAGATGAGCAACTCGGCGTACTTCGGCGCAGGCCACAGGATAAAAACGGTTCATGATGCGGTCGTGTATCTCGGCCAGGAAAATCTGATCCGGGTGATTCAGACGGCGGGCATATCGAGGTTTTACAGAAAACCGGCAAAGGGGTATTTCCTGCAGCCGCAGGAACTCTGGAAACACTGCATTTCAGTTGCCCTCATGTCGCAGATCCTTTCAAGGAAGATCAGGGGCCATGACGATCCGATCCTTTATACCGCGGCTCTGCTTCATGACGTGGGCAAGATCATTCTCGGCGAGTTTGTCTATGACTCTCTGAAAAAGATCATCGATCTTGTTTCCATGCGCGGCTACTCGTTTCTTGATGCCGAAGAGGAGATTATAGGGATAAATCACGCGGAACTGGGGGGGAAGATCGCGGAGTACTGGAATTTCCCGCCGGAGTTGAGGGATGCCATCGCCTTTCACCACCGGCCGGACCTTCTGGAGGCAATGGATGCAGAAGGCAAAAAGGCCGAAAACATCAACTCCTGGCTGGTCTATCTGGCCGATCAGGCATGTCTGATGATGGGGCTCGACGGCGGCGCTGATGGCCTCGCGTACAAGGGGCTGAGCGAGGTGATAAAGAAGTTCGACATTCATATCAAGGATATCGAGTTGAGCATGGTTTCTCTGCACGAAGATTTGAAACATGCTCAGGAGTTGATCGATATAGTGCCACAGCAATAAGGAGAGGGTATGTCATTTAATGTACTTATTGTCGATGATTCAAATTCGATGAGATCCGTTGTTAAAAAAATCATCAGCATGTCCGGATTTAAAATGGACGAATGCTATGAGGCGGGGAACGGCAAGGAAGCCCTTGATATCCTGTCAAAGGTCTGGGTGGATGTTATCCTCTCCGACATCAATATGCCTGAGATGAACGGCCTGGAACTGTTAAGCGCTCTAAAGCATGATGAACTGTATCGTGAAATACCGGTAATCGTCATCACAACGGAGGGAAGCAGTGAGCGGATGGAAGAGGCTTTCAAATGCGGAGCAAAAGGCTTTATTAAAAAACCTTTTCTTCCGGAGGATGTCAAAAGAATTCTGCATGAAGTGATAGGAGTGGATCAGGATGGAAAATATGAAGAAGATAAAAGAGATGCTAACGACCTCGATTTTTGAGGTCTTTGAAAAGATGTTCTTCACTTTCCTTGAACCTATGGATGAGGATGAGGGGGACTGGGACTTTGGCATGATTGCGCATATACAATTTTCAGGGCCCCAGCGCGGCGAAATGTCAATATATCTCACCGGCGGTCTGGCGGCAACCTTGGCGGAAAACATGCTGAACATTGGTTCCGATGAGGTTTCCGATGCATTCCTCACGGACATATCCAAAGAAGGCATAAATATGATCTGCGGCAATTTTCTGCGGAAACTGGACATATCGAAGGTGTTTGATTTGACGATACCGACGTTTGAGAAAAAAGCCGGAAAGTATTTGATGAAAGCGACATCGGAGGAGGAAATTCGACTGGGTTTCGACTCGGACGGTGAGAAAATGGGCATTGCCCTGAAGTTCAATAACCAATAATACAGTTCAATGTGGCGGCTTTTGTCAGGAGGCTGATTGCCGTGGGAAAAATAAAAGTACTGATTGTTGATGATTCGGCCATTGTAAGAAAGATCTTTTCCGAGGAGCTCTCGAAGTATCCGGATATAGAAATAGTAGGCGTTGCCCCGGATCCTTATGTCGCAAGAGACAAGATTGTGACACTCAAACCCGATGTCATCACCCTGGATATCGAAATGCCGAGGATGGACGGGCTTACCTTTCTGCGCAAACTGATGAAGCATTATCCGATCCCGACTATTATAGTCAGTTCACTGACACCCAAAGGTGGTAAAATGACACTGGAGGCTTTCGATATCGGCGCTGTAGAGGTTATCGCAAAACCTGGCAGCGCTTATACAGTTGGTGACATGAGCGCTCAACTGGCCGAAAAAATAAGGGCGGCGTCCAGGGTGAATCTCAGCAGACAGAACAGAAGTGTCGACGTCAGCTCGCCCAGGATAGAGACTATAAGATCGCTGTCCGAAACAACTAATAAGGTTATTGCCATAGGGGCTTCTACCGGAGGAACGGAAGCCTTGAAGGCCGTTTTGACGAAGATGCCACCTAATTCACCGGGTATTGTCATCGTTCAGCATATGCCGGCAAACTTTACAACGGCGTTTGCGGAGCGTCTGAACGGTATCTGCCAGATCAGCGTCAAAGAGGCTCAGGATAATGATTCGGTGACGACAGGCACGGCTCTGCTGGCTCCCGGCAACTTTCACATGATTTTGCGACGGAGCGGCGCCCGCTACTATGTAGAGGTAAAGACCGGTCCCATGGTGCATCATCAGCGCCCGGCGGTGGATGTTCTGTTTAAATCCACGGCAAGGTACGCCGGAGCCAACGCCATAGGTGTGATCCTGACCGGCATGGGTGCGGATGGTGCGGAAGGATTATTGGAAATGAAAAAGGCCGGCGCCGGTACAATTGCGCAGGATGAGAAGACATGCGTTGTTTTTGGCATGCCCAAAGAGGCCATTAAACTGGGTGCGGCTGACAAGGTAATGCCCTTGGAGAATATCGCATCAGAAATCGTAAGGATGGTGTAGATAATGGAATTTGAAACAATGGACGGCTTGGTTGGCGGAATGGCGTCGGATTTTCTTTTTCTTGACGACCGCGATATTGATGTCCCTTCGGCAGGGAAGTTTCTCAATCAACTGGAGACCATTATCAAGGAGGCCGACAAACAGCAGATGGGAGAGATCAAGGCTGTCGCCACAGCGCTGAACAGTCTTCTGGAAAAGGTGATTCTCGACAGTCTGCCGGACAGGGCTGCCGGATTTACGACTTTTGAAAAGGGAATTTCCACAATGCAGCAGATTGTTGACGATTATAAAAACTTTTCTGCCTGCAAGCACGATTTGAGCTCTTACATCGATGCCGTATCGTTATTAATTGGCGTAAAGCCCGTCGCCGTTCAGGCTGCGGATGTGCAGGAGCCTTTGCCGGAGAAAGCAAAGGAGGAGGAACAGAAAGAACCCGCCGCACAGGTCAGCGCAGTTGAGGATGGAGTTGTGGAACCGATCGAGAAACTGGAAAACGTCCAGGACGAATCGCTACTCAGAGACTTCATAACCGAGGGCTTGGAATACATAGACGAAATTGAAGTAAACATCCTTAATCTGGAGCAAAGTCCTGAAGACAAGGACTATATTAATGCCATATTCAGACCTTTCCATTCAGTCAAGGGCGTGGCAAGTTTTCTCAACCTGGATAAAATAAGGGCTTTGGCGCACAACCTGGAAAACCTCCTCGACAAAGCCAGAAACGATGAGATTAAGGTCACGCCACCGCTCATTGACGTTATCCTTGACGGCGCAGATGCACTAAAAACTATGATCGGCCAGTTGAAGGAACAGCTTGAGAACAGGTCTCTCAGTCCGCTGAAGGTGGATTTGGTCGATCTCGGTCAGCGTATACAGAAGATAGACAAGGGGCTCGATGTTGATGTCAAAGGTAAAAAGAAACTAGGAGAAATTCTGATTGAAGAGGGTGTCATATCCAAGGAAGACCTCGAAAAAACCATGAGTGAGCCCCAGGCGCAGGCAAAGAAACTTGGTGAAGTCCTTATTACGGAAGGCAAGGTGACACCCAAGCAGGTATCGCAGGCATTAAGAAAGCAGACGGAACAGGTAACGGATATGTCCACCATCCGTGTCGATATCCGTAAACTGGATGACATGATCGACATGGTGGGCGAGCTGGTTATCACACAGTCCATGGTTCAGCAGGGGATGAGCAACTATGTGACTTCCGACCGCAACCTGATGAGAGATATCTCCCAGTTGTTCCGCATCACGTCTGAACTGCAAAGGGTATCGACCGGCCTGCGGATGATTCCCATCAAGCAGACCTTCCAGAGGATGTCAAGGCTGGTCAGGGACCTGGCCAAAAATGCCGGTAAGGTGATAGCGGTGGAACTGGTCGGTGAAGACACAGAGATAGATCGCAACATGGTTGATGAAATTTATAATCCCCTGGTGCACATGATCAGAAACTCGGTCGATCACGGTCTGGAGACGCCTGAAGATCGCATCAAGGCGGGAAAACCCGAGAAAGGTTTGATCCAGCTCAAGGCCTACCACGGAGGAGGAAGTGTCGTCATCGAAATTTCGGATGACGGCCGTGGATTAAATAAGGAAAAGATAATCAACAAGGCGATGAAGAACGGGGCGATTCAAAGCGCCGAAGGACTTTCCGATCAGGATATCTTCAAACTGGTTTTCCTGCCCGGTTTATCTACTGCTGAGAAAGTGACCGATGTCTCCGGACGTGGCGTCGGTATGGATGTCGTGAAGAAGGCGATAGAAAAACTTCGCGGCAAGGCGGAGATAGAAAGCGCTCCGGGAAAGGGCACGACCTTCATTACAAGATTTCCGCTGACCATGGCCATCATTGACGGCATGATCGTCAAAGTGGGAAGTGAGAGATATATACTGCCGACAACGGCAATACGCCAGACCCTTAGACCGGCAAAAGAATCAATCAATACAGTCGTCGGGAGAGGAGAAACGATTAACGTTATGGGACAACTGCTTCCCCTTGTGCGACTGTACGAATTGTTTGCCATCGAGCCGGAACATATGAATCCCTGGGAATCCATTGTCGTTGTTGTCGAGGGAGAAGATCGCGCCAAGTGCCTGCTGGTTGACACCATACTTGGCAAGGCCGAGGTAGTTATCAAGAGTCTGGGGGAAAGCCTGAAAAGCATCAAGGGGGTATCGGGCGGCGCCATACTGGGAGATGGAAACATCGGGCTCATACTTGATCCGGAGGGTCTCTTTGAATTGAGTGAATGCCATTAAAATACTGCAATCCTAGTCAAACTATAATGATAGACGGCGATACATTTGCCTGCATAACTATAGAGAGCACTTGCCTTTTGGCCGGTTTTCTATTAAACATCCACGGTTCGCATTTGAACAGTACTGTAAACAATGATCGTTTTAACGGATATCAGAGCTAAATCAAAGATCAGGAAGGGGAGGTAAATATGGGCAAGGAGTTGAAGATTCTGGTTGTCGACGATTTTGCCACAATGAGAAAAGTTATAAGGAATCTTTTAAAGCAGAGCGGCTATGAGGACATAGTTGAAGCGGAAGATGGCGTTGTTGCCCTGCGGGTTCTTAAATCTCAAAAGATTGATCTCGTTATCTCCGACTGGAATATGCCTAACATGACGGGACTTGAGCTGTTAAAAGCCGTGCGCGCCGACAGCGATCTCGGAAAGATACCTTTTTTGATGGTTACTGCCGAAGCTCTGCAGGATAACGTTGTAGAAGCGGTGAAGGCGGGAGTCAGCAACTATATTGTCAAGCCTTTCACTGCAGAAGTCCTGAACGAGAAGATCGTAAAGATAATAGAAAAAATGTAATTATAAAAAAATCCTGCCCCTGAGTATTGGATAGAGTATGAATGTCATCTTCATTAACGCATTTCTTGATGGAATGGTAAATGTTTTAAAGACTATGGCCTTTATTGAGCCCAAGGCCGGCAAACCTTATTTGAAAAAAGACAGCAAAGCCTATGGTGACGTCTCCGGAATAATAGGCCTTACAGGGGCGGCGCGCGGATCTCTGGCACTGAGCTTCAGTGAGAAGAGCATCCTGAAAATTGTGTCCAATATGCTGGGAGAGGAAATTCCCTCCATCAACAGCGATATAAAGGATGCGGTAGGTGAATTGACGAATATGGTTTCAGGGTCGGCAAGACAGAAGCTCGAAGCGGAAGGTTATAGCATCGTTGCCGCGATACCGACGGTTGTTGCGGGTAAAAATCACCAGATCGCCCATGTGCTGGGCGGACCAAGCATCATTATCCCCTTTGAAATAGAAGAAGGTACTTTTGTAGTCGATATCAGTGTCGGCGACTGATTAATTGATTTCTGCGGCCTATTCCTTGTTTTCATCCAGCAGTATTATGCTTATCCGGCGGTTCCTCGCGTCTCGCGGATTTTCCTGAACAAGCAGTTGCTGATCTGCATAGCCTACAACCCTGGCAACTCTATTGGAATCAAGGCCGTTATTTTCCAGTTCGCGTCTTGCGGATGAGGCGCGGTTGGTTGATAGCTCCCAGTTTGTGTTCTGACTGCCTCTGAACGGTGCCGAATCCGTATGGCCTTCAATGACAGTGCGATTGGGCAGATCTACTATGTTTTCGGCTATGACCTTTAACACCTGTTTAGCTCTTTCCGTGGGATCAGCGCTACCGAGGCGGAACATTTCGCTTCCTTCCTTGTCGACAATCTGGATCCTGACACCGGAATCGACTACATCAATCAGGATCTGATCCTTGATCGCTTCCAGCTTTTCGCCGATTGACGCCTTGATCTTTTTTTCGATCTCTTCCTTTGACAAACTGGTGCTCTTGGGTTTATCGATCAGCTCGGTTCTTGGCTTTTTGCCGGCCTGTCCCTGAACGACCTGAACCTGGGTCTCCACCATGGACTGCCCCTTTGCCGACATCATGGATGAACCCATCTCCTTAAAGACACTGTAGTTCTTGAAATACTCGGCCAGGCTGGCTTTTTTCTCGGGTGATACCATGGAAAGAAGCCAAAGGAGCAGAAAGAACGCCATCATGGCTGTCACGAAATCGGCGTAGGCTACTTTCCAGGAGCCGCCATGGGCGCCTCCTCCTTTCTTTTTTATCTTTTTGATAATTATCGGCCGGTCTTCCATTATTTCTTCGCCTGCCTGACGGCGTTTTCAAGTTCAAGGAATGAAGGCTTTGCATCGGCCGGAATGACCCTTCTGCCGAATTCTATAGCTACCTTCGGTGCGGCTCCCCCGATGAAGGCCAGAAGAGCAACTTTGAGAACCGTCAAAAACTGGAGGTCTTCCGTGGCGCTGTGTTCGAGATTTTTGCCCATGGGGCCGACGAATCCATAACAGAGCAAGACGCCGAGAAAGGTTCCTACAAGGGCGGCACCTATGTGATGCCCCAGAACCTCAGGCGGTTCGCCGATCTTGCCCATAGTCAGGACGACGCCGAGAACCGCGGCCACGATCCCGAGGCCGGGAAGGGCGTCCGCCACAAAGGAGACTGCATGAGAGGGAGCCATGCCTTCCTCATGATGGGCTTCAAGCTCGGTATCAATGAGCGCTTCCAGTTCATGTGAAGCAATCGTCGTGGACATGACCATACGCAATGTATCCGTTACCAGGGTGATGGCGTGATGATTTCTCATTATATTGGGATACACGTTGAAAAGCGCGCTTGCTTCCGGCTCATCAACATCCGATTCGATGGATACCAGCCCCTGCTGGCGGATTTTATAAAAAATTCCGTTCAGCATTAATAGAGCTTCCATGTAGTCGTCCTTGGTGCGGGTCTTTGCCGTAAACATGCCGGCCAGCTTTCCCATGACGGCCTTGATCAGCTTGGATGGATTGGCAATGAGGAAACCGCCGACAGCAGCACCGCCGATGATCAGGAACTCCGTGGGCTGGAACAGGACGGAAAGGTTCCCGTGCGCCAGAAGATAGCCGCCGATGACGCAGGTTATTACTATGACACAGCCGATGATAACAACCATATGTTAAAAAAGAACCCTCCTCTTTTCTCTCAGGATTTCTCTCTCTTTTTCAAAAACAAAGCGTATAATCTCGTCCCTGATTATATCATCCATCAGGACAAACTGTGTGCATATCGTAAAGGTGCCTTCGTGCGGTTCGACATTAACGACTTCACCATACAGGTAAAGCGCTAACGGCCGCGGCGTGTTCAGGAGAGTTTTGATTTCAAGAATGTCTCCAATATTGTAAGTTGTAGATGAATCAAAGCTCATGCCGCCGCCGCCGATGTTAACGGACATGTAAGGAAGCGAAAAAAAGCCTTCATGATCGAAGGTCATCATTCTTATGATTGTATCCAATTTATTGTTAAGAAGTGCCAGCCATTCGGCAGTACATTGATCTTCAATGCTTGGCAGTTTCTTGAAGCCCGCGAGTACGGCATCTCCGGATAAGCGTGATTTCACCCGGTTGTGGTCCTCGGTGGACAACACTCGAATCGCAACCGGTATGAAGACACTCACCCGTGAAAATTCTCTTTGATTTTTGAAGACTTCTTTGTCTGTCATATAACCTGGACCTTTTCTGTGACAGCGGACAACTTTGTATTGATGCTGTCCAGATGGAAACTAATCTGTTTCGATGCAAATGAAGCAAATAATGTGCCACATAAGCCTGCTCTAATAGCCGTTTTGTCCTTTTGGTTACTAGATAAATAGAGATGTAAAGACATAGTGGTATGTGGTTTGCATCATAAAGTTGTCTGTTGTACTTGATGAGGTATACCCATGTGGCTAAGGATAATAATGAAAAAAAGTTCATATGTCCACAATAGATTATTACCTGGCTGGCAGGCAATTGATCACATGAGATTGATTTCTGTTAAAGCAGTTGCCGCCGCTATGCTTCTCTTTGTCGTGGGAACATCTCCTGCGGCCGCGGAAAGCGGAAAGACTTTCAGTGTTCACACGGCGTCATATAAGACGGAAAAGGGTGCCGCATCCGATGTAAGGTCTCTGCGTGAAAAGGGGTACAGCGCCCATTTCCGCAAAGTATCAATTCCCGGCAAGGGTGTATGGTACAGGGTTTATGCAGGCTCTTATCAAAGCCGCGACAAGGCGGCCAAAGCAGCCGAAGCCCTGAAGAAGAGCGGTATGGCCTCGTTTGTATCGATTGAACGCCGGCAGAAGCCTGCAGAGGAAAAAGACAAAGCTGTCGCGCCCGCCAAAAACAAAAAGGAAGCGGTCAAATCGACTCCGGAAAAAAAGAAAGAGGAAACCCCGGGGAAAAAGCCGACATCAGCAGCCGTAAAACCTCCGGATGCGACAGAAAATGTAAAGAAAGCGAAAGCTGCGGAGAACGGGAAAGGTCTCCCTGTCTCCGCCGGAGTTCTTCCGTCGCCTCAGGAGAAAAAACAGATTGCTGAAAACAAGCCGCAGGCTTCCACAACGTCAGTGGCTGCTGTGCCGGCAAAAACAACGGAACCGGCTGCCGTTTTGCCGGCGCCCGCTGGAAATCCCCTGTACGACGAGGCAATGAGAGATTTCCATGCCGGCCTTTATGAAAAGGCGGCAAACAATTTGAAAAAGCTTCACGCCGTGAAGCAGACGGATCCGGTCCTCCGGGAGCATGTTCTCCGGCGTCTGGCGGACTCTTTCTTCTTTCTGGGTGAAATGCGCGGCAAGCAGGATTATTTCAGCGCAGTCGATTATTACAAGCAGATACTGAACGACTATCCCGATCCCCGTCCGGGAAATGATCTGGTCTATGAAAGGCTTTCAAAATGCAACTGGAATCTTAAGTTCTACTATGAGGCCGTTCAATCCCTGGAAAGGCTTTCCATGCGGTATCCGGATTCTCAGTATGTTCCGGATGCGCTTTTCAGGTCAGCGGAAATTCTGAACCTGCTCGGAAAATATAAGGAAGCCATCGATAAGAGCCAGGTTTATGTCAATAAATATCCTGCAGGCGCTCACGCAAAAAAGGCAACTTTCATTATTGCCGATTGCTATTATCGTCTCAGCCAGCCGGAAAACGCGGAGACGTGGTATACGCAGGCACAGAAAAAGTGGTCCGACCTGTCCGACCTTCCCAAGTATATAATTATCGACTTCGGTTATCATAAGTATCGATACAGGAAATTTGCCGATGCGGTGGACGTGTTTTCATATTATATAAGCCTGTATCCTGCTGACGCATGGACGAAACCCGTTATGCTGGCCATGGCCCGTTCTTTAGCCGAGATGAACCAGGAAGCGACCGCGCTCAAAGTATACAGCCAGATAATAGAAAGATACCCGGAAAGCCGTGAGGCCATGGAAGCTTCGGTTGCCATGGCCGCACTCGGAGTGGAGAAGCCGGGCATAAGGCTTCCCCTGTATCTGGCGGGGGTGGAGAACTATCAGGAACCGATCATCGCCTATGGCCTGATGTTGAAGAAGAACCCGGAAAGGGATGTCGTCGAACTCATTTTAAATCAAAGAAGCATTGCGTTTGCAAAGATCGGCAAACATCGCGAGTCAATTGAAGCCTGCCTGGAACTGCTTCGCCAGTATCCGCAGGGAACATACAGGAACGAAGCCCTGAAAAATTTTAAGGCCAATGCCCTTTATCTGGTAAATGACAGTTACGGCAAAGGTGACCACGTTGCCGTTTCGGATCTTTACTATCGTGTGGCCTCTTATAAAATGACGAAGGACATGGACTTCGATACCCTGTTTAAGGTCGGCGACAGCCTGAAGATGATAGGGCTCTACAACGATGCCCTGCTGGTATTCAACGATCTGAGCAAGATGTCAACAACGCTTGAGAATGAAACCAGGACGATCATCGCCATGGCCGAGATAGAAAAATTGCTGGGGCGCGACAAGGAAGCGGAACAGAAGCTGCTCGGAATTTTGAACCAGTCGAAACAGAAGGACTCAAAGACTTACAGGACCGCGAAGGCGATAATGGCTGACATTATGTATAATCGAGGCTCATATGACAGCGCTATTGAGTCTTATAAGGAAGCATTGATGAAGAGCGGCGAAAATGAGGAAACATTGTCCGCCTATGAAAACTATGCAGACGCCTTGAAAGCAAAGAATATGTGTTCCCAGGCCTCGGCGAATTATCAAAAGGTTATTAATGCGGCGGGCAGAAATGAGAACAAATATCCTGCAAGGATGATTGCCGGAGCATATATGGGGCTGGGCGACTGTCTGTTCAAGGAGAAAAAGTTTGATGAAGGCATGGCCATGTATGAGAAGGGCATGAAATACATAACCGCTGATGATCGCAAGATGTGGTCTGTTTACCGGGTGGCTCAGGAAGCCATGAAGGCATCCAACTACCCTCTGGCTGAAAAATCCTTTGCCCAGTTAAAGGCAAGCGGAGACAGCGCCTTCTGGACAAAAATCGGCGAATATACGGTAGAAAGCGGCAAGTGGTCGGAAAAGCACGCCGAATATTTGAAGAACCAATAAGGCATTCGAGCGTCGGGAATGTCTTTTGGCGTTGAGAGAATATATAATGGACGATATTAATTTTCTGCAGAAGTCTTTCGAACATTTCAATGAGGCGACCAGAAAGCTGCAGCAGTCCTATGAGAGTCTGGAGAAGAAGTTTGAAGGGCTCAACAAGGAACTGGAGATAAAAAACAGGGCGCTTGAAAAGGCCGTTGCAGATAAGGAAGACATAAAGAATTATCTGGAGAATATACTTGAAAGTCTGATTACGGGTGTTGTGGTCGCTGACCTTGAGGGGAAAGTCACAACTGTCAATCGCTGTGCCGAGGACTTTTTTGAACTGCCGCTGGCTCAGTTGAGAAATATGCATATCAGTATGCTGTTTGGAGAAATTGCACAGGACGGCGGCCGGATAGAGGATCATTCAGGCTATTTCGGAGACAGGGGAAGAAAAATTGAATACGGCGTAAGAGTTCTCGAAGTGTTCGGATCGCCGGTTCGCTCCAGAGACGGGCATGTGACGGGCACGGTGTTTATTGTCCGCGATATCACGCGAATTGAAAAGCTGGAGGAGATGGCGAAAAGAACAGACAAGCTGACGGCCATGGGGGAAATGGCCGCCAACATAGCGCATGAAATACGCAATCCGCTTGGCAGCATCGAACTGTTTGCCTCACTGCTGCATAAGGGGCTTAAAGATGAAAAGATGCGCGGTTGGGCTTCGCATATTATATCTTCCGTAAAAAACATGGATAACAAGATTTCCAACCTCCTGATGTTTACCAGGAACAGAAGCCCGCTTTTCAAGATGGTGAACATCCATGATGTAATAAAGGAGATACTGGCATTTTCGCGCCAGCTTATCGATCATGAAGGGATATCCCTCTCTGTTGTTTATGATGATTTTGAGCCGGTAGTCATGGGTGATGCCGAGATGATGAAACAGGTCTTTCTGAACCTGATCCTGAATGCCCTGCAGTCCATGAAGGATGGAGGATCACTGGAATTGGCCACCAGGCATGTGAAACCGGCCAAACCGGGAGGATTTGACTCCCTGATTGAAATCAGGATATCCGATACGGGGATAGGCATATCAAGGGAAAACATGGAAAGGATTTTTGAGCCGTTCTTCAGCACCAGCGAAAAGGGCGCCGGACTGGGGCTGGCTATTGTTCACGGCATCCTGGACATGCACAGAGGCGTCATCAGCGTTAAAAACAGAAGCGGCGGCGGCGCTTCATTTATTATAACCCTGCCCCTGGCTCAGGACAAGGACATGAGCAAAGCAAAACAGAAAAAACCGGATGAAAGGCGGCAGACGCAATGAGTCGCATTTTGATTGTTGATGATGACTATTCCATGAGGACAGCTCTTTCCCAGTCTTTGGAAAGCTGCGGATACAGCGTGGAGACGGCTCAAAACGGGGAAGAGGCGCTGTCGATGTTCCAGAAAGGCAAGTATGAAGCCGTCATTACCGATATGCGCATGCCGAAAATAAGCGGTCTTGACGTTCTGAGAGGGGTAAAAAAGGTCTCCCCGCAGACGGCCGTTATTCTGATTACCGCATATGGAACGGTTAATACCGCAGTCGAGGCCATGAAGGAAGGGGCTGCCGAGTTTATCATGAAGCCGTTTTCCCTGAGTGACCTGGAATCGGTCGTCAAGGGTGTCCTGTCTGCCAACGGCGATAGTCAAAAAAGTGACACACAAGGCGAAGTCAGGCATGACGATACTGTACGGGAGATTATTTCCCGGGATGTGAATATGATGTCTCTGCTGGATCTGCTGAAGAACGTTGCAAAGAGCAAGTCAAGCATTCTCATTCAGGGCGAAAGCGGTACGGGAAAGGAACTGTTTGCCCGCTATGTTCATCGTTACAGCAACAGGCGGAAAATGCCTTTCGTGGCTGTCAACTGCGCGGCAATTCCCAACAATCTCCTGGAAAGCGAGATGTTCGGCTATGAACGGGGCGCTTTTACCGGAGCGGCCCAGAGAAAGGCCGGCAAGTTCGAGCAGGCGGATGGCGGCACACTGCTTCTGGATGAAATAAGCGAAATGGATATCCAGCTTCAGGCCAAGCTTCTCAGGGTTATACAGGAATCGGAAGTAGACCGGCTGGGAGGCAGGGAGCCCGTCCCGATTGATGTAAGGATTATCGCGACAACCAATACGGACATCAAGAAAGCAATCGAAGATAGCAGATTCCGCAGTGATCTTTTCTACCGCTTGAATGTCATCCCTGTCAAAATTCCGCCTCTCAGGGAAAGGAGAGGTGACATACCTGTTTTATGTGATTATTTTTTGGACAAGTACGGTCAGATAAGCGGGAGAAAGAGGCCTGTCCTGTCGGATGAGGCGTTGAAGACACTGTCTGCATATTCATGGCCGGGAAACATCAGGGAACTGGAAAACCTGATGGAAAGGGCGGTGCTTATATATGAAGGAATTACCGTCAAACCCGATCATCTGTGTCTGGAAGGACAGGAAGAGATACAAAAGGAAGATGAGCTGCCGGGAACTGAAAAAACGGTCTCTCCGGACAGGCTGATCACACTGCGGGACATGGAAAAGGACCTGATCTTCAAGACACTGGACAAGGTGCAGGGAAACAAAACAAAGGCTTCGCGCATTCTGGGCATAAGTGTGCGCACCATGAGGAACAAGCTGCACGAGTATGACCTAGAAGGGAAGTGGCGGGATGACCAGGAGTGATGTATCAAGGGTAAGGTACCTGGAAACTTTGCGACGGATAAAGAAAGCTTTCTATTCGAGACGGCTCTTGCGGGATTATTGTCGTGCTCTGGTATGTCGTTTGCATTTTATTTATTGAAAGGCATTTTTTCAGGAAGGAATAACCGCATGGATGCACTATTTTCCAAAACGATTGATATGCTCTCAATCATGACCGATTACAGGGCCAAGCGTCACAAGGTTATAGCTTCCAATATAACAAATCTCGATACGCCGGATTATAAGCCGAGTGAGCTTAATTTTAAAAAAGACCTGAAACAGGTCCTTGGGGAAGGAAAAAAAATAACCCTGGCTAAAACTCAGGATGTCATCGATGAAAACGGGAAGGTTGTCATATCGAGAACAAATCGCCGGCATCTGCCGGAAAAAAATGATCGGAATATTGAATATGAAGCAAAAATTACCGGTGACAGGGTAAAACTGGATGTGGAAATGGCAAATCTCGCCGAGAATCAACTCATGTACAATACAACTGTTGAAATGCTGGCGAGAAAATTCCGCAGTATCGACACTGTTTTGAAGGAGGCTAAATAAAAATGGATTTTTTCACATCTTTTAAAATATCAGGTTCGGGGCTGGCTGCACAGCGGGCTAAAATGGATGTAGTAACGAGCAATCTGGCGAATGTAAACACGACCAAAACTCCTGAGGGAGGTCCATACAAAAGAAAGATCATCACCTTCAGCGCCGAGCCGATCAAGGACAAATTTAACTCCAAGCTCAAGGATGCGTTGAGCACCGTTAAGGTCAAGGAAGTAGTCGACAGCAAGGAAGAGATGCGGACAATCTATGATCCCGCACATCCCGATGCTGATAAAAACGGTTTTGTCGTTATGCCCAATGTAAATGCCGTGTTGGAAATGACGGAGATGATTACAGCGGCCAGGTCCTATGAAGCCTGTGTCACGGCATTCGACGCAGCGAAAAATATGGCTGTCAAGACACTGGATATAGGTAAATAATTTGCCATTATTTGATGCCTTTTCCTGTTGAAAGGCCAAGAGGAAAGACAGAGTGAGGATGATATGAACGACTTATTTATAAAGGGAACCGGAGAACTTACGCCTCCATCACTTCCGGGATCGAAATCTGCAGAGTCAAAGCAGTCTATCCCGAAGACTTTCGGGACAGTTCTGAAGGATGCCATTACCGACATCAACAAGCTCCAATCCAATGCCGACGATGCCATTTCAAAGGTGCAGGTCGATAATACCGGCAGCATCCACGAGGCGATGATAGCCCTCGAAAAAGCGAACATCTCCTTCAGGGCGATGATGCAGGTAAGAAACAAGATAGTGGATGCTTATCAGGAAGTGATGCGCATGAGTGTTTAACCTTTAAGGGAAGACGAGAAGGTATATGAACCCTATTCTGCAATTTTTTACAAATGCATGGTCTAATTTCAACCAGATGCCGCCGGCAAAGAAGATGTCGATGGCCATCGTGGTTCTTGTAACCGTCCTGGGCATTGTGGGCGTCATTTATTATACAGGGCAGGTTGACTACAGAGTGCTTTTTTCCAATTTATCAAGCGATGATGCATCCAATATTATCGCCAAACTTCAGGAGAGGAAAGTACCCTATCAGATTTCCGCATCGGGAACTACAATATCTGTTCCTGCGGATAAGGTTGCAGAAACGAGACTGGAGATGGCCGGTGCGGGTTTGCCGCAGGGGGGCGGTGTCGGGTTTGAAATTTTCGATAAAAAGATGATGGGGGCAACCGAATTTGAGCAGCAGCTTAATTACAGAAGGGCTTTGCAGGGCGAACTGGCGAGGACGATAAGCAGTCTTGATGAGATCCAGAGTACGCGGGTTCATATTGTACTTCCAAAAGAATCATTGTTTGTGGAACAGCAGAAAAAACCTACCGCGTCCGTTGCCATCCGTCTGAAATCAGGCCGGACATTGAGACAACCCCAGATAGAGGGTATTGCTCATCTGGTAGCCAGCAGTGTGGAGGGCCTCAACCCGGAGGACGTCATGGTTGTCGACAGCCAGGGAAACATTCTGTCCAAGAATCAGAGCGGGTCAAAACTGGCCAATCTTTCTACTTCCCAGATAGAATATCAGAGAAATATTGAAAAGGAACTGGCGGGTCAGATCAAGTCCATGCTCGAAAATGTAGTGGGCCAGGGTAAAGCGGTTGTCCGCGTTGCCGCGGATATCGATTTCAGAGTAACCGAGAAGACGGAAGAAACCTATGACCCCGAGTCTCCTGTAGTCAGGAGCACTCAGAAGCAGGCTGAGAAGTCAACCTCTCCTGCGGCCGGCACCGGCGGAAACACCCAGGAGGAAAAGACCGACGAACTTATCAATTATGAGATAAACAAGGTTGTCAGCAAGACGATCATGCCGGTTGGAGAGGTCAAGAAATTGTCGATAGCCGTTCTGGTTGACGGTGTCTACACCAAGGATCAAAAGGGCACTGAAACATATCAGCCGAGAGAGAAGAAAGATCTGGATGCCCTGGAAGAAATAGTACGAAAGTCCGCGGGTTTCAACACAACAAGGGGCGACCAGGTATCGGTGACCAACATGCCGTTCCAAAAGGATACGGAACTGGCCGCTTCCGGTTGGCAGGATAAGATTGTCTCTGTTACCATGACCCTGTCGCCGATCATCAAATATGCGGCAATTGTGGCCGCCATGTTTCTAGTCTTCATATTTGTCATCAAACCATTGGTGCGATCTCTCTCCGCCGCACCCGTTTCTCTGGAAACAGAAACCGGACGTCTGCCTGCCGGGATGACGCCGGCGGCTATATATGGAACGGCAGAAGCGAAAACGGCCGAATTGCCCATGGCTGGTCAGGCAGTGCAGGCAGATGAGAAAGCGGTCACTGAAGCCGAATTCGTTAAGCAACTGGCTGTCGCGGATTCCAAAAAGTTTGCCGATCTCCTGAGAAGCTGGCTGTAACATGAATTTAAAAAAAAAGTTCAATGTGGTATAAACCCGGAGTACGCAATAGAACGTATAGGCACCTGTATAAGTGAATATTATCCTGGTCAAAGGGGTTTTCAAGCAGCGAATCAAATATTTTTCTTGTGAAAAATATTCTGAGCCGCGGAAAGCCTTTTTG